>NZ_JBIRTJ010000001.1:253780-1250270 GCF_044334695.1 Streptomyces sp. NPDC020747 | reverse complement strand
AAGATCCGGCTGGAGATGGACACCAACTACTTCGGCACCCTCAACGTGGTCCGGGCGTTCACCCCCGTCCTGGCCGCCAATGGCGGCGGGGCCATTCTCAACGTCCTGTCGGCGATGTCCTGGCTCGCCTACGACGGAGCCAACGCCTACAGCGCGGCGAAGGCGGCGGCGTGGAGCCTCACCAACGGCATCCGCCTCGAACTCGCGGGCCAGGGAACCGCGGTGACGGGCCTGCACCTGGCCAGCACCGACACCGACATGATGGCCGGGTGGGACGTGGAGAAGAACGACCCCGCCGATGTCGTGCGCGCCGCCCTCGACGGTATCGAGGCCGGGAAGATGGAGATCCTCGCCGACAACAACTGCGTCCAGCTCAAGGCGGCCCTGTCCGCCGACCCGAGCGTGCTCTATCCGCAGGCGGTTCCCGCCGCCTGATCCTTCAGCAGCCGCCCGCCCGGCCAGGCTTCAGCCGACGTTCGAGGATCCACGGATCAGCCGGGCGCGGCCATGCGTACTCGTCACGCTCCGCACGCGTGTCCGCCGCGCTACCGCTGGGACACCTACCCACCACCAGAAGACTCAGGTGACGCCTACCGCCGGGCTCTCTTAGTCATCTCTGACCTGCGCGGATGGCTCTTTCCGCGTCCGGCCCGGCCTGGACGGAGTCGGCTGCGCTGGCTGCGGCAGACAACAGCAATGAGCCGGTCGAGGTGGTGGGGCTGCGCTCGGAGCGGCGTGAGGTATTCGCGCAACCGGATGGGACTTTCCAGGCGAGGGAGTACACCGAGCCGGTCCGCATGATCCGGGCGGGCAAGTGGATCGAGATCGATGAGGCCCTGGTGAAGCGGGAGGACGGGCGGTGGGGGCCGAAGGCGGCCACCGTGGATCTGTCCTTCGCGCGCGGGGCGAAGGACGAGCCGTTCGTGACTCTGCGCCGGGCAGGGCGGGAGATGTCGCTGACGTGGCCCGACGGTGTGCTGCCCGCACCGAAGATCGAGGGGAGCACGGCGACGTACGCGGAGGTCCATCCCGGTGTCGACCTCGTGGTGCGGGCCGAGGCCGACGGTTTCGGGCACCTGCTGGTGGTCAAAACGCCGCAGGCGGCGGCCGCCCCTGAGATCGCGAAGATCGACTTCGGGCTGAAGACTGTCGGACTGAAGGTCAGTGAGGACGCCTCCGGGGCGATTGCCGCCAAGGACGAGGCTGTCGACGGCACGGTCTTCGAGGCGGGCAAGCCCAAGATGTGGGACTCGGCAGCGACCGCCGAGAGTGGTACAACCCGGTCTCCTGCAACGGGGTGGGCGTGCGGCGGCTGCTGTTCACGATGCCGATGTCGTTCTACAAGGACAAGCAGATCCTGGGCACGACGTTCTCCGCCCGGGTGGCCCACATCTACAGCGCGAGCCCGACCGCCGAGCCGATCCGGCTCTACCGGGTCGGCGGCAGGAATCGTTCTCTGACTTCCTCCAGTGACTGGAACAGCACCAAGGACGACTGGAGTGATCACCTGGCGACCGTCGGCCGGTGGCTGGCGTGAGACCAGGAGTCTCACCACGTACGACACCGCTACCCATACGGGTCGCGTCACTCAGGTCGAGGATCTCGGGGACGTCTCCACCGCCTCCGACGACACCTGTACCCGCACCTATTACGCGGACAACAAGGTCGAGCGGATGACCGCCCATGACGGGACCACCGCCACCTATCAGGTGACCGGCACCACCGGCTATGACGCCTTCGGGCGCCCGGTGTGGCAGAAGGACGCCAAGGCCAATGAGACCAAGACCGCCTACACCGAGGGCAACGGCCTGCTGACCAGGACGGCCGTCACGAACGCGGCCGGGCATGTCACGACCACCGACTACAACCCGGCTCGCGGTGCCTCGATCGGGCAGTCCGACCCCAACGGCAGGCGCACCGATCTCGCCCATGACGCGATCGGCCGTCTGACCTCTGTCTGGCTGCCCGACCGGGACGAGTCCCAGACGCCCAGCATCAAGTACTCCTACCTGGTGCGTACCGACAAGCCGGTTGCGATCAAGACCGAGAAGGTCGAGGCCGGTGGCAGTTACGGCGTCGAGTACGAGCTGTTCGACAGCCTGTTGCGTGGCCGACAGAAGCAGACCGAGGGTCCCGGCGGCACCCGGATGGTCGCCGATGCCTGGTACGACGGTGCGGGCAAGGTCACCAAGACCAACGCCACCTACCGTGCTGCGGGTGTCCCCAGTGATGAGTTGTTGATCGCCGGGAACGGTGCGGTCGGTGCGCAGAGCCGCACCGATTACGGCGGTCTGGGCCGGCCCACCGCCGCGATCGCTCTGCACGCCGGCACCGAACAGTGGCGCACCACCACCCGTTACGACGGCGAGCTCACCCACTCCGACCCGCCCGCAGGCGGCATCGCCACCACCTCCGTCACCGACGCCGGGGGCCGTACCACCGCCCTGCGGCACTACCACGGGGATCGTCCCGACGCGGCGCTCGGCTACGACGAGACGAAATACAGCTACACCCCGAACGGTCAGCTCAAGACCGTTACGGACGACAAGAGCAATGTCTGGAGCTATGAGTACGACCAGCTGGGCCGCAAGATCAAGTCCATCGACCCCGACGCCGGGACCTCCGAGACGCATTACGACGCGCTCGACCGGGTGGACTGGACGATCGACGGCAACGGCAAGAAGGTCTCCACCCAGTACGACTCGCTGTCCCGGCCGACATTCACGTGGGAGGGCGAGCCGACCACCGGCACCAAGCTGACCGAGACCCGCTATGACAAGGCGGATTGGCTGGGCCAGGCCTGGGCCTATGCGGTATGTGAACGCGACCCAGTACATCGGCTCCGCGGTGACCTCGATGGATGATTTCTACCGCCCGCTGAAGACCACGTACGCGGTGCCCGCCTCCGAGGGTGCGCTCGCGGGCAGTTACGAGTTCACCACGTCCTACAACCGTGACGGCACCGTGCGGGGCACCGGTCTGCCAGCCGCCGGTGGCCTTGCCGCCGAGCCTTTGACCTACGGTTACGACGAGCTCCAGCGCCCCACGACCCTGACCGGCAGCACGTCGTACGTCACGGACACCACCTATTCCGGTATCAGTCAGGTGCTGGGGACGGAGTTGTCCACCGGCAGTGGGAAGAAGGTCGGACAGACCTTCGAGTACGAGCCGGGCACGGGCCGTCTGCGCACCGCGAGCGTGGACATCGCCGGCGCGAGTGCTCCGGCGAAGCGGTCCTCGTACTCCTACGACCAGGCCGGCAACGTCCTGTCGATCTCGGACACCGCGAATGCCGGCTCCACAGCGACCACCGACGTGCAGTGCTTCGCCTACGATGCAGGCGCCCGTCTGAAGGATGCCTGGACGCCGGCGGCCACCGGCGTCGCGGCTCAGGGTGCAGGCACCGTGGGCAGTACCGGACTCGAAGGTTCAAAGCCCACCGCCTGCGACGCCGCGCCCGGGACGAACGCGCTGGGTGGACCGGCCCCCTACTGGAAGTCCTACAGCGTCGACTCGATCGGCAACCGCACCAAGGAAGTCATCCACGACACCGGCCGGGACGCGGCCAAGGACGTCACCCGCACCTACACCTACGGCGGCGCGGGTGCGGCGGGCGACGGCCCGCACCAGGTCACCAAGGTCGTGGAGAACACCCCGACCGGTGACAACCAGTCCACCTTCACCTACGACGACGCCGGCAACACCAAGACCCGCGTCGTCGACGGCAATACCCAGAGCATCGACTGGGACGCCACCGGCAAACCCGCCAAGATCAAGACCGCGGAGGGCGACAGCACTTTCCTCTACGGTCCCGACGGCTCCCGGATGATCCGTAAGGATCCCAAGGCCACCACCGTCTACCTGCCCGGCATGGAACTCTCCCTCGCGGCGGGCTCCTCCACGGTCAAGGCCACCCGCTACTACAGCCACGCCGGCCAGACCGTCGCGATCCGCACCAGCGACAACAAGCTTTCCTTCTTGTCCGCCGACCACCACGGCACCGGCGAACTCGCCATTGATGCCGCCACCGGAGCGATCACCCAGCGCCGCTCCGACCCCTACGGCGTCGACCGCGGCAAGCCCATCGGCGCCTGGCCCGGTGAGAAGGGCTTCGTCGGCGGCACCAACGACGAGTCCACCGGACTGACCCACATCGGGGCCCGCTCCTACGACCCCGAACTCGGCAAGTTCATCTCCGTCGACCCGATCATCGACCACACCAGCCCGCAGCAGATCAACGGCTACGCCTACGCCGACAACAACCCCACCACGCTCTCCGACCCCACCGGCATGATCCGCGAAGATTCGACGGCACCTTGCCGCGGATGGAGCGACTGCGGCGCGGGACCTGGCCCCACCAAAGAGCAGGAGACGGTCAACCGGGCCGGCGCGGAGCAGATGGCGGCCGAGCAGCAGTACTCCTCGGCCAAGCAGCGCACCGTCCGCGCCGCCAAGGTACTCGTAAAGATCGTTCGGGACATCCTCGGTATCGACGCCGCACTCGACTGCGTCTCCACCGGCGACGTGGGCTCCTGCGGCGAAACCCTCCTCAACATCGCCGGAAGCTTCGCCAGTGGCATTGTGGGAAAGATCCTCGCGAAATACGGGGCCTCCTGGGACTGGGCCAAGGGCGCCCGACTGGCCGAACGGGTCGTCGGCCTCGTCGACGACATCGTCGGCGGCGCAATGGACATGCTCGGCGCCACCAAGCGGGTCAGCAAGGCCAATGCCTGCGACTGCGTGTACCGCCGCAACGCCAGAACGCTTCTGCCCTCAGGGGCAGTTCGGTCGAGCCGGCTGCCACCTGCACGCTCGCGATCTCTCAGGTCACCTCCGGCGTCTCCGGCTCCACCTGGTCCAACGGACACCCTTGGCTCCGCCGTCGCACTGGCCGACCTGTCCGACTACGGTCGCATCGACCTGGTGCTCGGCGCTGACGACGAGGAGGCGGGCGACGGCATCTTCCTGTACGTACCGGCGAACAGCATCGTCTCGGGCTGACTTCGACCACGTACAACAAAGTGACTGTCTGCGGTCTGTCGAGGCGTGTTCAGTTCGGCACCAGCGTGGTGCCGAACTCGGTGGGCACAGGCCGCTGTCGCAGCCGCACGCTATTCCAGAACGATCCGTAATCCCCAGATACTCCCCAGCGATGGATGGTGTGCAAATTTCCTGGTCAGGGGCTTGCTGGAGGCAGGTGGACGAGATCACCCGCATCACCTCTCCCCAGCGACTTCCCACGGCCGCTTTTAGGTCGATCTCCAGAGGGTGCGAGAGCCAAGGCGCGGAGGAGGGTTGAGTGAGGTGTCAGTTCCTTAGAGCCAATCTCGCCGTTTGAAAACCAGGTACAAAATCACGCAAACCACCCCCATCAAGCCGACGGCGAAGGGGTATCCGAAGGTCCAGCCCAGCTCAGGCATGTGTGTGAAGTTCATGCCGTAGATCGTCCCGATCAGCGTGGGGGCGAAGAGGATGGCGGCCCACGACGAGATCTTCTTGAAGTTGTCCACCTGGTGGTACTGACCTGCGGAAACGCGATTGAAGCAGTCTCTGACCTGTGCGGACACTTCTTTCAGTGTCTTTGAGGGGCGTGCCGGTTACGCGGTTGATTCTCCCCACGCGCTCCCCAGGGTCGTTCGTGCTCCCCAGACTCTCCCCGGAAGAGGCGCCGCGGCACCAGGGTGCGTGCAGTGTTTGCGCGTGCTCGTCCGATGAGTCGCCGTCAGGTTTCCGTTGTCGGAGGTGTGGCGCGGTTCCGCGGTCGTGTTCTGGTCAGTCCGTTCTCCATGGCGGTGAGCAGGGTGAGGGCGGCGTCGAGGTGTTGGGTGTCGTGGTCGGCGGCGTCGGAGAGGGTCGTGGCCCATTCCTGCCGGACGAGGGTGGTGTTGTTGCGTCCGTGTTCGGTGGAGTGCACCGTCACCCCGCGACCGTCGGCCGAGTGGGTGTGCCGCTCGATGAAGCCCTTCTCCTCGAGCCCGCGCAGCACGGTGGAGAGGTTGGTGCGCTGGAGCCCTGTCGCGGTGGCGATCCGGCTGGGTGTGGCGGCGGAGTCGCGCTTCAGGTGGCGCATGACCATGCCCTCGGACTGTGACAGATGGACGGCTCGTTCGTCGGTGTACCGGCGGAACTGGATCTCCCGGCTGATGATCAGTACGAGGTCGGCGAGTTCGGCCCACCGCTGTTCGTGCTTGGGCCCCGCTGTCGGGCCTGTCTGGTGCGTCTGGTCCTCCGTCACGGCTCCAGGGTACGGGTTGTCTGCCGGGTAGTTATGGGGGCATACTCGTTATGAGCTCATAGTTATGAGCTCATAACCAAGGTTCTGGGAGCTGTCATGACGACAACCACTTCTTCCCGGCATACCGGGGCGGCGGCACTCTCGCCCCGTGCCGCGGCCCGCGCCGGGGGCCTGCACCCGGTGGGGGTGTTCATCCTGCTGGCCGGCGCCTTCCTGCCGATCATGGACTTCTTCATCACCAACGTGGTCCTGCCCAGCATCGACGCCTCGCTGCACGCCTCCGCGTCGTCGCTGGAGCTGGTGATCGCCGGCTACGGAGTCGCATACGCGACCCTGCTGGTTCTCGGCGGGCGCCTGGGTGACCGCTTCGGCCGCCGGCGCGTCTTCCTCGGGGCGCTCGTGGGCTTCGTGCTGGCCTCCCTGGCCTGCGGTGCCGCCCCGGGCGTGGGCGCGCTGATCGCGGCCCGCATCGTCCAGGGCGCCACCGCGGCCCTGCTCATCCCGCAGGTGCTGGCCACCTTCCATCACGTCCTCGAAGGAGAGCGCAAGGCCCGTGCCGTGGCCCTGTACGGGGCCACCTCCGGCATCGCCGCCGTGGTCGGACAACTCGTCGGCGGCCTGCTGGTCGGCGCGGACATCGCCGGCACCTCCTGGCGGCCGATCTTCCTGGTCAACGTGCCCATCGGCGTGGTCGTACTGATCGTCGCGGCCCGGATCGTGCCCGACACCCGCTCACACCACCCCGTCGGCATCGACCTGCCCGGCACCGTGCTGTTCGCCGCCACCCTGACCGCCCTGCTGGTGCCGCTGACCGAGGGACACTCCCTGGGCTGGCCCTGGTGGACCTGGCTGATGCTCGCCGCCGCGGTCCTCCTCGGCGCCGCCACCTATGTCGTGGAGAAGCGCACCGAGCGGCGCGGCGAGGTCCCACTGCTGCCGCCGTCCCTGCTGCGCCTGCCCTCGATGGCCCGCGGCCTGGCCATGGTGTTCGTCTTCAGCATCGGCTTCGGCGCGTTCATGTTCGTCTTCGCCCTCACCGTCCAGAACGGCCTGCACGTCGACGCCCTGCACAGTGGCCTGGCGATCCTGCCGATGGCCCTGTTCTTCTTCGCCGGGTCCCTGGTCGCGCCCCGCCTGATCACCCGGTTCGGCCGGGCCGCGCTGTCCGCCGGCGCCGTCGTCCAACTCGCCGGACTGGTCTCGCTGGTGGCGGTCCTGCTCGCCGACTGGCCGCACGTCGGCCTGTGGGCGATGGCCGTGCCGCTGGCCCTGGTCGGTGCCGGACAGTCGATGCTGTTCGCCGGCCTGTTCCGCAGCGTGCTCGCCGACGTCCCCACCCACCTGGCAGGCATCGGCAGCGGCGTACTGATCACCCTGCAGCAGAGCGGACTGGCCCTCGGCGTGGCGACCCTCGGCACCCTCTACCTGGCCCTCGCCCCGCACAACATCGCCCACGCCTTCGCCGCAGTCGAGTACGTCCAGATGGGCATCGTCGCCCTGCTCGCGATCGGCGCCGCCACCCTGCCCCGCCTCAACAAGGCCACACCGACCACCACTCCCGTCGTCGACGCCTGAACCCGCATCGACGGGATCAGGCCCCAGCCAACCCGCCCCTTACGAAAGGGAGCAGTGATGAGTCTTCTCGACTTGTCGCGATGGCAGTTCGCCATCACCGTGATGTTCCACATGACCTTCCCGGCGATCACCGTCGGCCTGTCGATCTTCCTGTCGGTCGTCTACGGCCTGTACTGGCGTACCGGCAGGGCGGTCTATCTCCAGATGTTCCGGTTCTGGCGGCGCATCTTCGCCGTCGGGTTCGCGATCGGCGTGGTCGCCGGAGCCGTCATCACCTTCCAGATGGGTCTCAACTGGGGCGTGTACGGCGCGAAGACGGGCCCGATCATCGGGCCGATCATCGGCATGGAGGTCGTGACCGCCTTCTTCGTCGAGGCCGGCTTCATCGGCGTCCTGCTCTACGGGGACGGCCGCGTCCGCAAGGGCACGATGTTCGTGTCCACCGTGATGGTGTCGGTCGGCACCGTGCTGTCGTCCACCTGGATCATCGCGGCGAACTCGTGGATGCAGACACCAGCCGGATTCAAGGTCGTCCACGGCCAGTTCGAGCCCACGGACTGGATGCGCGTCATCTTCAACCCGTCGTTCATCTGGCGCTGGCCGCACATGCTGGCCGCCGTGCTGATCTCGGCGTCGTTCTTCGTGGCCGGCATCTCGGCCTGGTACCTGGTCAAGGGGCGTGCGAAGGGATTCGCCCGCCGCTCGATGTCCATCGCGCTCGGGATCGCCGCGCTGCTGCTGCCCGTCCAGCTCTACCTCGGCGACGGCGTGGCTGGGCATGAACTGCCCCACCAGCTTTCCAAGTTGGAGGCGATCGAAGGAAACTGGGACAACGGTGACACCGGCTTCGTCCTGTTCTCCGTTCCGGACCAGCAAGCCGCGCGGAACATCGCCGAACTCGACATTCCCTGCCTCGGCAGTTACATCGCCAAGGACCTCACCTGCAAGACGGCCATGCCCGGCCTCAAGCTCACTCCGGCCGCCGACCGGCCGGACATGGCCGCGACCTTCTGGGGCTTCCGCGTCATGTTCCTGGCGGCCGTGCTGATGTTCGGCACGGCGTTCGCCGCCACGGTCCTGCGCATGCGCAACCGCCTGTGGACCGCGCGCCGCTTCCACCGGTTCGTTCTGTGGACGACACCGGTGGGGATCCTGGCCATCCTCGGAGGCTGGGTCACCGCCGAGGCAGGCCGGCAACCGTGGATCGTGTTCGGGCAGCTCCGCACGTCGGCCGCGGTGTCCCACCTGGCACCCGGGGAAGTGCTGTTCTCCGTGATCGGCTTCTCCTTGCTCTACCTGATCATGTTGGTGGCCTACGTCGCCTACATCGTCCGCACCATGCGCACCGGCCCGGAACGCGACGACCCCGGGCGGGAGCCTCCACCGCAGAACCTGCCGGACACCGGCCTCGCGAAGGACGGCGTACCGCGGGAGTTTCCCGTACCGCTCGGCTCCCGGGAGGTGGCGGCGCGATGACCACCACCCTCTGGTCGGCGACCGTACTCGTCTGTCTCCTGATGTACGTCGTGCTGGACGGCTACGACCTCGGAGTCGGCGTGGCCACCCTCTTCGAACGAGACCCCGCTCACCGGCGGCACATGCTGGAGTCCGTCGCGGTGGGCTGGGACGGCAACGAGACCTGGCTCATCCTGCTCGGCGTCGCGCTGTGGGCGGGCTTCCCCCTGGCCTTCGGCGCGATCCTGCCGCACGCCTACCTGCCGATGACCGTGGTGCTGTTCTCCCTCATCGTGCGCGGCGTGAGTGTCGAGATGGCGTCCCAGGCACCGCCGGCTCCCCGCTGGACGGTCGCCTTCGGCGTTGCGTCGCTGCTGGCCTCGTTCGCACAGGGCTTCGCCCTGGGGACGCTGACCTCGGCGGTGCATCTGCGGGGCGACGTCTACACCGGGTCGGCTTTCGGGGCCTTCAGCTGGTTCTGTGTGCTGTCGGGGCTCACTGTCACGGCCGCGTACACCGCTCTCGGCTACGCCTACACCAAGCACAAGTCGTCCGGACCGCTGCGGGAGTCGGCGGGACGACGGGGCGTGATCGCCACGGCGGTCGCCGGAGCGCTGCTCGCCCTTGTCCTCGTCACCGTCGACACCACCGCGGCACCGCTGAACCTCGACAGCCCGGGGCGTGCCTTCGCGTTCGCGGTCCTGTTGCTGTTCGCCGCCGGGGGAGCGGCCACCTCGCTCGTCACGTTCCCATGGAAGAGGCAGTCCGGGGCGGCAGAGACGCTGCCGCTCGGCGGGCTCGTGATTGCCACGGTGTCCGTGTTCCTCGCCCTGGGCGTGGCCCGCTACCCGGTGCTCCTGCCGCCGGGCCTCACCGTCGACAGCGCGGCCGGCCCGCACTCCACGATGGTCTTCATCCTCGTGGGCATCGGCCTGAACATGCCACTGGTGCTGGCCTACAACGTGTTTGCCCACCGGGCCTTCGCCGGAAAGCTCGACACCGCGGGAGCGCACTCATGACCGCCCGAAGCTCACTCCCTACGCCGGTCCGTGTCGTACTGCGTCTGCTCTCCGCGGTCGCCTGGACCGTGCTGGGCCTGCTCGCCTACTTCGTCTGCCAGGGGATGTTCGGTGGCTACCGGCAGGTCCACTCGCAACTGCTGACCACCCTGGGAATGATCGCCATCGCTCTGACCGGTGGCATCGCGTGGATCGTCGACGAGCGGCGGCCTCATGACGACGAATGAGATGTACGAGAAGAGCGACGACGCCTGGCTCGCCGCCTGCGCCGCGCCGGGACGGCGCTGGTTTCGCCTGTCGGGCACCTTCAGGACGCTGGAGACGCTGTTCACGATCACACGCTGGGGCGCCTTGGCATGGACGGCCCAGGCTGTGATGAACCGGGCCGGGGCGCACGAGACGTGGGGCCTGGTGGCATTCGCAGTCACGAGTGTGCTGGCGGTGGGCGCCGGTTGGACGGCCGGCACGCTCGCCGAGCGGGGCGCGCGTGCCGTCGCGACCGGTCTGCGGCAGCAGTTGACGGGGGCTCTGCTGCCGACCGCCGGGCGGATCAGCGAGGCCGGTCCGGCCGAGGCCGCGTGGGCGATGGTCGATCTGGCCGAAGACGTTGCCGACTTCCATGCGCAGACCGCGCCCATGAGCCGGTCGGCATCGCTGTCCATGGTCGCCGTACTGGCGGTCACGGCCGCGGTGCACTGGCCGGCTGCGATCGTGCTCGTCCTTACCACCGCGTTGCTGCCCCTGAACATGCGCCTGGCGGGACTGTTCGCCCAGCACGGCGCGGACCGGCAGTCGGCCGCGACCCGGCACCTGAACGCCGTGGTGCTCGACAGTTTCCGTGGCATGCGGACCCTGCGCGAACTCGGCGCGGTCGGCCGGCGCGGCCGAACGCTGGCCACGGCCGCCGAGCGGCTGAACAAGGCGACGCTGAGTGTGCTGCGCCGGGCCTTCCTGTCCGGGATGGTCATGGACGTCGTCATCACGTTCTCCATCGCGGTGAACGCCACGTACATCGGTCTGTCGCTGCTCGGCTATGTGCAGGTGCCGCACGCACCACGGCTCGACCTGTTCACGGGTCTGCTGGTGCTGCTGGTGTGTCCGATGTACTTCGCCCCGATGCGCGCCAGGGCCTCCGCCTTCCACCAGCGGGAACGCGCGACGGTCGCGGCCTGCGCCGTCCGCGGCATCGTCAAGGACACCCCGGCCGAGGTGCCCCGGGCAGCCGGCCCGCGGTTGACCGAGCCGGTCGGTGTGTCGCTGACAGCGGTCCGGTTCCGCTTCGGCGGCGCCGACCACGACACCGTCAATGCCGACGTCGAGTTCGCACCGGGCAGCTGGACCGCGATCACCGGTGCCTCCGGTTCCGGAAAGAGCACACTGCTGTCGCTGATCGCCGGCCTGCGTCGGCCGTCGGCGGGCTCGGTCAAGTGGCAGACCTCGTCCGTACGACAGGCTCCGGCCCTCGGCGGATGTGCCTGGGTCGGACAGCAGACCGTGCTGCTCGACGCGACCGTCCGCGACAACATCCGCCTCGGCGGTCCGGAGGCCACCGAGCGGCAGATCCGGCGGGCTGTCGACGCAGCCGGGCTGAGCGGCGTGATCGAGAGGCTCCCCGAGGGACTGAACACCCGGCTCGGTGAGGGCGGTTGGGGTGTGTCGACCGGTGAGGCCCGCCGGATCGCCATCGCCCGCGCCTTT
This sequence comes from Streptomyces sp. NPDC020747, assembly GCF_044334695.1. Taxonomy (NCBI): domain Bacteria; kingdom Bacillati; phylum Actinomycetota; class Actinomycetes; order Kitasatosporales; family Streptomycetaceae; genus Streptomyces; species Streptomyces sp. NPDC020747. The sequence continues at coordinate 1,238,288 of NZ_JBIRTJ010000001.1, read as the reverse complement.
CTGCGCGGAGCCCGGCTCTGGCTGCTCGACGAGCCGACCGCCCACCTCGACGCGGACAGCGAACGCGAGGTCGCCGAGGCCCTGCGGCGGGCCACCGACGGCTGCACCGTCATCGTCGCCACCCACTCCTTCTTGCTGGCCGCCGCGGCCGACATCGTGCTCACGATCGACGACGGCCTCCTGCACGAAGCGAGGCTGGTGAACGCGCGATGAGCAGCAGCCGTAGCCCGAACGCCCGTGGTCGGCGGGCGAGTTCCCTCGCAGCCGGCGGGCTGGCGCTCGCGGTCGTCGCCGAACTGTCCTCCGCCGGACTGCTCGGTCTGTCGGGCTGGTTCATCAGCGCCTGCGCCGTCGCCGGGGCGGCCACGTTCAGTTCCTTCTCCTACATCGCCCCCAGCGGCGGTGTGCGCGCCTTCGCCATGGCCCGCGTCGCCGGGAACTACAGCAAGCGGCTGGTGCTGCACGCGGCCGCTCTGCGCCGGATCGCCACCGCTCGGGCCGGTCTCTTCGACCGTGCCGCGGCCGGCGACCGGGCACAGGTGGATGGCTTGTGGTCGGGTGAACTGCTCGACCGCAGCATGGCCGATGCCGACAGCGACGGGATGGCGCTGATCGAGTGCACAACTCCCGTCGCCGTCACCGCCGCGCTGACTGTCGGTGCTGTCCTCGCCGTCGCGGTGTCCACGTCCGTCGTGCCGGCAGCCGTACTCCTGGCCGGCGTTGTCGTCATGGCGGTGATCGCCCACCGTACGCCCGGTACCGCCCGCGAAGCCGAGCAGCACACCCGCAAGGCGCTGCGCGCCGAACTCGTCACCGCCGTCGACGCATGGACGGAGCTGGCATCGCTCGGCGCCGCCGAGCGGTTGGCGGCGCGTACGACGACGAGGTTCACCCGACTCGACACCGCACGGGAAGCGGCCGGTCGGCACAGGCACCGGACCACGCTGGCCATCGGCCTGATCGGCACGGCCACGCTCACCGCCACAGTTGCTGTCGGCAGCGCACCGGACGCCCCCACGTTCGTGTTCGTCGCTCTGCTGGCTCTCGGCGTGCTGTCCCAGGCCGAGCAACTGGCGACCGCGGCCGAAGCCCGAGCCATCGTGAAGGCCGCACATCGCAGGCTCACGGCAAACCTGCCGCGCCCCGCGAGCGATCCCGCCTCTCCGGCGATGCGGTCATGGTCCACCGAGCAGGGCATCGGCTTCGCCGACTTCCCCCTTCCGCCGATGGCCCTCCGGCCGGGGCGCGTCCTTGGTGTCACCGTCGCCCGAGGCGCGGTGCTCGTTGTCACCGGCCGCTCCGGCAGCGGCAAGAGCACCCTGCTCCGAGCCCTCGCCTCGTCGCTGCGGCAAGCGACCGACGGCCGCGAGAGCCGGCCCGCCGTCGTGGCCGTCGCCGCCGACGACCACCTCTTCACCGGCACACTCGGATCCAACTGGCGTCTCGCCGACGCCGCCCTGACCGACGACGAGATCGACGAACGCCTTGCCGAACTGCGGCTGAGCGACAGCGGACTGACCGCCAGAACCCCCGTAGGCCCCGGCGGGAGGCAACTCTCAGGCGGGGAGCTCCGCCGGGTCTACCTGGGCCGGGCCCTGGCCCGCCATCCGCACGTCCTGATCGTCGACGAACCGACCACGGGCCTGGACGACCGAACCGCCCGGCACGTACTCGGCATCCTCGCGAACCTGCCCGACACCACCGTCGTCCTCGCCCTGCACGACGTACCGGCCTGCCTTGAGTCGGCCGGACATATGACCCGGCTGCCGCTCGACCACACCTCCCAGGAGGCACCATGACCACAACACGATCCCTCTCCGGAGCCGCCCAGGACACCGTTTGCGGCCCGCAGGACTCGGCGTGGTCCGATGCGGAGCTCCAGGCCCGCTTCGAACCGGCCCTGTCGTTCCTCGACCGGCTCTACGCGGCCGCCCTGCGCATGACCGGCCATCCGGCCGACGCCGAGGACCTCGTCCAGGAGACGTATGCCAGGGCCTACACCTCGTTCCACCAGTTCCGCGAGGGTACGAACCTCAAGGCGTGGCTGTACCGCATCCTCACGACGACCTTTCTCAACTCCCGCCGCGGCCAGCGGCGTCGGCCGCAGTACGACGGCACGGCGGAGCCGGCGGACTGGCAGCTGGCCCGTGCCGAGTCACACACGTCCACGGGTCTGCGTACGGCCGAATCCGAAGTGCTCGACCACCTGCCCGACGCGGACGTCGAAGCGGCGCTGCGGGCCATCCCCGAGAACTTCCGCATCGTCGTGTACCTCTTCGACATCGAGGGTTTCACCGTCCGGGAGATCGCCGACATCATGCGGACCCCCGTCGGCACGGTGCTGTCCCGACTGCACCGGGGGCGCAGCCAGTTGCGCTCGCTGCTGGAGGGCTACGCCCGCGAGCACCGGCTCGCCCCGGCGGGCCGCTTCCGGAGCGGTGAGCGGAAGCGATGTGACCACGCATGACAATCCGGAAGATCCTCCGTCGCAGCGCCACGAGTTCCCCGTCCGTGGCCGCCCCAGCCGGAAGCCATGCCCTTGCCGCGCCTCAGCCGGTCGGGCGTGAGCGGGGTCTCCTCGCGGTTCTCGCCTGTCTGACGGCAGTGGGCCCGCCGGCCATCGACATGTACGTACCCGGCTTCCCGGCGATGAGCCGCACGTTGCACACCAGCAGCTCCGCCATTCAGCTGACGCTCATGGCCTTCCTCGCCGGCGTGGTCGTCGGCCAGATCGTCATCGGCCCCGTCAGCGACAGCCTCGGCCGGCGGGGGCTGCTGATCGGCGGCTGCGCCGGATTCGCCCTCGTAGCCCTGGCCTGCGCGTTCGCCCCCGGCATCGGAGGTGCGATCCTGGCAGCCCACGAGGCGCCCTGCTGAGGCGAGTTGAGCACTCGGTCTGGCGGAGTCACCGTCCCCCGACCCGCGGGTTCCGGCTCCTTGATCGGCTACACCACCCGGTGGGCCGCCATCGTCGCCCGGCGAGGCACCGAGTGAGAAGCGCGGTTGGTGTCGAGCCGGCGTTGCCCCCGCGGTCCGTCGAGTGCTGATCAACTCGCCAGCCCCCGGATGTCGCTCTCTGCCATGTGGCCTGTGGCGGGATCTTCTGCCGGGGGCGTCGCTTGGGAAGCCGCGCGGGCGTCAGTGCGGGGCGTACGCCACCGAACTGCCCAGCGCGCACGATCCTGCAGCTGAGCGACGTAGGATGCCGACGAATCCAGAGCCGCGGTTGGTGGCTCGGTAGACCAAGCCCTGGTCGGTACTTTCGACCTCATGCGTTACTCGCATCAGCCCCCTGCCCCGGCGAACGCGGGGGTCCTCAAACCCCACGGCCGCCCCCCCGTTCCTCCGTTTGACGAAGCGTGCGCCGAGGAGGACGGTGGGTGCTCGGGCCGGAGCCGCTGCTGTTCTGCGATATTCAACCGTCGGAGTGTGCGAGCAGGTGCTGACGGCCGGGCGTGTGCCGCGCGCTCAGCTCGTACAGGGCGATCGGTTGGTCAATCGCCTGGCGTAGACGGAACCTCACTGACACCGTCCGCCGCTACCCGCGCTGCGTCTCGAAGGACACTGGATCTCGGAAGTTCCAGAGACACAGGAATTCCCGTTCGGGACTTACATGGGCTCGGCTGAGTTCCGGGCCGATGCCATTGTGCTGTACCGCGCCAGTCCGACACGTCCGGTGGTGGCCGTGGCCAAGGATCTGGGCGTGAACTCGAGACGCTGCGTCTGTGGAGCAATGCTGCCGAGGAGTCGTAAACACCGTCCGTGCGGGTGGAGGCGGACAGCTTCCCGGCTCGCCGGCCTTCCTTCCGTCCCTGCCACTTGCCGGACCCTCTGGTTCGGCCATGGTGCCTTCCGAGCGGCTGCCTGGTGCCTACGGCACCTTGAACTCGATCTGGGTGATGGCTGGGCCGTCGCCGGTGACCTGGCCTTCGCTGATGGACTCTGTCCAGGAGCCGTCCTCTTGGAGCTTGGCCAAGACCGTGGGGGAAAGGCTGACCGTGATCTGGATGCCGCCCCCGGAGGACGGGGCACGGTCTATGTGGATGTCGCTGCTCATGCCGGCAAAGTTACATCCAACGCGTCGGTCAGCATGGGCCGTTGGCGTTTTGCCCAAGGTCGCGAGGTTACGGGCTGATCGGTCCTGTCACCAGGATGCCGGTCGTCCGTTACCGCCAAACTCCAACATCGGCCGACCAGTTCACAGCATACGGCCGCGGCAGCGGTGTCGGTGCTCTGCTTCGGGTCGGGAAGTTCTCTCCCCGCTGGTGCGAGCGCTGTCAGCACGGCGTCGGTAAGTCCGGCTTCTTGGCACGGACGGGAGACATCGCGTCGAGGCGGTGGAGTATGTGCTTAGAAGGAGCCTGCCCTGTTGCCGCTCTGCGGCACGGCGCGGGGTGTGGAGAGTCTCTGAGCCTTCGCGACGCGCTCGTCGCGGTCAGGTCCAGCTGCCGGAAGCGCCAAGTGGCGCATGGATGTCACTGTCGGTGACGCAAGGCGTGGGCTGCCTGTCGTTTCTCCCCGGATTCCCCCCAGCGTTCGCTGACGCCCAGAAGACCTGGTCAGGGGCTCGTCGGATACAGGGCCGAGGAGATCGCCCGCATCACTTCTCCCCAGGGACTCCCCACGGCCGTTCCTGGCTCGATCCGCAAGGGATGCGCGAGCAGAGCGTGAACAAGAACTGAGCGTCACGCGAGGATCTAGAGCCAGTCCCGCCGCTTGAAGATGACGTACAAGCTGGCGCAGACAACCCCCATCAGGCCCATCGCGAAGGGGTATCCGAAGCTCCAGCCCAGCTCCGGCATGTCCTCGAAGTTCATGCCGTAGATCGTCCCGACGAGGGTCGGGGCGAACAGGATTGCCGCCCACGACGAGATCTTCTTGAAGTTGTCTACCTGGGGGCGCTGACCTGCGGCAATGCGACTCCATTTGCCTCTGACCTGCGTGAATGACCTTTCAGCTATTTCACGTTCGTGCCGCTTGATGGGGCCGGAAGTCCCAGAAAAGTCCCAGGGGACTCCCAGGGCTGACGGGCGACCAACGGTGAGGTCCGCAAACTGCCGTTCACGGCGACGCTCGGCTACTTCTCCCCGGGCTGCGGCACCGGCGAGGACATCGTGTTCTCGCAGTTCACCGACGAGGTCGCCTCGAAGAAGAACGAGACCCGGCTGATCACAGCCGATGCCCGCACCGGGAAGACGGACACGGCGACGGTCGCCGGACAGGTCACCTCGGCCGTCCCGGTCGACGGTCACGTCGTCGCCGCACGCGGCAAGCAGATCGTACGCATCGACGGGACGACGGTCAGAACCGTGGCCCCCACACACACGGTGCCGTTCCAGCTCAAGCCGGACGCCGAGGGCGGCGTCACCTTCATCGACCGCCTGCCCGTGGACAAGGCGGCGGACAAGGCGGCGGGCACGACAGCCGCCGCCACCGCCGCCACCGGTCAGGCAGCCGTCTCCCGCGTCAGTACCGAGGCCCTGAGGACAGCCGACGGAAAGGCGCGCGCCGCCCAGCTCGCACAGGGCTCGCTCACCCGCTTCGACCTCGCCCGGACACCGGACGGGGCCGTGTACGTCACCGGCGACGCCAAGAACCGCGGCACACTGCCGAGTTCGATCCACAACCCGGGCGGCATCCCGAAGGACGCCCGTATCTCCAGCGAGGGCGCCGCCGCGCTGACCACGGCGTGGGCGGACGGCAAGGACTCGCGCATCTCGCAGAAGGACTCCTTCTCGGCCCGTCCCGCGCGGATCACGGTGAAGGCCCTGGACACCGCGAAGTCGATCGTGCTGGATGCCGCGCCCGGTGACGTCATCGGCAGCGCGAGCGACCGGCGGGCCGCGACCTCGCCGAGTCCCGCGCTCGCCGCGAAGGCCACCGCGTCCGGTGACGTGTCGGCGCTGGCCTCGCCCGTGGACGACGACCGCACCTGCTCCGTACCCCGCAACAACCCGAAGAAGCAGGCGTTCCAGCCGACCCCGCGGCAGATCGAGTGGGCTGTGGACCAGGCCATCGTCGGCAACCTCAACAGAGGCGCCACCCGGCCGGCGGACTGGAAGAACACAGGAATGCCGGCGTACGCCCCGCAGACCCTGTTCCCGCTGGGCTCGCTGAGCGGGGGAAGCGGCGCGGACTGGCACATACCGGCTCAGGTGATGCTCGGTGTCACCGCGCAGGAGTCGAACATGTGGCAGGCCACCCGCTTACGCCGTGCCGGGTGTCACGGCCAACTCGCTGATCGGCAACTTCTACGGCGTCAAGTACTCGGCCGACGGCTCACAGACCGACCCGTGGGCGATCGACTGGTCCGAGTCGGACTGCGGCTACGGTGTCACGCAGGTCACCGACGGCATGCGGCTGCCGGGCAAGGGCCAGCCGACGATGACGACCACGCAACAGGAGGCCGTCGCGCTCGACTACGCGGCGAACATCGCGGCCGGCGTGAACATCCTGATCGAGAAGTGGAACCAGACCCGTGCCGACGGGATCGTCATCAACGACGGCCACCCGAAGTACATCGAGAACTGGTTCGCGGCCCTCTGGTCGTACAACACCGGCTATCACCCGAAGTCGGAAGCGGGCAGCAACTCCGGCAAGTGGGGCCTGGGTTGGACGAACAACCCGGCCAACCCGCTGTGGAAGGAGAACCGCACTCCCTTCCTGGAGGACGCCGCCGGCGCCGACGACTACAGCCATGCCGCGCACCCGCAGGACTGGCCCTACCAGGAGAAGGTCATCGGCTGGTCCGCACGCCCCCTGTCGGCGATGTTCGCGCCCGGCGACTTCCAGGCGGGCTACCGCCAGGCGTGGTGGAACAGCAACGCCTATCGCACCGCGTCCAAGCCCCCGATCGGCCTGTTCTGCGACAGCAGCAACGACTGCGACCCGTCGAAGATCAGCACGGGTGCGAACAACAACACCGGCGGCGGCCCCTGCCTGCTGCCGGGCGACCCGAGCGAGTCGGATCCGCTGTACCTGAAGTGCTGGTACACGAAGGCGGCCACGTGGAAGAGCTGCACGACCGCCGCCCAGTGCGGCAACGCCATCCACCGGTTCGACGCGACCTATCCCGAGCAGGCGGACGCCAATTCCTACCCGCCGAAATGCTCGGCCGACTTGCCCTCGGGGACGTACATCGTCGATGACCTGGCCGATGGGACGGTGCCGGCCGGTTCCGATCTCCGCTCCTGCGGCAGCGTGTCCTCGGCGGGCTCGTTCGACCTGGACTTCGGTTCCGCCTCGGCACGTATCGACCTGCACCAGCTGGGTGCCGCCTACGACAACCACTTCTGGTTCACCCACACCAACAAGGAAGGCACCACCGACGGCAGCCGTCTGAAGACCACCGGCACATGGACCCTGAACAAGTCGGACCGGGGCTGGATGCGTGTCTGGGTGCACCTGCCCGACCATGGCGCGCACACCCGCCAGGCCATGTACAAGGTCGGCGGTACGAACTCCACGAGCCCGAACCGCGCGCTGCCGCAGCGGGTGGGGGCCAACACCTGGGTGCCGATCGGCGTCTTCAACTTCACCGGCACGCCCACCGTTTCCCTGTCGAACGCGACGGCCGACGGCACGGGCACCGAGGACGTCGCATGGGACTCGGTCGGGTTCCAGCCGATGTCGGGCAAGCCGCAGAACCAGGTGGTCGCCATGGGCGACTCCTACTCCTCGGGTGAGGGCGCGTCGACGAACGGCGGCGACGACTACTACCCGGAGTCCGACTTCTACGACTCGACCCAGCCCGACACCGAGAACAAGTGCCACCGTTCGAAGTTCGCCTGGGCGCGTCAGGCCACGCTGCCGGGCGGGTCGAAGTCGATGGGAGCACTGGCGGACAGCCGCGACTCCGACATGGACTTCCAGTTCATCGCATGCGGGGGTGCCCGCTACTTCCAGGTCCTGTGCAACACCCAGTACGGCGAACTCGCCCAGCTGGACAAGGGGTACCTCGACCAGAACACCACCCTGGTCACCCTGTCGGTCGGTGGCAACGACATGCGGTTCACCGACGTCTTCCGGAACTGCATCCTGGGCGTGACGGGGTTATGCAACGACGACTCCCTCCCCAACGAGAATCCGGACACCGGGGAAGCGGCCAGCGGGGAGACAGGTCCGGTCGACCAGTGGGCGCCGGTGTGGGCGCGCGACACGGTCAGGCCGCGTCTGGTCACCACGCTCAACGAGATCCACAAGCGGGCGCCCAACGCGAAGATCGTGCTCATGGGCTATCCGAGGCTGCTGGACGGCAACGGCCAGTGCATCCCCGGTATCGGGACCCTCGGAGGCTCCCTGGCTGAACGAGATGGCCGACGACGTGGCCGCGGAGATGGGGAACGCGGTCGACGACGCCAACAGCCGGTACAGCGCGAACGCCGTATTCAGCGACCCGCGTGACGAGTTCGCCGGCAAGGCGATCTGCGGTGATCCCGAATCGATCCACGGCATCGTGCTGTCCGGGCACTCAAGGGCGGACAACCGCGACGTGAAGTGGCTGCCGGGCAACGTGGCACCCTCCATGAAGTCGTTCCATCCGAAGGTGGCCGGGGCCAGGCTGTTCGCCGACTCCCTGGAGCACACGCTCGCCGGGAACTGACCGATCGCGCAATGCTCTGAGGACGCGGGCCCGAGTAGTCGTACTCGGGCCCGCGTCCGCTCCCTGTGAAACGGTGAGGCCATGACGAAGGCCAGGGTCTTCCGCGGGGTGAAAGGCACACTCGTGTCGGCACTGGCGGCTGCCGTCTGCTACTGGATGTGGACCTCTCTCTGGGAGTGGTCGGACGACGTGTCCCGGGCCAGCGGCGACGCCATGGGCGCGGGGTGGCTGGAGGGCCTGCTGGCGGGTCTTCTCGGTCTGCTGTCGATGCCGGTACTGCTGTGGGCGGGCATGCGGCTGCTGAGGGAACGCGGCAACCATCTGCTCGTCGTGGCCGGCTTCGTGGCCTGGTGGATCATCGGCGGCAAAATCGTCGAGGAAGGCAACGTCGGCGACATGGCCACGGGCTTGTACATTGCCCTGTTCGCGGGGCTGGGCGGTTTGGCTTCCCTCGCCGAGATGCCGAAGACGCGTTCCTGACGTGCGCTAAAATGCGCTTCCTGGCAGTTCGCGGAGAAGAGGGCATTGTGAAGATAGTGCGTATATGTCTCGCGGTGGTGGCATGTGCCTTTATGGCCACCTCCTGCGGGGGAGGTGACACGTCTGTCGACACATCCCGTCTGACGGGCCATGAAAAGGAATGGATCGAGTTCTCCTACGCGCACGAGAAGAGCGACGAGGTCAAGCGGTCGCTGGAAGAGCTGACCGCTGAAGGCGTCAAGTCCTACCTTGATCGGCAGCGTCTCCGCCTGTGCGGCGACACAGTGTCACTGATGCAGAGCCTCAAGGAAGCGAACTACACGGCGGACGAGATGCAGGAGTACAAGGAGAAGTCCGATGAGCTCATGTGCTGACTCCGGTGGAGCACGCACGGAGTGAAGGTCCCCGCTGACGAAAGCGGGGACCTTCGCATTCCGGGGCAAGGTGACGCTTTACGTGACCGCGCCTCCGAGAATTCTCAGTGAATACTTGTCGTACGCCCGGTGCAGAACCATCGTCACCGGCCCTGAGACGAATACGCCGCTGACAATGTACTCCTTCTTGTTACCCGTTTTGGCGACCTCCTTTTCGTACAGGGCATCGGTCTCCTTCTTCGCCTGCTTGAGCCACGAAGAGGCCTTGCCGTGGTCGACTCCCGTCACATCGATTCCCGTACAGGAAGCGAGGAAGTCAAAGCCACCGGACTGCTTTGTTCCGGTTCTGCACAGAAGAGATGACATGTCCTTGTGATCGGCGTATCCGGCCGAAACCGTCAGCCCGTTCGCGCCGCGTCCGTGGACATACGTCCTTTTCTTCCCGTCGGGCATTTCCTGCTCGACGGGCTTGTCCAGTTTCAGTTTCCAGTCCTTCGACAGACCGGCGAGGAAGTCCTTGCCTGTGTAGCCGGTGGTCATCGTGTCGGCCGCGCCGAAGCTGGGCCGCTTGTCTCCGGGCACCGCGTGCTTCGGCAGATCGGAGGCGCGGGGCACAGCCGGTGTCGTGGACGGCTGAGGACGGGACGCCGCGGTCTTCGAACGGGAGGGCGCTGCCGCCCCGGGGTCGCTCCGGCTGCAGGAGACGGCTCCTGCCGAGCCGATGACGACAGTCATCAGCAGGGCGGGAACGCGGATGGCGGCGCGTGTCACAGGCCACCGTCGTTGAGGTTGCAGGCGCCGGGATCGGAGGAGCTGAACGGCACGAAGGCGATGGCGTCGAACACCACGTTGTCGTCTCCGGTGCCGGCGTCGTGGAGGTTGTCCGCCTCGATCCGGCCGCCCTTCCAGAAGGAGAAGGTGCCCATCTCGAACCAGGTGTCCTTGCCGGCGCTGCGGGTTCCCTGGTTGACCCGGCAGTAGTCGGATTCGGCGCCGGCCACGTTGTCGCCCGGGATGAAGTTGTACCGGACGATCGCTTCCGCGCCATGGCTGGGCAGGTGGATGTAGACCTTGTAACGCTCGCCGCCGATGTCGTCTCCGGAGGGGAGCTTTTCCTGGTTGACCTGCCAACGGCCGGTGACCTTGTGGAAGTAGTCGGTGTCCGGGTAGTTGTGGGTGAAGTAGACGTGGTGGTCGTACCCGGCGCCGAGCTGGTGAAGGTCGATGGGCGCGATGTAGGGCGTCGCGCGGAACGTGCCGTCGTCCCTCAGTGTGGTGATGTTGTCACCGGTCTGGAGGGTGAACTTGCCGTCATCGGCGGCCTCGAAGTCCCCGCAGCCGTAGGTGTTCTCGTGCTGACCGAGGTCGTCGACGATGATGGCGTTGGTGTAGACGCTCGGATGGTCGATGCACGGGCCGTGACCGTACTTGCTCTTCAGCTCCGGCTCTCCCGAGCCGAGCGAGTAGTTGAGCTTCTCGGTGCTGGAGTTCCCGGTGCTCTGCGAGCCCATCCAGTCCACGCTGCCGCTCCAGTAGCAGCTCGCGTCCCAGCTCGGGCACGGGTCGGCCGCGTCCGGGTTGCACGCGTTGGACGAGTTGCAGAACAGGTCGCGCGGGGCGGCCTTGACACCGCCGAGCGGCATGTCCGGCTCGGAATACGACTCTTCTCCGTCCCAGGTCATCTGCGGGACCTCGGCCCAGCCGAGGATCTTCTCCGGGTAGTTCCAGTCGCCGGGGTGGGAGGCGTCGTCGTAGCTGTAGCGCAGGAACGGCTGCCGGTCGGCGGGGTAGCGCGGGTTGATCGGGTTGTTGAAGAAGCCCAGGCCGACCGAACCAGAGGTGTAGACACCGGAGTTGTAGCCCCAGAGCGCCGTGTACCAGTTCTCGATGTAGGCCGGGTTGCCGCCGTTGGTGTTCATGCCCAGCGCTTTGAGCTGGTTCCACTTCTCGGCCAGGATGCTGAGACCGGAGGCGATGTTCGCCGCGTAGTCGGTGGTGACGGCTCCCGCGCGCAGGGTGTCGAGTCGCGGGGAGTCCTTCTCGGACATGCCGGTCGTGACCTGGGCGATGCCGTAGCCGCAGTCGGCCTTCTCCCGGTTGGGGTAGCCGTGGATGCCGTTCTCGTTGCCGTACCAGTCCGACTTGGTGACGTTGCCCGAGTCGCCGTTCACGGAGTGCCAGGACGCCTGCTTGAAGTTGGACTCCTGGGCGAGGATACCCAGCATGACCTGAGCGGGAATGTCGCCTCCGCCGTTCAGCCCCGGCTTGGGGAACAGACCCTGCGGGGTGTACGCGGCGAGGCCGGTGGAGTGCCAGTCCTGCGGGCGGGACACCTTCAGTTCGCCGTGCACGGCCTGGTCGACCGCCCACTCGACCATGTTCGCGCTGGGCTGGAGCGCCTGGCGCTTGGGGTCGTTGCGCTTGACTATGCAGGGAGTTTCCATCGTCCCGACCTTGCCCCAGACGGGAGCGCCGGACCCGGACAGGCACTGCGATTCCGGCCCGCCCTCACCGCAGGTGAGAGGGTCCTCGTCATCGCCTCCGGCCAGCACGAAAGCGGCCGGGTCCATCGACCTCGAGGAATCCGACGTCGAGGAATCCGACGTCGAGGAATCCGACGTCGGCTCCGGCCGCTTGCGGTCGGCGTCCACGAGCGTGGTGGCCTTCGCGCCGGTCTTCAGCGCGGTCGCCTTGACGGTCAGAGTTCCGGCGTCCTTGTCCGAGGACGCGCCGATACGGGTGGTGATGCCCTTCATCTGCTCGGAGAACACCGAGTTGGTCACCAGGTGACCCTGGCGGGAGATCCCGGCCACGCGGCCGTCCACCGCGTGCTCGGAAAGCCCCGGGGCGTCGCTGGTGTCGATTCCCGTCACGTCGCCGACGACCGCGGCGCCGCCGGCGACGGGAAGCAGTTTGACCTTCCCCTTCGGGGCGCGGCCCAGTTCGGTGAAGCCCTTGCCGTCGAAGCGGGAGATGACGCTGCTCTTGCCGTCGACCGTACCGACGTCCACGGTGCCGTTCTTACCGGCGGTCAGCGCGAACATCGGGCCGGGCACGGCGGCGAGCTTGCGGGCGGACAGCTTCTTGCCGCTGTCCTTGAGGTCGACGAGGTTTCCGCCGAGCACGCCGACGGTGCCCTGCTGGGTGGGGGTGACGTGCGTCAGGTAGCCGTCGACCGTGCGGCGGGAGGACACCGATCCCGTGGGCGCGTCGACCGAGGTCACCGTCGTCGCGCCGGCGGACTTGTCGGTGGCCGTACTGGAGGTGAACGCCACCTCGTCGCCCGTTCCACAGCCCGGCGTGAAGTACGCGAGTTGTACGCGGTCGGGAACCTCGGTGACCTTGCCGTCGGAGAGCCGGATCACCGCGGCGAAGGCACCGTTCTCGTACGCGCCGGGCTGGTTGGACCAGGTCGACGGCGCGTAGACCGCTGCCGCGTAGTTCCCTGATCCCGTGGTGCAGACGTAGCCGGTCCACGGGCCGACTTCGGAGAGGTCCTTGCGGTTGAGGCGGGCGATCTCGTAGAAGGAGAACCCGTCGTCCTCCTTCGCCGCGAGGATGTGAAGTCCCTCGGCATCACCGGTGGCCTGCACGATCGCGTCCGACGACGAGGTGTAGTCCGATCCCAGATCCTTGCCGGGCGCGGAGAACAGGCGGGGTGTCGTACCGTCCGCGGCGGTGGCGGCCGTCTGCACCGCGTTGTCCGGAGAAGCGAGCGGGACCAGAGCGGCGGAGGCCGCCACCACGCTCATGACTAACAGTGGGTTCGCGGAGAAATATCTCCTGAGACCTCTTCTGCGCATTGTCTTCCTTACATCCAGTCCGTACAAAGACCGTGCACGAGCGGGAGACTCGCGTTGTTGTTGTTCTTGATGTATTGCAGCGGCGCAGGGTCGTACTGGGCGTTGACGTCGTTCCAACACGCTTTCGCGGTCGTGGCCTTCCAGTTCTGCATCTTGGTGTAGGCGCCTGCGACACCGTCGGTGAGAAGTCCCGTGGTGTCGTAGTCCTGGACGCCACCGTCGGGATCACGTGTTGTCCACAGCGTTCCGAACACGTAGTCGGGGGACGTGTCGAGATCGCGTGAGAGCTTCAGCCACACGCTCTGGCAATCCGGTGACCACATCAGCCGCACCGCGACCGATTCATCGGCCTCGGTCACCTGTTGAAGAATTTCGGCGTCGTCGTCGCATCCCGTCTGAATGGGATCCTTGCCCGAACAAGTGGCTCGCCAGCAGTCGGCTGGGGCTGCCGGGGAGGCCCCAATTCCCTGTAAGGCTCCGGCCAGCAGTGTTATTGCGGCCACCGCCGGCCCGTATCTGCGTACACGATGCACGCACATCACCTCAGATCTTTCGTTCGCCGTACCGCGTCGAACGCGGCATATATGACCGCGGTCATCCCTGTTGTCCCTTTCCGACTCGGGCGTCGGAAAGAACGCACGCAGTTTACGTGAACACGACAGCCGTGCAAGGGGGTTATATGCGGCTTACATGCACCTGATCCGGGCTGGGTGCGTACGGCACGCACTTCCGCGTCGCCACTGTCGAGGAGGGCATGGACGCGCTGGTCATCGCCGCGAGGAGGTCGCGCGAGAAGGTGCCGGGCTTTGGCGGAGTTCGGCCACGTGCCGGGGAATCCGTGGCCTGAAATCGCACCCGCCGCCGGTCGCCTCGTACGGCACGGGTTTCCGTGTCCCGGCGATCTGGGACGCCGTCTTAAAACCTATGAAGCAAAAGCTTTGGGAAGGAATTGCATCGGCACCGGCACCGGCATCGGGTGGGAGCCCGGGAGCTGCCGACGGGTATCGCACCAAACCGGCCGATCCCGCCGACAGCACACCTTGCCGACGGGTGCCCCGCCCGCGGACGCCCGGTCGTTGGGCGCCCGCCCTCGGACGTCCGGCCCTCAGATGTTCGGCCTTGGACGTCCGGCCCTCAGGTGTTGGCCCTCAGATGTCCCGGAAGAGACCAGCGAGCGCGGTGACCTGCCGCGATGAGTGGCTGATGGTGGCTGACCTGTGCGAATGACCTTTCAGCTGTTTCACGTTCGTGCCGTTTGATGGGGCCGGAAGTCCCAGAAAAGTCCCAGAGGGCTCCCACTGCTGACGGGCGTCTTTCGGCTTTATACGGCAGTACGGGCTCGTCCAACGCCCCGTGGGTTCCTGATGATCGACGACGACTGTGCGGTCGTCGATAGCACTGAGGATGTTCCACCGTACTGGGAGTGCGGCGGCATCTTGAAGGTGGGTGGTTCGGACAGGCGTTCTCAGCGAGGCGGTAGCGATCACCAAGGGGTGCCAGGTCTTCATCGTGATCGGCAACAGCCTCCAGGCGCAGCCCGCTGGCAGTGTGGCCGTCGACCGCGGTGCACGGCTGTCAGCGTCAACGTCAAGGCGACGCCATACGATGATCGGGCCGACAGAGTGATGGGGGAGCCGATCGGCACGGCGCTGCCGGAGCTGTCGCGGTGAGTGCAGGTGTCGTTCGCCGCGGGCTCATCCCGTCGCGCTGCCGGGATTGTCTGATTCATCGCGCTCGATTCGGAGCGATATCTGTGGGCGGCGATGCACGTAGCCGTAACGTCGAGGATCTTCATAGAGGGCTTCGGCCAAAGCCGGAAGGAGGAGCAGGAGACCCTCGATCTCGCTTTCCAAGGCTCCATGCCGACGCTCGAAGTCGGCGGGCCGCCTCTTGCCCGGGTTGCATTCGTACAGCTCCAAAACCTCGATCAGTCGACCCATGGCCTCACGGGCACTTCGCAGGTTCTTGGTGACCCCAGCGACGAGACTACGGAGCGCGTCGTCCTCGGGCTTCTTCTCCTGGCGCGATAACTCACCTGACAGTCTGCCCTTGCACGCCGTTGCCGAATTTCGTACAGAACCCGATGAACGGCCTTCATTGGAGGGGACTGTCGGTCGCCCGACGCCTTGCCGCTGTCAGGCCCGCCTGGACGTGGCCCTCACATGTACGCCTCCTCCGGCTGTGTGTACGGCCCGCCATGCATTCGGCGGAGGAGCGGCGTTCGACGGGCAACTGCAATGCAGCGGGGCTACGTCAGGGTGGCGAGTGAGTGTCACTGTCTGTGATGTGCCTCAGGAGTGGCGACGCCACACGGGTAGCGCCGAACAGGAAGCCAGTCGGGCTCCTTGTGGGCGGCGTAAGGCATGGGCTGCCATTCGTTTCCCCCCCCGGATTCTCCCCAGCCTTCGCTCACGCCCAAAGCGCCTGGTCAGGGGGTCGTCGGAGGCAGGACGAGGAGATCACCCGCATCACTTCTCCCCAGAGACTCCCCACGGCCGATTCTGACTCGAACCGTGAATGATGCGAGGGCAAAGAGCGAAGAGCGACGGATCGTGGTGCGACGAGTTCAGAGCCAGTCCCGCCGCTTGAAAATCACGTACAGACTCGCGCAGACAACCCCCATCAGGCCCATCGCGAAGGGGTACCCGAAGCTCCAGCCCAGCTCCGGCATGTCCTCGAAGTTCATGCCGTAGATCGTCCCGACGAGGGTCGGGGCGAACAGAATCGCCGCCCACGACGAGATCTTCTTGATCTCCTCGTTCTGTTCGAAGCCCGCCTCGGCCAGGGCCCGCATCTCCGCGTTCTGCTGCTGGGTGACCAGGGTCGCGTTCACCGTGAGGATGTCCGTGAGGGCCTGGCGGAAGCCGTCCACGCGTTCGCTGGTGTGGGTGACGTGGTCGGCGACGTCGCGGAGGTAGCGCTGGAGTTCCTCGTCGGTGCCGTACTTGGCGAAGCCGGCCATCAGGCCGTGCAGCATGCCGACCAGGGGGCGGGTGGCGCGTTGGAACTCGACCATCTCGCGGGAGAGTTCGTAGATACGGCGGGACACCCAGGGGTCGCCGCCGAATACCTCGGTCTCGATCTCGTCGATGTCGTTCTGGACACCGGAGACGACTGGGGCGTAACCGTCCACGACGGCGTCGAGGATCGCGTACAGGACCGCCTCGGGGCCGAGTTTCAGCAGCTCCGGCGTCTCCTCCATGCGGCGGCGCACGGCCGACAGGTCGGGGGCGGCGCCGTGCCGGACCGTGATCAGGAAGTCGGGGCCGATGAAGACGTGCAGCTCCCCGAAGTCGACCTCCTCCGACGCGTCGAGGTACCGGGCGGCGCGCAGCACTACGAAGAGCGTCTCGCCGTAGCGCTCCAGCTTCGGCCGCTGATGGGCCTCCATCGCGTCCTCGACCGCGAGCGGGTGGAGGTCGAACTCGGCCGCCAGGGAGAGGATCTCCTCCTCCGTCGGACGAGCCAGGCCGATCCATGCCATGCCGTCCGGCTGCTCCCGCAGCTCACGGAACGTGTCCGCGAGGGTGGCGGGGTTCGCGACCCGCGTCCCGTCGCGGTAGAGCGCCGCCTGTACGACGCTGCCGACCTCCGCGGGAGCCGCCGGCTCGGCCGGGGCCTGACGCGGCGCCGGAGGATCCGCGGGCGGTGGCGTCGCCTCAGGTACGGCACGCCGCCACACCGGCTTCCGGCCGCCACCCGAAGGCGGCACGGGGCGGCGGGCTCGGCGGTCTGACATCGCGGCAGCCTCCCAGTTGATGTGTCGCGTCTGCCGAGCATGTCGAACGAGTCGAGCATGTCGAACGTGCGTCCAGGCGATCACCGAGCAGGATATACGGGTCAAATGGCGTGAGCGGGTGCGCGGGGTAGTGGATCGGCAAGGGTTGCGGACAGAACTTGTCCGCAAGCCCCGCTAACGTGCGGAGCATGACGAAGACGACCTCGACCGCCCCCGTGCTGAGCGCCCGTGAGCTGAACCGCGCGACCCTGGACCGGCAGCTGCTCCTGCGCCGGGCCACCCTGTCCGCGACGGACGCCGTCGAACACCTCGTCGGCCTCCAGGCGCAGAACGTGAAGCCCCCGTACCACGCCCTCGCCGCCCGCCTGGAGGGATTCGCGCCCGAGGAACTCTCGGCCGCCATGGAGAAGCGCGAGGTCGTGCGCATCGTGACCATGCGCTCCACCATCCACACCCACACCGCCGACGACTGCCTCACCCTGCGGCCACTCGTGCAGGCCGCGCGCGAGCGGGAGCTGTACGGCTTCCGCCACGGGCTCGCCGGTGTGGACCTCGACCGGCTCACCGCGATCAGCCGGGAACTCGTCGAGACCGAGCCGCGCACCCTGAAGCAGCTGCGCGAGGCACTGCTCCTCGAATGGCCGGACGCCGACCCGCTCGCCCTCGCCATCGCGGCCCGCTGCCGGCTGCCCCTCGTCCAGGTCACCCCGCGCGGCCTGTGGGGCCGCAGCGGACAGGTCGCGCTCACCACCGCCGAGCACTGGCTCGGCCGGGCCTCAGAACCCGCGCCCGCCCCCGACGCCACCGTCCTGCGCTATCTCGCCGCCTTCGGCCCCGCCTCCGTCAAGGACATGCAGACCTGGGCCGGTCTCACCCGGCTGCGCGAGGTCTTCGAACGGCTGCGGCCCCAGCTGGTCACCTTCCGCGACGAGCACGGCGTCGAGCTCTTCGACCTGCCGGACGCGCCCCGCCCGGACGCGGACACACCGGCCCCGCCGCGGCTGCTGCCCGAGTTCGACAACCTGCTCCTCTCGCACGCCGACCGTTCCAGGGTCGTGTCCCCCGACTACAAGGGCCGCTCCTGGCAGGGCAACCAGGCCTACTGCACGCTCCTCGTCGACGGCTTCCTGGAGGGTGTTTGGCGGCTGGAGGAGTCCCCCGACGAGGCCGTGATCACCATCGAGTCCTTCGGCACTCTCAGCAGGAGGCAGCGCGACGAAGTGACCGAGGAAGCGACACGGATGCTGTCGGTGCTGAGCACGTCGTCCTCGTACGACATCCGGTTCGGGACCGTCGTACGGGGCTGACCGCGGAGACGGGACCGAACTGGACGAGACCGGTGCGGGGAGGGAGCGCTCGGCGGTGTCAGTCCGCGCGGCCCGTTGTCGCGACCGTCACGCCGAGGCCGACCATCGTGAGGCCGCCCGCACCGCCGATCATCGACAGGCGGCGGTCCGAGCGGGCGAACCAGCCGCGGGCGGTGGCCGCGGTCAGACCCCACAAGGTGTCCGTGACCAGGCCGATGGTTATCGGGATCAGGCCCAACAGCAGCATCTGCAGGGGCACTTGACCGGCCGAGTGGTCGACGAACTGGGGGAGCACCGCGGCGAAGAAGACGATGCCCTTCGGGTTGGTGACGCCGACGAGGGCGCCGTCCAGGACCGTCCGCAGATCGCCTCGGGCGGGCGCGTTGGCCCGCTCCGCGATGTCCGAGGCCCGCATCTCCTTGCGGTGCCGGAACGCCTGGACGCCGAGGAAGACCAGATAGGCGGCCCCCGCCAGCTTCACCGCCAGGTAGACGGTGACCGATCGCTCCACTATCGAGCCGACGCCCACGGCGACCGCCACGACCAGCAGATACGAACCGAGGACGTTCCCCAGCGCCGTCGCCACCGCCGTGCGCCGGCCGTGGGCGAGCGCCCTGCCGATCACGAACAGCACGCTCGGCCCCGGAATCATGACCACCAGCAGCGACATCGCCGCGAAGGCCAGGAACCGATCCGTCGACACCATGCCCGTCACCCCCACCTCACCTGTCACCACGCCCGTCACCGGCCACGGTCGCCACCCGCACCGAAATCCATTGAAACAGGCGCTACTGACAACGCACCCCGGACCGGTCCGGGCGCAGGAACAGGCACATGGAAAGGGGGCGTTGCGGGCCGCTCGTGGAGGCCCGCAACGCCCCCTGGCTCAACCTGAGTCGTGCTCAGGAAGTCATCGGGACGGCACCGCGTGAGTGCGACGGCACTGCGTGAGTACTAGGAGTTGACCTGCGTCGTCACCAGGCTGGAGAACGTGGTCAGGCGGGTGTAGACGCCGGGGTAGGCGGCGTCGGCGCAGCCGTAGCCCCACGAGGTGATGCCGGCGAGCTTGCCGCCGATGATCAGCGGGCCGCCGCTGTCGCCCTGGCAGGTGTCCACGCCACCGGAGGTGTAGCCGGCGCAGACCATGTCGGAGGAGATGTAGGACGAGCCGTACGCCGAGGAGCAGGTGGCGTTCGAGACGGTCGGGACCGTGGCGGTGCGCAGCTGGTTGGAGGAGGAGCCGCCCGAGCTGGTGGTGCCCCAGCCGAGGATGCGGGCGGTGGCGCCGGCCGCGTACACGCTGGTCTCGGAGGAGGAGACGTAGCTGATGGGCGTGTACGGCATGGAGGTCGACAGGGTCAGGACGGCGACGTCGTCACCCTGCTCGGCGTCCACGTAGCTCGGGTGGATCCATATGTTGCTGACCCGGCTGACCGTGCCGTTGGTGCCGTTGCGGTAGGTGCGGCCGCCGACGACTCTGACGCTGCTCGTGGTCTCGTCGACCATGCAGTGCGCGGCGGTGACGACCTTGGTCGCCGACACCAGGGTGCCGCCGCAGAACTGGTTCTGCGAGGAGTCGGTGATCTGCATGACGTACGGGTACGTGGCCGCCGTGGTGGTCGAGCCGCCGACGATGGGCTGGGGAGCGGCGCTCGCTGTGGTCGCGCCGAGCAGACAGGTCGTCGCGGCGGCGGCGACCGCCGCGGTGACGGCGGCGGCCTTCTTGGCAAGGGTGAGCCCGAACATGGTTCTCCTCAGGAGTGCCGGTGGGGGGTGCACTGTGGGGGTGGAGCGACAGCCTGCGGGGCGGGTCCCACGCTAGAAGCGGACCGGCTCTCTCCCCAATGAGGGAACTCCCTGCGGGAGTTGACGAGGGAAAACCCTCGGTCACGACCTGGCCCGCCCCTCCGGGCCGAGGATCGGGGGCAGTTGGCGGGGTCCGGGTGCGCCGACGAAGCGCGACGGTGGCCGTCCGGCACCCGCCCCCCGCACGCTCGCCGCGTACACACCCGCCCACACCCGGCAGGCACCGCTTCCCGGCGACCGCCCACACCCCGGCGACCGCCCACACCCCAGTGGCCATCCGGCCCGGCTCAGGCCATCAGCCTCAACCCCCGTACACGAACAGCGAGTTCACTCCCCCCGCCGCTGCCCCGCAGCCAACCGCACGATGTCGACCCGTGACCGGATACCCAACTTCCGGTACACCCGGGTGAGTGTCGCCTCGACCGTCTTCACGCTGATGAACAGGTGGGCGGCGATCTCGCGGTTCGTGGCGCCCTCCAGGACGAGTCCCGCGACCTGGCGTTCCGTGGAGGCCAGTCGGTCGAGGTGTGGCAGGAGGGACTCGGGGGCCACCGCCGAGGCGTCGGCGGGAGGGTCGGCGGCCACGGAGGCCGTCTCCAACTGTCTGAGCCAGGGCACCGCCTTGCAGCGTCGGAACAGCCGCGCCGCCTCGTCGTACGAGCCGTGCCCCGACTGCTCCGCCCGCAGCCGGGCCAGCGCCAGGGCGGCCCGGGCCTCCTCCAACCCGTATCCCAGCTGGGCCAGTCGGTCCTGTGCCGAGGTCAACTGCTGTGCGGCAGCCTCGTATTGACCGGCCGCGGCCTTCACCAGGGCCTCGGCCCGGTCCAGTACGGCGAGGACGCCCGCCCGCCGGAGCCGTACCGCGTGTTCGCGTGTGGCGGTGATGACGTCCTGGGCCTCCGCCGGTTCGCCGATCAGGACGAGCGCCTCGGCGAGGTCGCCGTGCCAGCGGCCCCGCGCGGGGTCGAAGATGCCGAGCCCCTGCTCCAACTCCCGTGCCCTGCGCAGGGACTGGACCGTCCCGGCGGCGTCGCCGGCCACGAGCTGGGCGTGCCCGAGCGCGCCCAGCGCACGCGAGAGGTAGATCAGGTCGCCGTCGTCCTCGGCGCGGCGCACCGCGTCGCCGGCGAGTACGAGTGCCCGGTGTACGTCGCCGCCCGCGGCCTCGGCGAGCGAGGTGAACATGTTGCCCGCGGCCTCGCCGATACCGGTGTCCCGGGCGAGCCGCAGGCTCTCGTGGGCGAGGTCCAGGGCGCGGGCGCAGTGCCCGGAGCGCAGTTCGGTCTCGGCGAGTCCGCGCAGGAAGTGCACCTCGCTCTCGACCATGCCGCGCCGCCGAACCTCGCCGAGGAGCCGGGTGATCGTCGTACGGGCTTCGGTGAGCTGGTCGCTCATGATCTGCCAGCGGAACCGGGTGGCGCCGGCGCCGTTGTGGTCGCAGGCCACCCGAAGGTCCTGCGGTTCCGCGAGGGCCTTCTCCAGGGTCGCCGGAGCCGCGGGGTGACCCATCAGGGTCTCCATCTGGGCCTGGAAGGACAGGGCCATCAGCTCGGTGCTCCGGTCACCGGCGACGGCCGCGAGCCGGGCCGCGTGCGCGGCCTCCTCGCGGCCCTTGGCCGTCTCGCCCTCCACGAGCAGCGCCCGCCACGCCAGTTGGTAGCGGACCAGGGCGAGCAGCCGCGGGTCCTCGCCCGCGTCCGCGAGGGCCTGCGGGAACACGGCCTCGACGTCGGCCATCGCCTGCCCCGCCGAGTCGATCACCACCATCCAGGCCCGTACCCGGACCGCCGCGTCGGTCGCCCGGTCCAGGATGTCGCGGGCCACCTCGCGGGCGAGGTCGATCTCGCCCGAGGTCAGCGCGTCCTCGGCGGACTTCAGGCGCCGTTCGTCCGCGCCCGGCCCGCCGTCCGGCGGGGTGTGCCGGGCGGCGAGCAGCCCGAGCTGGGCCGCGACCGAGGGCGCGCCGCGGTCCCGGGCGAGCGCGGCCGCCTCGGAGAGCCGCGCGGCGACCCGCTCGTCGGTGCCGGTGGTGGCCAGCGCGAGATGGCGGGCCCGCTCGATCGGGTCGGAGGCCACCGTGGACAGCGCGGCGTGGGCGGCCCGTCGCTCCTGGGGGGTCGCCTGCGCGTACAGCGCGGCCGAGACGAGCGGGTGCGCGAATCGGACCGCGCCCTCCTGCCCGTCCGGGCCCTGGGTGTCGGGACCTGGGGCCGCCACCAGACCGAGCGAGGCCGCGAGGGCGACCTCCGCCTCCGCGTTCGTACGGCCCGCGGACCCGAGCAGAGTCTGTGTGGGGCGGGCTCCCGCGCTCGCGACCAGCAGTGTCTGCCGGGCCTCGGTGGACAGCAGCTCCAGGCGGCTGAGGACGAGGGCACGCAGCGAGGTCGGCACCGGCAGCGGCTCGCCGGGGCGGGGCGGTGTCGGGCTCTCGGCCAGGGCGCGGGCGAGCTCCAGCGCGAACAGCGGGTTGCCGCCGCTGGTGTGGTGGATGTCCCGCAGTGTCGACCGGCGCAGACCGGTGTAACCGCGTACGACCAGCAGCTCGGACACCTGCGGCCGGGACAGCGGGGTCAGCCGCAGGGCCAGCGCCTCCGGCGGATACGCGCGTAGATACGGGTCGTGTTCTTGCTCCTTCGGTTCGGTGCCGGTACGCACCGCGCCGAGCATCCGCACCGGCATCCCGCCGAGACGGCGGGCCGCGAAACCGAGCAGTTCGGCGCTGGGCGCGTCCAGCCACTGCAGGTCGTCGGCGACGAGGAGGACGGGGCCCTTGGCCGCCAGGGCGCGCAGCACCGACAGCACCGCGAGCCGCAGCGCGAGACCGTCCTGGTGCAGGGACGATTCGGCGCGGCCGGTGAGCGCCGCTTCGAGCGCCGCCTGCTGTGGGGCGGGCAGCGCGTTCGCGACCTCGTCCGCGACCAGACCGAGCAGATCGACCAGGGCGAGGAACGGGAGATGGGATTCCGACTCGGTTGCCGAACAGCGCAACACAGTTCGGGCTGATTCGGCATATTCCGCTGCCATTGCCCGCAGGACGGTCGACTTTCCTATTCCGGGCGGACCGTGCAAGAGAAGGCTGCCCCCTCGGGAGAGCTGCTCACGGGCTCGCCTGAGCAGCTCGTCCCGCCCGACGACCTGCTCGGAACGGGGTCTGACAGGCTCCTCGAAATCCCGTCGCACGCGCACCGCTCCCCTCAGTCGTGTTCGGCTCAATATTAAGCAAAGAGCCCTTGAATTTCGGAGGGTTGCGCCGTGAGGGAAATAACAGAGATCCGGTATACGGGATTTCAGCGTGACCGTGCATGTATAGAGCGCGCCGGGAGGTACGGACCTTCGGGCGGTGGTCCGGGGAGGTACGGACCTTCGAGGCGGCAGGCAAGGGCGGATCTCAGGGCAGCAGCCCCGCCCGCCGGGCCGCCACCACCGCCTCCAGCCGCGTGTGCGCGCCCAGCTTTCGCATCGCGGAGCGCAGATAGGCCTTCACCGTCTCCGGACGCAGCCCGAGCCGTTCCCCGGCGGCCGCGTTGGTCGTACCGGTCGACACACAGGCAAGAACGTCCAGCTCACGCGGGGTGAGCCGGACCCGCCGGGCCGTCGGCACCGGGCCGGGCGAGGCGGCCAGCGTGGCGCAGACCGCCAGCAGCTCCGCCCGCAGCGCCGGGTCCACGACGCGCGGGGCCAGCGCGCGCAGCGCCCCGTGCGCCTCCCGGACCCGCTCCCACGCCGCGCCCCCGGTGACGTCCCGCGTCACCTCCGACTCGCGCACCGCCGTCAGCAGGCCCCGCGCCTCGTCCCGTACGACCAGGGACTGCTCCACGTCCCGCGCCGCCTCCACCGCCGCGGCCAGCGTCCGGTCGCCGAGGGGCTGGGCCGTGCGCAGAGCGCCGTACAGGACACCGCGCACCCGGCGGCGTACGACGACCGGCACCGCGAGGATGGCCCGCAGGCCCTCCGCGGCGACCGCGGCGTCGTACTCGTGGCTGATCCGCCGGGAGGAGGAGTAGTCCAGGACGGCGCACGGCCGGGCGAGGGCGACCGCCTTGCCGCCGAGGCCGTTGCCCGACGACACCGCGAGCGCGCTGAGCGCCGCCGTCGCCGTACCGTTGAGCTCGCTGATCCGCACCTGATGGCGGCCCGGCTCGACCAGGCCGCCGAAGGCCACGGGCAGCCCCGTCGTCCGGCGCAGCCGCATCAGCGCGCCGCGCAGCTCCACCGCTTCGGTCGCGCCAGTTGCCACGTGCTCGTCCCTTCACCGCGGCGCACCCCCCGTTCGGGGGTAGTGAGACCCGCATCACGGATTACACGATGTGAGTGAGCCGCCCGGCAATGGTCCGGGTCCGAGGAGGACAGATGACTACGACGCCGACGGAGCACTTCCGCAGCGCGCGGGACTTCCTGCTGGAGCACCGCGAGGACTACGCCACGGCCTACGAGGGCTTCGTCTGGCCCCGCCCCGAACACTTCAACTGGGCCCTCGACTGGTTCGACCACATCGCCCACGGCAACGCCAGGACCGCGCTGCACATCGTCGAGGAGGACGGCCGCGAGACCAAGCTGTCCTTCGGGGAGCTGTCCGTACGCTCCGACGACGTCGCCGGCTGGCTGCGCGAGCTGGGCGTACGCGCCGGGGACCGCATCCTCGTCATGCTCGGCAACCAGGCCGAGCTGTGGGTGACCGCGCTCGCCGCGATGAAGCTGCGCGCCGTGGTCATTCCGGCCACCCCGCTGCTCGGCCCCGCCGACCTGCGCGACCGCGTCGAGCGGGGCCGCGTCCGGCACGTGATCGTGCGCGCCGAGGACACCGGCAAGTTCGACGAGGTGCCCGGCGACTACACCCGCGTCGTGGTCGGCGGCGAGCACACGGGCTGGCGGTCGTACGAGGACGTGTACGACCGCGAGTCCGGCCTCTTCCTGCCCGACGGACCGACCCGGGCCGACGACCCGCTGATGCTCTACTTCACCTCGGGCACCACCGCCCGCCCCAAGCTCGTCGAGCACACCCACACGTCGTACCCGATCGGCCACCTGGCGACCATGTACTGGATCGGCCTCAAGCCGGGTGACGTGCACCTGAACATCTCCTCACCCGGCTGGGCCAAGCACGCCTGGTCGAACCTCTTCGCGCCCTGGAACGCCGAGGCGACCGTCTTCCTGCACAACTACACGCGCTTCGACGCGGCCCGCCTGATGGCCGAGATGGACCGCGCGGGAGTGACGACCTTCTGTGCCCCGCCCACCGTCTGGCGCATGCTCATCCAGGCCGACCTGACCCAGCTGCGTACGCCCCCGCGCGAGGCCGTCGCCGCGGGTGAGCCGCTGAATCCCGAGGTCATCGAGCAGGTGCGGCGCGCTTGGGGCGTCACGATCCGCGACGGCTTCGGGCAGACCGAGACGGCCGTGCAGGTGTCCAACAGCCCGGGCCAGCCGCTGAAGACGGGCTCCATGGGGCGGCCGAGCCCCGGCTTCGAGGTCGAACTGCTCGACCCGGTCACGGGCACGCCCGGCGCCACGGAGGGCGAGATCGCGCTCGACCTGTCGGCCCGCCCCGTCGGCCTGATGACCGGCTACCACGGCGACCCCGACCGTACGGCCGAGGCGATGGCGGACGGCTACTACCGCACCGGCGACATCGGTTCGCGCGACGCCGAGGGCTACATCACGTACGTGGGCCGCAGCGACGACGTCTTCAAGGCCAGCGACTACAAGATCAGCCCCTTCGAGCTGGAGAGCGCGCTCCTGGAGCACGAGGCCGTCGCCGAGGCGGCCGTCGTGCCCGCCCCGGACGAACTGCGGCTCGCGGTCCCGAAGGCGTACGTCGTGCTGGCGGACGGCTGGGAGCCGGGACCCGACACGGCGAAGGTCCTCTTCGAGCACTCGCGCACGGCCCTCGCCCCGTACAAGCGCATCCGCCGCCTGGAGTTCGGCGACCTGCCCAAGACGGTGTCCGGCAAGATCCGCCGGATCGAGCTGCGCGAGGCGACGGCCGCGGGGTCGGACGCCGAGTACCGCGAGGAGGACTTCCGGTGAGCGAGGTGACTGAGGTGGGCGGGACAGGCGAGCTGTCGTACGCGCACGGGACGAGCGGGACGTCGCTGGTCGACGACACCATCGGCGCCAACCTGGACCGGGCCGTCGCGGCCTGGCCGGACCGCGAGGCGCTCGTCGACGTACCGTCCGGACGGCGCTGGACGTACGCCCAATTCGCCGCGGACGCCGACCGGTTGGCCCGCGCGCTGCTCGCCGACGGGGTCGCCAAGGGCGACCGGGTGGGCATCTGGGCGGTCAACTGCCCGGAGTGGGTGCTCGTCCAGTACGCCACCGCCCGCATCGGCGCGGTCATGGTGAACATCAACCCGGCCTACCGCACCCACGAGGTCGAGTACGTCCTCAAACAGGCGGGCATCTCAGTCCTGTTCGCCTCGCTCAGTCACAGGACGAGCGACTACCGGGCCATGGTCGAGCAAGTGCACGGCAAATGCCCGCAGTTGAGGGAGACCGTCTACATCGGCGACCCGAGCTGGGACGCGCTGATCGCCCGGGGCACCCCCGACCTGGACGAGGAGTTCCGGACGCGCCGGAGCGAGCTGTCCTGCGACGACCCGGTCAACATCCAGTACACCTCGGGCACCACGGGATTCCCCAAGGGCGCGACCCTCTCCCACCACAACATCCTCAACAACGGCTATTTCGTGGGGGAGTTGATCGCCTACACCGAGCAGGACCGGGTCTGTGTCCCCGTGCCCTTCTACCACTGCTTCGGCATGGTGATGGGCAACCTCGCCGCCACCTCGCACGGCGCGTGCGTCGTGATCCCGGCCCCGTCCTTCGACCCGACGGCGACCCTGCGCGCGGTCCAGGACGAGCGCTGCACGTCCCTCTACGGCGTACCGACCATGTTCATCGCGGAGTTGAACCTCCCCGACTTCGCGACGTACGACCTGTCCTCCCTGCGGACCGGCATCATGGCGGGCTCGCCCTGCCCGGTCGAGGTGATGAAGCGGGTGGTCTCCGAGATACACATGGCGGAGGTCTCCATCTGCTACGGCATGACCGAGACCTCGCCCGTGTCCCTCCAGACCCGCCGCGACGACGACCTGGAGCACCGCACCGGCACGGTCGGTCGCGTCCTGCCGCACATCGAGGTCAAGGTCGTCGACCCGGCGACCGGCACGACCCTGCCGCGCGGTTCGGCGGGCGAGCTGTGCACCCGCGGTTACAGCGTGATGCTCGGCTACTGGGACGAGCCCGAGCGGACCGCCGAGGCCGTCGACGCCGGGCGGTGGATGCACACCGGGGACCTGGCCGTGATGCTCGACGACGGGTACGTGCAGATCGTCGGCCGGATCAAGGACATGATCATCCGGGGTGGCGAGAACATCTACCCGCGCGAGATCGAGGAGTTCCTGTACGCGCACCCGAAGATCGCCGACGTGCAGGTGGTGGGTGTGCCGCACGAACGGTACGGCGAGGAGGTGCTCGCCTGTGTCATTCCGCGCGACGCCGGGGATCCGCCGACGTTGGGGGACGTGCGGGCCTTCTGTGAGGGGCGGCTGGCGCACTACAAGGTGCCGAGCCGGGTGCGGATCATGGATGCCTTCCCGATGACGGTGTCCGGGAAGGTGCGGAAGGTCGAGCTGCGGGAGCGGTTCTCCGGGAGCGTGTGACGACCGCGGGCCGGTCCCGCCCACGTGGCGGAGCCGCACATGTCACAGCCCCGCGCTCCTTCGGGACGCTCAGGCCGTGGCCCTGTGCATGCAGACGCGCGGCCAGCGGTCGAGGCCGTGCTCGGCCTCCGAGGCGCGGATCTTGCGCAGGCCCGGGGTGAGTTCGGGATCGGTCAGGGCGCGGAAGCCGATGCGCTCGTAGTAGGGCGCGTTCCAGGGGACCTCCGTGAAGGTGGTCAGTGTGAGACCGGTCAGGCCCTGGTCGCGTGCGCGGTCGGCGGCGTACGCGATCAGGGCCCGGCCCACGCCCCGGTGTGAGGCGTCCGGGTGGACGGAGACCTGCTCGATGTGGAAGGCGCCGTCCACGAGCTCGCCGATCAGATACGCGACGGGCCGGCCGTCAGCGCCGTCGCCCTCGGCCTCGTCGCCTTCGGCGATCCAGGCGTGGCCCGCCTCCCGGAAGCGCTCCAGCAGTTCCAGCGCGGGTGGTTCGTCGTCGGCGATCTCCTTCATGCCCAGGGTGCGGAAGGGCTCGCCCGCGGCCCGCTCGATGTCCTGCAGCAGCGGGAGGTCGGCGGGAGTCGCCGGTCGGATGCGCATGACGTCAAGTATGCGTTCGTTTCCGGGAGTCGGGCCACTCAGTCTCCCGTGGCGATCAGGTCGTCGGCGAGGCTGTTCACCGGCTGTGGGGTGCCGGTGAGGTCCAGTACGAACAGCGGGATGCCGAGGGAGTCGGCGCAGACGCGGGCGTCCTCCTCGTAGCCGGCCAGCGAGAAGTACACGCAGCCCGCCGACTCCGTCATCGCCGTCAGCCACAGGCACTCCACGTCCCGCAGTGAGGCCGGTCGCACGGTCGGGTCGACCTGGGCCAGGATCCCGCGGGCCGCCAGACCTATCCCGGAGGGCGGCCGCTGGTCGGCCCGCCGGATGTCCCGGTACCCGAGCCAGCGCAGATACAGCGCGGCGGCGGTCACCGCGTCCCGCGCCGTGCGGATGACCACCGGCTGGAACGCGGGGCGGGGCGACGTGGCGGTACGGGGGAGCGGGATGGCGGCGGCGGGGAGACGGCTTGCCCGGCCGGTCCCGTCGGCCCGGGATTTCCGGGGCGGGCGGCCGGAGTGCTCGCGTGAGCCCTCGTACGACCCTTCGTGCGAGCTCTCATGGGAGCCACCCTCGGGGCTCTCGCAGGTGTCCGTGCCCGAGGAGTGCGCCGCGTCGGCGCCCGGGGCTCCCGCCTCGCCCTCGGCACCCGGCCCCGTCACCGGTACCCGTAACACCACCCCGCAGGGGCACCCCAGCTCCGGCCGGGGCCAGTGGTCCGCCCGCCCGCAGGCCTCGCAGCGGATCGTCACCCAGCCCTCGTCCCAGGTGTGGTGCGTGACGGGCTCCGGGGGCGCGCTCCGGTCGAGGACGGGCGCGACAGGCGCTCCGCACACACACGGGTACGACGGCGCCGCATAGACATGCTCGCGCCGACAGGCCGGACACCTCACCGGCACGCTCTCGGACATAGCCCTCTCCAGAACACCGCGACACCACATCGGCACATCGCCGTATCGAACACATCGCCACAACGCCCCATCGGGACAGCAACCTCCATCGTGCTCCGGAACCCCCGCTTCCGGCAGCGAAACGATCCGACGTCCCGTGATTCCGCGCCGACCGACCGCCGGCCGACCACCTGTCGACGGGTCGGCTCCTGTCCGCCGACCGGCCTCCGGCTGCCC
Organism: Streptomyces sp. NPDC020747; assembly: GCF_044334695.1. NCBI lineage: Bacteria > Bacillati > Actinomycetota > Actinomycetes > Kitasatosporales > Streptomycetaceae > Streptomyces > Streptomyces sp. NPDC020747. Next base: position 1,208,786 of record NZ_JBIRTJ010000001.1, on the reverse strand, counting down.
GCCGAACCCTTGACGCCTCCTGGCCGCCCATCTACATTGTTTCCAGATAGCAGAAGTTAGTTTCCGTAATACGGAATTTGAAGCTCTCCGCGGGGCGCGACGGGAGCCCGAATCCGACAGCCGAAGCAGGAGTACGCAATGGCTCGTATGACCGCTGCCCGCGCGGCAGTTGAGATCCTCAAGCGTGAGGGCGTCACCAGCGCGTTCGGTGTCCCGGGCGCGGCGATCAACCCCTTCTACGCGGCGCTCAAGGCCTCCGGCGGAATCAGCCACACCCTCGCCCGCCATGTCGAGGGCGCCTCCCACATGGCGGAGGGCTACACCCGCACCGCACCCGGCAACATCGGCGTCTGCATCGGTACGTCAGGGCCCGCGGGCACCGACATGATCACCGGTCTGTACTCCGCGACCGGCGACTCCATCCCGATCCTGTGCATCACGGGCCAGGCCCCGACCGCCGTGATCCACAAGGAGGACTTCCAGGCCGTCGACATCGCCTCGATCGCCAAGCCGGTCGCCAAGATGGCGGTCACCGTGCTGGAGGCCGCCCAGGTCCCGGGCGTCTTCCAGCAGGCCTTCCACCTGATGCGCTCGGCCCGCCCGGGGCCGGTCCTCATCGACCTCCCCATCGACGTCCAGCTGACGGAGATCGAGTTCGACCCCGAGACGTACGAGCCGCTGCCGGTCTACAAGCCGTCCGCGACCCGCGCCCAGGTCGAGAAGGCGATCACGCTCCTGAACGAGTCGGAGCGCCCGCTGATCGTCGCGGGCGGAGGCGTCATCAACGCCGACGCCTCCGAACTCCTCGTGGAGTTCGCCGAGTTGACCGGTACGCCCGTCGTCCCCACCCTCATGGGCTGGGGCATCCTGCCCGACGACCACGAGCTGAACGCCGGCATGGTCGGCCTGCAGACCTCGCACCGCTACGGCAACGCGACCTTCCTGGAGTCCGACTTCGTCCTCGGCATCGGCAACCGCTGGGCCAACCGCCACACCGGCAAGCTGGACGTCTACACGGCGGGCCGGAAGTTCGTGCACGTCGACATCGAGCCCACCCAGATCGGCAAGATCTTCGCCCCGGACTACGGAATCGCCTCCGACGCGAAGGCCGCCCTTGAGCTGTTCGTCGAGGTGGCACGGGAGTTGAAGGCCGCGGGCAGGCTGCCCGACCGCTCCGCGTGGGCCCAGGCCGCGCAGGACAAGAAGGCGACCCTCCAGCGCCGTACGCACTTCGACGACATCCCCATCAAGCCGCAGCGCGTCTACGAGGAGATGAACAAGGCCTTCGGCCCCGAGACCCGGTACGTCACCACCATCGGCCTCTCGCAGATCGCCGGCGCCCAGATGCTGCACGTCTACCGGCCGCGGCACTGGATCAACTGCGGTCAGGCGGGCCCCCTCGGCTGGACCGTCCCGGCCGCGCTGGGTGTGGCCAAGGCCGACCCGGAGGCGCAGGTGGTCGCGCTCTCCGGCGACTACGACTTCCAGTTCATGATCGAGGAGCTGGCCGTCGGGGCCCAGCACCGGATCCCGTACGTCCATGTGCTCGTGAACAACGCCTACTTGGGCCTCATCCGGCAGGCCCAGCGAGGGTTCGACATCGACTTCCAGGTCAACCTGGAGTTCGAGAACCTCAACTCGCCCGAGCTGGGCGTCTACGGCGTCGACCACGTCAAGGTCGTCGAGGGCCTCGGCTGCAAGGCGATCCGCGTCACCGACCCGAACGAGTTGGGTGCCGCCCTCGAACAGGCGAAGAAGCTCGCCGTCGAGTTCCGGGTCCCGGTCGTCGTCGAGGCGATCCTGGAGCGCGTCACCAACATCTCGATGTCCACGACCAACGACATCAGCAACATAGTGGAGTTCGAGGAGATCGCGACCGAGCCGGGCCACGCGCCCACGTCCATCAAGACCCTCAAGGTCTGACCGACCCCTGGGAGAGAGCGGCTCAAGGGGAAGAACCGAGGCCCCCGTCCTGAGGATCCAGGACGGGGGCCTCTCGGCGTGTTCAGTTCGAGCAGCCCCCGCCGCCGCCCGAACGGAATCCGCCGCCCCCGTGCTTCCCCCCGTCTCCGGACGCCCCCGACGTCCGAAGTGCCGTGCGGGACCGGCCGGACCGGGCGACGCCCCGGAGCGGCATCAACGCGAACTTTTCTCGCCCACGCGTTGAAATCAACGTGCTCATACGTCTCACCCCCGTCTCAGGCCAGGCCCGCTGTTCTCCGTACGGGGCCCGCCGCCCCCGTGCCGGCGGGCCCCATGTGCTGAGAATGTGCCCTGAAGCACAGTGAGTTGAAGCCCCCGGAGGCATATTCAGAGGTTGATTTGAGGGTTCCGTATCCGATGTACGCACACAGACGTACACACGCGGACGTTTGTACGGACGTCAGTCGGCCCCGTGGTGCTCCGACAGACCCGGCCAGTCGTCGGGACCCCCGCCCTGCCAGTCGATGATGTCGCTCTCCTCCACCTCGATCTCGTCCAGGTCGGCGAGGCGCAGGATCTCGACGACGTCGTCGAGGTGGTAGGCGACGCCGAGGGTCTCGCTGCCCGCGGTGACCCGGCGCGAGCCGTCCAGCGCCGGAGGGTGCACGACGATGCTGGGAAGGTCCATGCCTCCAGGCTGCTGCGCGGCCGGGGAATCCGCACCCCGAAGGCGACGGGTGTTTCCGCGGACGGCGAAGACTGCCGGGCACGGACGGTCAAGCGCGCCGGGCGCAGACAGAGGACAGCGTGGGTCACGGACGGCGAAGAGCGCCGGGTACGGGACCGTCCGTACCCGGCGCTCTACGCCGTGTGTCTTCGCCGTGTCGAGGTGTTGTCCGGGACCGCGGCGGTCGTGACGGGCCGGGGCCTTCCTTCCCTCAGGTCGGGAAGGGGGCTCCGGGACCTTCACCACCGCACTGGCTCACGTACCGCCGCGGTCCTCGGTCCGCCCGCTCCGCCCGTTGGCAACCCCTCATCCGGGTCCACGGGCTTCGCGGGCGACGCGCCTGGGGTCCGACTCTCCGTCAGACCCGGGGCGCAGCTCGGGAGTTGAACTGGGTGTGGTTCCGGGCGGCGCCACCGCTTGGGCGCGACAGGACAGGTGTCAGCGGTGGCGCCGCCCGGAGGTCTTTGTGGGGCCGGGCGGTCAGACCTGCGCGCCGGAGAGGCGCTCGACCGCGCGCAGCAGCGCGGAGTGGTCCAGGCCGCCGTCGCCCTGGGTCCGCAGCGAGGCGACGAGCTGGGCGACCACGGCACCGACGGGCAGCGCGGCACCGACGTTGCGGGCGGCGTCCGTGACGATGCCCATGTCCTTGTGGTGCAGGTCGATGCGGAAGCCCGGCTTGAAGTCGCGGTTCAGGAAGTTGTCCTTCTTGCGCGTCAGGACGGTGGAGCCGGCGAGGCCGCCGTTCAGGACGTCGAGGGCCGCCTTCAGGTCGACGCCCGACTTCTCCAGGAAGACCACGGCCTCGGCGCACGCCTGGATGTTCACGGCGACGATCAGCTGGTTCGCGGCCTTCACGGTCTGGCCGGAGCCGTGCGGGCCGCACAGCACGATGGTCTTACCGAGCGCTTCGAAGATCGGCTCGGCCTGGTCGAAGTCGGAGTGTTCGCCGCCGACCATGATGGAGAGCACGGCCTCGACCGCCCCGGCCTCACCGCCGGACACCGGTGCGTCCAGGACCCGTATGCCCTTGTCCTTCGCGGCCTTCGCCAGGTCCACGGAGGTCTGCGGGGTGATGGAGGACATGTCGATCAGGAGCGCGCCGGACCTCGCGTTCTCCAGGATCCCGTCGGGCCCGTACGCGATGGCCTCGACCTGCGGGGAGGCGGGCACCATCGTGACCACCACGTCGGCGTCCCGCGCGGCCTCGGCGATCGAGCCGGCCGCGGTGCCGCCGGCGGCGGTGAGCCGGTCCAGCTTGTCCTGCTCCAGGGTGAACCCGGTGACGTCGTAACCGGCCTTGATCAGGTTCTCGGACATGGGGGAGCCCATGATGCCGAGGCCGACCCAGGCGACCTTGGGGAGTGTGCTGCTCATGCGGGTGCCTCTCTGAAAGCTCTTGGTACGTCGATGAGTTGGCGCTCAGCGCGCCGCGCGGGCCTCGGCGGGCAGCCACTCGAAGGCCTCGGCGCTCGGGCGGTCGCCCGGCTTGTACTCCAGGCCGACCCAGCCCTCGTACCCCTGCTTGCGGAGCCGTCCGAGCAGCTCCTCCAGGGGGAGCGAGCCGGTGCCCGGGGCGCCGCGGCCCGGGTTGTCGGCGATCTGGACGTGGCCGGTCTTCGCCGCGTACCGGTCGATCACCGACGGCAGGTCCTCGCCGTTCATCGACAGGTGGTAAAGGTCCATCAGGAACTTGGCGTTGCCGAGCCCGGTCGCCTCGTTGACCTTGTCGACGACGGCGACTCCGGCCGGGGCGGTCACCAGCGGATAGAGCGGCGACTCCGGCTTGTTCAGGGTCTCGATCAGCAGGACCGCGCCGACGCGGTCGGCCGCGCGGGCCGCCAACACCAGGTTCTCCAGGGCGAGTTCGTCCTGCACGGCCGGGTCCACGCCGTCGACGCGGTTGCCGTACAGCGCGTTGAGCGCCTTGCAGCCCAGCGACCGCGCGAAGTCCGCGGCCACGTCGATGTTCGCGCGGAACCGCTCGGACTCCTCGCCGGGGATCGACAGCGCGCCCCGGTCCGGGCCCGGCAGCTGCCCCGCGTAGAAGTTCAGGCCCGTGAGCTGTACGCCCGCGTCCTCGATCGCCTTCTTCAGGGCGTCGAGCTCGGCGCGCTCGGGGGTGGGGGAGTCGACCCAGGGCCACCACAGCTCGACCGCGGTGAAGCCCGCCGCGGCCGCGGCCGCGGGGCGCTCCAGGAGCGGGAGCTCGGTGAAGAGGATCGACAGGTTGACGTTGAAGCGCTGCTCAGCGGCTGCATCCATCGAGAAACCGGGCATGTGGGTCGGCGCTCCCTTCCGTGTCCGAGTAGTTCCGTAATGCGGAAGTTAGTTTCTGCTTTATGGAAAGGCTGCCTGGATCCGGGGGCCTTGTCAAGAGGTGCCGCCGGGAAAAGCGCCCGGACGCGAGGAGGGCCCCGGGCGAATCCGCCCGGGGCCCTCCTCGCGGTGGCGCGGCTGTCAGCCGACGTTCACCGAGTAACTGCTGGAGCTCAGCTTGCCCTTGCCCGTGAACACCTCGGTACCCGCCTCGACGCTGGTCAGGTAGTCGGTGTTCGCCATGAGCCTGCGCTGCACCAGGGCGTTCGCCAGCCCGGTGAGGTCGGTCGAGGCCGCGTTGGTGTTGGTGGCCCGGACGAACGAGAAGACGTTCCAGCTGCTCGTCACCTTGCCGCTGCCGTCCTTGTTGACGATCTTCCCGACGTACAGGTCCCAGGCCGTGCCGCCGACCGTCAGGCGCTCACGCTTGGTGCCCAGCGGCCCGGCGCCGTTCTGCCGGTTGAGCCAGACCATCATCTCGTCGTGCGGCTGGTCCTTCCAGTCGGGGTTGGGCTTCTGGTGGAACCAGAGGTCGTACGAGACGTTCATGACCGTCGGGGTGTTCTGGGTGATGGTGAAGTTCCAGTCCGACGTCACCTTGCGACCGCTGTTGAGCCGGACCGGGAGCCTGGTCTTCGTGTCCTTCCAGCCCCAGTGCCAGCCGAGCACGGCGCTGCCGTACGCCTTGACGCTGGTCCTGTCGCCGGTCCAGTCGAAGGAAGTCTCCCAGTTGACCTTGCCGTTCCGGTAGGAGTTGAGCCAGGTGCACTGCTTGCCGGAGGCGTTCTTCGCGCCCCAGACGTTGTTGTTGAGGTAGTACGGCGAAATGGCGACCGTGTTGAAGGCCGTGCAGGAGTCCGCGGCGCGGGCGGTGGCCGACGGGCGGGCGGTGGTCTCAGGGCGGGCGGTGGCCGCCGGGGCCGTGAGCAGCGGGACCGTCATTGCGGCCGCTCCCGCCAGCGCGACGAGCGGTGTGCGGTACCGGCGTTCGAGTCCGAGCACTGTCTCTCTCCCTTACCTGTAAGTGACGTCGGACGTCCGGTAGATGCAGCTCCTGCCGTCCGGCCCCGAGCCGATCTTGGCCGGCTCCCCGGAGGTCACCCCGCGGAACTTCTGGCAGACCACGATCTTGCGCCCCGGGTCACCCTGGACGGTGATCCGAGTGAGCCGGGCCGTGTCCCCGTACGGGGTGGGGTTGATGCCGACCACGTCCAGGCCGGGGGCCGTGATGGTGACGTTGTCCAGGACGACGTGGCGCTGGTACTGGGTCTTGCAGTTGCCGCAGGAGCGGTAGAGCTTGCCGAAGTTCTCGACCTTGAAGTTGCGGATGACGAACGTGCCGGGGCCGTTGTGCTGGAACACCTTGTCGGCCGCCCTGCGGGCGCCGCCCCCGTCGATCGTCATCGTCTGCGAGCCCTTGGTGCCCTTGAAAGTGGCCGCGTCCTCGCCGACGTCCTCCCACCACACGTTCTTGAGCGTGCAGGTGCCCCGGCAGTGGATGCCGTCGGCGGCCGGGGTGCCGATGATGACGTTGGAGATCGTGGCCCCGTCGGCCAGCTCCAGGACGGGCGGCTGGTTCTCGGCCTGGTCGCCGCCGGCGAGGGCGCCGGTGCCCACGAAGCGCGTGAAGTCGTAGTCCTTGCTGCCGGCGGGGACCTTGATCGTGGCGGGCACCCGCTGGACGCGCTTGGCGGCGGGCCAGTCGGCCGCCGCGGCCGGGGAGGGCCCCGCGACCAGGGTGACGGTGTTCAGTGCGGCGGCCAGCGCGAGGGCGGCGCCGAGCAGGGGGCGGAGTCGTCCCATGGCGCTCTTCACCGTCCCTTCCCTGTGACGTGGAGGGACGCCGGGGCTGACGCGGCCGGGCCGTTCGGCGGCACAAGGGTGCCTGTGCGGAGAATGCGGAGATTCATGGACGAATCGTTATGTGAAGCCGGTCGTCCGCGCACGGCCAGGAGGCCGAACGTGTGTCCCGTGGATCGTCCGGACATTCGACCGGATGTGCCGCGTGGACCGAGTGCGGGTCGGCTAGGGTCGCTTGCGCGCCCACGCTGCCCCCGGATCAGGTGGGCCGGGGAAACGTACAGGCCGGAGCCGATGCCATGGGGGCACAGTGCGACTGAGAGTGGAGTTCACGACCGAGCCCTTCGACCTCGACGAGGCACCGCGGCACGCGCTGGTCGCCCGCGAGGTCATCGAGGCGGCCGAGCTGGACGCCGTGGACGTCGGCCCGTTCGGCAACACCGCGGAGGGCGGCGCGGACTCGGTGCTCACCGCGGTCGACGCGCTGCTGCGCCAGGCCCTGGAGGCCGGCGCCACCCGGGTCTCGCTCCAGGTCAACGTGATCGGGGAGGGGGGCGAGTGACCGGTACCGGGGACGACCCCTTCGTCACGGCCGTGAAGCCACTGGTCGACGCCATGGGCGGCGAGATGCTGCCGCCCGGCCAGGCCGGACCCGACGACGTCGTGCTCTCCTGGGAGGGCGCCGACGTCGTCGCCGTACGGCTGCCCCAGCTCGCCGACTCGCTGGACCACATCCTGGCCGCCCTGGAGCGCAAGCGCGGCAAGCCGCTGGCCGAGCTGGACCGCAAGGCCAAGCAGGAGGTCGTACGGATACTCGAGGCGCGCGGCGCCTTCTCCGTGCGGCACGGCGTGGAGACCGTCGCGAGCGCGCTCGGCGTCAGCCGGTTCACCGTCTACAACTACCTGAACCGCGACAAGGGCGCCTGAGGCGGACGCCAGGGGCGGGAGTCGGGCGCCCGAAGGGAGAGCGGGGCGTCTGACTCGTCATCTGTCGGTGGCGCGCTGTCGATGAGCCTCTGACCTGGTGTGACGTGGTCACGGGCAACCGCCGGGGGTGTCGGCGGAGCACGGCTCGGAGCCCCCTGCTCTCCGCCGCTGTCCGGCATGCGGGCGGCGGTTTCCGCTTCCCGGATTTGTTACCCGGATTTTTCAACAAAGTGTTGACGTAAAGTTTCCGAGGGCGTTAGCTGATCCGCAGCCCGTCCAGCACAAGGCCACGGAGGCTTCCCGTGACTTCGAGTACGACATCCGGCGGCCTCGCCCGTTTCAACGCCCTTGAGGAGCACGCCGCCTACGCCGCCCTCCACGAGGTCTGCGCCTCGGCGGCCTGGGCGCACCGGCTGCTCAGCCGCCGCCCATACAGCACCACCGACCACCTCTTCGTGGAGAGCGACGCCGCCACGGCCGGCCTGACCGACCCGGACCTCGACGAGGCGATGGCGGGCCACCCGCCGATCGGACGCCCGAAGCCCGGGGACCCGACCTCCTCGCGCGAACAGCGCGGCATGGCCGGCGCCTCCGAGGAACTGAAGGCGGAGATGCTCGAACTGAACCTGGCCTACCAGGAGAAGTTCGGCCATGTCTTCCTGATCTGCGCGACCGGCCGCACCGGCGAGCAGATGCGCGACGCGGTCAGGGAACGGATCGGCAACGCGCCCGGGCGGGAGCGCGAGATCGTGCGCACCGAACTGGGAAAGATCAACCGCATCCGGCTCGCCCGACTCGTCGAAGAGGACGCCTGACCATGAGCACGAGCACCACCGCTTCCGTGTCCACGCACATCCTGGACACCAGCGTCGGCCGCCCCGCCGAGGGTGTCGCCGTCCAGCTGGCGGCCCGCACCGGCCGGTCCGGCCACTACGGACAAGGGGGCGACTGGCAGGCGCTCGGCGGCTCCGCGACCGACGCGGACGGCCGGTGCAAGGACCTGCCGGCGCTGCCGGAGGGCACCACACACGTACGGCTCGACTTCGCGGTCGAGGCGTATTTCCTGAAATTCGAGAAGCAGCAAGCCGATGCGCAGCAGGACGCCCCCGCGAACCGGGACAGCGGCAGCGTGGGAGCGTTCTTCCCGGAGGTGGCGATCACGTTCGCCGTCGTGCCGGGCGAGCACTTCCACGTACCGCTGCTGCTCAACCCGTTCGGCTACTCCGTATACCGAGGGAGCTAGCAGACAATGGCAGACAATTCCCGCCCGGCCCGCCCTGTGATGCTGGGACAGAACCAGTACGGCAAGGCCGAGAACCGAGTCGTCAAGATCACGCGGGACGGCGCCACCCACCACATCAAGGACCTGAACGTCTCCGTCGCGCTCTCCGGCGACATGGACGAGGTCCACCTCTCCGGCTCGAACGCCAACGTGCTGCCGACGGACACCACCAAGAACACGGTGTACGCGTTCGCCAAGGAACACGGCATCGAGTCCGCCGAGCAGTTCGGCATCCACCTCGCCCGGCACTTCGTGACGAGCCAGGAGCCGATCAGGACGGCCCGGATCCGCATCGAGGAGTACGCCTGGGAGCGGATCGGGACCTCGGACGCCGACTCCGAGGCCGGCGGCGCCGACGAGGCCAAGCACTCCTTCGTCCGCCAGGGCCAGGAGACCCGCGTCACGCAGATCACGTACGACGGTTCGTCGTGGGAGGTCGTCTCCGGCCTCAAGGACCTGGTCGTGATGAACTCGACCGACTCCGAGTTCTGGGGCTACGTCAAGGACAAGTACACGACGCTCCCCGAGGCGTACGACCGCATCCTGGCCACCCAGGTCTCCGCCCGCTGGCGCTTCAACTGGACCGACGACGAGCAGCGGACGCCCGACTGGGAGAAGTCATACGAGCAGGTGAAGAAGCACATGCTCCAGGCCTTCGCCGAGACGTACTCGCTGTCGCTCCAGCAGACCCTGTACCAGATGGGTGCGCGGATCATCGAGAACCGCAGCGAGATCGACGAGGTCCGTTTCTCCCTCCCCAACAAGCACCATTTCCTTGTGGACCTGGAGCCGTTCGGGCTGAAGAACGAGAACGAGGTGTACTTCGCCGCCGACCGGCCCTACGGGCTGATCGAGGCGACGATCCTGCGGGACGGCTGCGAGCCGAAGATCCCGGTGGACCTCACCAACCTCTGAGCAACTCCCTTTGCGGCACCCGTGGTCCGCCCTCCGGCGCGGGCCACGGTACTCAAATCCCGGGGTCCTGCCGTGCCCATTCCACACAGCGAACAGGACGAACCATGGCAGCAACTCAGCGCATCGTCATCGAGAACTGTTCGATCGCGACCGTCGACGCCGACGACACCGAGTACGCCACGGGTCACCTCGTCGTCGCCGGCAACCGCATCGAGTCGCTCGGCGCGGGCCGGGCCCCCGAGGGCCTGGAGAACGTCGTACGCCGCATCGACGCCTCCGGCCACCTCGTGACCCCCGGCCTCGTCAACACCCACCACCACTTCTACCAGTGGATCACCAGGGGCCTGGCCACCGACCACAACCTCTTCGACTGGCTCGTCGCCCTGTACCCGACCTGGGCGCGCATCGACGAACGCATGACGTACGCGGCCGCCCAGGGCTCGCTCGGCATGATGGCCCGCGGCGGAGTCACCACCGCCATGGACCACCACTACGTCTTCCCGCAGGGTTCCGGCGACCTGTCCGGCTCGATCATCCGGGCCGCGCGCGAGATGGGCGTCCGCTTCACCCTCGCCCGCGGTTCGATGGACCGCAGCGAGAAGGACGGCGGGCTGCCCCCGGACTTCGCCGTCGAGACCCTCGAAGGGGCCCTCGCCGCCACCGAGGCGACGGTCGACGAACACCACGACGCGTCCTTCGGCGCGATGACACAGGTGGCGGTGGCCCCCTGCTCGCCCTTCTCGGTGTCGACCGAACTCCTCAGGCAGGGCGCCGAGTTGGCCCGTCGCAAGGGCGTACGCCTGCACACCCACGGCTCGGAGACGGTCGAGGAGGAGCAGTTCTGCAAGGAGCTGTTCGGGATGGGCCCGACCGACTACTTCGAGTCGACCGGCTGGCTCGGCGAGGACGTGTGGATGGCGCACTGCGTCCACATGAACGACTCCGACATCGCCGCCTTCGCCCGTACGAAGACCGGGGTGGCCCACTGCCCGTCCTCCAACGCCCGTCTGGCGGCCGGGATCGCACGCGTCCCCGACATGCTGGCGGCCGGCGTCCCGGTCGGCCTCGGCGTCGACGGCACCGCGTCGAACGAGTCGGGCGAACTCCACACCGAACTGCGCAACGCCCTGCTGATCAACCGCCTCGGCGCCCACCGCGAGGCCGCGCTCAACGCCCGGCAGGCGCTGCGGCTCGGCACGTACGGCGGCGCCCAAGTCCTGGGCAGGGCAGGGGAGATCGGCTCCCTCGAGGCCGGCAAGCTGGCCGACCTCGTGCTGTGGAACCTGGACACCCTGGCCCACGCGTCGATCGCCGACCCCGTCACCGCCCTCGTCTTCGGCGCCGCGGCGCCGGTCACCGCCTCCTTCGTCAACGGCGAGCAGATCGTGGAGAACAACCGACTGCTGCACGTCGACGAGGACGCCATCGCCCGCTCCACGCGGGCCGAGGCCCAGCGCCTCGCGCGAATCGCCGCGCAGGCCTGACAACCGGCCCGACAGCCGGCCCGACATCTGAAGATCTCCGGTTGAGGGGGACGGCCCTCGGCCGGTGGCCGTGGACCCGAGCGGGGCCCACGGCGACCGTCTCCGGGGCACGCGCATGGACGTGCGCGCGCCCCGGAACGGTCCCCCGCCACGCCCCCGTGACGGGCATCGTCCCGGTCCCTCCCCCACTCTCGGCTTGCCTAATTTTCCTCCCCGGGGGGTACGCTGGTGACGCAGGACCACCACGTCACCAGGGGGGACCATGGCCACCGCAACCGCCACACTCACCGCCCGCGAGATCCTGAGGGTCAGCCAGGACAAGTCCGGTACCGAGCGCAGCATCGACGAGCAGCACGAGGCGAACGGGGCCGCGCTTACCGTCCACGGCATCGCCCTGACGGGCACGCCGTACAGCGACGTAGGCAGCGCGTCCGACTACGCCGGGAAGGCCCGCGACGGCTTCGGGCAGCTTCTGGCCGACCTGGAGTCCGGCGCGTTCGGTGCGGACTGCCTCGCCATGTGGGAGAACTCGCGGGCCTCCCGGCAACCCCGAGAGTGGGTCAAGGTTGCCGACGCATGCCGTGACCGGGGCATCCTGATCTTCATCACCACGCAGCGGCGCAACCCGATGTTCGACCCCCGGGACCCGCGCGACTACGCGGACTTGATCGAAGAAAGCCTGAAGGCCATGCGCGCTTCGGCCGAGACCAGCGAAAGGGTGCTGAGGGCGTTGAACGCGAACCTCAACGACAAGGACGGCGCCAAGCCCCAGGGGCAGATCCCGTTCGGGTACGAGCGCAAGTACGCGATGACCAAGGTCAACGGCAAGACCGCCATGCGGCCGACCGGCCAGAAGTCGGACCCCGAGAAGGCCGCGCTCGTCATCGAGCTGTTCCAGCGGCTCCGGCGGGGGCATGCGTTCCTGGCCATCGCGAGGGACTGGAAGGAGCGCGGCATCAAGAGCCGTCGCGGCAACTTCCTGTCGGCGCAGAACCTCCGCGCGGTGGCCGCGCGGAAGGCGTACATCGGCATCAGGGTCCACGGGGGCGAGGAGTTCCGCGCCGCGTGGCCGAGCATCGCGGACTACCCGGACAGCCCGATGACGCCGGACGAGTTCGAGACGCTCTTCAAGGAGGTTCAGGTCATCCTGGCGGACCCGGGTCGCCAGACCCGGAAGCCGGGCGCCGGACAGCACGCGTACACCGGAACCCTGGTGTGCGATCCCTGCTCGGGACCGCTGAAGGTGGTCAAGGCGGTCAGCTACGAGTGCCGGAACAAGGGCTGCGTGTCCATCAGCAAGGACGACGTGGACCGCTTCCTGACCCGCTTCATCGTCGGTGCCCTCGCCCTGCCGGACACGTACGAGGGACTCTCCCCCGCCGACACCGCAGACGAGGGGCTGAAGGGGGTACGCGGCCAACTGAGCGCGAAGCGGGCGGCCCTGGCGACGTGGGAGGCGGAGGACCCGGAGACCCCCGCAGAGGCACGGCTGATCGGCCGGAAGATCACGAAGCTGGAAGGCGAGATCAAGGTCTTGGAGGTGGAGGAGTCCACGATGGTCCGCCCGAACCCGCTCAGCTCGATGTTCCCGGCGGGGCCGGACGTCGAGGCACGGTGGGCCGCCGCCGACGTGGCCGTCAAGCGGCAGGTGGCCGCGCTGCTGTTGGTCCCCGAGCGGCTCGGAGAGATCCGCGTCCAGCGGAGTCCCAGGCCCGGAGAGAAGGTGCCCGCAGCGGAGCGGCTGACGAGGCGGATGGCCTGACAGGAAAGTTTGTAGGAATACACAAGGGAATTCCACCCCCGATCGGGGGAGAAACGATCAAATTCACCTCTGTGCCACACGTACAGTGGAGTGAAGACCGGCACCCGGACCGCTTATGCGGCTCCGGGTTCCGTGCTTTAGGCCACCTTTTACAAATCAGCAAAGGAGCGGGTGATGGCTAAGAGGCCCATCAGCCTGAAGGACGCCGAATTGCAGCGCCTCCGCGCGGCGGTCGCGCGGAAGGACTGCCCGGAGACGCGGGCCGCGTACCTGCGGGGCCTGGCGGTCCACGCACGGCGCGAGGCCGACCGGCTCGACCGCGAGGCGGATGAATTGCAGCCTGCCTGACACACCCGCGTGGAAGAGGGGCCGGGGGGCCTCATTACCTCGTCCGCGCGGTGCACAACCAACCGAAGAAAAAGGAAGACCACCATGACGCGAGAGATCCGGCATGGACCGAAAGAAAGTCCGCCCCGTGACCAGCGAGGCGGACCAGAAAGCCGAACATGAACCGTACGACCAGAATAGCGCGGAGGCGCGGAAGCTGGCCGAATGGCTGGCCGACACACGGCCGCTCGACGGCGCGACCCTGGCGAAGCTGCGGGCGCTGCTCCCTCGGGAGCGGCGATGACCGCCGAGGGTGCGCCCCTGAAGGGCGCTCTGTGGGCCGCCGAGCGGGGCATGTACGTCCACCCGCTCGACCACCCCGACACTCCTGAGTGCACCGGTGCCCACTCGGAGAAGTTCCCGTGCGACGGACAGCGGGGCAAGCACCCCCGGACCAGGTGGAAGGACGCCTCCACCACGGACCCCGAGCAGATCAAAGCGTGGGCCGCCGACGGGCCGACCAACTTCGGTATCGACACCGGCAAGTCCGGCAAGACCGTGTTCGACGAGGACAAGGCCGGTGAGCTTCAGCGGTACATCGAGGATCATCCCGAGGGCTTCGCGGACGTGTCCTGGGGCTCGCTCCTGGTGAAGACCGGCAAGGGCACGCACCTCTACTACAACGGCAACGGGCTCAAGAACCGGGCCCGCATTCCCGGCTACGAGATCGACGTACGCGGCACCGGCGGGTACGTGGTGTGCCCTGGGTCCAAGCACGCGTCCGGCGTCACGTACGAGCTGCTGAACCCCACGCAGGCGATCCGCCCCGTCCCGGCGGCGTTCGTCAAGGCCGCGCTCAGCAAGGCCGAGGACAAGGCCCCCGGCGACTTCCTCATGCGGGGCGGGGACGGCTTCAACTGGAACACCGTGCTCGAAGACGCGGCGCAGGCCGGGAAGCCCGGCACGGAGGGCAGTCAGCGGGAGTTCCTGATCTCCGCGCTCGGGTCCATGTGGGAGCGCGGCACCCCGTGGGAGATCGGGCGCGTGGTGGCGCAGGAGATCGCCGCGCGGTTCGTCCAGTACAAGGACACCGAGTGGTCCGAGGATCTTGTCGACGGAATCGTCAGTGAGACCTACGACAAGTGGTCCACGGGCGACGAGGAGACCACCGAGGACACGGCTGTCGACGCGATGGTGGCCAAGCTCCTGGACTCCAAGGGGCTCGACGATCTTCCGCTGCCCAGCTACCTGATCAAGGGGTGGCTGACCGAGCGGATGTCCAACCGGCTCAACGGACAGCCCAACACCGGCAAATCACTGGTCGCCCTGGACTGGGCGGGGTGCATCGGCACCGGGACCCCGTGGTACGGCCACAGCGTCCGCCAGGGGCTCGTCATCTACGTCATCGCGGAGGGTGCGGAGGGCTTCAAGAAGCGGAAAAAGGCGTGGGAACTCCACTACGGCAAGGACATGACCGGCGTCATGTTCTACCCGGAGCCGATCCAGGTGCTTGGCCGGTCGAACGGCGATCTGGCCGCGAGCAAGGAGTGGAAGGTCTTCCGCGAGGTGTGCCGTCGGCTGAGCCCTGCCCTGGTGGTGCTCGACACCCAACGCCGCGTCCTGGTGGCCGCCAAGGAGAACGAGAACAGCGACCTGACCAAGGCGGTCGATGTGCTGGACGAGTTGCGCCGGACGTTCAAGCTGGCGTACTTGCTCGTTCACCACCCACCGAAGAACGGCAACGGAGGGTCTGGCGGGGGCGCCATGTGGGGCGCGGTGAACACCGAGTTCGAGACCTCGAAGAAAGGGCGCGGCCTGAGCGCTGAGTTCGCCCTGGAGAACACCAAGGAGAAGGACGACGAGGACGGCGCCGGGATGGCGTTCTGCCTACGGCAGTACGACACCGGATGGGTGGACGAGGACCTGAAGCCCTTCACGTCCGTGGTCCTCGTGCCCGCCGAGGAGACCGGACTCATGGCGCCTACCAAGGAGTCCAACGTCCAGCGGGTCATCCGTGAGCTGGACGAGGCCGGAGCCCCCGCCGACAGCATCCGGGGCACCAAGGCGTGGCTGGCCGTCCACGAGGTGGAGATCAAATGCAAGACCGATGACTTCGGTACGGCCGTCAAGGCACGAAAGCTGAGAGTGAACCCCCCTGCACCCCTCCTAAAGGAGAGGGGTGCAGGGGTTCAGGGGGGGGTGTACCCCTGGTGAACCCCTGGAGGGGTGCAGCTAAGCCGCAGGTCAGGCAGGGGGTGAACCCCTCTGCACCCCGAACCCCTCACGGTCAGGGGTTCACCCCCGAAAACCAAGATCAGGGGTTCACCCTGAGAGAGGTCTCGATCATGGGACGCGAGAAGCCCAACAAGCCCCGCCGACAGCGCAGCCCGGCGGAGATCGCCGCCGCGTACGCCTCCGCGTACCGCTGCTCGGACTGTCACGCCGTCACGACCGTGAGCGCCGTGGAGGGGCGCACGGCGGTTCTGGACACGGTGCACGAACCCGGCTGTCCCGCGCTCGACGGCGTCACGGACATGTGGCCGGACACCCTCGCCGCCATCGGCCGCGTCGCCTCGTGATCAAACCCCGCCGGCATCAACCGCCCCAGGAGACAACATGACCACGCCCATCGACCCCGCCGACGTCGTCGCGAAGGTCATCGCCAACATCCGCGAGGAGCAGGACAAGTTCTTCGCCGCGCTTGCCAAGGACGTGGACGCGCCCGCGTACGTACGCAACTGGCTGGACGGCCAGACCGCGATCGTCACCTCAGTCGATCACATCCGGATCTTGCCGTTCACAGATTGCGGTCCCGATCCCGACGACCCCGACGAGCCGGACGACACCGGCACCGGCCACTACCTCTGAAGAACGCCCGGGGGCGCCCTTCCCCCGGCGGCGGGACACCGGGACTCACACCCGGTGCCCGCCTAGGACAACGGTCACGAAGGGACCGCATCCATGATCACGACTCTAGCCCTGGCCGCCCTCACGGTGGCCGTGCTGTACGCCCGTTACCGGTGGCGGCTCTGGGTCCTCGTCCGCGCGGAGCGCCGGAGAATCGCCGCCGCCGTGGCCGCGCGGTCCCAGTCGGCCCGTAGGCGCCCATGGGCGCAGCGACTGCATGGCCGTATGCCCGAAGCGCTCCTGTGTCGCCTCATGGCCCGTACAGGACCGCCCCGGGGGCGCCTGGTCCGCATCGCGCGGCGCGGCCCCGGTTACGGCCGATTCGAGAAGATCAACCCGGCTCAGCACATCCTCTGTGTCGGCATGACCGGAAGCGGCAAAAGCTCGACCCTCCGCACCCTCGGTGCATGGGCACTCGCCCGCCCGGACTGGGTGGTCGAGATCCTCGACGGAAAGTACGGCGCGTCCGGCGCTCCGTACCTCCGGCACGCCCGGGTGTACGAGGACATCGCGGAGATAGAGGACCGGCTCCGCGATCTTGTCGAGCGCGAACTCCCCGCCCGAGCCCGGATGGCCGACCGGCCGCACCGCGCGGTGATCATCGACGAGTCGCGGATCTTCAATTCCCTCTCCGCGTCCGCCCTCCGCGACCTCGTGACCCTTGTCCAGGAGGGCCGAGAGCTGGGCGTCCATGTGTGGGCTGGGTTGCAAGATCCGAAGACGTCCAGCGTCCCGTCCGAGATCAGGGACCAGTTCTCGTGCCGGTTGGTCCACGCGTTGCAGACCCAGGAAGCGACCGGCGTCGCCCTGAAGGAACTGGCGACCGCCGGTTACGCGGCCCACCGGCTCGACCGCGCCGGACAGCTCTTCGTCCACGAGAAGGGCCGCCGACACCCGGTCCGGCCCGTGTTCGGGCTGTGGCTCGCCCCGGCGGTGCTCGCGTCCACCCCCGGACGCGTGTGCCTGGTCAAGGTGCCGCCGCGCATAGGTGTTGCCCCCGTTGCCCGCGTCCCTGACCTGGGGCAACGCACGCAACGGGCAACGGGCAACACCCCCGTTCCGGACGCGCTCGGCGAGGCGGTCGAGTGCGCGCTGCTCGACGGACCGGCCGGTATACGCGAGATCGCCCGCCGGTCCGGCTGCAACCCCGGATCGGTCTACCGCAAGATCGCTCAACTCACCGCGCGCGGCGTGGTCGAGCCCACGGGCGACGGAACGTACGCCCTCACCACCCCGGAGGAAATGTCATGACGTTCGCCGCCGTACTCGCACTCGCCGTTGTGCTCGCCATCGGACGGCAGCACCGGCTACCGGCCGCCATCGCCGCCGGGTGTGTCCTCGTCATCATGGGCACGCCTCAGGAGTTCATCAATGCGGTCCTGGCCGCCGTGCCGGGCATCACGGGCGTCTGATCTGACGTGCCCCGATGCCGCACACGGAACGACCAGGGCCGTCCTGGGGTGGCTGGGTCCGGCCGCGCGCCCCGTACGTCCCTGGGGTCCGTTGCCGGAATCGCTGTATCGTCTTCTGTAGCAGCCAGTCACGGCCGCGCGTCCGCCCCTGGGGGGCCGTCGGGCACCGTGGCTCCGGCCGGACGAACACCGATGAAGCCCGGGTAGGGCATCGGATCTCCACCGGGATGCGGCGAGACACCACTACGCCAACTCCGGAGACACCCATGTCTGCACCCCCGTTCGACCCCTGGACCGCTTCCGTCGAGCAGATCGACGCCCACATCGCCGCCGCGTCCACTCCCGAGCTGATGGACGACATGCGCGAGATCGACAACCGCTCCGGTGGCACCGACCTCGCGGGCTCCGTGTCGGTGTTCTACAACCGTGCTCACGACAAGGTCATGCAGGACCTCAACCGGCTTCAGCGGCGCGCTCGTGAGGGCGTGGCGGAGGCCGGTACCCCTTTCGGCGGGGGTACCTCTGACCGCCCCTGGCAGGCCCGGGGCCAGGGGTACGACCGCGCCATGAGGACCGTCGAGGCTGCCACCCGGCGCGGCCTCCCGGCGTACAGCGCGGAACGCGTCGAGACTCTCCTGAACACCGGCCGACCGCAGGAACGCAACCTCGCGGGCCGGTGGGCCGTGGCCGCCGGTGACGCCGCGTACGAGTCCGCGTTCGCCCGTCTCCTCGCGGACCCTCAGCGTGGCCACATGCTCTGGACGCCGGAGGAGCACAACGCCTTCCAGCGGGCTTCCGGGGTGCACGACGAGCTGCGTGCGCTCAGCACGGCCGATGCAGGGGGCGGGTACATGATCCCCCTGACGCTCGACCCCGCGATCATCCTCACGAACGACGGGTCGACCAACCCGCTGAGGGCAATCTCCCGGGTGGTGCAGACGACCACGAACGCCTGGAAGGGCGTGACGAGCGCCGGAACGACCGCAGAATGGAAAGCCGAGGCTGCGGAAGCAGCGGAGCCCGCGCTCACGGTGGGTCAGCCGGACATCCCGGTGCACTTCGGGGACGTGTTCTCCCGGTACTCCTTCGAGGTGGGCATGGACGCTGTGGATCTCCTGGGTCAGCTCCGGGTGGTCCTGGCCGACGCTGCCGGGCAGCTCATGAACACCGCGTACACAACTGGTCCTGGGACCACGGCCCCCAAGGGACTCGTCACGGCTCTCGCGGGTACCGCATCGGAGATCAACACGACCGGCACGGAAGCCATCGTGGCGAGTGACGCGTACGCGTTGCAGAACGCGCTAGGCGCTCGATTTCAAGCGAAGGCCCAATGGATGGCTCACCTCTCGACCATCAACGTCTTCAGGCAGTTCGAGACTGGTTCGGGTGCGCTGAAGTTCCCTGACCTGCACGGCAATCCGCCGCGTCTGCTCGGACGGACCATGAACGAAAACAGCAACATGGACGGCTCGATCAACGCTGCGGCCACGGCCAACAACTACGTGTTGATCTACGGACAGTTCGATCAATTCGTGATCGTGGACCGTATCGGATCTTCCGTGGAACTGATCCAGAACCTCCTCGGATCAAACCGCAGGCCGACGGCTGAGCGTGGAGTGTTCCTGTACTTCCGCACAGGCAGTGACGTCACCAACGCTGCGGCCTTCCGGATGCTCGATGTGCCCACCACCGCATGATCGCTAGGCCACTGGCCTAGCGATCAAGAGACGCCGACGATCACCGCGCTGAGGATGCCTTCTGGGGACGCGGTGATCGTCGGTCTTTGCTGTGCAAATTGCAGATGAACCATGCTGCTGTTTGATCATGCGTTTTGCTTCAGCAAAGTCAGGCCGGAGATCATCTTTACATGATCGCGGGGTGAGCTGGGCGGATAGTCGCAGGTCAGGGGACCGGGTGGGGGGCACGGGTGATCACGTACCGCGAGGCCCACCCACCCCAGACGCACCTACCGGCCGCATAACCCTCCGAAGTTGCAGGAGGCTTCGCATAAAGAATCATGCCAAACATGCAGGTCAGGGACATGATCAAAGCATCTGGGATCAGCGGTGAGCAAATTACTGCAAATCGTGATCAAGGCTCCGAGGTGGTGCAAAGACTGCAAATCGATCAAGGCTACGCTGGCCGTGGCGAGATCCGTTCTGGCGGGTCCGGATCTCCGGTGCCGTTCCGGGGTCGAGCCCTCTGATCTGCTCCCCCGGGACGGCGTTCCATATGTCCCCTGGTTCGTAGCACTTGTCCAGGACAAGGTGCCCCTTGGAGAGGACAAGTGCTACGAACCCCCGGACGCATACGGAGTGACGCGTTCCGGTCGGGGACATTGCCTGGTCAGCGGCGGTGACACTCGCAGGTGCAGCGCCGGACGAGCAGGATCCCGAACGAGTGCGGCAGCGGGACATCCTCGGTCTGGCGGCACCAGCGGTGAAGGACCTTGTGGTCCGGCCGCTGCGCGACCGCACACTCGGGGGACATGGTCTCCGTGTCCCGCACGGGGACGCTCACCGCACGGCCACCTTCGCGCCCCGGTGCTCGGGACACCGGCAGGGCGGATATGCGATCACGCTGTCCTGGAGCCGCTCGGGATCCCCGGCGCCGACCTCGTACCGGGGGACAAGATCCGTCCGCCGCCCGTCCCGGTCGATCTTGTACACCTCGATGGTCATCACGAGCGCCCCGCTTCCCTCGCCCCGCTCATTGGTTACACAATGTCGCCGGAATGTCGCCCTGCGCGGCGGCAAAGAGGGCGTCATTTAGGCGTTATTCGAGGCGACATTTCGGCGTCATGGCGCGTACGGTGAACCGTATGAGCACTCCGAACAGCGCACTGCGAGCGGTCCGTATGGGGCTGCTCATGTCTCAGGACGACTTCGCCCGCGCGATCCGGGAAGCCGGAACCCGCGCAGGCCAGCCCAACGATGCGAACAAGCGGCTCGTTCAGCGGTGGGAGGCCGGAACCACGGCCGCACCGCGACCGGTCTACGCCCGCGCTCTGGAAGCCGTCACCGGCCTGCCGATCGAGTCCCTCGGCTTCGCCCCCGTGCCCATGGCGCGCGTGTCCGACGACGGGCACGGCGGTCACGACCTGGTGGACAGCCCGACCGGTGTCCCCGTGGCCAACGGCGCCCCTGCACCCCAGACGGCCCCGCGCGGGAACCACACCGGGGTGTGGCTGTCCCGGTACGAGTTCGTCTCGTCCGGCCGGGGCAACGACGTGTTCGTGGGGCTGCATCACGTGGTGCTGCTCCAGCACGGCAACCGGCTGACCGGCCGCAGTCTGCCGAACGCGTCGGTGAACCCGGACTCGCCGCTGACCCTTGATCTCCAGATCGAGGGCAACGTGGTCACCGGCACGTGGACCGAGCAGACCGCGACCGAGGGCTACTACCGGGGAGCGCGGTACTTCGGGGCGCTCCAGATGATCGTGGAGCCGACCGGCCGCCGCATGGCCGGGAAGTGGGCCGGATTCGGCAAGGACCACGACGTGAACACCGGCCCGTGGGAGCTGCGGTTCCTGGACGCCGACACCGGCAAGGCCACGCTCGACCGGTACAACCGGCCGCCGGAGGCGTGATCAGGTAACGGTCCCCCCACAGAAGGCAAATCACCTTCGCTCGAGCGGGGGGACCCCCATGACCGCGCCCCACCTCCCTGAAACCCACGTCAACGCCGACGTGCAACCGACCGGAGGAGCCGCCGTGGCCGCCCAGCCCACGTCAAGCAGTACGGACGCAGTTCCAACTCACGCACACAAACACCCAGTTGACGAGATACTTCCCGCGCTGAAGATGGCGACCAGTGGTCTGCAGCACGTGGCCGCCATGTACGCGGGCGTCGTCGCCCCGCCCCTGATCGTCGGCGCGGCCGTGGGCCTGACCGCGACCGAACTGACCTTCCTCACCGGCGCCTGCCTGTTCACCGCGGGCCTCGCCACCTTCCTCCAGACCCTCGGGATCTGGAGGATCGGCGCCCGGCTGCCGTTCGTCAACGGAGTCACCTTCGCCGGAGTCGCCCCGATGATCGCCGTCGTCAACTCCACCGACGACAAGAGCGACGCGCTGCCGGTCATCTTCGGCGCGGTCATCGTCGCCGGTGTACTCGGCTTCTTCGCCGCCCCGTTCTTCAGCAAGGCGGTCCGCTTCTTCCCGCCCGTCGTCACCGGCACGGTCATCACGCTCATCGGCATATCCCTGATGCCGGTCGCCTTCGGCTGGGCGCAGGGCCCCAACCCCGTTGCGGACGACTACGGTTCGATGACCAACCTGGGCCTGGCGGGCGCGACCCTCGTCATCGTCCTGCTCCTGCGCCGCTTCACCCGCGGCTTCGTCAAACAGATCGCCGTGCTGCTCGGCCTGGTCGTCGGCACGCTCGTCGCCATCCCCTTCGGCGCCACCGACTTCGGCCCGGTGGCCGACGCGGCCGTCGTCGGCTTCCCCACGCCGTTCCACTTCGGTGCCCCGCAGTTCCAGCTCGCCGCGATCCTCTCGATGTGCGTGGTCATGGTGGTCTCGATGACCGAATCGACCGCGGACATGCTGGCGTTGGGGGAGATCGTTGAGCGCCCCGCCGACGAGAGGACCATCGCGGCGGGCCTGCGCGCCGACACCCTCGGCTCCGCCCTCAGCCCGCTCTTCAACGGCTTCATGTGCAGCGCCTTCGCCCAGAACATCGGCCTGGTCGCCATGACGAGGATCCGCAGCCGGTACGTCGTCGCCACGGGCGGCGGTTTCCTCGTCCTGATGGGCCTGTGCCCGATGGCCGCCTCGCTCATCGCCGTCGTACCCCGCCCCGTGCTCGGCGGCGCGGGCGTGGTGCTGTTCGGCTCGGTCGCCGCGAGCGGCATCCAGACCCTCGTCAAGGCGGGCCTGGAGAAGGACAACAACGTCCTGATCGTGGCGGTCTCGCTGGCCGTCGGCATCATCCCGATCACGGCGCCGGAGTTCTACCACGCGTTCCCGGAGACCGCGAAGATCATCTTGGACTCGGGGATCTCGACGGGGTGTGTGGCGGCGGTCGCCCTGAACCTCGTCTTCAACCACCTCGGCGGTGGACGCGCGGCAGACGACGAGGTGACGGCACCGATGGACCCGCAGCCGGCGTCGGTCCACTGACATCCGGACAGGCAGGGCGCGGCACGTCATGCGTGCCGCGCCCTTGGGTGTTTGGTCAGATGTTCAGCAGGTGGTGGATGCGTTCAGCCGGTGGGGTCAGCCGATGTGGTAGCTGTCCCCGTAGACCTGCCAGTCCAGGGGCGGATCCAGGTTCCGGTTCCGGTTCCTGAGGAAGACGCGCTGTGCGGTGTCCACCCGGCTGGTGTCCTCGTGGGCCTCCTCCTGCTTCATCGCCCACACCCGGGCGTCGAGGAAGGCGTTGAGGTACGTCACCTCGTCGCCGCCCTGCGCCGGGGGCCTGGCCCGGCCGAGCGCCCGCCTGCGGATGCTGCTGAAACTCGTACTGTCGCCGCCGTCGCCGTGCATCACGATGGCGTCGTAGTACGCGAACTGGCCGAGCGTGCCGATGCCGTCGGCCTTGCCCCGCCCGACCGCGGGGTTGAAGTAGACCCGGTCACGCTCGTCGTTCTGGGCCTGGCGGAACGCCTCGTCCTGGGCGGCCCGGCGCCAGGCGTCCGGGTATCCGGGGTCGAGGCCCTCGTGGGAGTCGGTGCCGTCCACGCGACGCAGGGCCGGCAGGTACCCGGCCAGCACGTTGCCCGGCCTGCGCCGCGCGTACAGCTCGACGAGGTCGAGCATGTCGCCCGTACCGGAGCAGAAACCGATGATCCCGGCCGTGTAGCCGCGGCCGTCGCCGATGTCCTCGATGTACTTGTACTGCGCCTTCCAGTCCAGCGAGGAGTTCTCCGCGCTGGAGACCAGTTTCATGGCGATCTCCTTCTTCGCCGGGTCGTCGAGGCCGGCCGGCGCGGCACTCGCGGACTTGGTGGCGATGACGGGACCTGCCACCAGGGATGCTCCGATCAGCGCGAGAAGAGTTCGTCGCGAGGAGCGTATGTGGGGGGTGTGCACGGGGACCTCCAGTGGGGGTGGGAGTCGTTCGTCCGTACTGTTAGGAAAGTTTCCTACCAGAGATTCGGAGTGACGTATACCCGTCAAGGAGGTGTCGGTTGTGGAGGAGCCGAGGTCGTACCGCGGGGCCGGGCGGCGGCGCGGGACCGGTCAGCGGGTCGTGGCCAGCAGTTCTCGTACGTGGACGGCGGCTGAGTACGTGTCACCGGTGGGCCGGGTGGCGAGGTGCCCCGGCCGGCGTGTCCAGCTCTCCTCCAGGGCGAACCAGTCGACGGCCTCCGGCGCGCGGCCCTCCGCCATCGCGGCCCGCAGCTCCTGGAAGTACGTCGACCACCGCAGCCGGTAGAGCCCGCCGACCAGACCCGCCCACTCGCGGTTGGCGTAGTCGCGCAGTCCGGCGTCCGCGCCCTGCCGGGTGCCCCACACGGTCAGCAGCGACAGATTGTCGTACGCGAGCCGGTCCCGCTCCGCCGCGTCAGCGCCCCAGGCCCGCGCGTCGGCGACCCAACGCCCCAGCAGATGTTGGGAATCGGTGGCCAGCAGGGTCTCCAGTACGTCCATCAGGGCGAGCCAGTCGCCGGTCAGCCGGTCGAAGCAGGGCGCGTCCTCGGCCTCGTACGCCTTCCTGACGCGGGGGAGGAGAACGCGGCTGCGGTTGGAGACGGCCTGGCGGGCCACGTCGAGGAGGTCGCGGCGGTACGCGGAGGAGTTCCGGAGGTCCGCGCGCACCCGGAGCAGTTCGCCGAGTGCAGGCTCGAACTCGGCTGAGTCGTACCGGAGTTGCTTGGGCGACCACTTGGCGGCGGACTTCGCCGTGAGTGAGGGGCGGGCGCCGAACAGCCCGTCGGCACCCTCGCTCCACGAGTCGGCGCGTGTCGTGCCGTACGCGGTGCGGCGCAGAATGTCCCAGGCGGCCTCGGCGTGCGGATCGCGGGCTCCGTAGCGGGCGAGGGCCCACTCCCTGAACCACACCGTGAGGTCCAACTCGCCGGTCTCCCAGGCGAGTTCGGAGAAGAGGTCGAAGGCGGCGGGGTTGTTGTCGGCCGCCTCGGGCAGCAGGGCGACACCTCGCAGGGTGCTGCCCTGCTTGGTGTGCCACTTGTTGAACAGGGCTGCCCAGTCGGGGGTGTTGGCGCCCAGGGTCGTATGGCCGCCGAAGTTCCAGATGGAGCCGAAGGCGTACGGGGTGTCGCCCCAGTCGGCCTCGCGGTCCGTCACCTTCGGGAAGCGGTCGGAGAGGCCGTCGATGACGAGCATGTGGGACTTGGCGACGGCGTCGACGATCGCCCGCGGCGGGTTGCGCTGCCAGCCGAGGATGACCCAGATCGCGTCCGGGTGGGCGGTGAGCAGGGCTTTCTCGACGCCCTTCGCCGCGTCGGCGACCGGAACGTCGCCCGGGTCGCCGCCCTCGTGCAGCAGGTCCATCTTGTAGAGAGTCGAAGGGCCGCCGAACATCTCGTCCTGGGTCCGGTAGAAGGCCGCCGCGACGCGCGCGAAGTGTTCGGTGCGCGGGTCCAGCCAGTCGGGACGCCGCAGTCCCATCCAGGTGCCCTGGGGGACGGTGCGCGCCCCGTCGTTCCGGTCGGCGAAGCCCGGCGGGACCGTGCCGAAGTAGCCCGGGAACACCGGTGTCATGCCCAACTCCCGTACCCGGTCGGTGATTCGGCGCCCGAGCGTGGCGCGGGCGTCGAGGAGCTGCCGTGACACGGGATCCGGGAAGGCGGCGAGATTCTGCATCAGCCACCACGGCTGGTGGGCGGGCCCCGCGATCCACTGCCGCAGTTCCTCGTCCGTGTACCCGAACCCGCGGAAGACGCGGTGGTACAGCGCGTCCGCGCCCGCGTACACCAGCACCTCGTTGTAGCCGTGCAGCGCCAGCACGTCCAGCTCGCGCTCCCAGTACGCCCAGTCGTTGTACGCGCCCGTGTAGCCGTCGTTCGTGTCGTTGAGGGCGAAGCGGTGCGGGACGTTGGCCGTCCGGGTGACCGTGCCGGGGGGGCCGGGCAGATCTGCCGGGAGGTCCAGCTGCTCGCCCGCCCAGCTGATGTTGGCGTGGGTGACGTGCTTCAAGTACCAGCGGAGGCCGGTGAGTTGGGTGGCCGCGGTGTCGCCGGTGATCGTGATGCGGCCGGTTTCGCCGGAGACCCTGAACGCGTCCGTCCCGGCGCCCTTCGCCTCGAATCGCAACTGCCGCCAGTGGTGGGGGAGGAGCCGCCGGGCCGCCCTGGTCGCCGCTGCTGTCGCCGCCTCGGTCACGGGTGCCTCCTTGGCCGGTCTGCCGTCCGAGTGTGCGGGTGCGTGAGAACAAGCAACGGTACCGGCCGCGCCGGCTACGGCGGTCAGGAACGCGCGACGGGCTAGCGGCATGGGTGGGTCTCCGGGGTCGCGGTGCGAGGCTGGGAGTGGGGTGCCGTGGGATGGGTACCCCCGGTGGGGTACCTGGGCACGGCGGCTGGGCCACTTGGGGGAGAACCCGTGGTGAACTGGCCGACGGTTCTTCCTCGCCCTCGCCGCCCCTGCCCATTCCCGTCACTCGGGGCTCCGCACCCGAACCGCCGCTCCTCAAACGCCGGAGGGGCTGGATTTCAGCCCCTCCTCCTGCGGCAGTCGCCTCAGCCGGACACCTCCGCACGTTCCGTGGCCTCGGAACCGGCTCCGGAATCGGCCTCGGCCTTCGCCGGTGCGGTGGACGACTCGCGACCCGGCCGCAGCATCCCCGCCGCCAGTGCCAGGCCCGCCAGCGCGATCCCCGTACCGACCGCGAACGCCAGTCGGTATCCGTCCGCGGTCGCCGTGGCGAGCGCGGTGCCGCTGTCCACGAGGTCGTCGGTGCGGCTCGCCGCGAGGGTCGTGAGGGTGGCGAGGCCCAGGGAACCGCCCACCACCTGAGTGGTGCTGAAGAGGCCGGACGCCAGGCCGGCGTCCTGCTCCAGGGTGCCGGACATCGCGAGCCCGGTCACCGCGGGCAACGCCGCCGCGAACCCGGCGGAGATCAGCAGCAGCGCGGGCAGCACGTCGGCGGCGTACGAACCGTCGGCCGGCACCCGGGCCAGGAGCGCCATCCCGGCCGTGATGAGTACGAGCCCGGCGAGCAGCACGCGGTACGGGCCGAAGCGGCCGATCGTGCGCGCGGACAGGCCCAGCATCAGCACCCCGATCAGGACGGGCGCGGGCAGGAACGCCGTGCCGGTCATCAACTCGCTGAAGCCCAGGACACGTTGGAGGTAGAGCGCCCCGATGTACTGGAAGCCGTACATCGCCGCGACCATCAGGATCTGCACCCCGTTCGCGCCGGTGAGCAGGCGTGAGCGGAACAGCCGGAGTCGGAGCAGCGGACGGGTGGCCCGTGCCTGCCGCAGGGTGAAGGCGACGAAGAGGGCGGCGGAGACCGCCCCCAGCACGAGCGTGGCGCCGAGCCCGCGTTCGCCGGCGCCCACGATCGTGTACACCGTGAGCATCAGTGCGCCGGTGACCAGCGCGGCACCCGGGTAGTCGGCGCCCTTGCCGAGCCCGGCGCCGCGGTCGGGGGCGAGGACGCGCAGAGCGGCGATCCAGGCCACGATCCCGATCGGCAGGTTGATCAGGAAGATCCAGTGCCAGTTGAGCGTCTGGGTCAGGGCCCCGCCGAGGAAGGTGCCGAGCGCGCCGCCCGCCGCGCCGACCGCGCTGAACACGGCGATCGCCTTGGTCTGTTCGCGCGGCTCGGGGAAGAGCGCGATCAGCATGCCCAGCACCACGGCCGAGGTCATCGCCCCGCCGACGCCCTGCAGCGCCCGCGCCGCGATCAGCGTGCCCTGACTCGTGGCGACCCCGCACAGCACGGACGCCACGGTGAACACGACGAGCCCCGCCACGAACATCCGCTTCCGGCCGACCAGATCACCGAGCCGCCCCACGAGCAGCAACAGCCCGCCGAACGGGATCAGGTACGCGTTCACGACCCACGCGAGTCCCGGGGCGGAGAAGCCGAGATCGCCCTGGATCGCGGGCATCGCGACGGTCACGATATTGCCGTCCAGGATCGTCATCAGCGTGCCCGCGCAGAGCACTACGAGAGACGCCCAACGGGAGTACGTTCGCTGTGCCGGACTCTGTTCCGGGCGCGGTGTGGGTCGCTCTGTGGGCGACCCGTTCCGGGACGACATGGCTTTGGCCCTCCGTATCGCTGCAGGTTGTTCCATAGGTGCACGACTTGTAACGGGGGACATCGTGGGTGACCATGGAGACCGGCGTAAGGAGGCACTTCAATGTCCCAGGGGAACACCGGTGTTACTCCGCAGGTGGTGCACGCGGAGGGCTGCCCGGTCCGGGAAGTTCTTGACAGGGTCGCGGGCAAATGGAGCGTGATGATCATCGTGGCCGCCGCTCACGGCCCGATCCGCTTCACCGAGCTGGAGCGCAGCGTCGAGGGCATCAGCCGCCGCATGCTCACGCTGACCCTGCGCAATCTGGAGCGCGACGGACTCCTCACGCGCACCGTCCACCCGACGGTCCCGCCGAAGGTGGAGTACGAACTCACGCCGGTGGCACGTGAGTTGCATGCCAGCCTGCTCGGTCTGACCGACTGGGCGGAACGGCATCGCGTCACGATCGCCGAGTCGCGTGCGGCGTACGACGCCAAGCACCGACCCGAACTGCTCGACGCGTGAGCGCTCCGCCGCGAGCCGGGTACGTGGTGTGTGTGGTGCGTCGGCTGCGGGTGCGTCGTGGCTTGTCGCGCGGTTCCCGGCGCCCCTGAGGGGTGCGCCCCTCAGTTGCTCAGAGGTCGAATCGCCCCGGATCCGAGGCCAGTGCGCGGAAGTAGTCCCTCGGGTCCGCCACCAGCTTGCGCTCCTTGAGGTCCATCAGGCCGCCGACCCCCGTGACCTCGGCGGCGACGGTGCCGTCGGACTTGCGGATCGTCTGCTCGACCCGGAACGTCTTGCCCTCGCCCCAGATGAAGTCGCAGGTCACCTCCACCTCGTCGCCGGCCCGCAGCTCCCGCCGGTAGCGGACGGTCATCTCCAGCGACACCGGGCCCACGCCCTTGGCCGCCAGACCGGCCTGGCTGATACCGGCCGCCTGCAGTAACGACCAGCGGGCGTGCTCCGCGTAGTTCACATACACGGCCTGGTTCAGATGCCCCTGGACATCGGTCTCGTACCCACGCACGGTCACCGGGACGGAAAACGGTTCGGCCATGACTTCTCCCTCAGCGGCTTCAACGGTATCGATGGCAAACAGAATGGGCGCAAGCGTACTGAGCGGTTGCTCGCAGCCGTCAACCATTCAATGACGTACGGCATTCAGGGGTCGTCACGTCCGCCGCGGCGAGGCCAGCAGATACCGCGCGCCCGTACGCGGCTCCGTGTGCTCGCCGACCTGCCAGCCTGCCTGCTCCAGCGTCGCCGCGCACTCACGCAGGGCCCCGGCGTCCGGCCCGCGCACGGCGACGGCCTCCGGCTGGGGCGTCGCCCGCACCCTGTACCCCTCGGTGTCCGCGTCCGCCGGCCGGTGCCCGGCGGCCTCCAGCGCGAGCGCGGCGGACTGCACCAGATGCGTACGTTCCCAGGCGCACGGCCGGTCCACGACGCCGTGGGGATTGGTCATGCGGCGCAGCTCCAGCAGCCCCTGCCAGGCGCTGTGCACCTCACGTATGCGCGACGGACCGGCGTCGACGCCCTCCTCGCCGCCGACCCGGGCGGCGAACACCCCGGAGGACTCCCGGGCGGGCTCGGCGGCCTCCGGAACGCTCGTCGCCGGGGTGGCCGTGGCCGTCTCCTCGCGGACCCGATGCCCGGCGGGCGTCAGGAAGTGATCGTGCGGCGGACGCGGATGCCGGAACGCGAGCTCTCGCCTCACCAGCGCCGCGAGCTGGCTCTCCGTACCCCTGAGCCGTCCGGTCACGGGATCGGCGGCGTCGATGACGCGCCGCTGCGCGGCGGTAGGCGGTCGTGTCATGGCGCGCTCCTTCCCGGTCCGTCGACGAGGGGGCCCACGCGAGGATCCAGGCGATCGGCGGGCCCATTCGAAGGCTACGACCCGGGTCTGACATCGCCCCGTCACGGGCCCGGGAAGCGCACCGTCCGCCGGACCTCCTCCTACTGCCGGTAGCCGCTCAGGAACCGGCCGATCCGGCTGATCGCCGCGTCCAGGTCGTCGGCGTGCGGGAGGGTGAGGATGCGGAAGTGGTCGGGGGTGGGCCAGTTGAAGCCGGTGCCCTGGACGACCTGGATCTTCTCCCGGAGCAGCAGGTCCAGGACGAACTTCTCGTCGTCGTGGATCTTGTGGACCTTGGGGTCCAGGCGCGGGAACGCGTACAGCGAGCCCTTCGGCTTCACGCAGGACACGCCGGGGATCTCGTTGAGTTTCTCCCAGGCCACGGTGCGCTGTTCGTGCAGACGCCCGCCGGGAGCGGTGAGCTCGTGGATGGACTGCCGGCCACCGAGCGCGGCCTGGATGGCGTACTGCGCGGGGGCGTTGGCGCACAGCCGCATGGAGGCCAGCATGGTCAGGCCCTCGATGTAGTTCTTCGCGTGCTGCTTCGGACCGGTGATCACCAGCCAGCCCGAGCGGAAGCCGGCCACCCGGTACGTCTTCGACAGGCCGCAGAAGGTGAGGACGACCAGGTCGGGGGCGAGCGCGGCGACCGAGTGGTGCACGGCGTCGTCGTACAGGATCTGGTCGTAGATCTCGTCGGCGAAGACCATCAGGCCGTGCCGGCGGGCGAGGTCGAGGATGCCCTCGATGATCTCCTTCGGGTAGACCGCGCCGGTGGGATTGTTCGGGTTGATGATGACCACGGCCTTGGTGCGGTCCGTGATCTTCGACGCCATGTCGTCCAGGTCCGGGTACCAGTCGGCCTGTTCGTCGCAGAGGTAGTGGACGGCCTTGCCGCCCGCGAGGGTCGTGACGGCCGTCCAGAGGGGGAAGTCGGGGGCGGGGATGAGGATTTCGTCGCCGTCCTCGACCAGTGCCTGTACGGACATCGAGATCAGCTCGGAGATGCCGTTGCCGAGGAAGACGTCGTCGACGCCGACCTCCAGGCCCAGCGTCTGATAGCGCCCCGCCACGGCCCGGCGGGCCGAGAGGATCCCGCGCGAGTCGGTGTACCCGTGCGCCTGGGGCAGCATCCGGATCATGTCCTGGAGGATCTCCTCCGGCGCCTCGAAGCCGAAGAGCGCGGGGTTGCCGGTGTTCAGGCGCAGCACGCTGTGGCCCGCCGCCTCCAGTGCGTCGGCGTGCTCGATGACAGGGCCGCGGATCTCGTAACAGACCTCGCTCAGCTTGTTCGACTGCCGGAACTCCATGCGCGCTCGCCCCTCCGGTTTCGTGTGTTGCTTGGTTTTACCAAGTTCGAGCTTGGAAAGTCCAACAAGTTGTCTATGCTGCGTCGCATGTCACCTCGCCGAAGCTACGACCAGTACTGTTCCGCTGCCCGGGCCCTCGATTCCCTCGGTGACCGCTGGACCCTTCTGATCGTCCGCGAGCTGCTGGCCGGTCCGCGCCGCTACACCGACCTGCACGCGGATCTGCCCGGTGTGAGCACGGACGTACTCGCCTCCCGGCTCAAGGGCATGGAGCGGGACGGCCTGGCGACCCGACGACGGCTGCCGCCGCCGGGAGCGGTGAACGTGTACGAACTCACCGCCCGTGGGCGCGAGTTGCTGCCCCTCCTCCAAGCGCTCGGCGAGTGGGGCGCGCCGCTGCTGGCGGAACGGCGCCCCACCGACGCGGTACGCGCCCACTGGTTCGCGCTGCCGCTGCTGCGTTCCCTGGAGGGACTTGGCGACGGTGTCGTCCAAGTCCGGCTGGAAGAAGGGGAGTTCTACGTACGACTGGGTGCGCAGGACGGCCAGGTCTACGGGGAGGGCCCGGCCCCCGAGGAACCCGACGCCGGCCTCTCTCTCGACGCCGAGGCATGCACGGCACTCGCGAGAGGTGACCTGGCACTCCTCGACGCGGTACGGGACGGCCGCATCACCGTGACGGGCGAAAGCCTCCTGGCGAAGACACTCCGGGAGGCGTGACCCTGTACCCCCGGGACATCAAGAGGCCCGCCGCACCATGGAGTTGGTGCGACGGGCCTGTCCGCGACCGTCAGGGGCACGGGGCTGTGACATCATGCGGCTCCGCCGCGTGGGCGCGACCCCCCACCGGCCCGCAGACAAGAGCCGGCCGTCCAGCGGAGCGCTACGGCGTAGGTCGCCCCCGAGTCAGCGAGTACCCGCCAACCCCCGCGAGCGCCGCCAGCACGCCGCCCACCGCCGTCCACACCCAGCGGTCGGACCACCAGCCGGAGGCCCAGCCGTCATCGGGCTCGATGCTGGACAGCACGGCGACCGAGGTCTCGGAATCCTCGTCGCTGTCGCCGCCCTTGGCCGCCACGGCGAC
Organism: Streptomyces sp. NPDC020747; assembly: GCF_044334695.1. NCBI lineage: Bacteria > Bacillati > Actinomycetota > Actinomycetes > Kitasatosporales > Streptomycetaceae > Streptomyces > Streptomyces sp. NPDC020747. The sequence continues at coordinate 1,176,593 of NZ_JBIRTJ010000001.1, read as the reverse complement.
CCCGGGCACGAGCGGCTCGGCCAGCGAGCCGTCCACCGCGGCGGCCCCGCCGACGTCCTTCGAGTCGACCTGGACCTCGGCGCTCACCGGCAGCCCGAGGTCGGCCGCCTTGAGGCCGACAGTGGTAAGCCGGACGTAGTACGTGCCCGGCAACGGGTCGTCGGCCCACGGCTCGGACCAGGCACGGACCGTACGCAGCGTGCAGGACAGCTCCACGGAGGCCGCGTCCTGGGAGGCCGTCCGCGTCTGCGCCCCGTACTGGCACGCCTGGCGGCGCCGCAGCCCGTCGTACACGTCGACCTGCCAGGTCGCCGAGGCATGCGCGTCGGGCAGCTTCACCGTCGCCTTCACGGTGGGCCGCTGCCCGGCGTCGGCCGGGAACGACCAGTACAGGTAGTCGCCCATGGACGCGCTCGCCGTGGCCCGCTGCCCCTGGTCGACCTCGGTCGCCGTACGGAACGACGTACCGGCCGACGTGGGCGCGGAGTCGTCGTCCGACGGGCTCGCGGAGGGGGAGGAGTCGGCGACCGCGGGGGACACGGCGGCCCCCAGCACCAGCAGGCCCGCCCCCAGGCCACGAACGACACTCGACACACGGATGCTGCTCAACACGCGAGAAATACGCATCAGTTGGTCCTCCAGACCGCGACCCGCCAGCGTGAGACCCAACCCCACAGCACACCGGCGAGGAAGCCGGTGAGCACCAGGGCGGCCAGGAGCCACCAGCCGCGGCCGAGGCCGAAGGAGGCCACGTCGCTCGACGTGTCGGGACCGTCGACGACGTCCACGGTCAGTTCGAGCGGCAGTCCGGGCGTGGTCTTGACGCCGGAGGCCGCCGAGAAGGAGTTGGCGACCTGGAGGCACACGGCCTCGGCCGCGGGCTTGCTGTCGGAATCGTCGTCCTCGCTCTCCGCCTTGGGATAGCGCAGACCGGCGGACATGACGTCGGTCCGGCCGGAGCCGGTCGACTCGCCGCGCACGATCTCGCGCCCGCTCGCGGTCACCGCCCGCAGAGACACCCCGTAGTCGCGGTCGACCTGGCGGTCGGCCGCCACGCTCACCGACGCGCGCAGCTCGAAGCCCGCCGGGACGTCCACGCGGTACCAGCGGTGCTGCCCGAACTCCTCGCGGTCGGTGTAGAGCCCGGACTTGAGCGTGCGTGCCCGCGCGCACGAGTCCGCGCCGTCCACGGCGACCGGCGTGACCACCGGGTCGGCGGCCCGGTCCACCAACTGGTTGACCTTGTCGGTGAGTTCGTCGGTGTGCTCGATCGAGGTGTACGTTCCGCCGGTGGCCTCCGCGATACAGCTCAGCTGCTGCCGCAGTTTGGTGTTCGGCACCAGGCCGAGCGTGTCGATGGTGAGGCCGATCCCCTTGGCGGCGATCTCCCGCGCCACCTCGCACGGGTCCAGCGGGGCACAGGTGTCCTCGCCGTCGCTGATGAGGACGATACGGCGGGAGCCCTCGCCGCCCTCCAGGTCGTCGGCCGCCTTGAGGAGCGCCGGGCCGATCGGGGTCCAGCCGGTGGGCGCGAGGGTCGCGACGGCGGTCTTCGCCTCTGTGCGGTCCAACGGGCCTACGGGGTAGAGCTGTTCGGTGTCCTTGCAGCCTGTCTTGCGGTCGTCGCCGGGGTAGTTGGCGCCGAGTGTCCGTATGCCGAGCTGGACCTCCTCGGGGGTCGCGTCGAGGACCTCGTTGAAGGCCTGCTTCGCCGCGGCCATCCGAGTCTTTCCGTCGATGTCCCGCGCGCGCATCGAACCGCTGACGTCGAGGACGAGGTCGACCTTGGGTGCTGCGTCACCCGTGGGTTCGCCGGCGACGGCTCCGGCCGGGAGGGCGATCCCGGCCGTCAGGGCGGCGAGCAGGGCGCAGGCGCCCACCGCCAGCCGTTGTCTTGTGATCATCGCCGGATCCTATTGATCAATGGCGTCGCGCATCAAAACGAGTGGCGGGGCAGGCCGACTTCCGGGTCGACGAGCGGGTTCGGCAGCCGCGCCCAGCTGTCCCCCGGCCGCTCCGGCGACAGCCGCATCGTCGTCAACGCCTTGGCGGGCAGCGGCTCTTCGAGCAGTGCCGTGAGATCCGGGGTGCGCGGCAGCTCCCGTACGGCCGCAGACAGCGCCTCTCGCAGCGCGGTCGTCGAACCCGCCGTCGCCGCCAGTGCGCCCGCGACGAGCGAGCCGAAGAGCTTGCTGCGCAGGACGGACTCGTCGTCCGTGACGATACGGCCCGTCAGTTCCGGTGCCGGAACGCCGTGGCGGGCCAGCCGTGCCGGGCTGATCCGGATGTCGGCCAGGTCGCGGTAGACGAGCCGCAGCGGGGCGCCCGCGGGCGAGAGCACCACCAGCAGGTTCTGGCCGTGCGCCTCCAGCGCCACGCCCAGGTCGAGCAGCCGCAGCCCGACGGCGAGCGCGAGCCGGCTGAACTCGGCCAGCCAGGCCGGGGACTGGGGCAGCACGGTCGAGGCGAGGGCGGCGACCGGGACGACCCGCTCGCCCGTCCCCGCGTACACGTCCGGGGACTCGCGCAACACCGCTGCCAGATCAGGGGTGTTGGCGGTGACCGCGCCGAGGGTCCGGGTGATGTGGAGCATCCCGTCCATGCGCCCGGCCATCGCCTCCATGAACGCCGAGACGGCCGACGCCGACTCGATCGAGTACACCGAGATGTCCCGCACGGAGGAGGTCAGCCGGGCGCTGAGCGCCGTCTTGACGTGCGGTCCGTCCGGGAGGGCCAGGGTGCGCAGGGACATCAGGGGATGCGCGGCCAGGCTCTCCCCGGCGACGTCTTCCCCGACCGCCCTCTCGTCCTTCAGCACATGCCGCGCCTGCCACGGATGTACGGGGATCAGCACGCGCCCGGCCTCCCGGTACGGCCACTCCCCGCCCGCCAGGCAGGCGCCCTCCGGCACGGCCACAAGACCCAGCTCGACGTCCGCCCGGTGCTCCGGCGCGTACGCCAGCTGCTCGGCCACCGAAAAGCCGGGCCGGGAACGGCAGTTGGGATGGAACGGATGCCCGTCCACGACCCGCTGCTCCCACCCCCAGGACGTGAAAGGGGAACTCTTCGCGGGCTGGTTGGCGCGGGAGAGGGCCAACGAGGCGACGCTGTGGCCGAGTTCGACGGCGAAGGCGTGCCCGTGCGGCAGCCCGAGTGCCGTCATGAGCGCGGCCGGGTGGCGGTACGCCGTCCCGTCCAGCTCGACCTCCCTGACGGTGGCGGCCGTCGTGTACGCGTCCGAGACCGGGCCGTACAGACGACGCCCGTCCGCCAGCCGGAGCACCAACCCGTCCTGCCCCGCCGCCTCCCGGCGCGCGACCCACGGCAGCGGCTCATGGACGAGCCCGCGCCACAGCCGGGTCAGCACGGCCGCGCGGGCACCGGGGAGTTCGACCGCGTACGGGGACAGCAGGGCGGGGCGTACGGTGCGCAGCTCGGCGGCGAGAACGGCCTCGGTCTCGGCCGGGGTCCGGGGAGGGTGCACAGAGGGCTCCTAGGGTGTGGGGACGGCGTCGCGGCCGGGTACAACGCCGGACATACTGAGCGCCAGGGCACCGTACGCAACGAACGGATCGCGTGGACCTCATGCACCCCATGCCACCCATGCACCCCATGCCCTCCGGGGACGGCATCGGCGAAGCGGCCGATGCGTACGCGGCGGCACCGCTGCTCAACTGTCTGCTGCGGGAACTCGGCGAGCCCGCTCCGGGGCCCGGGGAGTCCGGGGACCGGCGCGTGTACCGGCTGCCGGCCGGGGGACGGCTCCTGCGGGTGCGCGACGGACGCCGTCCCGCCGAGCCGGAGGTGTACGCCGCCGGTGCCTGGCAGCGCATCAGCCACGCCGAACTGGTCAAGCTCACCGCCGAGGTCCTCCGCGGGCACACCGGCCTGTCGAACCCCGAACTGCCCATCGAGATGATCGACAGCCGGGACGCGGTGGCGGCGATCCTGACCGCCCGGGAGGGGGTGACCCCGCCCGACGACCTGTACCGGCGTTCCGAACAGTCCCTGATCACCGGACATCCCTACCATCCCGCGCCCAAGGCCCGCGGCGGAGGCCCGGTCACCGGCTGGATTCCGTACGCCCCCGAGGCGTACACCCGCTTCCCGCTGGTGCTTCTGGGGCTGCGGGAGGACGTGTGCGTCGAGGACGGTGACACGGGCGCGCTCGACGCGCTGGGCGAGGCCCCGCCCGGCTATCGCCTCCTGCCCGTCCACCCCTGGCAGCTCGACCTCGTCGGCGCCCGCCCGGAGATCCGCGAGGCCCTCGCGGACGGCCGCCTCGTACGACTGGGCCCCTCACCGTGGACTGCCTGGCCGACGGCGGCCGTCCGCACTCTGTACGTCCCCGACACCGACCTCTTCCTCAAGTTCAGCCTCGACGTCCGCATCACCAACGACATCCGCCGTCTCTGGAGGCACGACCTCCTCCGGCTGCGCCGCACGGACGCGGCGGTGACCTCGGCCTTCGCGGCCACGGGCACCCCCGCGGCCTGGCTGAGCGACCGCGGCTACCGCACCGCGGACTTCGCCTTCGAGGAGCTCGCCGTCCTCGTACGCGACGGGCTCCGCACCCATGTGACCCCCGGCGCGACGCCGGTCCTGGCGGCCGCGCTGACGGAGAGGACGCGGGGCGCGGAGGGTTCGCACGGTCCGCATGCCCAGGCCTTCGCGGGCAACCCCCTCGAAGGCCTCGCCGACCCGGCCGCCTGGTGGACGGCGTATCTGCGTCAAGTCGTACCGCCCGCCCTGGAGTTGTTCGCCCGGCACGGGGTCGTACTCGAAGCGCACCTGCAGAACACGGTGATCGCCGTGGACGCCGACGGGATGCCGGCGCAGGCGCTGTTCCGTGACGCGGAAGGCGTGAAACTGCTGTCCGAGGTGACGCGCGCGGCCGGGTGGGAGCGGCTGGTGTACTGCCTCGTCGTCAACAACCTCCTGGAGATCGCGGAGGCACTGGGGGAGAGGTACCCGGGCGTGCGGCTCCGGGCTGCAGTGCGACGCGAGCTGACGCGGTGCGGCGGGGAGCTGCCCGAGGCGGCCGAACTGCTCCGGGCACCGACCCTGCCCGGCAAGACCAATCTGCTGCTGCGCTGGACCGGCGCGGACGGCGCCGACGCACGCTATCTGCCCGTCCCGAACCCCTTGAGTACGCCGGACGCGGCGGGCAGCGGGCAGTGGACGCCGGTCGGCCGCCTGAGCGACTGAATGTCAGTGGCCGGTGTGCTGCGAGGGACAGGAGCCGAGCTCACCTGTGTCAGTCCTGGTTGTTGTGGGTGAGGGCGCTGGGGATGGGACGTTGCCGGGGCGAAACAAGAGGGCGGTTGCGTCGTTTGTCTCTGTAATTCGTCGAACGCTCGGTGCGCCGCTCCGTGGCGCACCCGGGAGGGACAGGTCCATGGTGAACGAAGTCCTACGTCGTTGTCTGCGCCGAGTTGTGGTGTTCGCAGCCGTGGCTGCGGTCTGCTTCTCGCCCGCACACGCTGGGCCGGCTGGCCCAGCTGGAAGCGGGCCGGTCCTTGACATGAACTTTCCTGATCCGGACGTGGTGAGGGCGGGAGGTGTGTTCCACGCGTATGCCACGAGTGGGAACGGCAAGAACGTGCAGCGGGCCACGTCGAGGGATCTGGTGCGCTGGTCGGCCGCCACGCGTGACGTCCTGCCGGTGCTGGGGGAGTGGGTCGATCCTGTTGAGCCGCGGGTATGGGCGCCGGAGGTGTTCGACAACGGCCGTGGTTTCACCCTGTACTACACCGCGCATGACCGGGCCGGTGGACGGCAGTGCATCGGTGTCGCCCTGTCGGTCTCGCCGCAGGGGCCGTTCCGTCCGGTGGGAGAGGGCCCGCTGATCTGTCCCGCTGACCAGGGAGGCGCTATCGACGCGGCCAGTTACAGCGAAGACGGGCGTCGGTATGTCGTGTGGAAGAACGACGGGAACTGCTGCGGCATGCGAACCTGGCTGCATGTGCAGTCCGTTTCTGAGGACGGCACGCGTCTTCTGGGCGAGCCGGTAAGGCTGTTGACGCAGGACCGTGAGTGGGAGGGCGAAGTGGTCGAGGCGCCCACACTGATCAAACGCGGTCGACAGTATGTGCTGCTTTACTCGGGCGGGCCGTACCGCACGGATGCCTACGGCGTCGGGTACGCGGTGGCGGACCGTCTCACGGGCCCCTACGTCAAGGCGGACGCACCGTTGATGACGACGAACACCTTCGCGGGGAGAGTACGTGGTCCGGGTGGCCAGGACGTGGTGGCTGGTGCGGACGGCCGGGACCGGATCGTGTTCCACGGCTGGAACGCTGACCGCTCCTGGCGAATGATGTACGCGGCGGATCTGTCCTTCAGCGGCGGTCGGTTGACCGTCAGCGCAGGTTCGACATCGCGGTGAAGCCGGTAATGAGCCGTCAACACTGACTTGCGATGAGCCGTCGACACCGACTTGCGCGGGTCGTCGGCGCGACTGGCTCGGGTCGGGCTTCGGTCCTCGCCGCGTAGGTACCACTATCCCCACTTGTGTCGGTTTGTGTCCTTGCACCGAGTGGCGCGAAGCCCGGAGGTGCTGTCCTCCAAACAGGCATCCGTCGCCTCGTTGGAGAGTGTTGTCGACTCGTCGGTCCAGGTCCTGACATTCCACTTGCCCGATGTCGCGGTGGCACACGCGCCCATACGTACCTTGGTGCCTTGATCGTGCAGGCAGGCTCCGGTGGCATGGTTTCTCAGGTAGTGGGTGCCATCGGGCAGGGCGTGCACCGTCCACCGCTGATAGCTCAGTCCGTTGCACGCGTAGGTGCGCAGTCCGTGATCCAGGCTGTGGTCCAGGCAGCGGCCGGTGGTCCTGTTGATGAAGGGCTGGACGGTGTCCGACCGGCCGGGCCTGTTCCCAGGGCCCAGCAGCGCAGCCCCGGACGGTTGTTGTGCGGGCGCCGGCCCAGGGATCGCGACGAGCGCGGTGAGCAGTGCGCCGGTGACGCCGCCTACCAGTACGCCCGCCAGGGCGAAGGCCCAGCGGCTGCGCATCCACTCCCGCGCCTCGCGGATCCAGTACACGTCTTCGACGGTTGGTGCCGGCTTCGGAGCCGGCACGGATGCCGCCCTGGCGGCGGGCTCTGGCGCCCCCGCGGATGTCGCCTCAGCGGGAGCCGGTGTCTCTGTGAATGGAGTTGTGGCGCCGGACGTGGGCTGGCATCGGTCAGCGGCCTCCCACAGCGCCCGGTACTCGATCGGGTCCACTCCCAGTGCTTCGCACAGCTGGGCAACGGTGGCCCACGGCGGCACCGTGATCCCTTGGAAGTAGCGCGACAGCGACGAGTCGCTGATGCGGACCTGAGTCTCCAGGCTGCGCAGTGTGCGCCCCGATTGCTGCTGCAGGCTCCGCAGCGCGTCTCCCAGCTTCCGTGCTGCCGCACGATGGCCTGGTCGTTGGCCGGTCATCGAGAAGAGGGCCTTTCCGCAGGGGGAGCGACGGCGTCCCGCCGGCTGTCCCATGTCCCGGGACGGATACGTCCCAGCAGGTCAGGACTGTATTTATCCCGACATCGGTGAAGCAAGCGGGATCCGGTTGTGACGGTGCGTAATTCTGCGCAAACTCGGCGTACCGGCTGAGCGGATCACCCCCGAGGGTGAGCGTGCCGGTGGTCGTGGCTGTGTCGGCGGATTCCGCACGGGCCCGACTTCGAACCCCTCTGAAAGGACTTTCACCATGCGTGTACGCACTGCGCTGTCCGCCTTCGCGGCGATCACAGTGGTCGGGCTCGGTCTGGGCTGGGCGGCGCCTGCCGTCGCGGCACCGGTCGCGGCATCCCACCAGGTGGCCGCGGTCCAGGCGGCCGACGGCCTCGACGTCCACCGCGGCAAGTACATGACCTTGGGCGGCTGCCAGACGGCCGGCCAGCAGGGCATCGACCGTGGGCACTGGGACAACTACCAGTGCGCCGAGGGCTCCATGTGGCCCTGGGTGTGGAACCTGTGGACCAACCGCTGAGAACCAACCGCTGAGAACCAACCACTGACAACCCGGCGCTGTCGGTGGCCTCCTCTCAAGCAGGAGGAGGCCACCGGCGGCCGGTAGCGGCCCAAACCTCAGACAGACAGACAGAGACAGACTGTCCGGTCGCTCCTCGCAGGACACCGTCACGCGTTCTGGCCGGGCGGCAACTCTGCGGCGCCGACGGCCCGGACAGCCCTGCGCACGGCTCCCGTTCCTTGGCGGCGGCAAACTGCGCCACTGGGCCGAGGACACGCTCGTACACGATGCGGCCGTCCCAGGGCAGAACTGCCAGAGCCCTCTGGACGTCCACCAGCGCGCCCTGCGCCCAGGGCCCGTTCGGCAGGAACTCATGCCGCCTGCGGCACTCGCCGCAACGGGGACGCCCGGCGCCGACCACAGAAGCGTACGACCACGCCTTCGTCGACCCGGCCGACCCATCAGGACCATCCACCAACATTCCGGATTCCGGAGAAAGAGGATTCCCATGTCCATCCGCCCCCACCGCACCCCTCTGTTCGGCGTCCCACGCCCCGCTGCGCTGCTGCGCCGGCTCCTGCCGACGCTCGCCCTGACCTGCCTTGCCGCAAGCGGCCTCGCGACGCCCGCCGACGCGTCGACCACGGCGGCGGCTCCCGCACACGTCGGCACGACGGGGGTTCGGCCCGCCGCCGCGCAGGCCGCCGCCTCCTTCCCCACCTGGGGAACACGCTGGGTCGTGCACGCAACGCAGGACATCAACTCGCCCTCCGTGGGAATGATCAACCAGACCTCCCCCGGCCAGGACCGCATCACGGCCGACTACCAGGTCGACACCGGCCGCAGGGTGTGCGAGGGCAGCGCCTGCTCAACCTTCATGGCCCACATCACCCAGCCCGTCACCGGCTTCCTCACCGTTGTCGCGGTGGACATCCCCGAAGACCGGCTGCCGGGCGTCCCCGTGAAGGAAGTGCCGCCCACCCAGCAGCCCGGCTCGCGGCAGCAGACCCTGCAGCGCGCCGCGGCCTGGCTCACTGCCAACAACGGACGCCCGGTGCCCTACAACCAGGGCTTGTACTGGCAGAACGGCTACCGGCAGGACTGCTCCGGCTACGCCTCCATGGCGCTCGGCCTGCCCACACCCGGCACCAACACCGTGGGGCTGGCCAACCGCAATCTCACGCGCCCGATTCCCATGAGCGAGCTCCAGCCCGGTGACCTCGTCATCGACGCCATCGGCAACAACAACACGCGCCACGTCGTCATCTTCGAGAAGTGGAACGACGCTGACCACCGCTCGTACACGGCCTACGAACAGCGGAGCGTGTACGGCACCAGTCACCGATCGCTGACCTACGGGCTGACAGCCGGCAGCGAGTACAAGGCCCACCGCCCACTCCAGTACGGAAACTGACGTGGCGTAATAACGGTGCGTGCCCCGCGCTTCTCGCGGGGCACGCACCGCTGGCCGCCCGCGGTGCCATGCCGTCGAAGCAGTGGTAGGCACCGGGCCGTACGTGCGGTTCGGCGGGTCGGTCATCGACCTGTCGGTCCGCTACGGCCGGAGAACAGGAACTCCAGACCGACGACGCCCGCCCGCAACTCCTCGGCGAGTACGGCGAGTTCGATGGCGCGGCCGAGCCGTTCGTGCGCAGCGTCAAGTGGACGTGGGCCGCGTGGGCGGCGGGTCAGTGGTGAACTGCTGGTGCCCTATGACCGAGAGCAGTTGGAGTTTCCCGTGGCTTGCCGTGCCGGGACGCGTGGTCATCACGAGCAGGGTCTGTGCGCGGTTGTCGGTGAACAGGACCTGGCAGTCGACGTCGATACGGCCCAGCTCGGGGTGAACGAGGGTTTTGTGGTCCTCGAACCGCTTGGCGACCTCGTGCCGATCCCACACGCGGACGAATTCAGGGCTGCGCTCGCGTAGTTCGGCGACGATCTGCGCGGCTCTGGGGTCGCTGCGGTCGTCGGTCAGCGCCGCCCGCAGGGCGGCCGCCTGAATCCGGCTCTGCCTCGGGTGGTCTTCTTCCGGGTAGTGGGTCCGCTCGGCCGGATCGGTGAACCAGCGGTAGTAGGCGCTGCGTGCCAGACCGGTGTGGCGGGTCTGGTCGCCGAGCAGCGCGATCGCGAGCGGGTTCTGCACCAGGGTGTCGGCGAGATCGGACAGCACCAGGGCCGGGGTGTCGTCGAGGCGGTCCAGGACCCGCATCAGAGCCGGGTCCACGTGCTCGGAGCGAAGGAAGCGCGCTGGGGCGTTGTGCCCGACGAGGCGGAAGAGGTGGTCGCGTTCGTCCAGGGTCAGGCGCAGGGCGCGGGCGAGGGCGGCTGCCATCTGCTCGGAGGGCTGCGGGCCGCGCCGCTGTTCGAGTCGGGCGTAGTAGTCGGTGGACATGCCGGCGAGCTGGGCGACCTCTTCTCGGCGCAGTCCCCGGGTGCGCCGGCGCGGGCCGTCGATCAGTCCGACATCGCCGGGCCGCAGCGTCTCACGCCGCCGACGCAGGAACTCCGACAGTCCTTCTCTGTCCATGCCCTCCATGGTGGCCGCTGCCTGCCCATTCATCCAGGGACCGCCGATCCGCGGCTCAGCCCCTCTGGCGGGCGGAGCCGGCCGGCGGCGGCCCTCGGACGGGGAGCGCCGGTCCCTGGGACAAGCGCTCCTCTCCCACCCAGCCGCAGGCGCGGCCAGGGTGGGTGGCGCGGGGCGCACCGGCTCCCGCCGCGAAGGAGGGAACACTTCCATGAAGACGACGGGCAACACGATTCTGATCACGGGCGGCACCTCGGGCATCGGGCTCGGCCTGGCCCTGCGCTTCCTTCAGGCAGGCAACGAGGTGATCGTCGCCGGCCGGCGCAAGGGTCTGCTCGACCAGATCACGACCGACCACCCAGGCATCGAGACGATCGTCCTCGACGTCACCGACCTCACGTCGATCGTCCACGCCCGCGAGACGGTGACCAGCACCTGTCCGGAGGCGAACGTCCTGGTCAATCAACGTCAGCTCCGGGCCGGCGTTCGTACCGCTGCCGGTCACGCCGACCTGCAACGCCACCAAAGCCGCGGTCCACCCCTTCAGCGAGAGCCTGCGCGTCCAGCTCGCCGGAACCTCCGTCAGGGTCGTCGAACTGGTCCCGCCGGCCGTGCGGACCACCTTGATGGGGCAGCAGGACAGTGCGCAGACCATGCCGCTGGAGGACTTCCTCTCCGAAGTCATGACCCTCCTGCGCACGCGGCCCGACGCCAGGGAAATCCTCGTCGAGAACGTCAAGCCCCTGCGCCATGCCGAGGCCAACGGCGCCTATGACAGCGTCCTGGCCATGCTCAGCGGCCACTGACCCGAAGTGTGCGCGAAGGCGGGACAGCCCACACCGGCCGCACCGGCGTCGGATCGGCGTGATCACCCCTGGTTACTATGCTCACTTCATGCCGGAAGCCGGAAACAAGGGGCGGACGGCCATTGACGGACTGTGAAGTGGGTGGCCCGGGAAAATGCTGAGAGAGGTTACCGCGACCCGTTACATCGAACCCTTGCGGGCAGGCGGTTCCGTGCCCGGAGTCGTCGAGGCCGACGACCTGGGCACCTACGTCGTGAAGTTCACGGGCTCGGCGCAGGGGCGCAAGGCGCTGGTCGCCGAGGTGATCGTGGGGGAGCTGGCGCGAGCCCTCGGGCTGCGGTTCCCCGAGCTGGTGCTGGTGCACTTCGACCCGGCGATCGGCGCGCACGAGCCGCACCAGGAGGTCCAGGACCTGCTCCGGGCCAGCGCGGGCCTGAATCTCGGCATGGACTACCTGTCCGGCGCCAAGGACTTCACGCCGGAGGTCGCGGAGACGTTCCCCGTGGACCCGCTGGAGGCGGGCAGGATCATCTGGCTGGACGCCCTCACGGTCAACGTGGACCGTACGACGCACAGTTCGAACCTGATGGTCTGGCCCACGCTCGGCGTCGCGCCCCCACGGCTGTGGCTGATCGACCACGGCGCGGCCCTGGTCTTCCACCACCGCTGGGACGCCTCCGAGCCGGAGAAGGCGTACGACTTCCGGCGGCACGCGCTCGGCGGGCACACCCCCGACACCCGCGCGGCGGACGCCGAGCTCGCGTCGAAGGTGACGGAGCAACTGCTGCGCGCGATCACGGCGGAGGTGCCCGACGCCTGGCTCGACGGCGAGCCCGGTTTCGCGACCCCGGACGAGGCCCGTGAGGCGTACGTCGGCTACCTCCTCGCCCGTGCCAGGTCCTCCGCGGCCTGGCTCCCCACGGACTTCCCCACCCGCGAGCAGCTGGCCGCCGAGGACGCGGACCGTGCGGCGAAGACCCGGCGGGGGCGGCCGAACTGGCTCCAGCAGGTCCCCGACCTGCACGGCAAGCCGGCGGCGGAACAGGATTGGTCGGTGCACCTCGGATGACCGCCGAGAATGCTGGTGTGACTGCTGAGAACACGACCACCGAGAACATGCCGGCCGAGAACACGCACCGCGTCCAGATCGAGTACTGCACCCAGTGCCGCTGGCTGCCCCGCGCCGCCTGGCTCGCCCAGGAACTCCTCACCACCTTCGAGCAGGAGCTGACGGAGCTCGCGCTCAAGCCGGGCACGGGTGGCGTCTTCGTCGTACGGGTCGACGACGAGGTGATCTGGGACCGCCGCGAGCAGGGCTTCCCGGAGCCGACGGCGGTCAAGCGCCTCGTACGCGACCGAGTGGCCCCGGAAAAGTCCCTGGGCCACTCGGAGAAGTGAGACGCGTGCGGTTCGGCCGGTTCAGCCGGCCAGCTGCTCGTAGGCGGGCAGGGTCAGGAAGTCCGCGTAGTCCTCGTCGAGCGCGACCGTGAGCAGCAGGTCGTGGGCCCGCTGCCAGTTGCCGGCCGCGAAGGCCTCCTCGCCGATCTCGGCGCGGATGTTGGCGAGTTCCTCGGCGGCGACCTCGCGGGCCAGCTCCGGGGTCGCCTTCACCACGTTTCCGTCGTGCTCGAACTCGACGCCCGCGTTGATCCACTGCCAGATCTGCGAGCGGGAGATCTCGGCCGTCGCCGCGTCCTCCATGAGGTTGAAGATCGCGACCGCGCCGAGACCGCGCAGCCAGGCCTCGATGTAACGGACGCCCACCTGGACGGCGTTGACGAGTCCGTCGTATGTGGGCCTCGCGTCGAGCGAGTCGACGGCGATGAGGTCGGCCGCCTTCACGTCGACGTCCTCGCGCAGCCGGTCCTTCTGGTTCGGCCGGTCGCCGAGCACGGCGTCGAAGGACGCCATCGCGATCGGCACGAGGTCCGGGTGGGCCACCCACGATCCGTCGAAGCCGTCGCCCGCCTCACGGTCCTTGTCGGCCTTGACCTTCTCGAAGGCGACCTTGTTGACCTCCTCGTCGCGCCGCGACGGGATGAACGCCGCCATGCCGCCGATCGCGTGCGCGCCGCGCTTGTGGCAGGTGCGGACGAGGAGTTCGGTGTACGCGCGCATGAACGGGGCTGTCATCGTCACCGCGTTGCGGTCCGGGAGGACGAACTTCTGCCCGCCGTCACGGAAGTTCTTGACGATGGAGAAGAGGTAGTCCCAGCGGCCCGCGTTCAACCCCGAGGCGTGGTCGCGGAGTTCGTAGAGGATCTCCTCCATCTCGTACGCCGCCGTGATCGTCTCGATCAGGACGGTCGCGCGGACGGTGCCCTGCGGGATGCCGACGTAGTCCTGCGCGAAGACGAACACCTCGTTCCAGAGGCGGGCCTCCAGATACGACTCCGTCTTCGGGAGATAGAAGTACGGGCCCTTGCCGAGGTCCAGCAGCCGCTGGGCGTTGTGGAAGAAGTACAGCCCGAAGTCCACGAGCGCGCCCGGGACCGGGGTGCCCTCGGCGTCGACGAGGTGACGCTCGTTGAGGTGCCAGCCGCGCGGGCGCATGACGACGGTCGCCAGCTCCTCGGGGGCCTTCAGGGCGTACGACTTGCCGGTGCGCTCGTCGGTGAAGTCGATGCTGCGGGTGTACGCGGCGGCCATGTTCACCTGGCCCGTGACCACGTTCTCCCAGGTGGGCGCGGAGGCGTCCTCGAAGTCCGCGAGCCACACCTTGGCGCCCGAGTTGAGGGCGTTGATGGTCATCTTGCGGTCGGTGGGGCCGGTGATCTCGACGCGGCGGTCGTTCAGGGCCTCGGGCGACGGGGCCACCTTCCAGGAGTCGTCCGCGCGGATCGCGGCGGTCTCCGGAAGGAAGTCGAGGGTGGAGGTGCGGGCGATCTCGGCGCGGCGCTCGGCACGGCGGGCGAGGAGCTCGTCACGCCGGGGCGTGAACCGCCGGTGCAGCTCCGCCACGAAGGCGAGGGCCGCGTCGGTGAGGACCTCCTCCTGCCGGGGCAGGGGCTCGGCGTCGACGATGGCCAGCGGGGACGGCGCTGGTGCGGACATGAACTGTCACTTCCTTCAGCGAGCTGACGTGAGTACGCCGCGGCACCGGGTGCCAGCGGAACCTGAAGCGGCCGACGGGACCCGGAGGAGAGTCGAACGCTTCTGAACAGTGGATAGTAGTTTCCTCATGGTGGAAGTTCAATAATCTGTTGACGTCGAGATTCTCCGCTTCGAGGGAATGTGGCGCTGGGTGCCACCCCGTTCACTCAAGGTGGACCAGGTCGCTCTCCGTGTCGATGTCGTACGGCTGTGCCACGTCCCCGCACTCGACGAGCACGATCTCGTCCTCGTGTGCCCCCAGATAGGCGCGCGCACCCCGGTCCCCGGTCGCGGTGGCGGCGATCCCCGCCCAGTGACGGGCGCCGAACAACACCGGATGCCCTCTCTTCCCGTCGTACGAGGCCGCCGCGAGCGTCTCGTCCGACGTGTACGCGGCGTGCACGCGGGCCACGGCCTCCGGCCCGATCCCCGGCTGGTCCACCAGTGACACCAGTACGGCCCGGACGCCCGTACCGGCCAGCGAGTCCAGGCCGGCCCGCAGTGAGGAGCCCATGCCCTGCGCCCATTCGGGGTTGTCCACGAGCACGCAGCCGGGCAGCACGGCCCGCTCGCGCACGGTGTCCGCCCCGGCGCCGAGCACCACATGGACCCGGGCGCAGCCGCCCGCCCGCAGTGTTCCGACCGCGTGTTCGACGAGGGGGTGTCCTCGGTGGGTCAGCAGCGCCTTGGGGCGCCCGCCGAGACGCCGCCCCCCGCCGGCGGCCAGCAGCAGCCCGGCGACCTGCTCGTTGTTCTCCGTCATTCCCCCTGCATACCGGACCGGGGGCGGACATGCCCCGAAGCCCGTGCGGGCCTCGCGGTGTCCGGGGACTGAATTTCGGTCATGTTGGTGGCGCCCACCGCATCGGGTGGCGTTTACTGTCCCGCGTCCCTGGGCGTCTGACCAACGCTGCGGGACGGTTTCGGGCGGGGCGGCGCGGAGCGTGCACGACGTATCGCGCACAAAGACGTGCGAGGGGGGGAGAGCTGTGTTGCGGAGCTTGGGGCAGAGGCCAGTGACCGGCAGCGACGAGGATCCGAGAGTGGCGGAGTTGCGGACCGCGGTGTCCAGGCTGCGCCGCGAACTCGCCGCGCATCCGGCCGAGTTCCCCGACCGCGGCATCGCGGAGGACGAGCTCGCGGCGCTCGCCGCGATGGCCGTCACCGGGATGCCGGAGGTGCCCCGCCTGCGCCGCTCACTGCTCCTGATCGCCGGTTCCATCGGCTCGGTCAGCGCACTGGCCACCGGGCTCGCGGGCGTACGCAGCGCGGTGGAGCTCTTCGGCGAGCCACCGCGACGCTGAGACCGGCCAGGCGGCCGACCCCGAACCGGCGTTCAGGCCGCTGATCCCGAACTGGCGCTCAGGTGGCCGATCCCGAACCGGCGTTCAGGTGGCCGATCCCGAACTGGCCAGGGCCGCCGACAGTTCCACCGCCACCTGCTGGAGTACCGGCACGATCCGCTCCGTCGCCGTCTCGGTGACACGGCCGGCCGGACCGGAGATCGAAATCGCCGCGGCGGTGGGGGAGTTGGGTACGGAGACGGCGAGGCAGCGGACCCCGATCTCCTGCTCGTTGTCGTCCACCGCGTACCCGGCGCTCCGTACCTCTTCGAGCGCGCTGAGGAACCCGTCCGGGGTCGTGATCGTCTTCTCCGTCGCCGCGGGCATGCCCGTACGGGACAGCAGGGCGCGCACCTCGTCCGCCGGGACGTGCGCGAGCAGGGCCTTGCCGACGCCCGTGGAGTGCGGCAGCACCCGGCGGCCCACCTCGGTGAACATCCGCATCGAGTGCTTGGACGGCACCTGCGCCACGTACACGATCTCGTCGCCGTCGAGCAGTGCCATGTTCGCCGTCTCGCCGGTCTCCTCGACCAGGCGTGCCAGATAGGGGCGGGCCCAGGTGCCGAGCAGCCGGGACGCGGACTCGCCGAGCCGGATCAGCCGCGGGCCGAGCGCATAACGCCGGTTGGCCTGCTGGCGTACGTAACCGCAGGCCACGAGCGTGCGCATGAGACGGTGGATGGTGGGCAGCGGCAGCCCGCTGCTCGCGGACAACTCGCTCAGCCCGACCTCACCGCCCGCGTCCGCCATCCTCTCCAGCAGATCGAAGGCGCGCTCAAGAGACTGGACGCCACCGGAGGCGGCGGCTGGCTTGGCGTCGGTGGTGCTGGCGCTGGACGTCGGCACGGGCGCGGTCCTTTCAGGCGGGCAGGGAGGCAGCCTACCCGGCAGTTGGTTGACTGCACGGCTCGGTGTGGTTACGTTCTGCGTGGTGGAAGTCTAATTCCGCTTTGTGGAAACGTCCAGGGTTTTCACCTGTGGCGGCCGGTCGAGAAGCCGACTCTTGACGGCTTGGAGCGTGCAGTGAAGACTCCTTCAACAGAACGTTGAATTCCGTTACGTGGAAGTAAACGGCGGAAGGCGACGGGCGGCACAGAGACATGTGCGGCGTGGAGAGACGTGCGGCATGGAGAGGAGTCCGGGTGTCCGACGACGGATGGGGCGAATTGATCCTGCGCTCGACGCGCGTGATCACCCCCGAAGGGACGCGCGCCGCCTCGGTCGCCGTCTCCGGGGGGAAGATCACGGCCGTGCTCGCGCACGACGCCGAGGTGCCGGCCGGGGCACGGCTGGAGGACTTCGGTGACGACGTCCTGCTGCCCGGCCTCGTCGACACCCACGTGCACGTCAACGACCCGGGCCGCACGGAGTGGGAGGGCTTCTGGACCGCCACGCGCGCCGCGGCGGCCGGCGGCATCACGACCCTGGTCGACATGCCCCTCAACTCCCTGCCGCCGACCACGACGGTCGACCACCTGCGCACCAAGAAGGACGTCGCCCGCTCCAAGGCGCACATCGACGTCGGCTTCTGGGGCGGCGCCCTGCCCGACAACGTCAAGGACCTGCGGCCGCTGCACGACGCGGGCGTCTTCGGCTTCAAGGCGTTCCTGTCGCCCTCCGGGGTCGACGAGTTCCCCGAGCTGGACCAGGATCAACTCGCCCTGTCCCTAGCGGAGATCGCCGGATTCGACGGGCTGCTCATCGTGCACGCCGAGGACCCGCACCACCTCGCGGCGGCCCCGCAGAAGAGCGGCCAGCGGTACGCCGACTTCCTCGCCTCGCGACCGCGCGACGCCGAGGACACCGCCATCGCCAACCTCATCGGCCAGGCCAAGCGGCTCAACGCGCGCGTCCACGTGCTGCATCTGTCGTCCAGCGACGCGCTGCCGCTGATCGCCGCCGCCAAGGCCGAGGGCGTCCGCGTCACGGCCGAGACCTGCCCCCACTACCTCACCCTGACCGCCGAGGAAGTCCCGGACGGGGCAAGCGAGTTCAAGTGCTGCCCGCCCATCCGCGAGGCCGCCAACCAGGACCTGCTGTGGCAGGCACTGGCCGACGGCACGATCGACTGCGTGGTCACGGACCACTCCCCGTCGACTGCCGACCTCAAGACCGAGGACTTCGCGACCGCGTGGGGCGGCATCTCCGGCCTCCAGCTCAGCCTGTCCGCCGTCTGGACCGAGGCCCGCAGGCGCGGGTACGGCCTGGAGGACGTGGTCCGCTGGATGTCCTCGCGCACGGCCCAACTGGTCGGCCTCGACGACCGCAAGGGCGCCATCGCGGTCGGCCTCGACGCCGACTTCGCGGTCCTCGCGCCCGACGAGACCTTCACCGTCGACCCCGCCGCGCTCCAGCACCGCAACCGGGTCACCGCGTACGCGGGCCGGACCCTGCACGGAGTCGTGAGGTCCACCTGGCTGCGAGGCGAACGCATCGTGGCGGACGGAGAGTTCGCCGAGCCGAGGGGCCAACTCCTGTCCAGACGCCCGTAGGCCCACCCAAGAAGACAGAAGAGCAGGTATCCGTACCCGCGATTCGCGCACGACCCGCACCCGCAGCGGCCGACTCCCGAAAGGCAGACCTGATCACTGTGACGGCGCAGCACCAATCCCCCCTGGCCCGTTTCACCGGCGACGCGAACCCCTACGGAGGCGGCGACCCGTACGCGGACCACCGCGGCGCCGACTTCCCCTTCACCCAGTACGCCAACCTCGCCGACCGGCAGCTCGGCGCCGGGGTCATCGCCGCCAACGACGAGTTCTTCGCCCAGCGCGAGAACCTGCTCCTGCCCGAACCTGCCGAGTTCGACCCCGAGCACTTCGGGCACAAGGGCAAGATCATGGACGGCTGGGAGACCCGGCGCCGACGCGGTGCCTCCGCCGAGCACCCGTGGCCCACGGCCGACGACCACGACTGGGCGCTCGTACGCCTCGGGGCGCCCGGTGTCGTCCGGGGCATCGTCATCGACACCGCCCACTTCCGCGGCAACTACCCGCAGGCGGTGTCCGTCGAGGGCACCTCGGTCCCCGGCTCCCCGTCCCCCGAGGACCTCCTCGCGGACGACGTGAAGTGGACAACTCTCGTACCCCGTACGGCGGTCGGCGGCCACGCGGCCAACGGCTTCGCCGTCGACGTGGAGCAGCGCATCACCCACCTCCGTGTCAACCAGCATCCGGACGGTGGCATCGCACGCCTTCGGGTGTACGGCGAGGTCGTGCCGGACCCGCGGTGGCTGTCGGTCCTCGGCACCTTCGACGTCGTCGCCCTGGAGAACGGCGGGCAGGTCGAGGACGCGTCCAACCGCTTCTACTCGCCCCCCACCAACACCATCCAGCCGGGGCGTTCCCGCAAGATGGACGACGGCTGGGAGACACGGCGGCGGCGGGACCAGGGGAACGACTGGATCCGCTACCAGCTGGTCGCGCGGTCGGAGATCCGGGCGGTCGAGATCGACACGGCGTACCTGAAGGGCAACTCGGCCGGGTGGGCGTCCGTTTCCGTGCGGGACGGTGTGGACGGGGAGTGGGTCGAGGTGCTGCCCCGCACCCGCCTCCAGCCCGACACGAACCACCGGTTCGTCCTCACCGGCCCGGCCGTCGGCACGCACGCGCGCGTCGACATCTTCCCTGACGGGGGCATCTCGCGCTTGCGACTCTTCGGCTCCCTGACGGAGGAGGGTGCGACGCGATTGGCCGCGCGCCACCAGGAACTCGGCGGCTGATCCCGGGAGTTCTCAAACGCCGGAGGGGCTGGTAGTCAGCCCCTCCGGCGTTTGAGGAGCGGGGGTTCGGGGGCGGAGCCCCCGAGTAGTGACGGGAATGGGTAGGGGCGGCGGGGGCGAGAAAACGCCCCCGCCGGAGTCAGGCCGCGTGACCCCCGTCCACCGAGAACTCCGCCCCCGTGACGTACCCCGCCTCCACCCCCGCCAGATACGCCACCGCGGAGGCGACTTCCTCGACCGTCCCGAACCGCCCCACCGCGGTCATCGCGGCCTGGCCTCCCGCATACGGCCCACTCGCCGGATTCATATCCGTATCGATCGGCCCAGGATGCACGATGTTCGCCGTGATCCCCCGCTCGCCCAACTCCCTGGCCAACGCCTTGGTCAGCCCGACCAGGGCGGACTTCCCGGTGGCGTACAGCGTGCCACCGGGCCCAGGCACCCGCTGCGTCATACACGTACCGATGGTGATGATCCGCCCGCCACGCTCCATACGCGCGGCAGCCGCCTGCGAGGCGAGGAAGACACCGCGCACGTTCACGGCGAGGACCCGGTCGACGTCCGCGAGGGAGAGGCTGTCGAGGGGCCCGAGGACCCCGATGCCCGCGTTGTTCACGAGGACGTCGAGACGCCCGAGCCCTTCCGCGGCGCGCTCCACGGCACCGGCGGCCTCCTCCGCGTCGGCGGCGTCCGCGTGGAGGGCGAGCGCCCGCCGCCCCAGCGCCCGGATCCGGTCCACGACGTCGCACGCGGCCTCCTTGTCGCGTACGTAGGTCAGGGCGACATCCGCGCCCTCCCGGGCGAGCCGCACGGCGGTCGCGGCACCGATCCCGCGGCTGCCGCCGGTCACGAGGGCCACTGTTCCGTTCATGGTTGCTTGTGAGGTCATGGGTCCATCCCAGCGGCCGGCCCGGGGGAGTGCTGGCGGCGAACGGACATCAAGGTCGCGAGAGCAGGAACACCCAGGTCACCCGGGCCGAGTCAGGACGTCACCGAACCGGCGGGGCGGCGACCGATGAGTTGCGGGTGCCCGGAGGGTCTGAGCTGATGAAAGGACACCCCGCTTCGGAAGAAGGCACGTCATGGGCAAGCTGACCCTCACCGCTTTCGTCACCCTCGACGGCGTCCACCAGGCCCCGGGCGGCCGGGACGAGGACCGCCGTGACGGGTTCGAGCACGGCGGCTGGAGTTTCCCGTACGACGACGAGGACTTCGGGCAGTTCATCACCGAGGTCTTCGGCCGCGCGGGCGCCTTCCTGCTCGGCCGCCACACGTACGAGATCTTCGCCGGGTTCTGGCCGAAGGTGACCGACCCGGCCGACCCGGTCGCGGGGAAGCTCAACTCCCTGCCGAAGTACGTCGCCTCGTCGAGCATCACGCGGCCCGAATGGGCCGGCACGACGGTGATCAGTGGCGATCTCGCCGAGGAGGTCACCGCGATCAAGGAGAACACCGAGGGGGAGCTCCAGGTCCACGGCAGCGCCGCCCTCGCCCAGTCCCTCCTCGCACTGGACCTCGTCGACACCGTGCACCTGCTGTCCTTCCCGGTGGTACTCGGCACGGGCCGCCGTCTCTTCGCCGAGGGCGGCGTGCCGACCGCGTTCCGGCACACCGGCGCGCGGCTCACCAGCAAGGGCGTCGCGATCCACTCGTACGACCTGGCCGGACGCCCGGAGTACGGCACGTACGAACTGCCGGAGGGAAACGCGTAGAAGCCGGCGGCGCTCCGGCGCGGGGGTCACGTGCCGCACGTCAACTCCCGGGAAACTCAGGTGACTTGTGGGTGGAACTCAGCCCAGTCCGCAGCGTTCGAGCGCGGCCCGGACATGGTTGAGCCCCTCCACTCTCAAGTGGCCCCGGTCGGGCATCTGGTCGTCCCGGCGCCAGCGCCAGGCGGAGAACATCGCCCAGTTCAGGGCGCGGCACCGGTGGATCAGGTCGTGGTCGGCTCCCGCATAGTGCTTTGCCACTTCTTCGGGCGTAAGGGCGAGGTCGAACTCGATTGGTCCGCGGCAGCACGTGGCGAGGTCGATGAAAAGCGGCCCTCTCCTCGTGTTGAGGAGGTTGCCCGGATGCGGCTCGCCGTGCAGCAGCTGGTCTCGGGCATTCTCGGCGCTGATCGCGGCACTGAGTCCACCGAGTGTGTCGATGAGGAGTTCCCGGTCGGAATCGGGCAGCTCGGGGGACTTCTCCCGGTCGCTCACCTCTCCTTGCGCCACGGCGACTCGATCGGTGAAATGCGGTGCGTCCAGATCGATCCGGCGCAGGGCGGCATGCTGGCGCAGGAGTACGTCCGCGTAGTCGGCCGGTGCGATCTCCGTTCCGACAGGTTCGTAGTAGGTCCAGAGCGAGATGGCGAAGTCATCACGCACATGGACTCGGGGCTCGACCCGGGGGTCGAGCTCGGCCACCGGAGCGTCGATGTCGGTGAGCCGGCGGGCCACCTCCACTTCGAACTCCGAATCGGCCAGATGCCCCGAGGGCGCGACCCGAACCAGGACATCGCAAGGGACCAGGCGCAGCGCGACGCGGTCCGAGTTGTGGATGACGACCACGTCGTCGACCTGAAGGCCCAGCTCCGACGCGGTCGCCCGGCCGGCCTCAACTGCGCGACGGAGTTCCAAAGGCTCCATACAGTCCCCCCTCATTGCAGAGTGCGCACGCACCTCCGGCGACAACAGTGACGCCTCCGATGTCTTCGCCAACATCATTCGGCACCAAACCCGGACCCGGAGGACAAGCACGCCGGCCAGGACCTGTACCGGCCGTGCCAACTCCCGCTCGACATCAACGTAGTTGACGTCCTGCGGCGGGTTCATGCCCGCCGCGCGGCGCACGGCGCCGCCGCGGTCCTCACCACGCGGCCCGTCCGACCGCGACGTCATCCGGACGTACCTCGCCCCGCGGCCGATGGTGTGGGGGGTCCGCGGGGCGAGGGTCCTTGTGCGAAGCAGGTGCTGGAGCCGCTCGGGGTGATCACCCTCGTTCAGGGCGTGGGACGAGCACGAACCGGGCGTCCGGGCGACTGCGCGTCCGTGGATCGCTCGTACGTGCCGGTCAGCAGCTGTAGTTGACCAGCTTGAACGAGGCGTAGTGGTCGGAGGTGTAGTAGTCCTCCCGGGTTTCCTCGCCCGTGACGATGCGCCGTGCACCGCGGGTGGAGGAACCGGGCGTGATCACCGTGTACTCGTGGTAGTAGCCAGTGGACTGACTGGGCAGGATGCCTTCCCGGTTCTGGAAGACGCTGCCGTCCTGCGAGTAGGGGTAGGGGCCGCCCTGCTCGATGAGGTCGAGCGTGTCGTGTGCCTGGGACGGCAGACTGCCGTAGCAGATGCTGCCGACTGCCGCGGCGGACGTGTCCGCGGCGTTGGCGGTGACGGTGCCGCCCACAAGGAGGGCGGACAGGACGGCGGCTGCGGCGCCGATACGAGTGATTCGTGGGGGGAATCTCATGCCTTCATGATGACGCGCGTAGACAGTGGCATGTCAATGTCAAGTTCGAAGATTCTCCCGTCAAGTCCGATGAATTTTCCGGAAGTTAACTTCGAGGCGGAGCCGGCCCGACGTGTTGGTCATCGGGCTCACATGAACATCGGCCGAGGGCGGCCTGAACTGTGTGTTTGTTGTGGTGATGGTCTAGGGTCGCGCAATTCTCTGGGGAGGGGATGACGCATGGTGCGTGGGGGTCGGCTGGCTGTGCTGTGCTGTGCGTGGCGGTGCTGGTGCTGGCGGGGTGTGGGCAGCGGGCGGTCTGTAGAAGATCTACGACGACCCCGAGCAGTGGGCAGACTTCGCGTTCGGGACACCGGCACGCTCGTGGCGCCGTCGTGCTCGGGCTGCGTCCCGCGAGGACGTGGAAGCCGCCCGGACCCGCCAAACCACGAGTGGTGTCCGGCTCCGACCTCCAGTCGGTGCCGGCGAAGCCACCAGGACTGCCGCAATTGCCGTCCTGGAGACAGCCGTACGGCTGGCCCGAGTGGACGCAGGCGTCCCCGTCACGGCTCGACCACACCCCCGGCCGCTACGCCTCGTCCGAGCCGGTCGACGACAGTTGCCGGCCGGGACGAGCCGGTCGCCGGAAGCCCGGTCCCCGCTCGTCAGTGCTTCCGGCTCTCGGCCGCCGCGAACAGTGCGAACGCCAGTACCAGCAGTGCGACGCTCCCGTAGATCTCGCGGCCGTCGAGGAAGTCGAGCCGTTGTACGAGGCCCCAGCCGCGCAGCCGGCCGGTGAACTCGTACACCAGGCCCGCCACGCCCTGAACGAGGGCGATCACACCGAGAAACTCCAGCACCTGCTTCATACGAGGATCCTCGCCCCGCGGACCCTCCGCCCTCATCGGCCGCGGGGCGAGGTACGCCCGACGGAAGTCCCCGACCGGGGCGCGCGGCTGCGTCCAAAGTCTGCCGTGCGACGACTTTGGTCGGTGATCAGGTGGCAGGGGCGGTGCGAACGGACAACGATGCGTAGATTTGTCGACCGTGAGTGAGATCGCGCCGCTGCCGAAGCCTCCGCCCGTCCCGGGGCGCCGGTGGTTTCTGCCGTCGGCCGTCACCGCCGAACTCGACTCCGAACCCGGCTCCGACCTCGACCGGTCCGGCCGGAAGAGGCGCCCCAAGCGCACCGCGCGCGACTGGCTCGTCGACTTCGCCTGCTTCCTGATCGCCGTCGTGGTGGGCCTGATCGGCGCGGACGAGATGTCCGGCGACCCCGACGTCCCGTCCGCCCTGCAAGCCGTGGACCAGTGGTTCGGCGCGCTCGCCTGCGCGGCGGTCTGGCTCCGGCGGCGCTGGCCGGTCGGCCTGGCCGTGGCGATGGTCCCGGTCTGCTTCATCTCGAACACCGCGGGCGGCGCGGGCCTGGTCGCCCTGTTCACGGTCGCCGTGCACCGGCCTTTCAAGTACGCCGCCTGGACGGGCGGCGCCTCCGCCGCCCTGCTTCCCCTCTTCTACTGGCTGCGCCCCGATCCCGAGGTCCCGTACGTCCTGATCATCGCCCTCGGCTGGCTGCTGACCGCCACCGTGGTCGGCTGGGGCACGCTCGCTCGCTCCAAGCGTCAGCTCATGCTGAGCCTCCGGGACCGGGCGCGGCGGGCCGAGACCGAGTCGGCGCTGCGGGCCGAGCAGGCCCAGCGGCTGGCCCGGGAGGCGATCGCGCGTGAGATGCACGACGTCCTGGCGCATCGGCTCACCCTGCTCAGCGTGCACGCCGGGGCGCTGGAGTTCCGCCCGGACGCCCCCCGGGCCGAGGTGGCGCGGGCCGCCGGGGTCATCCGGGAGAGCGCGCACGAGGCTTTGCAGGATCTGCGGGAGATCATCGGCGTACTGCGGGCCGCCGGCGACGGCGCGGAGGAGTCCGGGCGGCCGCAGCCGACCCTCGGGGCCTTGGACGGGCTGGTCTCCGAGAGCCGTGAGGCCGGCATGAAGGTCACCCTGGACAACCGCGTCACGGACGCCGGCACGGTCCCCGCCTCCGTCGGCCGCACCGCCTACCGCATCGCCCAGGAGGGCCTGACCAACGCCCGCAAGCACGCCCCGGGCGCGGAGGTCACGGTCACGGTGGCCGGGGTGCAGGGCGACGGTCTCACCGTCTCCGTACGCAATCCGCCGCCGCCCGGCGACGTGCCGCATGTCCCCGGTTCCGGCCAGGGGCTCATCGGCCTCACCGAACGTGCCACGCTCGCGGGCGGGCGCTTCGAGCACGGGCCCGGGGAGGACGGCGGCTTCCAGGTGAGCGCGTGGCTGCCCTGGGGCTGAGCGCGCTCTCGGTCCGCGCCGGAGCGCGAGCCGGGTGCGCGGCCATGACGACCGAGTGAGGGGGCACATCCGCGGATGAGCTGGGGAAAAGCAGAAGGTCAGACGGGGAACGGTCACTACGGTGAGCCCATGACTCCGATCCGTCTGCTCCTCGTCGACGACGACCCACTGGTCAGGGCCGGCCTCTCCTTCATGATGGGCGGCGCCGACGACCTCGAGATCGTGGGCGAGGCCGCCGACGGCAGCGAGGTCGAGGCACTGGTCGACCGCACGCACCCCGACGTGGTCCTCATGGACATCCGCATGCCCACGGTGGACGGCCTCGCGGCCACCGAACGGCTCAGGAGCCGCAAGGACGCCCCGCAGATCATCGTCCTGACCACCTTTCACGCCGACGACCAGGTGCTGCGGGCGCTGCGCGCGGGCGCGGCCGGCTTCGTCCTCAAGGACACCCCGCCCGCGGAGATCCTCGACGCGGTACGCCGGGTCGCGGCCGGTGATCCAGTCCTCTCACCCACTGTGACGCGGCAGTTGATGGCCCACGCCGCGGGCACCTCCGCCGACACCCGGCGCACGAGTGCTCGTACGCGCGTCGCCACGCTCAACGACCGTGAGCGCGAGGTCGCCGTCGCCGTCGGCCAGGGCCGTTCGAACGCCGAGATCGCGACCCAGCTGTTCATGAGCGTCGCCACCGTCAAGACGCACGTCTCCCGCATGCTCGCCAAGCTCGACCTCAACAACCGAGTGCAGATCGCCCTGTTGACGTACGACGCCGGACTCCTGGAGGAGGACGGGCACTAGCCGCCGGCCGCGGGCGTTGGACTGGACGGAGGGGGAAGCACATGGTGGACGTGATCGATCTGGGGAAGTACGGGCCGGCTTTCACGGAGGACCCGCATCCGGTGTACGCGGAACTGCGCGAGCTCGGACCGGTCCACCGGGTGCGACTGCCGGCACCCGACGCGCACCACGAGACCTGGCTGATCGTCGGGTACGAGGAGGCACGGGCCGCGCTCGCCGACCCCCGCCTCGCCAAGGACGGCCAGAAGATCGGTGTGACGTTCCTCGACGAGCAGCTGATCGGGAAGTACCTGCTGGTCGCCGACCCGCCGCAGCACACCCGGCTGCGGTCCCTCATCGCCCGTGAGTTCACCGGGCGCCGGGTGGAGAAGCTCAGGCCGCGCGTCCAGGAGATCACGGACACCCTGCTCGACGAGATGCTGCCGCGTGGCCGCGCCGACTTCGTGGAGTCCTTCGCCTACCCGCTGCCCCTCACCGTCATCTGCGAACTGCTCGGGGTGCCGGAGATCGACCGGGCGGCGTTCCGCGCGATCTCGTCGGAGGCCGTCGCGCCGACCAGCGGGGAGAGCGAGCACGAGGCGTTCGTCCAGCTCGCCGCGTATCTCAACGACCTGATCGAGTACAAGCAGAGCGCCGGGCCCGCCGACGACCTGCTCAGCAGCCTCATCCGCACGACCGCCGAGGACGGCGACCGGCTCTCGCCGCAGGAACTGCGCGGCATGGCCTTCGTGCTGCTCATCGCCGGCCACGAGACGACGGTCAACCTCCTCGCCGGGGGCGTCCGAGCGCTGCTCACCCATCCCGACCAACTCGCCGCGCTGCGGGCCGACATGACGCTGCTCGACGGTGCCGTGGAGGAGATGCTGCGGTACGAGGGACCGGTGGAGAACGCGACGTTCCGGTACGCGGCGGAGGCGCTGGAGATCGCCGGTACGGCCGTCGGGGCGGGGGAGGCGGTGATGGTCGGCCTCACCGCGGCCGATCGCGACGGGGTCCGCTTCCCGGCCCCCGACCGCTTCGACATCCGCCGCGACGCCCGCGGCCACGTCGCCTTCGGGCACGGCATCCACTACTGCCTGGGCGCTCCACTGGCCCGCCTCGAAGCGCGGGTGGCGCTCCGCACCCTCCTCGACCGCTGCCCCGACCTGTCCCTCGACGGCCCGGCGGGCGGCTGGCTCCCGGGGATGCTGATGCGGGGGGTACGGAGCCTTCCGGTGCGCTGGGGGCTCCGCCCCCAGACCCCCGCATCGCGCTGACGCGCTCGTCCTCAAACTCCGGACGGGCTGAATACGTCGGCCCGGCCGCGAAATCTTTAGCCTCTCCGGCGTTTGAGGAGCGGGGGTTCGGGGGCCGGCCCCCGAAAAGGGACGGGTAGGGGCGGCGGGGGCGAAACCCCTCAGTCCCGCGCCCCCGCGATCTCCCCCAACCGCACCACTCGGCGCTCACGCCGAGACAACTCGCACGCCTCGGCGATCCGCAGCGCCTGCAACGCCTCACGCCCGTCACACGGATTGGCCCGCTCCCCGCGCACGACCTCGACGAACGCATGCAGCTCGGCCTCGTACGCGGGCCCGAACCGCTCAAGGAACCCGGTCCACGGCTTCGTCGCGGCAGGCGGCCCGGCCGGTTCCGTGGAGGCGATCGGCGTACGGTCGTCGAGCCCGACCCCGATCTGGTCCAGCTCACCGGCCAGCTCCATGCGTACGTCGTATCCGGCGCCGTTCAGCCGGGTCGCCGTAGCCGAGGCGAGCGTGCCGTCGTCCAGGGTGAGGACGGCCGCGGCCGTGTCGATGTCGCCCGCGTCGCGGAACATCGAGGGCCCCGCGTCCGAGCCCATCGCGCACACCTCGGTGACCTCGCGGCCCGTCACCCAGCGCACCATGTCGAAGTCGTGCACCAGCGTGTCCCGGTACAGCCCGCCGGACAGTGGCAGGTAGGCGACCGACGGCGGCGACTGGTCGGACGTCATGGCGCGCACGGTGTGCAGCCGCCCGAGCGAGCCGGAGCGCACGGCCTCCCGCGCGGCCGTGTACCCGGCGTCGAAACGTCGCTGGAACCCCATCTGCAGGATCGTTCCGGCAGTCTCGACCTCCGTGATGGCCGTTAAGGTGCCTTGCAGGTCGAGGGCGATCGGCTTCTCGCAGAACACCGGAAGCCCGGCCCGTGCTGCCCGACCGATCAGTTCGCCGTGTGCCGAGGTGGCGGCCGTGATGACCACGGCGTCCACGCCCCAGGTGAAGATCTCGTCCACGCCGGGCGCAGCCGTGGCGCCCAGGCGGTCCGCGAGCCTACGGGCGCGTGCGGTGTCCGCGTCCGTGACGATGAGAGAGCCGCCGACCTCGCGGTGCCGGCTGAGGGCGGTCGCGTGAAATGTACCAATACGACCCGTCCCGATGAGTCCGATGCGCATGGGACCAAACTGAGGGCGGACCCTACACCCTGTCAACGCTTTGTCCGGACAATCGAACCTCACAACTTCCCGTCATCACCCCCCGGAGCTACGCTCGGCCCCGTGCCCAAACCAGACGTGGACCCGACCGTGCCGCTTCAGCTCAGCGTCGACCGGAACAGCCCGGTGCCGCTGTACTTCCAGCTCGCCCAGCAGCTCGAAGCGGCGATCGAGCACGGCGCCCTGACTCCGGGCAGTCTGCTGGGCAACGAGATAGAGCTCGCCGGACGCCTCGGCCTGTCCCGGCCCACGGTCCGCCAGGCCATCCAGTCACTGGTGGACAAGGGCCTGCTCGTACGCCGTCGAGGCGTCGGCACCCAGGTCGTGCACAGCCAGGTCAAACGGCCACTGGAACTGAGCAGCCTCTACGACGACCTGGAGGCGGCCGGTCAGCGCCCGGCGACCCGCGTCCTCGTCAACACCGTCGTCCCGGCGTCGGCCGAGATCGCCGCCGCCCTCTCGGTGGCCGAGGACAGCGACGTACACAGGGTGGAACGGCTGCGCCTGGCCCACGGCGAGCCGATGGCGTACCTCTGCAACTACCTGCCGCCCGGACTCCTCGACCTGGACAGCTCACAGCTGGAGGCCACCGGTCTGTACCGGCTGATGCGCGCAGCGGGCATCACCCTGCACAGCGCCCGCCAGTCCGTCGGCGCCCGCGCCGCCACGGCGCTGGAGGCCGAGCGCCTCGGCGAGCCCGAGGGGGCCCCGCTGCTCACCATGCAGCGCACCACCTTCGACGACACGGGCCGAGCCGTCGAGTTCGGCACCCACACGTACCGCGCCTCGCGCTACTCCTTCGAGTTCCAGCTGCTCGTACGCCCCTGACCTCGTACGCCCCTGACCGTACGACTCGGTGTGCGCCGCGGGCGCGTCGCGGGTCGCCGGGATGTGCTCGCGGCGGTACCCGCCGTCCGAACGGTCCTCACATGTGTGGCCGCCGCACGCGACGCGGGCCTGGGCGATGTCTTGATCACCCACAACCCGCATCACGCCCACCTCGTGGGCAACCGGCTCGTCCTCCTCACGCGCGGCACGATGACCGGGAGTCACACGCGCGACGAGATCACCCTCTGGACGAACTGACCCGCCAAATGGCGGGAGGCACGGAGCTGGACGACCTGCGCCACGAGCCGGCGGGCGGCACCCCGTGACGAGCGCGGGTCCGTCTCGGTGTGCGGCTCTGCCGCGTGGGCACGACCAGGCACGACGAACCGCGGCTCACGGCAACGGCGGCTTCCCGGGGGCGGCCCGGGATACGGCGAGTGACACGGCGAGGGACGCCGCCGTGCGGCCAAACCCCCACGTGCGGCAGAATCGGCGCGATGAGCACCTACCGCGACCTCGCACTCCCCAGGGCGCTCGGCTCCGCCAGAGCCGCGGGCGCCCCCATCGGCTCCCGCCGGGCCACCGTCCTGCGCACCGTGGGCACCCGCGAGCGCCGTTCGCACCTGACGGCGCCGCGCGTCCCGACCGTCGGCATCGACATCGGCGGTACGAAGGTGATGGCGGGAGTCGTCGACGCGGACGGCAACATCCTGGAGAAGGTCCGCACCGAGACCCCCGACAAGTCCAAGAGCCCCAGGGTCGTCGAAGACACCATCGTCGAGCTGGTCCTGGACCTCTCCGACCGGCACGACGTGCACGCGGTCGGCATCGGCGCGGCCGGCTGGGTCGACGCGGACCGCAACCGCGTGCTGTTCGCGCCCCACCTGTCGTGGCGCAACGAGCCCCTCCGGGACCGCATCTCGGGCCGCCTCGCCGTGCCCGTCCTGGTGGACAACGACGCCAACACCGCCGCCTGGGCCGAGTGGCGCTTCGGCGCCGGCCGCGGCGAGGACCACCTCGTCATGATCACGCTGGGCACCGGCATCGGCGGCGCGATCCTGGAGGACGGCCAGGTCAAGCGCGGCAAGTTCGGCGTCGCCGGCGAGTTCGGCCATATGCAGGTCGTCCCCGGCGGCCACCGCTGCCCCTGCGGCAACCGCGGCTGCTGGGAGCAGTACAGCTCCGGCAACGCGCTGGTCCGCGAGGCCCGCGAGCTCGCCGCCGCCGACTCCCCGGTGGCGTACGGGATCATCGAGCACGTCAAGGGCGACATCTCCGAGATCACCGGCCCGATGATCACCGAGCTGGCCCGCGAGGGCGACGCCATGTGCATCGAGCTCCTCCAGGACATCGGCCAGTGGCTCGGCGTCGGCATCGCGAACCTCGCCGCGGCCCTCGACCCCTCCTGCTTCGTCATCGGCGGCGGCGTCAGCGCGGCCGACGACCTGCTGATCGGCCCGGCCCGCGACGCCTTCCGACGGCACCTGACCGGCCGCGGCTACCGCCCCGAGGCCCGGATCGCGCGCGCCCAGCTCGGCCCCGAGGCGGGCATGGTCGGCGCCGCGGACCTCGCCCGGCTCGTCGCGCGCCGCTTCCGCCGCGCCAACCGTCGCCGGGTGGAGCGCTACGAGCGGTACGAGCGCTACGCCGAGTCGCGCCGCTCCGCACAGGACTCGCTGTGACGGCCTCGCTGCCGCGCCAGGCCTCGCCCCCGGACGAGCCACCGCGGCCGCCCGAGGACCGCGGCCACATGATCCGCCGCCGCTCCCTGACCCTGCTGATCATCGTGCTGCTCATCGGTGTCCCGGCCGGCTACCTGGTGATCTCCGCCAACCAGAGCCGCGACAGCGGCAAGGACAAGGAGGAGAAGTACTCGGCGACCGGCCTCACCCCGGGCTGGCCCTCACGCGTCCAGCGCCGCCTCTACCGGATCCCCATCCCGGGGTCCTCGGCCGAGGTCGCGTACTACGAGACGAACAACTGGAAGACCAGCCGCCTGTACGTCCAGTTCCTCACCAGTGACGAGGGCCTCGACAAGTTCCTCAAGACCATCGGCACCAGCCGTGCCGCCCTGAAGAAGAACGACGTCGCCATCGGCGCCCGCGACCGGCGGGTCGTCGGCTGGGAGTTCACCGGCCCCGGCCCCTGGTCGGGTCTGACCCACGCGCACAAGAACCCGACGCCCACCCAGGACATCGTCGTGGACTGGGCGAAGCCCGGCCATCCCATGGTCTACGTGGTCTCCAGAACGACACCCTGACCCTCCCCGCACCGCCGCCGAGCCGCACTGTCAGACCCGGCCCGTAGAGTCGAAGACGAGCGATCCGACCAGGGCGGGTCGTCGAGTCGGACCGGGGTGAGGGAGGTGGCCGGGAGCATGAGCGTGGCGGAAACGCGTGCCGTTGTCGGCACCGAGCCCGAGGTGTCCGTGCGGCTGGCTGCCGTCTTCCTGCCCGCCGCCCTGCCGCGCGACGGCCGGATCGCCTTCTGGGACCCGGAGGGGGACGCACCGCTCCCGGGCCCGGACACCGAGCTCACGGTCGTACGGAGGCACGGCACGGGCGTCCGAAGGGCATCGGTGCCCGCGCTGACGTTGCCGGTCGCCGAAGCGCTGCCACTGCTGGTGCGGGCCAGACGGGACCCCGCCGCGCACCCCGCCACGGCCTGCTGGGGCGCCGCCGCGCTGCACGCCCTGCGCCTCGTCGCGCGCGGCCGGCTGCTGCCCGGCCTCACGCCCGACGGATTCGACGCGTGGCGGGCCGGCCCCCTGGACCCGGACGACATCGCCCACCTGAGGGCGGTGGCGGCCTCACTTCCGTACGAGGGACACGCCGTACCGCTGCCGGGCCGGGGCCCGCTCCAGTTGCCCGACCGGGAAGCGCTGATGCGCGCCTTCGTCGACGCGGTCGCGGACGCCCTGCCCCGCACCGCGGCCGCGCCGTACGCCACCGGGAAACCCTTCGCCGCCGCCGGGCCCCAGCGGCTGCCGGGCGCCCAGGACTGGGCGGCGGAGGTCGCAGCCGGCATGGACGCGGGGGTGCGGATCTCGCTGCGCCTGGACCTGTCCGCGTACGAACTCTTCGACGACAGCGAGGGCGCGCGGCGCGCGGGCGCGGCCGTTGTCCAGGTGCACAGCCTCGCCGACCCCACCCTGGTGGTCGACGCCGCGGCACTGTGGGCGGGCTCCGCCGACACGGCGTTCGGGCCGCGCGCCCGGGTCGACGCCGCTCTGGCCGTGCGCCGCGCGGCCCGCGTCTGGCCGCCCCTGGACCGCCTGTCCGCACGGGACGTGCCGGACGTACTGGCGCTGTCCGAGGACGAGGTGTCGGACCTGCTGGGCGTCGCCGCGACCCGTCTCGGCGCGGCCGGGGTCGCCGTGCACTGGCCCCGTGACCTCGCCCAGGACCTGAGCGCGGCGGCGGTCGTCCGCTCCGCGCCGGGCTCGGCCACGGACGGCACGGGCTTCTTCGAGAGCGAGGAACTGCTCCAGTTCCGCTGGCAGTTGGCGCTCGGCGGCGACCCGCTCTCCGAGGCCGAGATGGACGCGCTCGCCGAGGCGCACCGCCCCGTCGTGCGGCTGAGGGACCAGTGGGTGCTCGTCGACCCGGCCCTCGTCCGCAAGGCGCGCAAGCGCGAACTGGGCCTGCTCGACCCGGTCGACGCCCTCTCCGTGGCACTCACCGGCAGCGCGGAGGTCGACGGCGAGACGGTCGAGGCGGTGCCGGTCGGCGCGCTGGCCGCACTGCGCGACCGGCTGACGGCCGGACTGCGGCCCGCCGAACCGCCCCCCGCCCTCAACGCCACCCTCCGGGACTACCAACTCCGCGGACTGGCCTGGCTCGACCTCATGACCTCGCTCGGCCTCGGCGGCTGCCTCGCCGACGACATGGGGCTCGGCAAGACCGTCACCCTCATCGCGCTGCACCTGAAGCGGGCGCGCACCGAACCGACCCTCGTCGTCTGCCCCGCCTCGCTGCTCGGCAACTGGCAGCGCGAGATCGAGCGGTTCGCCCCGGGCGTGCCCGTGCGCCGCTACCACGGTCCTGGCCGTTCCCTGGAGTCCCCGGAAAGCATGGACGGCGGGTTCGTCCTCACCACGTACGGGACGATGCGGTCGACGGCACCCCAGCTCTCCCGCCAGAAGTGGGGCATGGTCGTCGCGGACGAGGCCCAGCACGTCAAGAACCCGTACTCGGCGACGGCCAAGGCCCTGCGGACGATCGGCGCACCGGCCAGGGTCGCCCTGAGCGGCACCCCCGTGGAGAACAACCTCTCCGAACTGTGGGCCCTGCTCGACTGGACGACCCCGGGACTGCTCGGCCCCCTGAAGTCCTTCCGCGCCCGGCACGCGCGCGCGGTGGAGAACGGCGAGGACGAGGAGGCCGTGACCCGCCTCGCCCGGCTGATCCGGCCCTTCCTCCTCCGCCGCAGGAAGTCCGACCCCGGCATCGTTCCCGAGCTGCCGCCCAAGACGGAGACGGACCACCCCGTCCCCCTCACCCGCGAACAGGCCTCCCTGTACGAAGCCGTGGTCCGCGAGTCGATGCTGGCGATCGAGAGTGTCGACGGCATCGCCCGGCGCGGCCTGGTCCTCAAGCTCCTCACCGCGCTCAAGCAGATCTGCGACCACCCCGCGCTGTACCTGAAGGAGGACCCGGGCGAGCACCCCGGCGGCGGAGGGACCGCCCGTCAGGCCGCCCGCTCCGGCAAACTCGCCCTCCTGGACGAGCTGTTGGACACGCTGCTCGCCGAGGACGGCTCGGCGCTCGTCTTCACGCAGTACGTGGGGATGGCCAAGCTGATCACCCACCACCTCGCGGCGCGCGCGGTCCCTGTCGAACTCCTTCACGGGGGTACGCCGGTGGCCGAGCGCGAGCACATGGTCGACCGATTCCAGAGTGGAGCGACGCCGATCCTGATCCTCTCCCTCAAGGCGGCCGGCACGGGCCTCAACCTCACGCGCGCGGGCCATGTCGTCCACTTCGACCGCTGGTGGAACCCCGCCGTGGAGGAGCAGGCCACCGACCGCGCCTACCGCATCGGCCAGACCCAGCCCGTCCAGGTCCACCGCCTCATCACCGAGGGCACCGTCGAGGACCGCATCGCCGAGATGCTCGCCTCCAAGAGGGCCCTGGCCGACGCGATCCTCGGCTCCGGCGAGGCATCCCTGACAGAACTGACCGACCGCGAGCTGTCCGACCTGGTCTCGCTGAGGAGGTCGACGTGACGTCTTCGACGGATCGGCCGGACCAGCCGGGTCGGCAGGATCAGCGAGATCGGCCGGACCAGCCGGACCAGCCGGATCGGTCGGGCCAGCCGGACGAGCCCGACCAACTGGACCAGTGGGATCGGTCGGGTCAGCGGGATCAACTGGATCGGGCCGATCAGCGGGATCGGCCGGATCAGGGGGATTCGCCGGGCACCGAGGTGTCTCCGGCCGGTGAGACGGCGTTGGCCGGTGAGTTGTCCCCGGCCGGTGAGTCCCGGCCCGCCGACGCGGCTCGGCGTGCCTTGCGGGCGGCTCGGCGGGGGGAGACCGGCGGGCCGACGGCCGGTGTGGGGGAGGGGCTCCCCACGAACGCGGACGCGCGCCCTGCTGAGCCCAGAAGGGCAAGGGGTGCCGCCGAGGGGACCGCGTCGCCGGGGCCCCGGCCGGGCGACAAGGCACGCGAGGCGCTGCGGCTTGCGGCCGCTCGCACGGGTGGGGCTGCTGCCCCGCGGGCGGAGGAGGCTGAGGGGGCGCCGGGCAGGCTGGATGGGCCAGACGGGCAGGGGGCGGCACACGGGCAGGGAACACCGGACACTCAGTTGCCCTCGAACGTGCGAGGGGCGCCTGACGCGCATGGGGCACCGGACGCCGGTGGCGGCGAGGGTCCCGGGCCGGACGTCGAGTCGTCGCAGTCCGGTCGACCGGACGCGGCTCCGGGAACCCCACGCCCCGGTGACGTGGCCCGCGAGGCGTTGCGTGCCGCGCGTATCCAGGCGGAGCGGGAGCGAACCGCCGCCCGGGACAAGGGAGTCGAGGGCCGGAGGCGGCGTGGAGGTGCCGAGTCCAGCACTCCCA
Source organism: Streptomyces sp. NPDC020747 (assembly GCF_044334695.1). Lineage (NCBI taxonomy): Bacteria > Bacillati > Actinomycetota > Actinomycetes > Kitasatosporales > Streptomycetaceae > Streptomyces > Streptomyces sp. NPDC020747. Next base: position 1,141,244 of record NZ_JBIRTJ010000001.1, on the reverse strand, counting down.
CACCTCGTCCGACCATGGCGAACCGCCGCGCCGCGGCACAGGTCCGGGAGCTGGCCGACCGGTTGGGCGACGCCTTCGACCTGACGGCCCGGCTGGAGAGGGAGGAGTCCGAAGACCGACCGTCGCGACCAGGCGCCGCGCCGGGCAGCGCTTCCTCGGTGGAGGTTCCCACCCCCGAAGAGCGGCCTGCTGGCCCGCCCGCGGGTCGGCCGACCCCAGCCGTCACAGGGGCCATGGACACGGACACCGCCACCACGGCGCCCGCCACCACCCACGCCTCGGCCGACGACCAGCCACCGTCCCCGGAGCCGGAGTTGGAGCCCAAGAGCGAGCCCGCGCCGACGCCCGCACCCCCCTCCGACACGGCAGCGGCACCCCGCGGCGGTTCGATCGCCGACGCAGTGCGAGCCGCCATGGCCAAGGCAGTCCGCGGCTCTCACCCCGAAACCGACCCCAGCACCACCCAGGCACTCAACTCCGGCGTCACCCACACCCCCGCACCCCACCCCGGTGTCCCCGCCCAACTCCCCATCACGGCGCCCCCGCGCTCCATGGCCGCCCCGGGCCGTGACGGCGAGCTGCGGCGGACCTTCCCCGCGCTGCTCGCGCGACCGCAGGGGACGGCCGGGTTCGCCGAGACGTGGTGGGGGAACGCGTGGGTGGCCGCGCTGGAGGAGATGGCGTTGGACGCGGCACGGCTCGGGAGGGGGAAGGCGTACGCGAGGGCGGGGCACGTGGACGCCATCACCGTCACACCCGGGCTCGTACTCGCCTATGTGCACGGCAGCAGGCCGCGGCCGTACCGCGTGCAGATCCGGATGCGTACGCTCTCGGACGAGGACTGGGAGCGGTTCCTGGACGCCGCGGCCGAACGGCCGGGGCACATCGCGGCGTTGCTCGACAAGGACCTGCCCCAGTCGCTCGCCGACAGCGGAGTGGGCCTCCTCCCGGGCCCAGGCGACCTCGTACCGCTGTGCAGTTGCCCCGACTCCGGCCACCCCTGCAAACACGCGGCCGCGCTCTGCTACCAGACGGCACGGCTGCTGGACGAAGACCCCTTCGTCCTCCTCCTGTCGCGCGGCCGGGGCGAACGCGAGCTGCTGGACGCGTTGTCCCGCCGCAGCGCCACCCTGGCCGCGCGCTCGGCCCGCGCCGAGCGGGAACCGGCACTTCCCGGCGTACGGGCCGCCGACACCCTCGCGCCCCGCACACTGCCGCCGCTCCCGGCCCCGCTGCCGCCGCCCGCGCATCCCGAGCAGCCTCCGGCCTATCCGGCGTCGCCGGGCGGCCCGGACCCGTTCGCGCTGGACCAGTTGGCCACCGACGCGGCCGCCCGCGCGCACGCGTTGCTCACGACGGGCCGTGACCCCGTGGCGGAGCTGACCCTCTGGCAGGACGCCGTCCGTCTCGCGGCCACCCGCCCCGGCTCCGGCCTCACCGCCACGACCCGTGCCCTGTACGCGTCCCTGGCCACCGCCGCCGGCCGCACCCCGGCGGACCTGGCGCGGGCGGTCGCCGCCTGGCGGCAGGGCGGACTGGAGGGGCTCGCCGTCCTCGAAGAGCCCTGGGACCCGCCGGCGGGCCGGTTCGACCGGGCCCGCCCGCTCCTCCTGGCCGCCGACTTCCCCGCCTTCCGCCCCTGGCACAACCACCTCACCCACCCCCGCGGCCACATACAGCTCAGGCTGGGCCACGACGGCCTCTGGTACGCCTACGAGTCGGAACCGGGCCACGACGACTGGTGGCCCAGGGGCACCCCCGACCTCGACCCGGTCGGCGCCCTCACGGGCCTGGGCTCCCCGACAGACCTGTGAGCGCGCCCCCGTGCGCCCCGCCCGCCTCCAATTTCTTTCCGAGGCCCCGGAGGGCGGCGACGCTCCACTGACCTGCCCTCCGGCCCGCCGCGCGACATGTGGCGGCTCCGTGCAGGCCGCGTGGACAAATCGGGCTCGTTTCCGAGACCACAGGTGCGGAAGTTAGCGTGGAGCGGTGAGTGAAATGAAGTCCCCAGCCCTCCAGTACCGCTTCGACGGCCCGGAAGACGCCCCCGTGCTCATCCTCGGTCCCTCGCTCGGTACGACCTGGCACATGTGGGACCGGCAGGTCCCCGAGCTGGCCAAGCAATGGCGGGTCTTCCGCTTCGACCTGCCCGGCCACGGCGGCGCGCCCGCCTACCCGGCCGGTTCCGTCACCGAGCTCGCCGAGCGGCTGCTCGTCACGCTCGACGGGCTCGGCGTCCAGCGGTTCGGGTACGCGGGCTGCGCGCTCGGTGGTGCCGTCGGAGCCGAGCTGGCGCTGCGCCACCCGGAGCGCCTCGCCTCGCTCACGCTGATCGCGGCCTCACCGCGCTTCGGCACGGCCGACGAGTTCCGGCAGCGCGGCGTGATCGTACGGACGAACGGACTGGACCCGATCGCGCGGACGTCCCCGGAACGCTGGTTCACCCAGGGCTTCGCCGCGGCGCAGCCCGCGATCACCGAGTGGGCCGTGCAGATGGTCCGCACCACGGACCCGGGCTGCTACATCGCCGCGTGCGAGGCGCTGGCCTCGTTCGACATCCACGCCGAGCTGGGCCGGATCGGGGTGCCGACGCTCGTCCTGGTCGGCTCCGACGACCAGGTCACCGGCCCCGCCGAGGCCCGCACCCTGGTCGCCGGGATACCGGACGCCCGCCTCGCCGTCGTACCCGGCGCCTCGCACCTGGTCCCCGTGGAACAGCCCGCCGCGGTCACGGACCTTCTCGTACGGCACTTCTCCACCGCCTGGCAGCAGCCCGCCTACGACTCGTCCACCGGACAGATGGCGGTCGTGGTGCCGCAGGCGAGCCCGGTCCTGGCCGCGCCGCAGCAGCTGTCGCCCGTCGCCGAGATCGCCCCCGCCGCGCAGCCCGAGGCGGTCCTGGGCAGACCCGACCCGTACGACGCGGGCATCAAGGTCCGCCGGGAGGTGCTCGGGGACGCGCACGTGGACCGTGCGCTGGCCCAGGCCGACGAGTTCTCCGGGGACTTCCAGGAGTTCATCACCCGCTACGCCTGGGGCGAGATCTGGGACCGGCCCGGCCTCGACCGGCGCTCGCGCAGCTGCGTCACGCTCACCGCCCTGGTCGCGGGCGGCCATCTCGACGAGCTCGCCTTCCACACCCGGGCCGCCCTCCGTAACGGCCTCACCCCGGTCGAGATCAAGGAGGTGCTCCTCCAGGCGGCCGTCTACTGCGGCGTACCGGCCGCGAACAGCGCCTTCAAGGTGGCCCAGCAGGTCATCCGCGAGGAGACCACACCGCAGGAGTGAGTACGAGGAGCGGGCGCCGGGGACGGGCGTTCGGAGAGAGCGCCGGGAGCGGGCACCCGGGATGAGAAGCAGGTGTGAGAATCCGGGAGCGCGCCCCCTGGGGTGAGTCCGCGCCCCCGCCCGGAGGCAGGATGGGAAGCATGAAGCTCACCAAGAAGTCGCATGCCTGCGTCCGCCTGGAGAAGGACGGCCGCACGCTCGTCATCGATCCCGGCGTCTTCAGCGAGGAGGACGCCGCGGTCGGCGTGGACGCGATCCTGATCACGCACGAGCACGCCGACCACTTCAGCGAGGGGCACCTGCGCGCCGGTCTGGAGGCCAACCCCGGCGCGGAGATCTGGACCCTGAAGTCCGTCGCCGACCAGCTCTCGGCCGCGTTCCCGGGCCGCGTCCACACCGTCGGCCACGGCGACACGTTCACTGCCGCGGGCTTCGACGTACGGGTGCACGGTGAGCTGCACGCCGTGATCCACCCGGACATCCCGCGCATCACGAACGTCGGCTACCTCGTCGACGGCGGACGCGTCTTCCACCCCGGCGACGCCCTCACCGTCCCCGACCACCCCGTCGAGACGCTGATGCTCCCCGTCATGGCCCCCTGGAGCAAGATCTCAGAGGTCATCGACTACGTCCGCGAGGTCAAACCGCAGCGCGCGTACGACATCCACGACGCCCTGCTCACCGACCTCGCGCTGCCCATCTACGGCCGTCAGATCGGCGCCCTGGGCGGCTCCGAGCACCTGCGGCTGGCACCGGGGGAGACCGCCGACCTCTGAGTGTCGGAGGGGCCCGGTAGGTTGTGTGGCATGCGTATCGCGACCTGGAACGTGAACTCGATCACCGCCCGTCTCCCGAGGCTGCTGGCCTGGCTGGAGAGCAGCGGCACGGACGTGCTGTGCCTCCAGGAGGCCAAGGTCGCCGCCGAGAAGTTCCCGGTCACCGAGCTGCGCGAGCTGGGCTACGAGGCGGCGGTCCACGCGACCGGCCGGTGGAACGGAGTGGCGGTGATCTCCCGCGTAGGCCTCGAAGACATCGTCAAGGGCCTGCCCGGTGACCCCGGATACGACGGCGCCCAGGAGCCCCGAGCCGTCTCCGCGACCTGCGGCCCGGTCCGCGTCTGGTCGGTCTACGTGCCGAACGGCCGCGAGGTGGACCACGCCCACTACGCGTACAAGCTCCAGTGGTTCGAGGCCCTGAAGGCGGCGGTCGCGGGTGACGCGACCGGCAGCCGCCCGTTCGCGGTGCTGGGCGACTACAACGTGGCACCGACGGACGACGACGTCTACGACGTGGCCGCCTTCGAGGGCCTCACCCACGTCACCCCGGCCGAGCGCGCCGCTCTCACCTCCCTGCGCGAGGCCGGCCTCTCGGACGTCGTCCCGCGCCCCCTCAAGTACGACCACCCGTACACGTACTGGGACTACCGCCAGCTCGCCTTCCCCAAGAACCGCGGCATGCGCATCGACCTCGTCTACGGCAACGAGCCGTTCGCTAAGGCCGTCACCGACTCCTACGTGGACCGGGAGGAGCGCAAGGGCAAGGGCGCCTCGGACCACGCCCCGGTAGTGGTCGACCTGGACGTCTAGCCCCTCCAGGGGCGCGGACCCCACCAGGAAGAGCCCGCGGCTACAACAGCCGTAGGTCCACCGACTCGGCCAGCGCGGCGAGCCCCGCTTCCCCCGGATGCAGATGATCCCCGCTGTCGTAGGCGGGGAGAATCCGCGCCGGGTGCGCCGGGTCCCGCAACACCGCGTCGAAGTCGAGCACCCCGTCGAACCCGGCACCGGCACCAGAACCGGCCCCGGACCGGATCCACTGGTTCACGGCGACCCGCTCGGCGTCGACCGCGGCCGTGCACCGCGCCTCCCCCTCGCAGGGCGCGATCGTCGCGACCAGCACCCGCAGCCCGCGCCCACGTGCCCGGTCGGCGATCTCCCGCAGCCCGGCGACGACCTGCTCCGCACTCGCTCCCCAGCGGACGTCGTTGACCCCCTGGAAGACGACGACGGTACGCGCCGACGTCTGGGCGAGGACGTCCCGGTCCAGGCGGTGCAGCGCGCTCACGCCGCCCGTGTCCGTGGAGACACCGTCGCCGGTGTAGCGGTCGCTCGCCACACGGTTCGCCGAGATCCCATGATTGAGGACCCCATAGCGCGGGACCACATTCTGGTTCAGCAAGCGCCCGGCGAGCACATCGGGCCAGCGCCGGTTCGCGTCCCGCGTCGACTTCTCGCCGTCCGTGATCGAGTCGCCGAGCAGCACGACGGACCCGGGCCCGCCGCCCACGTCGACACCGGTCAGCAGCGGCCAGGTGGTGATCGTCGAGGTGTAAGCGTCCGCGGCGCCGTCCCCGGCATGGTCGCCCGGCGTGCTGACGTACGACGTCTGGACGGCCAGGCTGTGCACGGGTGCCGCCGTCACCGTCCCGGGCAGATGGAAGCTCACGAGCAGATTGGCGTCCGCGGGCACGTCGAAGGCCAGCGGATCGCTGAACGCCTGTGCCCCCGCAGGGATTTCGGTGTCCGCCGCACCCCGGAACGACAGCGGCACGGGCGCGCTCCGCGGACTCGCGCCGGACGCCTGCACCGCCACCGTCGCGCCGCCGATCCGTACGGGTGCGGCGGCGAAGGTGTTGTCGAGCCGGATCCGTACCCGCGGTCCGCCCGCCGAGGTGTGCACCACGAGCCGCAGCGTTCGGTCCGTCCACGGCCCGACCGCCGTGTAGCCGGAGGCCGACGCGGCCCAACTCCCGGTCCAGCCACGGGAGTCGGCGCGCACCGACAGGGCGAACACGTGCAGGTCGGGGTTGCGTGGCAGCTCCACCGACGCCACCTCACGCCCCTGGACGAGCGGCACGGTCACGACGTACAGCCGTGCCTTCTCGGCGAGTTGGCCGCCGGGCGTGTTGATGTGCGGCAGGGCCACGGCCTTGGTGGCGAGCGGGCCGCCGCGCCAGTCGGACGCGCTCAGCCGGTACGAGGAGCGCGAGCCGTTCGCGTACCGCACCACCCCCGTGGCGCTCTGCTCGCCACCGCCGGTGCCCGCCACCAGGAAGGCGAGCGCGTCACCGCGGCCGCCGACCCGGACGGACTGGCCGTCGGCGCGTACGTTGTCGGGCTCGCCCGCGGCCCGGCGGGGCCAGGTCAGCCGGGCGCCCTGGACCGTCAGCGAGCGCCCGGGCGTCCAGCCCGCGGCGGTCAGGTCCTGCGCCGACAGAGAGCCGCCCGAGCCGTCGAAGTCCGCCTCGCCGGGCCGCGAGTCGTCGCTGACGGCGGTGTTGTCGAAGAGCCGCTCCAGCGGCAGCGGCCTCTCCTTGGCGGGGATCGAGGGCACCGAAGGCAACGCGGACACCTCGGACACCGTAGGCGACTCAGCCGTGGCGGCCGTCGCCGGGACCGTCACCACCGCCGAGAGCAGAGCGAGAACGACGGCCGTACCCCAGACACGTCGGCGCACACCGACTCCTCCCACTTACGACTCACGGACCAACGGCTGACGAACCGCTCGGGCACGGTTCACGGACGAGGTGACAGGTGCACCGTGAAGCTAAGGAGGCAGCAGGGACTCGTCAATGATCCGGGCGCGAACTCGGCGCGAACTCCCTGGGAACAGGCGTTCCGCGTGCCCTGTGGTGCGCCGGGCGACAGAGATGACAGGCTGGGTGTATGAACATCCCTTTCCTGGGCAACTGGCGCAAGAAGCGGGGCCCCGACGGAGGAGTCGCGGTCTTCTCCGACAGTGAGAGCGACCGCGAGGGGGTGGTCGAACTGCTCTCCGAGTGCGAACTGCTGCGCTCCCAGGCACATCAGGCGGGGGTCGAACTCGACGACTCCGCGGCCTCGTTGGAGGCGCTGGACCAGTTGGTGCCGCGCTGGCGGGACGACGAGGAGAGTCTGCCCTGGCTGGGGAACGACGCCGGCCTCTATCTCGGCACGGTCATCGTGCGCACGGTCCCCGGCGCCGTCTGGGACATCTGGCCGGGCGGCCAGCCGGTCGTACGACTGGCCTCCGGCCGTGAGTTCGACGTGGTGGCCGTCGGTCACGAGTGGGCGGCAAGCGGTGCCCCCGAACTCTCACAGCTGTACGCGGAGGTCGCGGAAGCGTAAGGTTCTGCCCCTGGCTACCGCCTTAAATACGGCTAATGCCCGAAAAGTGCGTGTCGGGTATTAACTCCACTCTTGTGTGGATAGCTTGCGGGAATCGCGACACAGCTGAGAGTGGGTAGGGCTGAGGATGGCCGTCGATCCGTTGATCGAGCTGCGTGACGTCAACAAGTACTTCGGGGAGCTGCATGTCCTACAGGACATCAACCTCACCGTCGGCAAGGGGGAGGTGGTCGTGGTCATCGGCCCTTCGGGGTCGGGGAAATCGACTCTGTGCAGGGCCATCAACAGGCTGGAGACGATCCGTTCCGGGGAGATCAGGCTCGACGGGAAGCTGCTGCCGGAAGAGGGCAAGGCTCTCGCCACGCTCCGTGCCGAGGTCGGGATGGTCTTCCAGGCTTTCAACCTCTTCGCGCACAAGACCGTCCTGCAGAACGTCTCGCTCGGTCAGATCAAGGTGCGCGGCCGTAAGAAGGCCGACGCCGACAAGCGCTCGCTCGAACTCCTCGACCGCGTGGGCCTCGTCTCGCAGGCGCCGAAGTACCCCGCCCAGCTCTCCGGCGGCCAGCAGCAGCGCGTGGCCATCGCCCGCGCCCTCGCCATGGACCCCAAGGCACTCCTCTTCGACGAGCCGACCTCGGCACTCGACCCGGAGATGATCAACGAGGTCCTGGAGGTCATGCAGGCACTCGCGCGCGAGGGCATGACCATGGTGGTCGTCACCCACGAGATGGGCTTCGCCCGCTCGGCCGCGAACCGTGTCGTCTTCATGTCCGACGGCCGCATCGTCGAGGACCGCACCCCCGAGGAGTTCTTCACCAACCCGCGCAGCGACCGCGCCAAGGACTTCCTCTCGAAGATCCTCAAGCACTGAGCGGGGGAGCGAGATCATGATCACATTCCCGCCGCCACTCTCGTTCCCGTCCCAACTCCACGCCCACGGAACGGAGTTGATTCCGGTGCCTCGTTCCCTCGCGGAGTCGCTCCGGGCCGACGGGCCGACCGCGCCGAACCTCGACTACGATATGCCGTTCACTCCCGTGGTGATGGGGACAGAGGCCGTGGACACCACCCCGGCCGAACCAGGGACGCTGCTGCCGGGCACGCGGTAGCGAGGGGCAATGACCCGCCCGGCAGCAGCCGGAGATCACTGCTCGCGCAGCGGTACCGACACGTACGACTGGTCGGCCGCGGGCGAGGAGAAGGTCAGCTGCGAGCCGGTCGGGTTGTGCTCGATGTAGAGCGGGTCGACCGTGTCGACAACCAGGGCGAGTCGATGCCCTGCCGGGACGTCGTAGGCCGTGGAGAACAACTCCAGGTCGACGCCGAACGGCTTGCCGGGCGTCTGCCCGTGGAAGGTGTACGGCGCGTTGCTGACCAGCTTGCCGAGGCCGAGCGGGCCCACGTCGTAGAGGTACGCGACGAGGGTGCCGCTCTCCTTGGTGCTCGTGAGGGTTGTGTGCAACTTCGTGGTGCCGCGCACCCGTTGGGCACTCGCGGACTTCTCCGACTGCCAGACCGCGGCGTACCGGCGCGGCAGCAGCGGGATCGACGCCACCGGCGGCAGCCGGCCGAGCTGGTCGAGGATGCTGGAGAGGAAGATGATCCCGCCGTCCGCGCCCGAGTTGACGTTCGCGCGGATCGTGGTGGAGCCCGAGAGGGCGATCTTCTCGCGCGTCGCGCCCACCGACTTCCAGTCCGGGTAGCCCTCGTAGCCGCCGGTGGAACGGGACTTGAGCTGGACCGGCTGCTCGCGGTCGATGCCGTTGTCCACGCCCTTGAGGTAGTGGTCGAACCAGCGGCTCGTGTCCGTCCACACGTCGTTAGGGAGCCCGAAGAGGCCGGTCACCTCGGCGGTGGCGTGGTCGCCGGGCCGGTACTCCAGCCGCTTCGGGCCGGTCAACTGCTCGTAGAAATCGGCGTACTGGTTGGGCGGGAAGATCGTGTCGCCCCAGCCGTTGGCGAGCAGGATCGCCGCGCCGTTCTTGTTGAGCTGGTCGACATAGGTTGAGGGGGAACGCTTCTTCCCCCAGGCGATCAGCTCCTGCTCCTTGTCGAGGTTGGAGGCGAGGAAGTCCTTGAAGATCTGCTGGAGTTCGGCGCTGGGGCGGCCGGTGATCTGGCCCGCGCCGTTCAGCAGGGCGGCGGCCTGGGAGTGCTGGGTGCGGCCCGAGTAGATCGAGTCGATGAGGTCGGCCCAGCCGCTGAGGGACGCGACGGCCTTGACGCGCTTGTCGTGCGCGGCGGCGAGCAGGCTGATGCCGGCGCCGTACGAGACGCCCGCCATGCCGATGTGCCGGGCGTCGGACGGGGTGTTGGCGAGGGCCCAGTCGATGACCTTGGAGGCGTCGGCTATGTCGGGTGGGCCCGCCACTTCTATCTCCCCGCCCGACTGCCAGAAGCCGCGGACGTTGTAACTGACCACGACATAGCCGGAGTCGGCGAGTTTCTGGGCCTGGGCGAGATACTCGACCTGGGGCAGGCCCCAGCTCGTGGGCAGCACGATGAGCGGGTAGTCGCGGGAGGCGTCGGCGTTCGCGGGCATGACGACATTGGCCTTGAGGACGGTGCCGCCGTCCCCGGTGATGTCGACGAACCGGACGGGGGCGGACGCCGCCTGCGCGGCGGGGGCGAGCCCGAGAGCCGTACCGGCGATCAGGGTCGCCGAGACGGCACCGACGGCGGTGGTACGCAGGGCCTTGCGCGGGTGTCCCACAAGTCACTCCTCACACGTGTAAGTGCCAAAGTGACCCGACGGTAACCGCGCTCTCTTACCGTAGGTAACCCGTCGGTAAGTTACGCACGAGTAACGATTGTTGAAATGTGCTGGAACCTAGGAGGCGCGGTGAGTGCTCCGTGCGGGAACCGCAGGCAGCGGGGTCTGTGAGGCGCGAGTGACGTCCGCGACGAGCTCGACGACATCCGGCCCGTACGCCTGGGAGTTCACGACCTTCAGGAGGATCACGAAGGAGTTGTTGCCGTGCTTGCGGGCCAGCCGTTCGTGGTTGCGGGCGACATAGCGGGTCGCGGCCTGGTTGGTGATCGCGCGCTGGCCGCAGAAGAGGAAGACGGGCCGTGCCGTGTTGCCCGCCGTGAGCCGGGCGAGGATCACGTACTCGCCCTTGCCGGGCTCCAGCCGGTAGCGCTCGCTGCCGATCTGGAACGCACCGCGGTCCGGGCCCGGTTCGGGGTCGACGTTGACGCGGATGCCCGGCAGCAGCGAGTGCAGATGCGCGGCCATGCGCCGGTTCGACGAAGGCCCGCCCACGCAGAACTCCGTGCGCTCCCCGAAGCCCTGCTGCGCCGCGTCGTGGGCGATGACCTGGGCGTGGGCGCCGCAGTCCTTGATCAGGGCGGAGAGTTCGAGCAGCGCGAAGACGTCATGGCGCATCACCGAGAGTTCCTGGCCGCCGGCCTCGCGGTTGACCACCAGGAGCGACTCGGAATTGTTGGGCAGGCCGAAGAAGGCCTGCTTGCGGCGCAGCTTGCGCTTCCACAGGTACGTACGGGCGAGCCAGCCCAGCGCGGCGCTGAGGCCGGCCGCGACCACGCCGAGGACGATGTTGCGGACGTCGTCATTCATGGGCGCGCATGCTAGCGGGCACCTGCACCGGTGTTCGAGAGGGACCTGACGCGGCCATGCCCAGGAGTTACGCTGCGCAGACGGTCGTTAACTGGAGGTACGGATGGGGCGCTCGGGCGCGCGGAGTCTGGCTGTGGTGGCGGTTTCGGCCGCGGTGATGTCGGTGGGGGCGGCGCCGCCCTCCTCAGGGTCCTCCGGGGGCGGCTCAAGCCCGGCGGAGAAGGTGCCGGTCGCCGTCGGGTACGGCGGGGCCGTCGCGAGCGTGGACGCCGACGCCTCGGCCGCCGGGATCGAGATCCTCCGCAAGGGCGGCAACGCGGTGGACGCGGCCGTCGCCACGGCGGCCGCGCTCGGCGTCACCGAGCCGTACTCCTCGGGCATCGGCGGGGGCGGCTACTTCGTCTACTACGACGCCAAGTCCCGTACGGTGCGGACGATCGACGGCCGTGAGACGGCGCCCCTGACGGCCGACTCGGGGCTCTTCCTGGAGAACGGCCGGCCGATCCCGTTCGCCGACGCCGTGACCAGCGGTCTGGGTGTGGGCACGCCCGGGACGCCCGCCACCTGGCAGAAGGCGCTGGCCAGCTGGGGCAGCAAGCGGCTCGGATCGCTGCTGAAGCCCGCGGAGCGGCTCGCGCGCGACGGGTTCACCGTCGACGCCACGTTCCGCTCGCAGACCGAGTCCAACGAGGCGCGGTTCCGGAACTTCCCCGACACGGCCGAGCTGTTCCTGCCGGGCGGTTCGCTGCCGGTGGTCGGCTCGACGTTCAAGAACCCCGATCTGGCGCGTACGTACGAGGAGTTGGGCCGCAAGGGCGTGGGCGCGCTCTATCGCGGCCGGCTGGCCAAGGACATCGTCGCCACGGTGAACAAGCCGCCGGTGGACCCGGGTTCGGGATACGACGCGCGGCCCGGCGAGCTGTCCCTGAGGGACCTGGCGAAGTACGAGGCGAAGCGGCAGGCGCCCACGAAGACCTCGTACCGCGGACTGGGCGTCTACTCGATCGCGCCCTCGTCCTCCGGTGGCACCACGGTCGGTGAGGCCCTCAACATCCTTGAGAACACAGACCTTTCGAAGGCCACGGACGTCCAGTACCTGCACCGCTACATCGAGGCGAGCCGGATCGCCTTCGCGGACCGGGGGCGCTGGGTGGGGGACCCGGCCTTCGAGGACGTACCGACGAAGGAACTCCTCTCGCAGAAGTACGCCGACTCGCGCGAGTGCCTCATCAAGGACGACGCGGTGCTGACGAGCCCGCTGGCGCCCGGCGACCCGCGCGATCCGGCGGCGTGCGAGGCCGGGGGCACGGCCGCGCCGACAACCTACGAGGGCGAGAACACGACCCACCTCACGGCGGCCGACAAGTGGGGCAACGTCGTCGCGTACACCCTCACCATCGAGCAGACCGGCGGCAGCGGGATCACCGTCCCCGACCGGGGGTTCATCCTCAACAACGAGCTGACGGACTTCTCCTTCGCGCCGGCGAGCCCGGCCGTGCACGACCCGAACCTGCCGGGTCCGGGCAAGCGTCCGCGCTCGTCGATCTCGCCGACGATCGTGCTCGACGCGCACGCCAAGCCGGTGGTGGCGCTGGGCTCGCCCGGCGGCGCGACCATCGTCACGACGGTCCTGCAGACGCTGACCGGGTTCGTGGACCGGGGCCTCCCGCTCGTCGACGCGATCGCCGCCCCGCGTGCCAGCCAGCGCAACCAGACGACCACCGAGCTCGAACCGGGCCTGTGGAACAGCCCGTTGAGGGCTCAGCTGGAGTCCATCGGCCACGGCTTCCGGCAGAACCCGGAGATCGGCGCGGCGACCGGCGTCCAACGTCTGCCGAACGGCAAGTGGCTGGCGGCGGCCGAGACCGTACGCCGGGGCGGCGGCTCGGCGATGGTGGTGCGGCCCGCGCCGTAGGCCGGGAGCTGTCGGCTCCGTGGGAGGGCGGCCGACGGGGTGGTCAGCGGGCCGTCAGGATGCGCGGCCCCGCGTCCGTGATGGCCACCGTGTGTTCCGCGTGGGCCGCTCGGGTGCCGTCGTTCGTGCGGAGGGTCCAGCCGTCGGCGGCGGCGTGGTACTCGTCGGTGCCGCCGGCGATGAGCATGGGCTCGATGGCGAGGGCCATGCCGTGCCGCAGCGGCAGGCCGCGGCCGGGCCGCCCCTCGTTCGGGACACCTGGGTCCTCGTGCATACGGCGGCCTATTCCGTGGCCGCCGAAGCCGTCCGGGATGCCGTACCCCGCCGCGCGGCACACCGTGCCGATCGCGTGCGCGATGTCGCCGATGCGGTTGCCGACGACGGCCGCCTCGATGCCCGCCGCGAGGGCCCGCTCGGCGGTCTCGACGAGGCGCAGGTCGGCGGGGCGCGGTGTGCCGACCACGAAGCTGATCGCGGAGTCGCCCACCCAGCCGCCGAGTTCGGCGCCGAAGTCGATCGAGACCAGGTCGCCGTCGCGCAGCCGGTAGCCGGTCGGGATGCCGTGCACGATCGCGTCGTTCACGGAGGCGCAGATGACGGCCGGGAAGGGCACGGGAGCGAAGGAGGGCCGATAGCCGAGGAACGGGGAGCCCGCGCCCGCGTCCCGCAGGACCTGGTGCGCGACCTCGTCCAGCTCCAGGAGCGAGACGCCCACGCCGGCGGCCTCCCGCACCGCTGTGAGGGCCCGGGCCACGACCTGGCCCGCTTCGTGCATCGCGTCGATGGACGTGTCCGTCTTCAGTTCCACCATGCCAATTACTATACCGGTCGAGGTGTGTGGGGGTGGCCTTGATCCGCCTATTCGAATAACGGTCGCCGGTACTAGGGTGGGCGCATGGTGCGAACCCCGCTGACCCCCGAAGAGCACGAGCGCGGCGAGCGGCTCGGCAAGCTGCTCCGCGAGGCCCGCGGCGGCCGCAGCATGGTGGAGATCGCCGCGAGCGCGGGCATCTCCGCCGAGACCCTCCGCAAGATCGAGACCGGCCGCGCGCCGACCCCCGCCTTCTTCACCGTGGCGGCCCTGGCGCGGGTGCTGGGCCTCTCGATGGACGAGATCGCGGGCAGTTGTGCGCTCGCCCCGGCATGACGCGCAGGTGACACCCCGTCGGGGCCGTCAGGTCCGGGGCCCTCACGTCACGTTCCGGGGCGGTAACCGCACTCCGCGTCCGGGTCGAAAACTCGTTGTAGCCATTCCGTAACACGAACGGTGTTTTCTATCGAACCGGAGTACTCCAGTCTGGCGTGGGGTGAAGGTAATGGCGGTGGAACAACTCCCGGGCCAGGTGCGGGAGTTCGCGCAATATCTCAATGACCTGCTGACCCGGCTCGACCAGGGCGGCGGGTGGTGCGGCGTGTTCTGGCAGCGCGACCCCGAGGGGATGCGGGCCTGTCTGGACGGCGCGGAGGTGCCGCCCTGGGACGTCGTACAGGCGCTCCTCCAGGACGTCGCCGCGGAGTACGGCGACCGGGCCGCCGCCCAGGAGTCCGACCGGGCGCGGGCGCTGCACGGCGCCTCGCTCGCCGCGTACGACGCGCGGCCCGGTGGCCGCGACGCCCTCGGAGACCGCCTCGACGTCATGCTCCGCGAACAGCGCTACGCCGCCGAACGGCTCTCGGAGCTCGGCCGCTCGCTCCGTACGGCCACCGGCCGGGAAGAGGCCGAGTCCTGCCGCGTCGACCTGGCCTGGGCCCGCGACGATCACGACCGCGCGACGGCCCGCTGCTCCGAACTCCGCTCCCGCATGGACGAGTTGGACCGGCGTGCGATCGGCGGCCGGGTGCAGGGGGCACTGAGCATCCCGCCCGGCGAGATCGGCACCGATGTCTTCTGGGACGAGCGGCCCCGGAACGACCGGAGCGGTGCCGGGGCCGGCGGGCCGTCCACGGGGCGCGGGGGCCCGCAACGCCCCGCGCCGGACGAGGACGACTGGCCGGACCTCTGGCGCGACGCGTCGGCGGAACGGGCCGCCGGTCAGGCCGCCGGGCGAGCGGCCGAACAGAACGCCTGGCAGGCCGCGGCACCCGCCCCCGAGGCCTCCCCGCGCCCCACGGCCGCCCAGGAGGACGAGGCGGCGGCCCCTGAGCCTCCCGAGCCCGCCAGGGGCCGCGCCCCCAAACAGCGCTCGAAGCGCCGTGCGCGCGGCAGCGCCCGGTTCGCCGGGATGATGGAAGAGGACGCCGCGGCGGCCGCCGCACCGGCCATGCCGGTGCCGCCCACCGCCGAGCCCACGCTGCGCGGGGCCCGCTTCGCCGGAGCCGCCGAGGAGCCCGCGCGGCCGAAGGCGCGGCGCGAGCCCCTGGACGACGAGGAGCGCCGGACCACCGTCCAGACCGTCGAGCGGCTCGTCCGGCTGCGGCGCGAGGGCCACAGCGGCGAGGCGCACGCCCTGCTCGTCGAGGCCGCGTACTGGCCCGCCGCCCGTTTCCCGCTCCTCGCCGCCGAACTCCACCGCGCGGGCCTGGGCGCCGACTGGGCCACCCTCCTCTGGGAGGCCGCCTCGCTGCCCGCCGACCGCCTCGTCGCCGCCGCCGACGCGCTCGCGGTGGCGGGGCGCACCGCGGACGGCGACCAGATGCTCCGCCAGGGCGTCGTGCGCCCCGCCCCGGAGATGGGCGAGGCCGTACTGAACCTGGTCGGGGAGGACCGCCACCGCGAGGTCCGGTCCCTCCTCGACGCGTACGTTCGCATCCGCACCCCCGAAGAGGCCGCCCGCAGTGTCGAGACCGACCCGCCCCGCCTCATCCCCCTCCTCCTCGAAGCGGCCCGCCACGTCTCACAACAACGCCACTGGGACCTGATCCACGCCCTGAGAGTCGCGGGCTACACGGCCTGACGGCACCTGATCGCAGCCGGGCCCACCTACAAGCGGCGCGGGGCCGTGAACCGCCGGAGGCTAACCCACAGGGGTAGGAAACAAGATCGACTCAGCCGGTTAACGACGATGGTCTTGCCCAGCGCAGCGCCTCCGCCTACTTTCGGGGCTCTACGCCCACCATCTACGGGCGTAGAAGCTCTCTGACGTCCCGTCGAAGGAGCAGCAGCTCATGGCCAACGTCGTACGCGCCGCTCTGGTCCAGGCCACCTGGACCGGCGACACCGCATCCATGGTCGCCAAGCACGAGGAGCACGCCCGCGAGGCGGCCCGTCAGGGCGCGAAGATCATCGGATTCCAGGAAGTCTTCAACGCCCCCTACTTCTGCCAGGTCCAGGAACCGGAGCACTACCGCTGGGCGGAACCGGTCCCGGACGGCCCCACCGTCACCCGTATGAAGGAACTCGCCCGCGAGACCGGCATGGTCGTCGTGGTCCCGGTCTTCGAGGTCGAGCAGTCCGGCTTCTACTTCAACACGGCCGCGGTGATCGACGCCGACGGCACCTACCTCGGGAAGTACCGCAAGCACCACATCCCCCAGGTCAAGGGCTTCTGGGAGAAGTACTACTTCAAACCGGGCAACCTCGGCTGGCCCGTCTTCGACACCGCGGTCGGCAAGGTCGGCGTCTACATCTGCTACGACCGGCACTTCCCGGAGGGCTGGCGCCAGCTCGGCCTGAACGGCGCCCAGCTCGTGTACAACCCGTCGGCGACCTCCCGCGGCCTGTCCTCCCACCTCTGGCAGCTGGAGCAGCCCGCCGCGGCCGTCGCCAACGAGTACTACATCGCCGCGATCAACCGTGTCGGCGAGGAGGAGTACGGGGACAACGACTTCTACGGGACGTCGTACTTCGTCGACCCGCGCGGCCAGTTCGTCGGCGAGAGGGCGAGCGACAAGAACGAGGAACTCGTCGTCCGCGACCTCGACTTCGACCTGATCGAGGAGGTCCGCCAGCAGTGGGCCTTCTACCGGGACCGTCGCCCCGACGCCTACGAAGGGCTGGTGCAGCCGTGACGACAGACGCATCCCAGGGCCAGGCCCACGGCTCGGCCAAGCACCTGTACCAGCGCCACCAGTCGGTCCTCCCCGACTGGCTGGCCGTCTACTACGCCGATCCCATCGAGCTCACCCACGGCGAGGGCCGCCACGTCTGGGACGCCGAGGGCAACAAGTACCTCGACTTCTTCGGCGGCATCCTCACCACGATGACCGCGCACGCCCTGCCCGAGGCGACGAAGGCGGTCAGCGAGCAGGCCGGCCGGATCATCCACTCCTCCACGCTGTACCTCAACCGGCCGATGGTCGACCTGGCCGAGCGGATCGCCAAGCTGTCGGGAATCCCGGACGCGCGCGTGTTCTTCACGACCTCGGGCACGGAGGCCAACGACACGGCCCTGCTGCTGGCCACCGCGTACCGCCGCAGCAACCAGATCCTGGCGATGCGCAACAGCTACCACGGCCGTTCCTTCACCTCGGTCGGCATCACCGGCAACAAGGGCTGGTCGCCGACCAGCCTCTCGCCCCTCCAGACGCTCTACGTGCACGGCGGCGTCCGCACCCGCGGCCCGTACGCCGATCTCGACGACGCCGGCTTCATCGCGGCCTGCGTCGCCGACCTGGAGGACCTGCTCGGCCACGTCCGTCCGCCCGCGGCCCTGATCGCCGAGCCCATCCAGGGGGTCGGCGGCTTCACCGCACCGCCGGACGGCCTGTACGCGGCGTTCCGCGAGGTCCTCCAGGAGCGCGGCATCCTCTGGATCGCCGACGAGGTGCAGACCGGCTGGGGCAGGACCGGCGACAACTTCTGGGGCTGGCAGGCACACGGCCAGAGCGGTCCGCCGGACATGCTGACCTTCGCCAAGGGCATCGGCAACGGCATGTCCATCGGCGGTGTCGTCGCCCGCGCCGAGGTCATGAACTGTCTGGACTCCAACTCCATCTCGACGTTCGGCGGCACCCAGATCACCATGGCCGCGGGCCTCGCCAACCTCACGTACCTCCTGGAACACGATCTCCAGGGCAACGCCCGCCGCGTCGGCGGCCTGCTCATCGAGCGGCTGCGGGCCGTCGCGGCACAACTGCCGGGCGTACGCGAGGTCCGGGGCCGGGGTCTCATGATCGGCATCGAGCTGGTGAAGCCGGGCACCGACCAGGCCGACCCGGACGAGGCCGCCGCCGTGCTCGAAGCGGCCCGCGAGGGAGGCCTGTTGATCGGCAAGGGCGGGGGCCACAACACCAGCGTCCTGCGCATCGCCCCACCGCTGTCGCTCACCGTCGCGGAGGCCGAGGAGGGCGCCGCGATCCTGGAGCGCGCCCTGCGGAGCACTCAGTTCTGAGGGGCGCTCGGTTCTGACGATCGGTCAGTTGTGTTGAGCAGTCGGTTCCGAGGAGCGTTCAGCAACGCCAGATTGAAGGTTCGCCGCATGACCACCGCCTTGGAACCCGCCCTGTCGGTCCGTCAGGTCCTCGCCCTGGAACGGGTGCTGGCCGGGGAACCCGAGGTGGTGGCCGGCGCGAGCCAGCTCGACCGGCCCGTGCGCTGGGTGCACGTCGCCGAGGCCGCCGACGTCGGAGTGATGCTCAGCGGCGGCGAGATGGTCCTCACCACCGGGGTGCTGCTCGCGGGTGACCCTGAGGCCCAGGCCGAGTACATCCGCTCACTGCACCGCGCGGAGGCCTCGGCCGTCGTCCTCGGACTCGGCCGGGCCTTCCCGACCCCGCCCGAGGTGATGCGCCGGGCGGCCGAGCGGTGCGGGCTGCCGATGGTGGTCCTGCACCGCCCGTTCCCCTTCGCGGAGTTGACCGAAGAGGTCCAATCCAGGCTCGTACGACGGAAGTTCGCGGCCGTGAGCCTGTCGGAGTCCGTCCGGACGGCGCTGACCGGGCTCATCACGGCGGGCGCCCCGCTGCAGCGGATGCTCGACGAGATCGCCTCGCACAGCGCGTGCCCCGTCGTCGTCACCAACCTCGCCCACCGCGTCCTCGCCACGGCGGGGGAGCGGTCCGCGGTCGACGACGTACTGCGCGACTGGGAACGCATCGCACGGCAGGCCGGCGGCAGCGAGGGGGACGGCTGGGTCCGTGCCGAACTGGGCGGACGCGGCGAGCGCTGGGGCCGCATCGTGCTGTGCGGCTACCGCGGCGACGCCGCCACCGGACGGCTGCTCGCCGACCGCGGGGCCGAGGCCCTGGTCCTGCACCGCATGCTCGGCGGCACCGTGCACTCCTGGGAGGAGCAGTCCGCCGAGAGCCTGCTCACCGACCTCGTCTCCGGAGTCGTACCGGCCCGCCAACTGCTGCCCCGGGCCCGCGCGGCCGGACTGCCGGTCAACCGCCGGACGTTCGTGCCCCTGGTCGTACGGGACACGGAGGCGGCCCAACTCGACCGCGTACTGCGCCTGTTGGGGCTCTCCGGACTCGTCGCCGAGCTGGCCGACGGGGTGGTCGCCGTACTGCTGAGCCTGGCCAGGGACCAGGACGCCGAGGCCCTCGCCGCCCACTTCGCCACCCGGCTGCGTACGGAGGCGGGCGGTGGTGCGGCCGGTGACGGCAAGGCGGTCGTCGTCGCGGCGGCCGACCCGCGGACCGGGTGGGACGACGTGCCCGCCGGGCTGCGGGAGGCCCGGCATGTGGCCGACGCCGTCGCCGAGAGCCCCGCCGGACTCGACCTGCCGGTCGTGGTGCGGCTGAGGGACGTCCATCTGCGCGGGCTGGTCCGGCTGCTGCGGGACGACCCGCACGTCCAGTCCTTCGCCGAGCGGGAACTGGACGGGCTGCTCTGCGGCGCGGACGCGGAGTCGGAGCTGCTGCCGGTGCTGCGGACGTATCTCGCCACCGGCCGCAACAAGTCGCGCACCGCACAGCTCCACCATGTCTCACGACCCGCGCTGTACCGGCGGCTGGAGGCGATAGAGGCCCGGCTGCGGGTCGATCTCGACGACTTCGAGCAGGCGGCCTCCGTGCACATCGCCCTCCTCGCGCACGACGCGCAACAAGGCTGAGGCGCTCGACGCGCAACAGCTCCGAAACACAGGAAGACCTGGGAAAACGGTGGTGAAACATGGGCCTTGGCAAGGGTGACACCGTGGAACGCCACACGCCCTCAGACGTGACACGCTGCAACTCAAAGCCGCTCTTCGGACTTCCTAGGCTCGCCGCACACCGAGCGACCGGAGGTCCCGATGAGCAGAGTGATCCGCGCCGCCGTCTTCCAGACCGCATGGACGGGCGACAAGGAATCGATGATCCAGGTCCACGAGCAGGCGGCCCGCGACGCGGCCGCACAGGGTGCTCAGGTCCTGTGCTTCCAGGAACTGTTCTACGGGCCCTATTTCTGCCAGGTCCAGGACAAGGCGTTCTACGAGTACGCCGAACAGATCCCCGAGGGCCCGATCGTCCAGCGCTTCCAGGCACTCGCCAGGGAACTGGGCATCGTCCTCGTCCTGCCGATGTACGAGGAGGAGCAGCCCGGCGTCCTCTACAACACCGCGGCGGTGATCGACGCCGACGGCTCGTACCTCGGCAAGTACCGCAAGCACCACATCCCGCAGGTCGAGGGCTTCTGGGAGAAGTTCTACTTCCGCCCCGGCAACGCCGGTTGGCCGATCTTCGACACGGCGGTCGGCAAGATCGGCGTCTACATCTGCTACGACCGGCACTTCCCGGAGGGCTGGCGCGCGCTGGGTCTCGCCGGGGCCGAGATCGTCTTCAACCCGTCCGCCACCTCGCGCGGACTGTCCGCCTACCTCTGGCAGTTGGAGCAGCCGGCCGCGGCCGTGGCCAACGAGTACTTCGTGGGCGCCATCAACCGCGTGGGAGTGGAGGAGCTGGGCTCCAACGACTTCTACGGCACCTCGTACTTCGTGGACCCGGAGGCCCAGTTCGTCGGGGAGGTGGCGAGCGACAAGGAGACCGAGCTCGTCGTCCGCGACCTGGACATGGCCAAGCTCCGCGCGGTACGCGACCGCTGGCAGTTCTACCGCGACCGCCGCCCGGAGGCGTACGAGCCGCTGACCGCTCCCTGAGCGACTCCCCGGCGGGGGCTCTGACGGGGCCTCGGCCGAGGCTCGGTCGGGGACAGCGGCGGCCCGCGCCCCAGGCTTTTCAGGGGCGCGGGGCTGCGACCAGCCACGACGCACCCGCACGTACCCACCGCCGCATTCCACCGGGGTGCCCACGACAGGAGAGGAAACCATGAGCAGCCGTACAGTCATCCGCGGTGGCCTAGTGATCACCGCGTCGGACGAACTCCACGCGGACGTCCTGGTGGAGGACGGCCGTATCGCCGCCCTCGCCGCGAGCGGCACCCCCGCCGCCGAGGCATGGACGGCCGAGCGGACCATCGACGCCACCGGGAAGTACGTGATCCCGGGTGGCGTCGACGCCCACACCCACATGGAACTGCCGTTCGGCGGCACCTTCGCCTCCGACTCCTTCGAGACGGGCACCCGGGCCGCCGCCTGGGGCGGCACGACCACGATCGTCGACTTCGCGGTGCAGAGCGTCGGCCACTCGCTGCGGGAGGGCCTCGACGCCTGGAACGCCAAGGCCGACGGCAAGTGCGCCATCGACTACGCCTTCCACATGATCGTCTCCGACGTGAACCAGGACACGCTCAAGGAGATGGACCTGCTGGTCGAGGAGGGCGTCACCTCCTTCAAGCAGTTCATGGCCTACCCCGGCGTCTTCTACAGCGACGACGGCCAGATCCTGCGTGCCATGCAGCGCTCCGCCGAGAACGGCGGCCTGATCATGATGCACGCGGAGAACGGCATCGCGATCGACGTACTGGTGGAGCAGGCGCTGGCGCGGGGAGAGACCGACCCGCGCTATCACGGCGAGGTCCGCAAGGCCCTCCTCGAAGCCGAGGCCACCCACCGCGCCATCAAGCTCGCCCAGGTCGCGGGAGCCCCGCTCTACGTCGTGCACGTCTCGGCGACGGAGGCGGTCGCCGAGCTGGCACGGGCGCGCGACGAAGGACTGAACGTCTTCGGCGAGACCTGCCCGCAGTACCTGTTCCTGTCGACCGACAACCTCGCGGAGCCCGACTTCGAGGGCGCCAAGTACGTGTGCTCGACGCCGCTGCGGCCCAAGGAGCACCAGGCCGCCCTGTGGCGGGGCCTGCGGACCAACGACCTCCAGGTCGTCTCCACCGACCACTGCCCCTTCTGCTTCGTCGGCCAGAAGGAGCTGGGCCGCGGCAACTTCTCGAAGATCCCCAACGGGCTCCCGGGCGTCGAGAACCGCATGGACCTGCTCCACCAGGCCGTCGTCGACGGACACATCACGCGCCGCCGCTGGATCGAGATCGCCTGCGCCACCCCGGCCCGGATGTTCGGCCTGTACCCGAAGAAGGGCACGATCGCGCCGGGCGCCGACGCGGACGTCGTCATCTACGACCCGCACGCCGAGCAGGTCATGTCCGCCGAGACGCACCACATGAACGTCGACTACTCGGCGTACGAGGGCAGGCGCACCACCGGCCGCGTCGAGACGGTCCTCTCGCGGGGCGAACTCGTCATTACGGAGCGGGAGTTCACCGGGCGCGCCGGGCACGGCGTCTACACCCCCCGCTCCACCTGTCAGTACCTTCTCTGAGCGACTAGGAGCGGCGCCATGGACTTCGGACTCGTCCTGCAGACAGACCCACCTGCCTCCCGCGTCATCAGCCTGATGAAGCGGGCCGAGCGCAACGGCTTCACGTACGGCTGGACGTTCGACTCCGCCGTGCTCTGGCAGGAGCCGTTCGTGATCTACAGCCAGATCCTCTCCAACACCACGAAGCTGAAGGTCGGCCCGATGGTGACGAACCCGGGCACCCGCACCTGGGAGGTCACCGCATCGACCTTCGCCACGCTCAACGACATGTTCGGCAACCGCACGGTCTGCGGTATCGGGCGCGGCGACTCGGCGATGCGCGTGGCCGGCCGCAAGCCCAACACGCTCGCCCGGATCAGCGAGGCCATGAAGGTCATCCGGGCGCTGGGCCGCGGCGACGAGGCGGACCTCGGCGGCACGGTCATCAAGTTCCCGTGGATCAAGCCCGGCGCCGAACTCCCGGTCTGGATGGCCGCGTACGGCCCCAAGGCGCTGAAGATGACCGGTGAGGAGGCCGACGGCTTCATCCTCCAGCTCGCCGACCTCTACCTGACCGAGTCCATGGTCAAGGCCGTGAAGACCGCGGCCGCCGAAGCCGGACGCGACCCCGCCGACGTCAAGATCTGTGTGGCCGCGCCCGCCTACGTCACCGAGGACGACTCGCCCGAGGCGCTCGCCCACGCGCGTGAGCAGTGCCGCTGGTTCGGCGGAATGGTCGGCAACCACGTCGCCGACCTCGTCTCCAAGTACGGCGAGCACTCCGCCGCCGTACCCGACGAACTCACCGACTACATCAAGTCCCGTGAGGGCTACGACTACTCGCACCACGGACGCAGCGGAAACCCCGACACCCAGTTCGTGCCCGACGAGATCGTCGACCGGTTCTGTCTGATCGGCACGGCCGAGAAGCACAT
This sequence comes from Streptomyces sp. NPDC020747, assembly GCF_044334695.1. NCBI lineage: Bacteria > Bacillati > Actinomycetota > Actinomycetes > Kitasatosporales > Streptomycetaceae > Streptomyces > Streptomyces sp. NPDC020747. Next base: position 1,117,910 of record NZ_JBIRTJ010000001.1, on the reverse strand, counting down.
CGAGAAGCTGAACGCGCTGCGCGAGCTGGGCGTCGACCAGTTCGCCCTGTACGACATGCATGACGCTCAAGAGGCGGTCATCGAGGCGTATGGATCAACGGTCATTCCCGCCGTCAACGGTTGAGGGCTGGTCAAGACTATTGACGACCTGTCCCAATAGTTGATGGTCGACCCATCCATCAACCATTGACGGCATCGGCTCCACTCTGCTCCACCTACTCAAGGCTCCACCCACTCAAGTCGTCCCCTTCCCACCTCCCCGGGAAGGGGACCGCACCACCGCAACACCGCACGACCACCCCCACGGCGCCACCCGCACGGCCTTTCCCGTCCCGCCTCATCGATTGGCCTGCCCATGACCGAAACCGTCCCCACGGGGCCGCCGATATCCCAGTCCGCCGACACCGCCGGCCGGATCGAACTCAGCCCCGGGGCCTTCCCCGACGACAGCCCCTTCGCCAACGACGACCTGCGTCCCGTCCCGGTCTCCGAGCGCAAGTGGACGACGTACAACTTCGCGGCGCTGTGGATATCCATGGCCCACTGCATCCCCAGCTGGACCCTGGCCTCCGGCCTGGTCGCCCTCGGCATGGACTGGAAGCAGGCCGTCTTCACCATCGCCCTGGCCAACATCATCGTGCTGCTGCCGATGCTGGCCACCGGTCACGCGGGGCCGAAGTACGGCATCCCGTTCCCCGTGCTCGCCCGCGCCTCGTTCGGGCTTCGCGGCGCCAACATCCCGGCGCTGATCCGCGCCGCCGTGGCCTGTGGCTGGTTCGGTATCCAGACCTGGATCGGCGGCAGCGGCATCTTCGCCCTGGGCTCCAAGCTCACCGGCGGTGAGTGGGAGAACGCGGGGAAGGTCGCGGGCAACCCGTGGCCGCTGTGGCTCTGCTTCCTCCTCTTCTGGGCCCTGCAGATCGCGATCATCTACCGCGGTATGGACTTCCTGCGGCACTTCGAGAACTGGGCCGCGCCCGTCGTGATCGTCGGTGCGTTCGCGCTGCTCATCTGGATCGCGGTCAAGGCCGACGGCTTCGGCGCGCTGCTCGACCAGCCGTCGAAGCTCGGCTGGGGCGCGGACTTCTGGCCGGTCTTCTTCCCGTCCCTGATGGGCATGATCGGCTTCTGGGCGACGCTGTCCCTCAACATCCCCGACTTCACGCGCTTCGGCGCCAGCCAGAAGGCGCAGACCTGGGGGCAGACCCTCGGCCTGCCGACGACGATGACGCTCTTCGCGATCCTCGCCGTGCTGGTCACCTCCGGCTCCGAGGCGATCTACGGGGAGGCGATCTGGGACCCGGTGGCCCTCGCGGCCAAGACGGACAACGCCTTCGGTCTGCTCTTCGCACTCTTCATCGTGTTGATCGCCACGATCTCCGTCAACATCGCGGCGAACGTGGTCTCCCCGGCCTACGACCTGTCCAACCTGGCCCCGAAGTTCATCAACTTCCGTACGGGCGCGCTGATTACGGGTGTCATCGGCATCCTGATCTTCCCGTGGAAGCTGATTTCCACGCCCCAGTTCTACATCTTCACCTGGCTCGGCGTGGTCGGCGGTCTGCTCGGCACGGTCGCGGGCATCCTGATCGCCGACTACTGGATCGTCCGCCGTACGGTCCTGCATCTCGCCGACCTCTACACGCCCGGCGGACGCTACTGGTACACGAACGGCTGGAACTGGCGGGCGGTGCTGGCCTTCGTGGTCGGCGGTGTCCTGGCGGTCGGCGGCTCGTACTCGAACGTCGACGCCGAGGGCGCCAAACTCGGCCCGTTCCCGACGGACGGACTCATCCCGTTCCTCAAGCCGCTCGCGGACTACGGCTGGGCGATCGGCCTCGCCTCGTCGCTCGTCCTGTACGTCGCGTTGATGGCGCCCTTCGCACGGGCGGAGCGGGCAGAGCGAGAGGGGCGCGCGGCGAAGGCCGACCAGGTCGCCTGACGGCGGCGGGCCGTGCTGGGAGCCCTCTTACTGAGCGGCCTCCAGCGCGGCCATCGCCTCCTTGGCGGCCTTGATGGCGCCCTTGTTGATCTCGTCCGTACTCGGCGCCTTCTTCGACTCGAAGTCACTGCCGTTGTACGTGATGACCACCAGGGCGTTGGACGCCTGGACGAACACCTGGCCCTCGCGCGTCTGTTGCTTGTCCTCGGTGGTCAGGTTCACCACCGAGTAGGCCGCGTCCCCGAGACCGGGAACGACCCCGCCGCCGCTCTTCTCCGTCGTGCGCTGCTTGTAGGCGGTCTGAGCGGTCTGGTCCGATTTCTTGATTTCGTACGAAATATCGAGCCAGCGGTAGTCGAAGCCCTTGAGCGCGTTCCACGAACAGGTGCGGCGCAGCGACTCGTCGGTCGACGGGATCTCCTTGCCGGCCGTCTTGGCGTCCGGCACCAGCGAGGTCACCGTCTTCTTCGTCACGCCCGTGCAGGGCGCGGGTGAGGTGCGGTACGTGCGGGTCGCCGCCGAGGTCGACGGCGCGGACGGTGACGGCCCGCCGTCGGGGGCCGCCTTCTTCTCCGTGGCCGGGGTCGCGGCGAACGGCCCGGACGACAACGACCAGCCCGCCAGGGCGAGCACGACAACCGGCAGCAGACGCGCGGTGAGAGCGAGAGGAAGAGAACGCACGGCGCACATTTCGTGGGGGACGGTGCGGAGAGTCCGCACAGCGGACGGGACGCCAGTGTCACATGCCTGCCTGTGGGGCGGTAGTACGAACTCGCTCCGTGCCCGGGTGGTGACAGGGACTCACCCTTGACCGTCCGTGACCCCGTGCGATACCGGAGCACCGAGGGGCATGGCCCGCTCGATGCGGTCGACGGCGGCGAACGCACCGTACGCGACGAGCTGGACCAGACAACGGTCCGTGTACGGCGGCTGCTTCCACGCCGCCACGTCCTCGTCGGTGATCCGGTACGGAGCCAGCGCGGCCAGTAACGCCAGCCGCGCCCCGGGCCTGTGCCTCCGGTCCGGCAGGGCGTCCCACATCAACGGCTGATGCGTACCGTCCCACGCCGCGACGACGTCTCGTACGAGGTCCTGGTCGGCCTCGGTCAGCAGGCCGGCGCCCTCCGAGGCGGCCGTCCGCAGTGCCGCGTAGGCCGGGGCGACCGTCGTGCCGGCCGCCCAGGACGGGCCGGGGCCAGGGTCGCCGTCGAGGAGGGCGAGGCTCGCGCCCGGGGGGAGACGCCGGCGAACGGTCTTGGCCAGGGAACGGCCGGCGAGGCTGCGGACCGGCCTGAACCGCTGGGTGTTGCCCGGCAGCAGGTTCTCCGTCAGCAGGGCCGAGACGATCCGGTTGATGAAGTGGAAGGACAGGGCGGTCCCCACGTACGCGGCGGTGTGCCGGACGAAGAAGGGCAGCGGGGTGAGATCCGGGCTGCCGGGGATCCGGGTCGCCTCTCCCCAGGCGACCATGCGCGCCTGCACCTCCTTCTCCGGGGTCCCGCCGCGGGCCAGCCGCTCCGCGAGGGCGTGGTCGCCGGTGGCGTGCAGCAGGACGGTGTGCGCGTCCACGCAGAACGGGCACCTGTTGGCGCGGGACACCCCGAGCGCGGCCAGCTCCTTGCCGGTGCGGCTGCCGTCGCCCGCGAGGAGCGACTCACGCATCAACGCCCAGGTGGCGGCGAGGAGTTCGGGCGCGGAGGACAGGACGACGAAGGTGACGGCACCGTCGACCCCGAAGTCCTCGGAGAGCTGTCGGTAGACCTCCGCGGTCCGGCCGGTGGCGGACCTGGGCGGCGGAGGCTGGGTGTAGCGAAAGGGCGTGGTCACGAAGGGGTACTTGAAGGGTGTGGTCATGCCGAGAACCCTCGCTCCCGAGGGTGCCTGCGGGCGTCGTACGGCCGAAGGCAGTTGGCGGTGCTCCGACGCGACCGTGCCGGGCATTGGACTACTGCGCCGGGAGTAGTCGCGGGGCCGTCCACAGGGCTGACGACCCTGTCGGTACGGCGGTCTACGGTACGGACATGGACGCGGACCAGGTCACCCTCAAGCGGCTCGCCGACGTGGCGCTCGCCGTCGTGATCGGCGCGATCGTCGTGTCCGTGGCGGCCTTCCGCAAGGACACCGAGCCGGTCGACTACGCGCTGATCGTGACCGGTTCGCTCGCGCTGGCCGCGTACCGGAAGGCGCCTCGCGCGGTGCTCGCCGTGACCACGGCCGCGCTGGCCGGCTATGTGCTGCACGCCGAGCCCGGGCCGGTGGCCTCCCTCCCGGTGATGGCCGCGGTCCACACGGCGGCACAGGCGGGGCACCGGGGTGTGGCCGCGGCCGCCGGCGGGGTGTTCCTCGGAGCGTGGCTCGCGACGGGGATCACCTCCCAGGCCACCGTCGAGCAGACCGCGTTGCTCGCGGGCTGGTTCCTGTGCGCCGTCGTCACCGGTCTCGCGGGCCGCAACTGGCAGGCCTATCTGCGCCAGACCGAACAGCGTGCCCTGGAGGCCGAACGCACCCGTGAGGAGGCGGCGTTGCGCCGGGCGGGCGAGGAACGCCTGCGTATCGCCCGCGAGTTGCACGACTCCCTCACGCACAGCATCTCGATCGTCAAGCTCCAGGCGGGAGTCGCCGTCCACCTCGCGCGCAAGCGCGGCGAGGAGATACCCCCGGCCCTGCTCGCCATCCAGGAGGCGGGCGGCGAGGCCATGCGCGAACTGCGCGCCACCCTTGAGGTGTTGCGCACCGACGAGCCGACCGGCACCCCGGCCCTGCTCGTGGAGCGCGCGCGGGCCGCGGGCCTCGCCGTCGACCTGACCGTGACCGGCCATGAGCGCCCGCTGACGGCGACCGTGGACCGTGCCGCGTACCGCATCGTCCAGGAGGCCCTGACGAACGCCGCCCGGCACGCCGGGCCCGCCAAGGTTGCCGTCCAACTGGAGTACGAAGAGCGCGAGTTGACGATACGCGTCGAGGACGACGGCACCGCCGAACCGTCCCGGCCGTGCGCCGAGGGCATCGGGCTCACCGGCATGCGCGAACGCGTCACGGCCCTCGGCGGCACCCTGCACGCCGCCCCGCGCGCGGAGGGCGGCTTCTCGGTACGGGCCAAAGTGCCGCTGGACCTGCCGTGAGCGGCCTGATCAGGGTCGCGCTGGTCGACGACCAGGCCCTGATGCGCGCCGGGTTCCGGGCCCTCCTGGACGCCGAGGAGGGCATCGAGGTGGTCGGCGAGGCCGCCGACGGGGAGCAGGGCCTGGCGCTGGTGCGCGCGCATGTCCCGGACATCGCCCTCGTCGACGTCCAGATGCCGGTGATGACGGGCATCGAGGCGACCCGCCGCATCGCCGCCGACCCCGGACTGTCCGGCGTACGCGTGGTGATGCTGACCAACTACGGCCTGGACGAGTACGTCTTCGAGGCGCTGCGGGCCGGCGCCAGCGGGTTCCTGCTCAAGGACACCGAGCCCGCCGACCTGCTCCAGGCCATCGAGGTCGTCGCGCGCGGCGAGGCCCTGCTGTCGCCGTCCGTCACCCGCACGCTGATCGGCGAGTTCGTGGCCCGGCCGCCGGACCGGGCCAGCGCTCCCGGCCTGGAGTGCCTCACCCGCCGCGAGCGCGAGGTCACCGCGCTCGCCGCGCGTGGCCTCACCAACGAGGAGATCGCCGCCCACATGGTCATCAGCCCCTTCACGGTCAAGACCCATGTCAGCCGCGCGATGACCAAGCTGGCAGCGCGAGATCGCGCCCAACTGGTCGTGTTCGCCTACGAGTCGGGGCTGGTCGCGGCACGGGGGCACGTGGAGTGAGGGACAACGGGGGAGCGTGGTGAGGGTGCCGGGGAGCGGAGTGACGGCTTCCGTCGAGGTCTCGTGTGATGATCGGCGCGTGATCGCGATACGTCCGAGATCGGTCCGCAGAGTCGCCCTCGCCTGTCTGCTGGTGCTGGGGGTGATCGCGGGTGTGAGCGGCTGCGGGCTCTCCGCCGAGTTGGACCGTGAGCGCAACCCCGAACGCAGGCCCACGCCGACGCCCACGCCGAACGTGGAGGTGCCGACCCGGGCGGCGGATCCGTCCCCGTCCGGGATCCCCACGCACTCTCCGTCCGTACCCGTCCAGGAGGGGCAGGGCTGTCCGCCGTCCGGCCTGCGCTTCTACGCCGACGAGGGCGACGCGGCCATGGGACTGCGTGCCATGGGCCTCGACGTCACCAACTGCGGTGACCGCCCGTACAAGTTGAACGGCTACCCGGCCGTCACCGTCCTCGATGCCTCGGGCGCCCCCTTCCCGGGCGTACGGACCGTCGAGGGCACGGACAAGGTGTCCATGGCGCCGGAGGACCCCGGCCCCCGGCCGCTGACCCTCGAACCCGGCGAGAGCGCACACGCGGCCCTGTACTGGCGGATGCACAACCAGGACGGTGTCTACCTCCGCGTCGCCCCGGAGAAGGGGGACGACACCGTGACCGTACGGCCGCCGTATCCGCTCGACATCGGCCCCGAGAACATCCTGGGGACGACGGCCTGGCAGCCCTCGGAGTAGGGGGCGGGAGCGGGCTGCGTACGATCGCCGGACGCCTGCCGGACGCCCGCCCACAGTCCGGATGCCCGCGCCGCAGTGAGGAGTTCCTCCGTGTTCACTACCCGACCCACCCTCCAGGGCACCTTCGGGATGGTGTCCTCCACGCACTGGCTCGCCTCGCAGTCGGCGATGGCCGTACTGGAGGACGGCGGCAACGCGTACGACGCCGCCGTCGCCGCCGGATTCGTGCTGCACGTCGTCGAGCCGCACCTCAACGGGCCCGCCGGCGAGGTGCCGATCATCCTCGCCCCGGCGGGCGGGGAGGTACGGGTGCTGTGCGGACAGGGCGTGGCACCGGCCGGGGCCACGATCGCCCACTACAGGGGACTGGGTTTGGATCTCGTACCCGGTACCGGACCCCTCGCGGCCGCGGTGCCGGGGGCCTTCGACGCGTGGATGCTGCTGCTGCGCGACCACGGCACGAAGTCCCTGGCGGACGTCCTGAAGTACGCCATCGGATACGCGGAGGACGGGCACGCGCCCGTGGAGCGCGTCGGCGAGACCGTCGAGACGATACGGGAGCTCTTCGAGACCGAGTGGACGTCCTCGGCCGACGTGTACCTGCCGGACGGGCGGCCCCCGCGCCCGGGCGAGCTGTTCCGGAATCCGACGCTGGCCGCGACGTGGAAGCGGCTGGTGGCGGAGGCCGCGGAGGAGGCGGGCGGCGACCGGGAGTCTGGAGTTGGTCAGGAGCCCGGAGACCGGATCGCCGAGATCGAGGCGGCGCGGCGGATCTGGCGCGAGGGCTTCATCGCCGAGGCCCTGGTACGGCAGGCGGCCCGGCCCACCATGGACACCAGCGGTGAACGGCACTGCGGCACGCTGACGGCGGCCGACCTGGCGGGCTGGTCCGCGTCCTACGAGGCACCGGCCACGTACGACTGGCGGGGCTGGACCCTCTGCAAGGCCGGGCCCTGGAGCCAGGGCCCGGTGCTCCTCCAGCAGCTGGCCCTGCTGCCGCCGGAGCTGCCGCGGTACGGCTCCGCCGAGTACGTGCACCTGCTGATCGAGGGCTGCAAGCTCGCGATGGCCGACCGGGAGGCGTGGTACGGGGACGCGGGCGAGGTGCCCCTGGAGGAGCTGCTGTCGGCGGAGTACAACGCCGGGCGGCGGGCGCTGGTCGGGGAGAAGGCCTCCTACGAGCTGCGGCCCGGCAGCCCCGGAGGGCGGGCCCCACGGCTCAGCGGGTACGCGCGCGTGGTGGCCGCGGGGGAGGAGGACGGGTACGACGCGCTCGGGGTGCCGGGAGCGGGGGAGCCGACGGTGGCGCGGGCGGGGGGCGCGGCGGGCGTGGGCGCCGGCCGCGCGGAGGCGGGCCGGGCGGGCCTCGGAGAGCCGACCGTGGCCAAGCGGCCGACCTCGCCCGTGCCCGGCGAGCCCGACGTCTCCGCGGACGGGGCGACCCGGGGCGACACCTGTCACCTCGACATCGTCGACCGCTGGGGCAACATGGTCGCGGCCACGCCCAGCGGCGGCTGGCTGCAGTCCAACCCGGTCGTGCCCGAGCTGGGCTTCCCGCTCGGTACCCGGCTCCAGATGGCCTGGCTGGACGAGGGGCTGCCCAACTCCCTGACCCCGGGCCGCCGACCGCGTACGACGCTCACGCCCTCGCTCGCGCTGCGGGACGGGGTGCCGGTCATGGCCTTCGGCACCCCCGGCGGTGATCAGCAGGACCAGTGGCAGCTGCACTTCTTCCTGGCCGTCGCCCTGCGTGCTCAGGTGCGCGGCGGCCTGGATCTCCAGGGCGCCATCGACGCCCCGAACTGGCACAACGACAGCTTCCCCGGTTCCTTCTACCCGCGCGGAATGCGTCCCGGCAGCGTCACCGTCGAGTCCCGCACGGATCCGGAGGTGGTGGAGGAGCTGCGCCGCCGCGGCCACGACGTCGAGGTCGGCGACGCCTGGTCCGAGGGCCGGCTGTGCGCGGTGGCGCGGGACCCGCGGACCGGAGTGCTGTCGGCGGCGGCGAACCCGCGCGGGATGCAGGGGTACGCGGTCGGACGCTGACGCCGGTCCTGGTTCTGGTCCCGGTCCTGGTCCCTGCACAGGTCACGTGGCGCTGAGCTCGTAACACCCGTTGTTCATGGTGATTCCACCCGGGATACACCGGGCGGGTGGGGATTGTCAGTGGCGCGTGCTCTCATGGAGGCATGATCCAGGACATCGAAACCATCGACGAGTTTCTCGCACACCGCACCGCCGACGTAGAAGAGGCCGTCCGTACGGCGGCCGCCACGGAGATCATGCCGCGCTTCCGGCAGCTCGCCGCGCACGAGATAGACGAGAAGACCGGTCCGCACGATCTGGTCACGGACGCCGACCGCAAGGCCGAGGAGTTTCTCACCGAGGCGCTGGTCAAGCTGCTGCCCGGCTCGGTCGTCGTGGGCGAGGAGGCGGTCCACGCCAACCCCGCGACGTACGAGGCGATCAAGGGCGAGGCCCCGGTCTGGATAGTCGACCCGGTGGACGGCACCCGACAGTTCGTCCACGGCGACCCCGGCTTCTGCACCCTGGTCGCACTCGCCCACCGCGGAGTCCTGCTGGCGTCCTGGACGTACGCACCGGCCCGCGACCAACTCGCCGTGGCCGTCCGGGGCAAGGGTGCCCTCTTGGACGGCGAGCCCCTCCGCGCCGGCTCGCCCGCGCCCGGCCGTGACCTCGAAGTGGCCACGTCCCACCCGGACTACACGACGGACGACCAGAAGCGCGCGCTCCTCGGCCTCTGGACGGAAGGCGTCGGCCCGCGCGCGTGCGGCTCGGCCGGCCTTGAGTATCTCGCCGTCGCCCGGGGCGAGTTGGACGCTACCGCGTTCTCGTGGGAGGCGGCCTGGGACCACGCGGCGGGCCTCCTGCTCGTCGAGGAGGCGGGCGGCGCGCACCTGACGCTCACGGGCGAGCCCTTCCGGATAACCGGCGGCAACACACTGCCGTTCACGGCGGCACGGGACGCGGCCACGGCCCGCCGGGTCCTCGGACTGCTGTCGGGCGGGGCCTGACCTGAGACGGCCCGGGGCTGAGACGGGCTGCGACGGGCCGAGACGGGGCTCTCGGAGGCCCGGCATATCCTGATCCCCAGTGGCCGTCGGCTGACAAAGGAGTCCGAAGGTGCCGTCGATGCTCGATGCCGTCGTGGTGGGTGCGGGGCCGAACGGACTGACGGCTGCCGTGGAGCTGGCCCGGCGCGGCTTCTCCGTGGCCGTCTTCGAAGCGCGCGACACGGTCGGGGGAGGTGCCCGCACCGAGGAGCTGACCCTGCCCGGCTTCCGGCACGACCCGTGCTCCGCCGCACATCCCCTGGGCATCAACTCACCCGCGTTCCGCGCGATACCGCTGGCGAGGTACGGCCTGGAGTGGCTGCAGCCCGAACTGCCCATGGCACACCCCTTCCTGGACGGTACGGCGGCCGTGCTGTCGCGTTCCGTGGCGGAGACGGCCGCCTCGTTCGGACCGCGTGACGCGGGCGCGTACCGCAGGCTCGTCGAGCCGTTCACCCATACCTGGGACACCCTGGCGCGGGACTTCATGTCCCTGCCGCTCACCGCCCTGCCGCGCGACCCGGTCACCCTCGCCCGGTTCGGCCTGGCCGGTCTGCCGCCCTCGACCTGGCTGATGCGCCGGTTCCGCGACGACCGGGCCAGGGCCCTGTTCGCCGGACTGGTCGCGCACGTCATGGCCCCGCTGGGCGGGTTCGCGACCGGCGCCGTCGGCCTCGTCTTCGCGCTGGCCGCCCACGCCCGGGGCTGGCCCGTCGCCCGCGGCGGCTCCCAGTCGATCTCCGACGCGCTGACCGCGTACCTGAAGGACCTCGGCGGCGCCGTCCACACCGACTACGAGGTCAAGCGGCTCGACGACCTGCCGCCCGCGCGCGCGTACGTCTTCGACACCTCGCCCACCGCGCTGGGCCGCATCGCGGGCTTCGGGCGGTACTACGAGCGGTTCCGGTACGGGGCGGGCGTCTTCAAGGTCGACTACGCCCTCGACGGGCCGGTGCCGTGGACCGCGAAGGAAGCCCGCGCGGCCGGCACGGTGCAGGTCGGCGCGAGCAGCAAGGAGATCGGTACCGCCCTGCGCCTGGCGTCCCGGGAGGGCCGTGCCCCCGACGCGCCGTTCCTGATCACCGTGCAGCCGAGCGTCGTCGACCCGTCCAGGGCGCCGGCCGGAAAGCATGTCTTCTGGGCGTACGGCCACGTGCCGAACGGCTGGACCGGGGACCTCACTGACGCGATGGAGCGCCAGCTGGAGCGGTTCGCGCCCGGGTTCCGGGACCGCGTCCTCGCCCGCGCCACGGCGGGCCCGCCCGAACTCGCCGCGCGCAACGCCAACTACGTGGGCGGCGACATCGCCTGCGGCGCGGCCTCCGGCCTCCAGCTGATGCTGCGCCCCAAGCTGTCCCTGTTCCCGTACAGCACCCCGCATCCGGCTGTGTTCATCTGCTCCTCGGCCACCCCGCCGGGCGCGGGCGTGCACGGCATGTCGGGGCACAACGCGGCCAAGGCCGTGTGGCGGAGGCTGCGTCAGTCATGACCGCCGTCGAGTTCGTCCGGGGCGACATCACCCGGCAGAGCGTGGACGCGATCGTCAACGCCGCGAACTCCTCCCTGCTGGGCGGCGGAGGCGTGGACGGCGCCATCCACCGGCGCGGCGGCCCCGAGATCCTCGCCGAGTGCCGCGCACTCCGCGCCTCCCACTACGGCAAGGGCCTGCGTACGGGGCAGGCCGTCGCCACCACGGCGGGCAAGCTGGACGCGCGCTGGGTGATCCACACGGTCGGCCCCGTCTTCAGCCGGAGCGAGGACCGCTCGGAGCTGCTGGCCTCCTGCTACCGGGAGTCGCTGCGGGTCGCCGACGAACTGGGCGCGCGGACCGTCGCGTTCCCGGCCGTCTCCGCCGGGATCTACGGATGGCCGATGGACGATGCGGCCCGCATCGCGGTCGGTACGGTTCGGGACACCGAGACGGCGGTCACCGAGGCCAGGTTCGTCCTCTTCGACGAGCGGGCGTACGAGGCGTTCGCGGCGCGGCTGCGCTGACCTGACCTGCCCTCAGGATCACACAAAGTCCGACAGGGTCATTGCTCCGATTGTGTTCGGGTCCTAGGGTTTTCTGTGGCTCACTAGGTGTCTTTGTCCTCAGCGGTCGCATTCTGTCCTGACATCAACTTCCGTCTGTCAGCCGCTTCGACCAGCTCGACAGAGCTGGCGCTCCCTCAGTTCGCGCACCCCACATGTCGTACCGAGGAAGGCCACAGCCATGCCGCACCCGCACGCGCAGATGCCTCCCGTCAGCCGCCGCCGACTGCTTGAGGGAGGGGCCGCCGTCCTCGGCGTGCTCGCCCTGCCCGCGTCGTCCGCCCCGGCGTACGCGGCCGAAAGGCCCGGTGCCGCCGCCGGCACACCGGAGTGGAACGGCGCCATCGACGTCTTCCGGGTGGGGACCGAGCCGCCCCACACCACGCTCACCCCGTACGCGGACGTCGGTCAGGCGCTGGCCGGCGACCGCACGCGTTCGCCGTACCGGATGAGTCTCGACGGGAAGTGGAAGTTCGCCTACGCCGACCGTCCCGACGACCGGGACACCGACTTCCACCGCACGGACGTCGACGACAGCTCCTGGGACACCATCCCGGTCCCCTCCGCCTGGCAGGTGCACGGCTACGACTTCCCGATCTACATCAACATCACGTATCCCTACTGGGGTCCCAACGGCCTGGGCGAGGAGCCGCAGCCGCCGGCGGCCCCGACCCGCTACAACCCCGTGGGCCAGTACCGGCGCACCTTCACCGTCCCCGAGGGATGGGCGGGGCGGCGGACGTTCCTGCACTTCGAGGGCGTGAAGTCCGCCCACTACGTGTGGATCAACGGCGAGTTGGTGGGCTACAGCGAGGACTCCTACGTCCCCGCCGAGTACGACATCACCCCGCACCTCAAGCCCGGCACCAACCAGATCGCGGTGGAGGTGTACCGCTACTCCGACGGCGACTGGCTGGAGGACCAGGACATGATCCGGCTGAGCGGCATCTTCCGCTCGGTCCACCTGTACTCCACACCGGCCGTGCACCTGCGCGACTTCAAGCTGGACACCCCGCTGAGCGACGACTACAAGGCCGCCGAACTGTCCGTCACCGCGAGCGTGCGCGCCTACGGAGACGGCAAGGACAAGGACAAGGGCAGTGGCGAGGGCAAGGGCAACGGCGAGGCTGACGGCAGCGGGCGGTACTCCGTCGAGACGCAGCTCTACGACGCGCGCGGACACGCCGTCTGGCCCCGCCCGCTGCAGCAGGCCGTCGACCTCGGCTCGGCCCCGGCCGGCGAGGACGTGACCGTACAGGCAGCCAAGGCGGTACCCGCGCCGAAGCTGTGGTCGGCCGAGGACCCGTACCTCTACACGGCCGTGCTGCGGCTGCGCGATCCGGCGGGCAAGGTCGTCGAGACGGTCTCGCACCGGGTCGGCCTGCGCGAGTTCGCGCTCAAGGGCGGGCTGATGCGCATCAACGGCAGACCCGTTTCCTTCCGGGGCACCAACCGGCACGAGATGCACCCCGACCGCGGCACCGCGCTCACCAGGGCGGACCTGGTCAAGGACATGGAAATCGTCAAGCGGCTGAACATCAACACGGTCCGCACCTCGCACTACCCCAACAACACGCTCTGGTACGAGCTCGCCGACGAGTACGGCCTGTACCTCGTGGACGAGACCAACCTCGAGACCCACGGCATCCGCGACGAGTACCCGGGCAACCACGCCGACTGGAGCAGGGCCTGCGTGTCCCGCGCCCAGAACATGGTCCACCGCGACAAGAACCACGCCTCCGTCGTCATCTGGTCGCTCGGCAACGAGGCGGGCGGCGGCAGCACGTTCGTCGCCATGCACGACTGGATCCGCTCCTACGACACCACCCGCGTCATCCAGTACGAGGGCGACGACCGCCCGGGGATCAGCGACATCCGCTCGGAGATGTACGACAGCCCCGCGCGCGTCGAACAGCGGGCGAAGGACACCGCCGACACCCGCCCGTACGTCATGATCGAGTACTCCCACTCGATGGGGAACTCGACGGGCAACTTCCAGAAGTACTGGGACCTCATCCGCCGCCACGACGTCCTTCAGGGCGGCTGGATCTGGGACTTCGTCGACCAGTCACTGACCTGGCCGACCCCGAGGCGCGTGCTGTTCACCGAGGCCGGGCCCGGCAGGGTGCGCGGTGAGATCCAGGCGAGCAGCGCGACCTTCGACCGTGAGAAGGGCCTGTCCGGCAGTACCGTCTTCGCCCGTGACACCGGCCTCGACATCACCGGCTCGCTGACGCTGGAGGCCTGGGTCACCCCGTCCGTGACCGGCTACCACCAGCCGCTCATCGTCAAGGGCGACACCCAGTACGCCCTGAAACAGTCGGACAGGACCCTGGAGTTCTTCATCCACGGCGGCGGCCAGTGGATCGCCGCGAACTGGGCCCTGCCGGACGACTGGACCGGCAAGGAGCACCACGTCGCGGGTGTCTTCGACGCGGAGGCGGGCACGCTGACCCTCTACGTCGACGGCGCGGCGAAGGCCACCAGGACCACCACCCGGCGGCCCGCCAACAACACCGCACCGCTGTCGCTCGCGACCGATGTCGACAACCCGACCCGGGAGTTCAGCGGCACGATCCGGCGGGCGCGCGTCTACGCCCGCGCCCTGTCCGCGGCCGAGCTCGCGTCGGACGGGCGCGGACCCGGCGACGACGGGGTGCGGTTCTGGTTCGACGCGGCCACCGTCAAGGTCACCGAGAAGCGGCCGAAGGAGCGCACGTTCTTCGCGTACGGCGGTGACTGGGGCGACCACCCCAACGACGGGGCCTTCGTCGCGGACGGCATCGTCACCGCCGACCGCGGACACACCGGCAAGGCCGCGGAGGTCAAGCAGGTCTACCAGGCGATCAACGCCGCACCGGCGTCCGGCACATCCCTCGCCGCCGGAGCCGCCGGAGCCGCGGTCACCCTCACCAACGAGTACCTGTTCACCAACCTCCGTGAATTCGACGGGAGTTGGACCCTCGTCGCCGACGGCGAGGTCGTACGGCGCGGGAAACTGAGCCGCGCCCAGCTGGACGTCCCGCCGCTCAGCAGCAAGGACATCACCGTGGCCTTCAGACTGCCGGCCGATCCGGCGCCCGGCGCGGAGTACTTCCTGCAGCTGTCCTTCACCACCAAGGAACGCACGAAGTGGGCGAAGGCCGGCTTCGAGGTGGCCAAGAAGCAGCTCCCGGTCGACGCCGACAGCCCGCCCGTGCGCCCAGTCCCGCTGGAGCGCGTGCCCGCCCTGCGACACCAGGACCGCGAACAGTCCATCACGGTCCAGGGCAAGGCTTTCTCCGTCACCGTCGACAAGCGCACGGGCGTCATCACGTCGTACGAGGTCCGTGGCACCCGGCTGATCACCTCCGGGCCCGTGCCGAACTTCTGGCGTGCACCGATCGACAACGACAGGGGCAACGGCCAGCACGTCCGCAACCAGACCTGGCGTGACGCCGGGGCGCTGCGGAAGGTGACGGACGTCAGCGTGCGTGCCCTGCGCGACCGGGCCGTCGAGATCAAGGTCGCGGGGACCCTGCCCACGACCACCGCATCGACGTACACCACCACGTACACGGTCTTCGGCAACGGCGAGATCAAGGTCGACAACACCCTCCACCCGGGCGCGGCGAACCTGCCCTACATCCCGGAGGTCGGCACCCTGCTGTTCCTGCCGGGGCGGCTGGAGCGCCTGCACTACTACGGCCGTGGCCCTGAGGAGAACCACTGGGACCGCAACACCGGCACCGACGTGGGCCTGTACTCCGGGACCGTCTCCGGGCAGTGGACGCCCTACATCCGCCCGCAGGAGAACGGCAACAAGACCGACGTCCGCTGGGCCGCACTGACCGACCGCGGCGGCGCCGGGCTGCTGGTCTCCGGCGAACCGCTCCTTGAGGTCAACGCCTCGCACTTCACGCCCGAGGACCTGTCCGTCGGGACGCGCCACGACTACCAGCTGACCCCGCGGGACGAGGTCGTCCTTCGCCTGAACCACCGGCAGATGGGGGTGGGCGGAGACAACAGCTGGGGCGCGCACACGCACGACGAGTACAAGCTCTTCGCCGACCGGGACTACTCCTACACCTACCGGCTGCGCCCGCTCACCGACGTCGACACGGCGATGGCGGCGTCACGGCGGCCCACGGCGGGGGAGTTCTCCGGGTAGTACGGCGGGGGAATTCCCCGGGAGCGGCGACACGCCCACCGTCCGGGCTCCGATTCTTTCGATCTTGTGTTCGGCGAGACGTAGGCTCGCCTCAGCAGGGGGGACGGCTCGGGGACCGTACGGGGTGGGGCATTGTGCACGACGACGAACTGATCCGGCCGCTACCGGAGTTGCTGAAGCGGCATGCCGCAAGGGCGGCCGACCGGGTCGCCTTCTCGGACTCCGCGCGTGGCGTGAGTTACGGGGAACTGGAGCAGCGCACAGGGAAGTTGGCCGGTCATCTGGCGGGGGCGGGGCTCGTTCGGGGTGACCGGGTCGCGGTCCTGCTGGGCAACTGCGTCGAGCTGGTGGAGAGTTGCCTCGCAGTGACGCGGGCGAACGGGGTCGGTGTCCTGCTGAACCCCCGCTCCTCCGACTCGGAACTCGCGCACCTGCTGACGGACAGTGGCGCCTCGGTGATCGTCACGGACCGGGCGCACCTCGGCCAATTGGCCCGGTTGGGTGAGGAGTTCGGCTGTCTGCGGGTGCTGGTCACCGGGGCGGGACCGGTGCCCGCGGAAGCCCCCGGCGGGACCGTGCTCTTCGACGCGGCGGTTGCGGACGAGGGCGCCGGACCGGCGCGGGACGACCTCGGACTCGACGAGCCGGCATGGCTGCTCTACACCTCCGGAACCACCCACCGGCCCAAGGGAGTTGTGTCCACGCAGCGCACCGCGCTCTGGTCGGCACAGGCCTGCTACGCGCCGATCTTCGGGCTCTCGTCCGGGGACCGGCTGCTGTGGCCGCTCCCGCTGTTCCACAGCTTCGGGCACTCTCTCGCCGTGCTGGGCGTCGTCGCCACCGGCGCGAGCGCGCACATCACCGGGGAACTCCTGCCGCCCGGTGGGCTGTTGCGCGTAATCGACGAAGCGCATGAGGCGCATGAGGCGCACGAGCGGCCCGAAGGGCCGTTCACGTTGATGGCCGGTGTCCCCGCGACCTACCACCGGCTGGTGTCGGCGGCCGGGGAGACCGCCGCCAGGCCCTCGCGTTCCGGGCTGCGGCACTGCGTCGTCGCGGGCGCGCCGAGTCCGCCGTCGCTCGCCCGGGCCGTCGAGGAGGTGCTCGGGGCACCCCTGCTGGACGCGTACGGCAGCACCGAGACGTGCGGGATGATCGCCGTGAACCGGCCTGACGGGCCCAGGGCCGACGGCTCGTGCGGGCCTCCGGTGCCCGGCATGGACGTACGGCTCGTCGATCCTCGCTCTGGGCGCGACGCGGAGGACGGCGACGAGGGCGAGGTGTGGGTGCGCGGCCCCGGGCTCATGACCGGGTACCACAACCAGCCCGAGGCGACCGGCGCCGCGCTCAAGGACGGCTGGTACCGCACCGGGGACCTGGCCCGCCGGGTCGAGCACGGGCATCTCGTCCTCACCGGCCGGGTCAGCGAACTGATCATCACCGGCGGCGAGAACATCCACCCCACCGAGATCGAACAGGCCCTGCTCAGCTGCCCCGGAGTGGCCGACGCCGTCGTCGTGGGCGCCCCGCACGACGTCCTCGGCGAGGTCCCGGTCGCCTTCGTCGTGCCCGGTCCGGGTGGGCTCGACCCGCAGCGCGTGCTGAGGACGTGCCGCACCCTGCTGTCCGACCACAAGGTGCCCGCGGAGATCCACGAGATCGCCGCCGTGCCGCGTACGGCATCCGGCAAGATCGCCCGCCGCGCGGTCGTGCCGGGGCTTGCACGGCCCGCACCCGACCTCCGTTTCCAGCCCGATACGCTCGGAATGCCCGAAGTACCTGAAAAGTCAGGCGTGTTGAGTGCCTCGGCGCTGCGCGAGCGGCTGGCCCCCCTCTCGCCTGAGGAACGCGAGCGCGTACTGCGTGAGACCGTGCTCTCCGTGACGGCGGAGGTCCGCGGTGAGCGGCCGTACGAACGGCGGGACGCGGAGCGCCCCTTCATCGAACTGGGGCTCACCTCCCTGGGCGCAGTCACGTTGATCGAGCGCCTGGGCGCGGCGACCGGGCTGCGGCTGCCGACCACGCTCGTCTACGACTTCCCGACACCAGCCGACGTGGCACGCCGCCTGCGGACCGCCCTCTTCACCCAGGGGGCAGCGGGTGCCGAGAGCCCTGCGGCCGACCCCGGCGAGGCCGACGACCCGGTGGTCGTCGTCGCCATGGCCTGCCGCTACCCCGGTGACGTCCAGTCGCCGGAGGACCTGTGGCGGCTGGTCTCCGAAGGCAGGGACGCCGTCTCGGACTTTCCCGCCGACCGTGGCTGGGACCTGGACGCCCTGTACGACCCCGATCCGGACCGCCTCGGGACGTCGTACGCGCGCAGCGGCGGATTCCTGCACCGGGCCGCCGAGTTCGACGCGGGCCTCTTCGGGATCTCGCCGCGCGAGGCGCTGGCCATGGACCCGCAGCAGCGACTGCTCCTTGAGACCTCGTGGGAGGTCTGGGAGCGTGCCGGGATCGACCCGGCGTCCCTGCGCGACAGCGACACGGGTGTGTTCGTCGGCGTGATGTACGCCGACTACGCGGACCGATTCGGCACCGAGCCGCACGAGTTGGAGGCGCACCTGGGCCTGGGCTCGGCCGGGAGCGTCGCCTCCGGGCGGATCGCCTACACGTTCGGGCTGCGCGGCCCGGCGATCACCCTCGACACCGCGTGCTCGGCCTCGTTGGTGTCGCTGCACTGGGCGGCGCGTGCGCTGCGCTCGGGCGAGTGCTCGATGGCCCTGGCGGGCGGTGTCACGGTGATGGCGACACCGAGGTCGTTCACCATGTTCAGCAGGCAGCGCGGGTTGTCGCCCGACGGCCGCTGCAAGTCGTTCTCCTCGTCGGCGGACGGCACCGGCTGGGGCGAGGGCGTCGGGCTCGTACTGCTGGAGCGGCTGTCCGACGCGCGGCGCAACGGACATCCGGTACTGGCCGTGCTGCGGGGTTCCGCCGTCAACTCCGACGGGGCGTCCAACGGGCTCACGGCACCCAACGGCCAGGCGCAGCGGCAGCTCATCGCCCGCGCGCTCGCCGACTCCGGGCTCCGGGCGAGCGACGTCGACGCGGTGGAGGGGCACGGCACCGGCACGAAGCTCGGCGATCCGATCGAGGCGAGCGCGCTGCTGGCCACGTACGGACAGGAACGCGCCCCGGAGCAGCCGCCGCTCTGGCTGGGCTCGGTCAAGTCCAACCTCGGGCACACCCAGGCCGCCGCCGGGGTCGCCGGAGTCATCAAGATGGTGCAGGCCATGCGGCATGCGGAGCTGCCCGCGACACTGCACGCCGAGACGCCGTCCCCGCACGTCGACTGGTCCTCGGGCCGGGTGGAACTGCTGACGGCGGCCCGGCCCTGGCCGTCGTCGCCCGACCGGCTGCGTAGGGCGGGTGTCTCGGCGTTCGGGATCGGCGGGACCAACGCCCACGTGATCCTCGAAGAGGCGCCGGCGGTCCTCGAAGAGGCCTCGGCGATCCTGGAAGAGCCGCTCACACCGCCCACGGACGGACGGCAGCCCGCTCGAACGACCGAGCGTGCTGAGACGGCCGACACGGCCGACACGGCGACGCAACTGCCCCGGCTGCCCTGGCTGTTGGCAGGAGCCGACGAGCACGCCCTGCGAGGCCAAGCGCGGCGGCTGGCCGACGAGTTGGCTGCCGGGCCCGCGGCGCTCACCCCCGCCGACTCGGCCGACATCGCTCTCTCGCTGGCCGTGTCGAGGTCGGCGCTCACACACCGTGCCGCCATCGCCCCGGGGGAGCGGGAGTTGGCGGGGCTCCGAGCCATTGCGGAGGGTGAGCTCGCCCCCGGAACCGTCCAGGGTGTCGCCGACCCCGGCATCCGCACGGCGTTCCTGTTCACCGGGCAGGGTGCCCAACGCGTAGGCATGGGACGGGAGTTGGCCGAGGCCTTCCCTGCTTTCGCGATCGCCTTCGACGAGGTGTGCAAGTCACTCGACGGACGGCTCGAACGCCCGCTGCGCACGGTGGTGTTCGCGGAGGACGGTTCACCGGACGCGTCGCTCCTCGACCGTACGGACTTCACCCAGGCCGCTCTGTTCGCCTTCGAGGTGGCGCTGTTCCGCCTGCTGGAATCCTGGGGCGTACGGCCCGACTTCCTGGTCGGACACTCGGTCGGGGAACTGGCCGCGGCGCATGTCGCCGGGGTGCTGGACCTGCCCGACGCCGCCGCCCTCGTCGCGGCCCGCGGCCGCCTGATGCAGGCGCTGCCGGAGGGCGGGGCGATGGTCGCGCTGTACGCGGCCGAGGACGAGGTCGTCCCCGTACTGACCGAACTCGGTCTCACGGACCGGGTCGCGATCGCCTCCGTGAACGGGCCGCGCTCCGTGGCGATCTCCGGCGTACGCGACGCCGTGTTCGCCGTCGCGGACGTGTTCGCGGAGCGTGGGCGCGGGACCGTACGGCTGCGGGTGAGCCATGCCTTCCACTCGCCGCTGGTGGAGCCAATGCTCGACGAATTCCGGCTCGTGGCCGAGGAGTCGACGTACCGGCAGCCGCGGATTCCGGTGGTGTCCACGGTGTCGGGGCGTCCGGCCGACGCCGAGGCCGGAGAGCTCTGCTCGGCTGAGTACTGGGTACGGCATGCCCGTCTGCCGGTGCGGTTCGCGGACGCCGTGCGGTGGCTCGGCGAGAGCGAGGACGTCGGGGCGTTCCTGGAGGTCGGTCCCGCCCCCGTGCTCACCGCGGCGGCCGAGGGTGTGCTGTCGCGTCCTGGCATCCGTGGCAGTGCCGAATTCGCCGCGGCCGTCGGGCAGTTGTCGGATGGGTCCGGCATACGGGAACCCGAGTCGCTGCTGTCGGCCGTGGCCCGGCTCCATGTGCGCGGTGCGGGTGTCGACTGGGCTGCGGTGTTCGCAGATTCGGGGGCGCGGCGGGTCGATCTGCCGACGTACGCGTTCCAGCGGCGGCGGTACTGGCTGGACGCTCCCCGTGCGGGTGCTGGGGCTCGGGCCGGCGCACAGGGGCATCCGCTGCTCGGCCCGGCGTTCACGGTGCCGGACACGGACCGGACAGTACTGTCCGGGTGGCTCTCGACGGTGGCACAGCCCTGGCTCGGCGACCATGTGGTCGCGGGGAGGGCCCTCGTCCCCGCGACCGCCTTCGTGGAGATGGCCGTCCGCGCCGGCGACGAGGTCGGCTGCGCCCGCCTGGACGAACTCGTGGTCGTGGCGCCGCTCGTGCTGTCCGGCGGCGCGGGGGTGCAGGTCCAGGTGGTGGTCGGGCCGGGGGACGACTCCGGGCGGCGTTCGGTGGACGTCTACTCGCGGCCGGACGAGCCGGGTGAGCCGGAGGGTGCGGAAGAGGACTGGACGCGGCATGTCACAGGGGCGCTGAGCGGGGCGCCTTCGGCGACGGCGGACCCGTCGGAGAGCGACCTCGAGGTGTGGCCTCCCGAAGGCGCCGTAGAGGTACAACTCACCGACGCGTACGAGACGTTGGTGGACGGTGACCTCGGCTACGGGCCCGCGTTCCAGGGCGTCCGTGCCGTGTGGCGGCGGGGAGCGGAGCTCTTCGCGGAGGTCCGGCTCCCCGAGGAACAGGCCCCGGACGCCGCCCGCTTCGGCATACATCCGGCCCTGCTGGACGCGGCGGTGCACAGCATGCTGCTTGCCGGGCCCGGCGCAGAGGCTGGGTCCGGCTCCGAGCCCGGCTCGGGTTCCGGGCCCGGTTCTCGCTCGGGTTCCGACCCCGGTTTCCGCTCCGGCTCTGGCTCCGGCTCAGGTTCCGTGCGGCTGCCGTTCGCGTGGAGTGGTGTGCAGTTGTACGCCGACGGGGCGTCCGAGGTACGGGTGCGGCTGACACCGACGGGACCGGGGGCCGTCACGGTGACACTCGCCGACACGGCTGGGCGGCCGGTGGCCGGAGTCGAGTCACTGGTCACCCGAGAACTGCCCGGCGGCCAGCTGGATTCGGCCGACGACGTGGTGCGGCGGGCGTTGCTGCGCCCCGACTGGACACAGGTCGTCCCGGTCGCCCCGGTTGCCAACCCGCCTGCCGACTCCGGGGGCGGGGCTGCCTGGACGGTGCTGGGGCCGGACGAGTTGGGCCTCGGCGCGTACCTTCCATCGGCGAGTAGCGCGGACATCCCGCGGGCCGGGAAACCCTCCGTGCCCGACGTCGTGGTGCTCACGGCCCTCACCCCCGCTGCGACCCCCGATCCCGTCTCCGCAACACACCGACTGACCGCCAGAGTCCTGGAAGCACTGCGGACCTGGCAGGCCAATCCACAGGCGGCGGGTTCACGGCTGCTCGTCGTGACCCGGGACGCCACCGCACCGGCCCCGGACCTCGCCGGAGCCGCCGTATGGGGCCTCGTGCGCACAGCCCAGTCGGAGATGCCGGGCCGTGTCGTCCTGGTCGACGTGGACGGACGGCCGGAGTCCTTGCGGATGCTGTCCACGGCAGTGGCCACTGGCGAACCCCAACTCTCCATCCGGTCCGGACGGCTGATGGCACCGCGGCTGGTCGCGGCCTCCGCCGCCGGTCGGGCCGAAACCGGAGCCTTCGGCCCGCACGGCACCGTGCTGATCACCGGCGGCACGGGCGCGCTCGGTGCGGAGCTGGCCCGGCATCTGGTCACCGCGCACGGCGTACGGCATCTGCTGCTCTCCGGGCGACGCGGCCCGCAGGCACCGGGCGTGGCCGAACTACGTACGGAATTGGAGGAGTTGGGTGCCGAGGTGCGCGTGGTCGCGTGCGACGCGGCCGACCGTTCCGCCCTGGCCGAGGTGATCGGGCTCTGCGAGCCTCCGCTGAGTGCCGTGGTCCACGCGGCGGGGGTGCTCGACGACGGCGTACTGGACTCGCTCACGCCGGAGCGGATGGCGGCGGTGCTGCGGCCCAAGGCGGACGCGGCCTGGCACCTTCATGAGCTGACCCGTGATCTGGACCTGTCGGCGTTCGTGCTGTTCTCCTCGGTGTCGGGGCTGCTCGGCCGGCCAGGCCAGGGCAACTACGCGGCGGCGAACTCCTTCCTGGACGCCCTCGCCCACCACCGCGTCTCGCTGGGGCTGCCGGCGGTCTCCCTCGCGTGGGGGCTGTGGGAGCAGGACGGCGGCATGGCGGCCGGACTCCGCGAGGCGACGGCCCGGGAACTGGTCCGGGCGCTCTCCCCGGAGCAGGGCATGGCGCTGTTCGACGCGGCGCTGCGCACCGACGAGCCCGTGCTCGCACCCGTCCTGCTGGACCGGGCCGCACTCCGGTCCGCCGACGGGCTCGTACCACCGCTGTTGCGCGGGCTGGTACGCACGGGACGACCGGCGGCCGCCCACGGCTCCGGAACCGGTGCCGGTGCGCAGCTCGCGGCGGAGCAGGAAGCATGGCGCGAGCGGTTGGCGGGGTTGCCCGACGGGGAACGGGAGGACGCGCTGGCAGAGCTGGTACGTGAGACGGTCGCCGTGGTCCTCGGATACCCCGACGGCGACGCGCTGCCCGCCGGAAAGCCGCTCGCCGACCTCGGCTTCGACTCCCTGATGGCGGTCCAGCTCCGCAACACGCTCAGCACGGCCACGGGGCTCTGGCTGCCCGCCACGGTGGTGTTCGACCACCCCACGGCGGACGCGCTCGCCCGGCATCTGCTCGACCTGATCAGCGGCGAAACGCCCGAGACGCAGGCGCAGACGCAGGCACAGGCGCAGATGCAGGCACAGACGCCGGGACAGGCGTCGGATCCGGACCTCGGGCAGAGGCCGTCGGATCACGTGCCGCTCCACGTGCCGGTCCACGGGCAGAATCACGGGCCTGATCCGAAAAGGCAGCCCGACCCTGCACCCGCGCCCGCACTGCCCGACCCCGTATCCCGCCCCTCCCAGACCCTCGCCGCCCTCTACCGCACGCTCTGCGCGAAGGGCGAGGTGACCGCGGGCATGCACATGCTGTTCTCGGCATCGCGCGCACTGCCGACGTTCGGGGCGGACGAGAGCCGGGCGCACGCCCTCCCGCCCCTCCGCCGGGCCGAGGGCCCCGCCCGTCCCGTGCTCGTCTTCCTCGGAGGGCACCATCCGCCCTTCGCCGTACCGGGAGGAGAGTTCGCCGACTTCCACCGCTGCTTCGACGGCGAACGAGACGTACTGGAACTCCCGCACCCGGGCCTCGGCGCGGGCGCCGCCGTGCCCGCCGACCGTGAGGCGCTGGCGCGCACCCACGCCGAGACGGTGCTGCGGCACGTCGGCGACCGGCCCTTCGTCCTCCTCGGCGCGTCCACGGGCGGTGCCACCGCCCACGCCATGACCCGGGAACTCGAACGGCTCGGGACGCCTCCCGCGGGCCAGATTCTGCTCGACACGTACCTCATCGACGAGGACAACAGCCGCAAGGACTGGCTGCTCGCCCTGCCCGCCGCCGTCGCACCCCGCCTGTACGAGGACACCGGCGTCGCCGCCATGGGGGCGTACACGCGGATCTTCATGGACTGGGACCCGGAACCGGTCGACACGCCGACCCTGCTGGTACGGGCCACGCACCCCACGCCGGAGATGGCGGCGGGACCGGACGCGGGCCGCTGGCGGACCTCGTGGCCGCTGCCGCACGAGCACGTGGACGTCCCGGGCGACCATCTGACCCTCCTCCGGGAAGATGCCCGTACGACGGCGTCCGCGGTCCGCACCTGGATCGGCACCCTCGGCGGGGCGGAGGGAGACGTCCTCGGGTAGGGGAGGCAGGCGTCCGGCGGAGGCAGGCGCCCTCAGGTAGATGTCGGATTCTCGCCAGCCGGTGCCATGACCATGGCCGATGCTGGGAGGTATGCAGAACGGGATGCACACCGACACCGAGCGCTGCGTACGCGCCGTCCGGTCGAAGGACGCCCGCTTCGACGGGTGGTTCTTCACCGCGGTGCTGACCACGCGGATCTACTGCCGACCGAGTTGCCCCGTCGTGCCGCCGAAGCCGGAGAACATGACGTTCCACCCGAGCGCCGCCGCCTGCCAGCAGGCCGGGTTCCGGGCCTGCAAGCGGTGCCGCCCCGACACGAGCCCCGGCTCGCCCGAGTGGAACCAGCGCGCCGACCTCGTGGCCCGCGCGATGCGGCTGATCGGCGACGGGATCGTGGACCGCGAGGGTGTGCCGGGCCTGGCGACCCGGCTCGGCTACAGCACCCGGCAGATCGAACGGCAGCTCCTCGCCGAGCTGGGCGCCGGACCGCTCGCCCTCGCCCGCGCCCAGCGCGCCCAGACGGCACGGCTGCTCATCGAGACGACCCCGCTCCCGATGGCCGACATCGCCTTCGCGGCAGGCTTCTCCTCCATCCGCACCTTCAACGACACGGTCCGCGAGGTCTTCGCCCTCTCACCGAGCGAGCTGCGCACCAGGGTCCCGAAGAACCGGGCCGGCCACGCCAACTCGTCCGGCACACCCGGGGTGTTGAGCCTCCGCCTGCCCTTCAGGTCCCCGCTCAACCCCGACAACCTCTTCGGCCACCTCGCCGCCACCGCCGTACCGGGCGTGGAGGAGTGGCGCGACGGCGCGTACCGGCGCACCCTGCGTCTGCCCTACGGCCACGGCGTCGTCTCGCTCACCCCGACGGCCGACCACATCGGCTGCCGGCTGACCCTCAGCGACATGCGCGACCTGACCGTCGCCATCAGCCGCTGCCGCCGCATGCTCGACCTGGACGCCGACCCGGTCGCGGTCGACGACCAACTGCGTACGGACCCACTGCTGGCCCCGCTCGTCGACAAGGCGCCGGGCCGCCGGGTGCCGCGTACGGTCGACGAGGCCGAGTTCGCCGTACGGGCCGTGCTGGGCCAGCAGGTCTCCACGGCCGCGGCCCGTACGCACGCGGCCCGCCTGGTCGCGGCGCACGGCGAAGCGGTCGACGACCCCGAAGGCGGGCTCACGCACCTCTTCCCGTCCGCCGAGTCGCTGGCGGCCCTCGACCCCGAGGCCCTCGCCATGCCGGCCACCCGCCGGGCCACCCTCACCACCCTCGTCCACCAACTGGCCGACGGAACGCTTCACTTGGGCGTGGAGAGCGACTGGGCGGAGAGCAGGGCCCGGCTGCTCGCGCTGCCGGGTTTCGGGCCGTGGACCGTCGAGGTCATCGCCATGCGCGCCCTCGGCGACCCCGACGCCTTCCTGCCCACCGACCTCGGAATCCGGCGTGCCGCCCAGGAGTTGGGCCTGCCGTCCACCCCCGCCGCGCTCACGGCACGGGCCGCGGACTGGCGCCCCTGGCGCGCGTACGCCGTGCAGTACCTGTGGGCGACCGACAGCCACCCGATCAACTTCCTTCCCGCATGATTCCTGATTCCGGCCCGAGGACCTTCAGTGAAACAGCACACCGTGATCGACAGCCCCTACGGCCCGCTCACCCTCGTCGCCACCGACGGCGTCCTGTCCGGCCTCTACATGACCGACCAGCGCCACCGCCCACCCCAGGAGACCTTCGGCGACCCGGACGACACACCCTTCACCGAGGTGATCGACGAACTACAGGCCTATTTCAAGGGTGAGTTGAAGGAGTTCAACGTCCAACTCCACCTGGACGGCACCCCGTTCCAACGGTCCGTCTGGGAACAGCTCCAGAAGATCCCGTACGGCGAGACCCGTTCGTACGGCGAACTCGCCGACGCCCTCGGCAACCCGAACGCATCCCGCGCGGTCGGCCTCGCCAACGGCAAGAACCCCCTCGGGATCATCGTGCCCTGCCACCGGGTCGTCGGCGCCAACGGCAGCCTGACCGGCTACGGCGGCGGCCTGGAACGCAAACGCCAACTGCTGGACTTCGAACGGGGAGAGGCGGACACCGCACTGTTCTGAATCGGATCTGAGCCGAGTCCGAAGCGGGCGCCCGCGCCTGTTCCCGGTTCTCCGTTCCGCCGCCGATCAGCCGGCCAGGCCCCGCAGCAGCCGGGGCAGAGCCGTGCCGATCGGCTCCCGGACGACGTCGTCGGCGCGATCGTCGTACGGGGTCGGCTCGGCGTTGACGATGACGAGCCGTGCGTCGTGGTCGGCGGCGATTCCGGCGAGGCCGGCGGCGGGCTGGACCTGGAGGCTGGTGCCGACGGCGATGAACACCTGGCAGGCCTTGGTGATCGCGACCGCCTCGCCGAGCACCTCGGGGTCGAGCCGCTCGCCGAAGAACACCGTCGCCGACTTCAGGACGCCGCCGCACTCCAGGCACGGTGGATCCTCCTCACCGGCCTCGACCCGGGCGAGGGCGTCCTCCATCGGTCCCCGCGCATGGCACTTCGTGCACACGAACCTCCGTGCGGTGCCGTGCAGTTCGAGCACCTTGCGCGCGGGCATTCCGGCCAGCTGGTGCAGCCCGTCCACGTTCTGCGTGAGCACCCTGACCGGCACCCCGGCCCGCTCCAGTTCGGCCACGGCCAGGTGCGCGGCGTTCGGCTCTGCCTGCAGCGTGCGGTTCTTCCGCCGCATCTGCCAGGACCGGCGCCGGATCTCCGGATCACCCATGTAGTACTCGTACGTCACGAGCTTCTGCGCCTCGGGATCCCGCTGCCACAGCCCGTTGGGGCCGCGATAGTCGGGGATCCCGGAATCGGTGGAGACACCTGCCCCGCTGAGGAGGGCGACGAGCGGCTTGTTCATGGGCCGAGGGTAGGTCGCGTGTCCACGCGGGGCGAGCGGATATCGGGCGCCTGCACGGCACGCGTCGTGCCGGTCGATGGGTCATGTGAGCGGCGGAGGTGGGGAATCCCAAGGCTCAGGCCACGGGACGCCCGTTCTCCAGCTCCATTGTCCCCGCGCCCGTCGCGAGCACGTCCAGTGAGGCGAGCACCCGGCCGCCCAGGGAACCCGAGATGTACTCGGAGAGCTCCTCGCGGGCCACGAGACGCCAGGACAGCAGCTCCTCCTCCTGGAGCCGGATCGCCTTGAACTGGTCCTCCGACAGGACGCCGCCGTCGTACAGGTACGCCACGATCGGCGGCCGCGTGGTCGCGGGCACCCAGTCCACGGCGAGCAGCCGGCCGATCTCCAGGTCCAGGCCGATCTCCTCCAGCGTCTCCCGGCGGGCGCCCTGCCGCGGGGTCTCGCCGTCGTCGGACTCGACGGTTCCGCCGGGCAGCGCCCAGCCGTCGCGGTAGTTGGGCTCGACGAGCAGCACACGGCCCTCGGCGTCACGGAAGAGCGCGGCGGCACCGACGAGGACACGGGGCAGTCCTGCGATGTACGCGGCGTAGTCAGGAGTCGTCATTGGGGCAGCGTAACGAGGCAGGACCGGCGCCCGGGCAAGATCACCCGGGAGTAATCCTTACGAGGTCACCGCCCCGGCGGGCGGGCCGGCGCCCACCGCCAACCGCACTGTCCGCTCCGCCAGTTCGCTGATCCGTACGCCGTCGAAGCCGAACACCGCGCTGTGCACGGTGTCCTCCAGCGGAACCGTCCACTGCGGGGGAATCGCGGCGGCTCCGCCCAGCACGCCCGCGACGGAACCCGCGGTCGCGCCGTTCGAGTCGGTGTCCAGGCCGCCGCGGACGGTGAGGGTGATGGAGCGGGTGAAGTCGCCCTCGCCGTACAGGAGTCCGGCCGTCAGGACGGCGGCGTTCGGGACCGTGTGGATCCACCCGAGGCCCGCCGTCTCCTCCGCCACCGTGTCGAGCGTGTCCTCCCAGCCCAGCCGGCTCTCGTGGAGGGTCATCACCCGGCGCACGGTACGCGCCAGGCGGCTGCTCGCCGGGATCACGGTGAGCGCGATGTCCAGGGCGTCCCGCACGGTCGGCGCGGTGAACGCGGCGGCCACCAGCGAGGCGGCCCACATCGCCCCGTACACACCGTTCCCCGTATGGGACAGGACAGCGTCCCGGCGGGCCAGCGAGGCCGCGCGCCGGGGCAGGCCCGGACTGGTCCAGCCGTAGATGTCGGCGCGGATGAGGGCTCCGATCCACTCCTGGTACGGGTTGTCGTAGGTCGCCGTCAGTGGCGGCTTCAGCCCGTTCGCGAGGTTCCGGTACGCGACGCGCTCCGCCGTGAACGTCTGCAGATACGGCAGCCGCAGCAGCCACAGGTCGCCCAGCTGCTCCGTACTGAAGCCGAAACCGTGCGTCTCCAGGAGATGCAGACCGAGGATCGCGTAGTCCACGTCGTCGTCACGGCAGCTGCCGTGGATCCGGCCGCGTACGCACCTGCGCCACTCCGGCCGCAGCACGAACTCGTCGCCGGGGCCGGCCGGCGGCTCGGGCAGGTAGTCGGTGAGGGGCAGCGCGTCGGCCTGCCGCAGGTAGCGGTCGATGCGGTCCCGCGTCCAGTAGTCACCCCGCTCCACCGGTTTGCCGAGCATGTTGCCCGCGATCCGGCCGAGCCAGCCGCCGAGGACGCGATCCGCGAGATCGTCAACGCCCACAGTGGTCATACACCCGGTGTACCGAATTCCTGCCGCTCCTGCCCGCTGTACGTAAATCAGGCATCGCACCACATGAGAGGCTCGTCAGGTTTTAGTCGTATTGCGGTTGGGGCCCGTGAACCGGGGCCCCGAGAACCCTGGGAGATCCATGAAGTCGATGAGCCGTACGACCGTCCTGGCGGCCGGTGCCGCCGCCGCGGTCGTCGCTGTCCTGTCCGTCACCGGCGCGGCGCCCGCGCAGGCGGCCCCCGCCGAGCCTCTGGTGAACACCGGGGACGTCGGGGTGCGGACCGGGGACGTCGACGCCCTGGAGGACGTGCTGGAGCACATCAGCGTGCCGTTCGGGGGCAGCGGGACGCTGACGCATCAGCTGTACGACTCCCGCGGCACCGACGCCGGCTGACCCGCGGCCGCTGTCCGGGACGTGAGAACCGCCCTGGGCAGCGGCCCCCTCCTGCGGTTAGGGTCGCAGCGGCGCGACTGCCTTGACGTGTGCAAGGCCCGAAGAGCAAGGGGAATGCAAGGTGGCGGACGCTGCAGTGAATCGGGGCCAGGGCCGGAACCAGCGGGTGCTCATCGCCGCGGACAAGTTCAAGGGCTCGCTCACGGCCGTGCAGGTGGCCGAGCGGGTGACGGCCGGACTGCGCAGGGTCGCACCGCGCGTCGAGGTCGAGGCGCTGCCGGTCGCCGACGGCGGTGACGGCACGGTCGACGCGGCGGTCGCCGCCGGGTTCGAGCGGCGTGAGGTACGGGTCGCCGGACCGCTCGGCGACGAGATCACCGCCGCGTTCGCGCTGCGCGACGACACCGCCGTCGTGGAGATGGCCGAGGCCAGCGGCCTCCAGCGGCTGGCCGCCGGGTCCTTCGCGCCGCTCACGTCGTCCACGTACGGGTCGGGGGAGCTGATCCGTGCCGCGCTGGACGCCGGGGCCCGGACCATCGTGTTCGGTGTCGGCGGCAGCGCCACCACGGACGGCGGGGCCGGGATGCTGGCCGCGCTCGGAGCACGCTTCCTCGACGAGGACGGCGAGCCGGTGCCGCCCGGCGGCGGCTCCCTGGGACAGCTCGCCACCGCGGACCTGTCCGGTCTGGACCCCCGCCTCTCCTCCGTCGACGTCGTCCTCGCCAGTGACGTGGACAATCCGCTGACCGGGCCCAAGGGGGCGCCGGCGGTGTACGGGCCGCAGAAGGGGGCCTCGCCCGACGACGTGGCGGTCCTGGACGCGGGGCTCGCGCACTTCGCCGCGGTGCTGGAGAAGACGATCGGGTCGAAGGCGGCGGAGTACGCCGTCGCGCCCGGGGCCGGGGCGGCGGGCGGTATCGGTTACGGGGCTCTGGTGGGCCTCGGCGCGAGCTTCCGCCCAGGCATCGAGGTCATGCTCGACGTCCTCGGCTTCGCCCCCGCGCTTGAGCGAGCCACGCTCGTCATCACCGGTGAGGGTTCCCTCGACGCGCAGACCCTCCACGGCAAGGCTCCCGCCGGGGTCGCGGCCGCCGCCCGGGCCGCCGACAAGGAGGTCATCGCCGTCTGCGGCCGCCTCGCCCTCCAGCCGGAGGCCCTCGGCCGGGCCGGCATCCGCCGCGCCTACCCCCTCACGGACGTCGAGCCCGACGTCTCCCGTTGCATCGCCGAAGCGGGTCCCATCCTGGAGGACGTGGGCGAACGCATCGCCCGGGACTTCCTGATCTGAGGGTCCGGTGGTGGCGGGGGCATTTCTTCGCCCCCGCCACCCCTTCCCATTCCCGTCCCTTTTCGGGGGCTCCGCCCCCGAACCCCCGCTCCTCAAACGCCGGAGGGGCTAACTACCAGCCCGTCCGGCGTTTGAGGACGAGCGCGTCAGCGCGATGCGGGGGTCTGGGGGCGCAGCCCCCAGGAACGGGATGGGACGGGTAGGGGCGGCGGGGGCGAAACCCCCTAGCTCAATCGATACGCATCCAACGCCAACGTCATCTCGATCAAATCCCGAGGCCGAGCCAACGACCGGGACGTCAGTTGCTCCAACCGCCGCAAGCGGTTGAACACCGTGTTCCGGTGGCAGTACAGACGCCCCGCCGCCCGCCCGGCGGACCCCTCGCACGCGAGCCACGCGTCCAGCGTCTCCAGCAACACGGCCCGATCCGCAGGTTCGAGTTCGAGCAGTGACCCGAACACGTCGGACACGAGCCGCCCCGCCAACTCGGGCTGGCTCACGACGAGCGCGGTCGGCATCCGCTGATCGAGCCGCACGACGGCCGTCGCATCGGGAGGGCACGTACGAAGGGCCAGCTCGGCCAGCCGCCGCGCCCGCCCGAGCTCGGCAAGCCCGGCGACGACGGGACTGATCCCACCGGGACCGGAACAACGCCCGTCGAGCGCCCGTGCGACCCCGTCGAGCCCCTGCCCGTCCGCAAGGGCCACCACCCCCACCTCGCAGTCGGCCCGCATCCGCCAGATGAACCGGAACCCGTCCCCCTCCACGGGCCGCCGATACGACTCCCGCCGCTCGGACCGCAGTACGACCACGGCGTACGGCCCCCGTTCGGGAAGGTCGAGCCCGGCGGCGGCCCGGGCCGCGAGCCCGGGTGCCTCCTGTCCTTCGAGGAGCGCGTCGAGCAGCGCCTGAAGCCGCTCGTCGGTACGCCGCCGAAGCTCCATCTCGGTCGCCCGATACGCCTCGGTGGCCACGGAGGCCTGCGCGTCCACGGCGGACCACACCATGGTCGCCGAACGCATCAGCACCACGAGCCGCTCCGGCTCCCGCCCGGCCGCCGCCCCCTCCTCCATCAACGCGTCCCACACCAGATACCCCGCGGCGCGATACGCGTGCACCAGTAACTCCAGCGGCAACCCCTGCTGGGCCCGCCGCCGCCCCGCCTCCTCCGCGTACTCCAGGTCACGGCGGGGCGAGTCCCGGGGCGCGGAGATCGTCTGGATCCCGATCCGCATCGCCTCCTCGGCCTCCCGCCACTGCTGGTCGTACGGCAGGAACTCCCCGTAGACGGAGGAGTGTTCGGCAAGCTGCCGCATGTGCTCGTCGACGAGCTCGGGCAGCCGTTCCAGCAGCGCTGTACAGGACTCGGTGAGCAGCTTCCAGTCATGACCGGTACGCCTTCTGCGGGCTCCCATGGCCGGAGGATGTCACCGTCGGGCCGCCCCGCACAGGCCCCTGACACGCGGTGTTGTGCGCGCGCACAACGCATGGCCGCGCCCGCTGGTCACCCGCAGCGATTCGCCCGTACCCCGTGGACGGACGCTCCCTCCGGTGCTGTGGTGAGCGCCACACGGGGCGAGAACAGGGGGCGTTCGATGGGTGGTTCGGGTGGTTCGGCCGGTTCCGGGCTGGTCGTTCATGAACTGTCGGTCGGTTACGGGCCCGTACGCGCACTGCGCCAGGTGTCCCTGGAGGTGCCCGAGGGCGCCGTGGTCACCGTCCTCGGCGGCAACGGCGCGGGCAAGTCGACCCTGCTCCGGGCGGTCTGCCGGACGCTGTCCTTCCACGGAGGCGCGGTCACCGGAGGCACGGTGAGCCTGAACGGCCGCCGTCTCGACGGACTGTCGCCGGATCGTGTCGTCGCCGCGGGAGTGTCCCAAATCCCGGAAGGGCGCCGGGTGTTCGCCCGGATGACCGTCGCCGACAACCTCCGCGCCGGAGCCCTCGGCGCCACCGGGGGCCGGGCCGGCCGGGCCGCCGCCCTGCGCCGCGTCCACGAGCTGTTCCCCGTCCTCGCCGACCGCGCCCAGCAGCGCGCCGGCCTGCTGTCGGGCGGGGAACAGCAGATGCTCGCGGTCGGCCGCGGCCTGATGGCCACCCCGCGCATCCTGCTCCTCGACGAACCGTCCCTCGGACTCGCCCCGCTGATGGCGGAGCGGATCGCCGACACCGTACGGGAGATCAACGCCCAGGGCACCTCGATCCTGCTCGTCGAACAGAACGCCGCCCTCGCCCTGCGGCTCGCCTCCCGCGCGTACGTCCTCGAAGTCGGCGAAGTCACCCTGTCCGGACCGGCGGACGAACTGGCCGCCTCCGACGAGGTGCGCCGCCGCTATCTGGGCGTCGTCGACGAGGACGCGGCGGCCGACGCCGAGGGGGCCCGCACCACGCACCCGGCACTGACCCGCTGGAAGGGGTGAACACCGACATGCCGAGCGACCCCATGCCCAGTAACGGCACACCGAGCGACGACGAGCCGGCCCCCGCCCGGCCGGACAACCGACAGGACCCAACGGGCAGACCGGCCCCCACCCGCCCGGACTCCCCACCGCCGGAGGCCACTTCACCCGCCCCCGACGTCCCGCCGCTCCACGTAAGGGAGTTGACCGTCCGCTTCGCGGGCCTCACCGCCCTGGACGCCGTCGACTTCACCGTGCGCCCCGGCACCGTGCATGCCCTCATCGGCCCCAACGGCGCCGGAAAATCCACCTGTTTCAACGTCCTGTCCGGGGTGTACCGCGCCACCGCCGGCAGTGTCCTCTTCGGCGAGCACGAACTGACCGGCATGCCTCCGCACCGCATCGCCGATCTGGGCGTCGCCCGCATCTTCCAGAACCTCGCGCTGCCTCCGCTCGCCACGGTCGAGGACAGCCTGCTCCTCGGACGCCACCGGCTCACCCGAACCGGCTTCCTGGCAGCGGGACTTCGCCTCCCCGCGGCGGCCCGCGAGGAGCGCAGGCACCGTGAACGCGTACGTGAGATCGCCGAGTTCGTCGGCATCGCGCCCTACCTCGGCCGCCCGGCGGGCTCCCTCCCGTACGGGCAGCAGAAACTCGCCGAACTCGCCCGCGCCCTCTGCATGGAGCCGCGCCTGCTGCTCCTGGACGAGCCGGTCGCGGGCATGACCGCCGATGAGCGCCGCCGAACCTCCGCCGTGATAGCGGGAGTTCGCGACAGCCTCGGCATCTCGATCGTCCTGGTGGAACACGACATGGGGGTGGTGATGCGGCTCGCTGACGCGGTGACCGTACTCGACTTCGGGCGCCTGATCGCGGACGGCGCCCCCGCCGACGTACAGAACGACCCGGCGGTCGTACGCGCCTACCTGGGGGAGCGCCGCTCGGGAGAGGAGAACGCGTCGTGAGCACCTTCGCCGAACTCCTCCTCAACGGCGTGTCGATGGGATCGGTCTACGCCCTCATCGCCCTCGGCTTCGTGGTCATCTTCCGGGCCACCGAGGTCGTCAACTTCGCCCACGCGTCACTGCTGTTGGCGGGCGGGTACGTCACCGCGACCCTCCACGACGACATCGGCTTCTGGCCCGCGCTGCTGGTCGGGATCGCGGGAGCCGCGGTGGTCGGCGCGGCCGTCGAGTTCCTGGTGATGCGCCGCTACCGGGGGTCCGACCACAGCGTCCTGGCCATTGTCACGATCGGCGTGGACATCCTGCTCACCACCGAACTGACCCGCCGCATCGGCACGGACGTCCTGCCCCTCGGCGACCCGTGGGGCGACGCCGTGCTCACCATCGGCCCCATCTCCCTTGCCCACACACGCATCGCCGCCTTCGTGGCCGCGGCCCTGCTCATCACCGTGTTCCTCCTCGCGTTCCGCTACACCTCCTGGGGCGTCGCGATGCGGGCCGCCGCCGAGAGCCCGGAGACGGCCGCGCTGATGGGCGTACGGCTCGGCCGGGTGTCGCTCGGGGCCTGGGCCGTGGCAGGCGGCCTCGCGGCCGTGGCGGCACTGTTCCTGACCGTCTTCCCGACACCCGGCCTGGAGAGAGCCACCTCGCTCGCCGCCCTCAAGGCGTTCCCCGCCGCGATTCTCGGCGGCCTGGACTCCACGACGGGCGCGCTCGTCGGCGGTCTGCTCGTCGGCGTCACCGAGTCCCTGGCCACCGGCTACCAGAGTGAACTGACCTTCCTGGGCCGGGGGTTGGGCGACCTGGCCCCCTATCTGGTGATGACGGTGATCCTGCTCATCCGGCCCGCCGGGCTGTTCGGCACGAAGGAGCTCGCCCGTGTCTGAGGTCCTCACGCGTGACGCGGCGGCCGACAAGCCACGGCCCGCCCGCCGCAGGCCTGCCCTGCCCACCCACGCGCGTCCGTACGTCTGGGCCGCCGGAGCCGTCCTCCTGCTCGCCCTGCCCTTCTACGTGGACCGGTTCTGGCTCCAGGCCGGGCTGTTCGCGATGGCCGCCGCGATCGGGGCGATCGGCATCAACCTCCTCACCGGCTCCACGGGCCAGCTCTCCATGGGCCACGCCTTCTTCCTCGCGGTCGGCGCGTACGGCTACTGCGTGTTCGCCGCCGAGGGCGGTGACGGGCTGACCGGCCTCGGCCTGCCGACCTGGCTCGCGGCCGTTCTCGCCGTCCTCGTCGCGGGCCTGGCCGGCGGCCTCTTCAGCCCCATCGCGGGCCGGCTGCGCGGCGCCTACCTGGGCATCGCCACACTCGCGCTGATCTTCATCGGCCAGCACGTGCTGTTCAACGCCCGCGACCTCACCGGCGGCTTCAACGGCCGCGACGTACCACCCCTGAGCCTCTTCGGGCTCACCTTCGACGACCGTGAACTCGTCGTCGCCGCCGTGCCGTTCGGCTCGGCGGAGAAGCTCTGGTACGCGGGACTCGTCCTCCTCCTCGGCGGTGCGCTCTTCGCCCGCGGGGTGCTGCGCTCCCGCCCCGGCCGCGCCATGAACGCGATCCGCGACCATCGCATCGCGGCCGGTGTCATCGGTGTCCCGGTCGCCCGCTACCGGGCCGCCGTCTTCGTCCTGTCCTCGATGTACGCGGGCCTCGCGGGCGTCCTGCTCGCCCTGGTCTTCCAGCGGACGGTGCCGGACTACTTCGGCATCACGCTGTCGCTCGAATACCTCGCCATGATCGTCATCGGCGGGCTCGGTTCGGTCTCCGGGGCGGTGGTCGGGGCCGCGTTCGTGTCCCTGCTGCCGCAGCTGCTGACCCGCTACAGCGATGCGCTGCCCCTGGTCTCCGCCCCCGGTACGGGCGGGATCGCACCGGGCGAGGCATCCCGGTACCTCTACGGCGCCGCCGTCGTCGCGGTGGTGCTCTTCCTGCCCGGCGGCCTGGTCAGGGTGGCCGCCGGGCGTCGTGTCAGGACCGGTCCACGGTCCAATCCAGGGGAGGAACGATGAGGACGACTTACGCGGCCCAGGTGACCGCAGGCGCGCTCGCCGCGCTGCTCGTGCTGGCCGGGTGCAGCTCAAAGGCCAAGGACTCCGACAGTGACAGCAAGGACAAGGGGACGGCCGCGGGCGGGGTGAAGACCGGCGACGGCATCTCCGGCAAGACCATCACGCTCGGCGTCCTCACCGACATGACCGGCGTGTACGCGACCCTCGGCAAGAGCGTCACCCAGGCCCAGCAGCTCTATGTGAAGCAGTTGAACGACGACGGCGGCGTCTGCGGCTACAAGGTCGCGCTCACCGTCCGCGACCACGGCTACGACCCGCAGAAGGCCGTCGCCGGGTACACCGAGCTGGAGCCGAAGGTGCTCGGCTTCACGCAGTTCATCGGCTCCCCGTTCGTCGCCGCGGTCAAGCAGCGCATCGACGGCCAGGACAAGGGCCTCGTCCTGCCGCAGGCCTGGTCGGCGACGCTGCTCGGCAGCCCGTACATCCGGGTCATCGGATCCACGTACGACATCGAGACGATCAACGCCGTCGACTTCCTGATGAAGGAGAAGGGCATCAAGAAGGGCGACAAGATCGGGCACGTCTACTTCGAGGGCGACTACGGGGAGAGCGCGCTGGTCGGCTCGAAGCACATCGCGAAGGAGGCCGGTCTGACCGTCGTCGAGCAGAAGATCAAGCCGACCGACAACGACATGACCGCCCAGGTCGCCGCCCTGAAGAAGGCCGGAGTCAAGGCGGTCGTGATCAGCGCGGGCCCGCGCCAGGCGGCCTCGCTGGTCGGTGTCGCCGCGGCCGGCGGCTTCGACGTCCCGATCATCGGCAACAACTCCGCCTTCGCCCCGCAGCTCCTGGCGACCCAGGCGGGCCCGGCCCTGATGAAGAACTACTACGTGGCCTCGCCCTCGCTGCCCATCGGCGCGGACACCCCGGAGGCCAAGAAGCTGGTCGCCGACTACAAGTCGGCCTACCCGAAGGACTCCCTCGACAACGGAGTCGTCGCCGGCTGGACCGCGGTCTACGCCTTCGGAGAGGCCCTCAAGAAGGCCTGCGCGTCCAAGGACCTGACCCGCGAGGGCGTCGACAAGGCCCTTCTCACCATCAACGCCCTCGACACGGGCTTCGGCATCCCCCAGGACTTCACCGACCCGAACGCCCCCTCCTCCAAGCAGAGCGTCATCCTCCAGCCCGACAAGACGGTGACGGGCGGCATGAAGGTGGTGAGGGACGCGGAGGCCTCGGACGTGGCGGCGGAGTACACACCGGCTACCTGAGAGACGGCCTCGGCTCTCAGGGGCGCGGGGAACTGCGCGACCAGCCCCCACCCACCCGCACCCACACACGCACCCGACGTCACCCCACACGAAGGGCCCCGAACCAAAAGGTTCGGGGCCCTTCGTGACACGCTCAAAGACAACTACGGCAGCTGCGCAGCCCGCGCCTCACGCCGGTTGTCCCTGAAGTTGTTCACCCTCCGAGCCGTGGCGAAGAGGGGCATCACCGCCCCGGTCACCAGCTGCAACGCACACCCGGTCTGGAGCAGCAGCTGACCACCGGGCGCGTCGAACGCCCAGGCCGCCAGCAGCGCCATGCTCGTGACGATCCAGGCGAGCATCGCCACGGCCAGCCGCCCCCGCGGCTTCGGGTACTCGACCCGGCTCACCATCAGCCACGCGGTGCCGATGATCGCCATGAGCGTGGCGACGAACGGCAGCTCGAGCAGCACGATGGAGACGACGGTCAGCGCGCCGAACGGCGAGGGCATGCCCTGGAAGGTGCCGTCCTTGACCGTGACGCAGGAGAATCTGGCGAGCCGCAGCACGACCGCCAGCAGGACCACGATGGCCCCCACCGCCGCCACCCGCTGGTGCGCGTCGTCGGCGACCATGCCGTAGACCAGCACGAAGTACGCCGGCGCCAGGCCGAAGCTGATCAGGTCGGAGAGGTTGTCCAGCTCCGCGCCCATGGGAGAGGAGCGCAGCTTACGGGCGACGAGGCCGTCGAACAGGTCGAAGACCGCGGCGCACAGCATCAGGATCACGGCGGTCGCGGCACTGTGCCGCGCCATGCCCGTCTCCTGGCTGCCCGTGAGGTGCGGGATCAGGATGCCCGTGGTGGTGAAGTACACCGCCATGAAGCCGCACGTGGCGTTACCGAGTGTGAGGGTGTCCGCTATTGAGAGGCGGAGAGAGAGGGGCATCTCCTCGTCGTCGTCCAGCTCGTCGGCCTCCGGCACCCAGCCGGCCTGTGTCTCGGGATCAATCACGGTCAATGCGAGTCACCCCCGCCGTGGTCTTCTGACCGACCTCCACGTCGACCTCCACGCCCTCGGGGAGGTAGATGTCGACGCGCGACCCGAAGCGGATCAGCCCGATCCGGTCGCCCTGCTCGACCTTCGTGCCCTGAGGGATGTACGGCACGATGCGCCGCGCGACCGCACCGGCGATCTGGATCATCTCGATGTCGCCGAGCTCGGTGTCGAAGTGCCAGACAACGCGCTCGTTGTTCTCGCTCTCCTTGTTGAACGCCGGGACGAAACCGCCGGGGATGTGCTCGACCGACGTCACCGTGCCGGAGAGAGGCGCGCGGTTGACGTGGACGTTCAGCGGGCTCATGAAGATCGCGACGCGGGTGCGCCCGTCCTTCCACGGCATGATGCTCTGCACCACACCGTCGGCCGGGGAGATGACCCGGCCCGGGGCGATCTCGCGCTCGGGGTCGCGGAAGAACCACAGCATGCCCGCCGCCAGCGCGGTG
Organism: Streptomyces sp. NPDC020747; assembly: GCF_044334695.1. Classification (NCBI taxonomy): domain Bacteria; kingdom Bacillati; phylum Actinomycetota; class Actinomycetes; order Kitasatosporales; family Streptomycetaceae; genus Streptomyces; species Streptomyces sp. NPDC020747. Next base: position 1,079,056 of record NZ_JBIRTJ010000001.1, on the reverse strand, counting down.
GCGGGCACGGCGACGGCCTTGGCGGCGCCGGACTTGCGCGCGCGTACCAGGCTGAGTGCTGCGGTGGCGACGGTCGGCAGGAGCCACGGCGATGCTCCGCGCGCAATACGTACGCCTGCCAGGCTGTCGCGTGGTGCAGAGGTTTGGCTGTGGGGCATGGATGACCTTCGTAGCGGATGATGCCGCGCTGTAACGGGGGACGGCGGCTTTCCCGGGATCGTACCGGTCGCGGGCCACAACTGGGCAAGCCAGGAAGCCGAGTCGGCGGCCGAAGAGCGTTGACGGGGTGTGACCTTCTTCTCGATGAAACACCCCGAATCGGTATATCTAGCCCTGCAGCCGATACTCTTCGAGCAGTCTGCGTCCGATGATCATTTTCTGGATCTCGGCGGTACCTTCACCGATGAGCAGCATCGGGGCCTCACGGTAGAGGCGCTCGATCTCGTACTCCTTGGAGAAGCCGTAACCGCCGTGGATCCGGAAGGCGTCCTCGACGACCTCTTTGCAGTACTCGGAGGCGAGGTACTTCGCCATCCCTGCCTCGAGGTCGTTTCGCTCCCCGGAGTCCTTTTTGCGTGCCGCATTCACCATCATCGCATGGGCGGCCTCGACCTTGGTAGCCATCTCGGCCAGCTTGAACTGGATCGCCTGGTGCTGGGCGATCGGTTTGCCGAAAGTGTGACGCTGCTGGGCATAGGAGACGCCCAGTTCGAACGCACGCTGAGCGACACCGCAGCCACGCGCCGCCACGTTGACGCGGCCGACCTCGACGCCGTCCATCATTTGGTAAAACCCTCGGCCGGTGGCCCCGCCGAGCACGCGATTGGCCGGAATGCGCAGGCCATCCATGATCAACTCGGTGGTGTCGACACCCTTGTACCCCATCTTGTCGATCTTCCCGGGGATGGTCAGGCCGGGGCGGACCTCGCCGAAGCCGGGTTCCTTCTCCACCAGGAAGGTCGTCATCGACTTGTGGGGCGCGGTGCCCTCGGGGTGGCCTTCGTCACTCTTCACCAGAACGGCCACGAGCGTCGACGTTCCGCCGTTCGTCAGCCACATCTTCTGACCGTTCAGGACGTACTCTTCGCCGTCCTTGACAGCCTTCGACGTGATCGCCGAAACGTCCGAGCCGAGCGCCGGTTCCGACATGGAGAACGCGCCGCGCACCTCGCCCGCCGCCATCCGCGGCAGGAAGTACTCCCGCTGCTCCTGGGTGCCGTGCTGCTTGAGCATGTACGCCACGATGAAGTGGGTGTTGATGATGCCGGACACCGACATCCAGCCGCGCGCGATCTCCTCCACACACAGGGCGTAGGTGAGGAGCGACTCGCCCAGACCCCCGTACTCCTCGGGGATCATGAGGCCGAAGAGGCCCAACTCCTTGAGCCCGTCGACGATCTGCTGCGGGTACTCGTCGCGGTGCTCCAGCTCGGTCGCGACCGGGATGATCTCCTTGTCCACGAAGTCCCGTACGGTGGACAGGATCTCCTGCTGGATGTCGGTCAGACCGGCGGTCTGGGCGAGTCGCGCCATGGCTACTTCTCCTGCTCCTTGAGCTGGGGGCGCCCGGGCTGTTCGCCGCCGCGCTCCTTGATGTACGTCTCGGTGGGGACCATCACCTTGCGGCGGAACACACAGACCAGCGTGCCGTCCTGCTTGTAGCCCTTGGTCTCGACGTAGACGATTCCGCGGTCGTTCTTGGACTTCGACGGGGTCTTGTCGAGGACCGTGGTCTCGCCGTAGATCGTGTCGCCGTGGAAGGTCGGCGCGACGTGCTTCAGCGACTCGACCTCCAGGTTGGCGATCGCCTTGCCGGACACGTCGGGCACGGACATGCCCAGCAGCAGCGAGTAGATGTAGTTGCCGACCACGACGTTCTTGCCGAAGTCCGTTGTGTTCTCGGCGTAGTTGGCGTCCATGTGGAGCGGGTGGTGGTTCATGGTCAGGAGACAGAACAGATGGTCGTCGTACTCGGTGACCGTCTTCCCGGGCCAGTGCTTGTAGACCGCGCCGACCTCGAACTCCTCGTAGGTGCGTCCGAACTGCATGTGCTCAGGCCTCCGGGGCTTCGAACTTGGACGTGCGCTCCATACCGGCGGCCCGGCCCTTGCCGGAGATGACGAGGGCCATCTTGCGGCTGGCCTCGTCGATCATCTCGTCGCCGAGCATCGCGGAGCCCTTCTTGCCGCCCGCCTCGGACGTGTAGAAGTCGTACGCGTCAAGGATCAGCTCGGCGTGGTCGAAGTCCTCCTGCGAGGGCGAGAAGATCTCGTTGGACGCCTCGACCTGGCCCGGGTGCAGCACCCACTTGCCGTCGAAACCGAGGGCGGCGGCACGCCCGGCGACCTCGCGGTAGCCGTCGATGTTGCGGATCTGGAGGTAGGGGCCGTCGATCGCCTGGAGGTTGTTGGCGCGGGCGGCCATCAGGATCTTCATCAGAATGTAGTGGTAGGCGTCCGCCGGGTAGCCGGGCGGCTGCTCGCCCACGACCAGCGACTTCATGTTGATCGACGCCATGAAGTCGGCCGGGCCGAAGATGATCGTCTCGACGCGCTGGGAGGCCGTCGCGATCTCGTTGACGTTGTTGAGACCCTGGGCGTTCTCGATCTGCGCCTCGATGCCGATCTTGCCGACCTCGAAGCCCATCGTCTTCTCGATCTGGGTGAGCAGGAGGTCCAGGGCCACGATCTGCTGGGCGTCCTGGACCTTCGGCAGCATGATGCAGTCGAGGTTGGGGCCGGCGCCCTCGACCACCGTCACGACATCGCGGTACGTCCACTCGGTCGTCCAGTCGTTGACACGCACGACCCGCGTCTTGCCCGTCCAGTCGCCCTCGTTGAGGAACTTGACGATGGTGTGCCGCGCCTCGGGCTTGGCCAGCGGCGCGCACGCGTCCTCCAGGTCCAGGAAGACCTGGTCGGCCGGGAGGCCCTGCGCCTTCTCCAGGAAGCGGGGGTTGCTCCCCGGCACGGCGAGGCAGGAGCGCCGCGGACGAAGGCGGTTGACGGGGCTGGTCATGCGGGGACCTCCAGTGGGTCGAGCTTGTTCGCTTTCCGGATCTCGTCGACGATCCGGCCGATGATTCCGGTGATGTCGAAATCCTTCGGAGTGAAGACCGCGGCCACTCCCGCGGCCCGCAGAACCTCGGCGTCGCCATTCGGGATAATGCCACCCGCGATCACCGGGATGTCTGTGGCACCGGCCACACGCAGCCGTTCCAGCACGTCAGGGACCAGCTGGGCGTGCGATCCGGAGAGGATCGACAGGCCGACCGCGTGCACGTCCTCGGCGACGGCCGCCGTCACGATCTCCTCGGGCGTGAGCCGGATGCCCTGGTAGACCACCTCGAAGCCGGCGTCACGGGCCCGTACGGCGATCTGCTCGGCGCCGTTGGAATGCCCGTCCAGGCCCGGCTTGCCCACCAGGAAGCGGAGCTTGCCGACGCCCATGTGCTTCGCGGTCAGCTCCACCTTGCGGCGGACCTCCGACATGGCCGAGCCCTCCTCGGCGGTCACCGCGACGGGCGCGGACGAGACACCGGTCGGGGCGCGGAACTCGCCGAACACCTCGCGCAGGGCACCGGCCCACTCGCCGGTCGTGACTCCGGCACGGGCGCACTCCAGGGTGGCCTCCATGAGGTTGCCGGTGCCCTTCGCGGCCTCCTTCAGCCGCTCCAGCGCCTTGCAGGGGCGCGGGTGGTTGAAGGGGGGCTGGTAGCGGGTGTCGCGCCAGTCCTTGAGGGCGGCGGTCACGCCGGCCTCGACCGCCGGGTCGACCGTCATGATCGCGGCGTCCAGATCGGCCGTGAGCGGGTTCGGCTCGGTCGACTCGAAGATGTTGACGCCGACGATCTTCTCGTCACCGGACTCGATACGGGCCCGGCGCTCGGCGTGCGAGGAGACGAGCTGCGACTTCAGATAGCCCGACTCGACGGCCGCCATCGCGCCGCCCATCTCCTGGATCCGGTCGATCTCGGCGAACGAGTCCTCGACCAGCTGGGCGACCTTGGCCTCGATGACGTGCGAGCCCTCGAAGATGTCCGCGTACTCCAGCAGGTCGCTCTCGTACGCGAGTACCTGCTGCATGCGCAGTGACCACTGCTGGTCCCAGGGCCGGGGCAGGCCCAACGCCTCGTTCCAGGCCGGGAGTTGGACGGCACGCGCGCGTGCGTCCTTCGAGAGGGTCACGGCCAGCATCTCCAGCACGATCCGCTGGATGTTGTTCTCCGGCTGGGCCTCGGTCAGACCGAGCGAGTTGACCTGGACCCCGTACCGGAAGCGGCGGTGCTTGGGGTTCTCGATGCCGTACCGCTCGCGCGTGATCCTGTCCCAGATGCGGCCGAACGCCCGCATCTTGCACATCTCCTCGACGAAGCGGACGCCCGCGTTCACGAAGAAGGAGATGCGCGCGACCACGTCGCCCTTCTGCTCCTCCGCGATCTGCCCGGACGCGAACACCGCGTCCAGGACGGCGATCGCGGTGGACATCGCGTACGCGATCTCCTGGACCGGAGTGGCTCCCGCCTCCTGCAAGTGGTAACTGCAGATGTTGATCGGGTTCCACTTGGGGATGTTGTTGACCGTGTAGCAGATCATGTCCGTCGTCAGACGGAGCGAGGGCACCGGCGGGAAGACGTGCGTCCCCCGCGACAGGTACTCCTTCACGATGTCGTTCTGGGTCGTGCCCTGGAGCGTGGTGATGTCGACACCCTGCTCCTCGGCGACGACCTGGTAGAGCGCCAGCAGCCACATGGCGGTGGCGTTGATGGTCATCGAGGTGTTCATCCGGTCCAGGGGGATGTCCTGGAACAGCCGGCGCATGTCACCGAGGTGCGAGACCGGCACGCCGACCCGGCCGACCTCGCCGCGGGCGAGGATGTGGTCGGGGTCGTACCCGGTCTGGGTCGGCAGGTCGAACGCGACCGACAGACCCGTCTGGCCCTTGGCGAGGTTGCGCCGGTACAGCTCGTTGGACGCCTCGGCCGTGGAGTGACCGGCGTAGGTGCGCATGAGCCACGGCCGGTCCCTTTCGTGCTTCGCCTGCGGCGCCTGGCGCTCAGTCATGGGTGGCCCTCAGATGTTCCGGAAGCGGTTGATGGCGTCGACGTGCTGGGCGCGCTTCTCCTCGTCGCGCACACCGAGGCCCTCGGTGGGCGCCAGCGCCAGGACTCCGACCTTGCCCTGATGGAGGTTGCGGTGCACGTCGTACGCGGCCTGCCCGGTCTCCTCCAGCGAGTACACCCGGGAGAGCGTCGGGTGGATCTTGCCCTTCGCGATGAGCCGGTTGGCCTCCCAGGCCTCGCGGTAGTTGGCGAAGTGTGAGCCGATGATCCGCTTCAGGGACATCCACAGGTAGCGGTTGTCGTACTCGTGGTTGTAGCCCGAGGTCGAGGCGCAGGTGACGATCGTGCCGCCCTTGCGGGTGACGTACACGCTTGCGCCGAAGGTCTCGCGGCCCGGGTGCTCGAAGACGATGTCGACGTCCTCGCCGCCGGTGAGCTCACGGATGCGCTTGCCGAAGCGCTTCCACTCCTTCGGGTCCTGGTGGTGCTCGTCCTTCCAGAACCGGTAGTCCTCGGCGTTGCGGTCGATGATCGCGTCGGCGCCCATCGCGCGGCAGATGTCCGCCTTCTGGGGGCTGGACACCACGCAGATGGGGTTGGCGCCGCCGGCGAGCGCGAACTGGGTGGCGTACGAGCCGAGTCCGCCGCTCGCGCCCCAGATGAGGACGTTGTCGCCCTGCTTCATGCCGGCGCCGTTGCGGGAGACCAGCTGGCGGTACGCGGTGGAGTTCACCAGACCGGGGGCGGCGGCCTCCTCCCACGACAGGTGGTCGGGCTTGGGCATCAGCTGGTTGGACTTCACAAGTGCGATCTCCGCCAGGCCGCCGAAGTTCGTCTCGAAGCCCCAGATCCGCTGCTCGGGGTCGAGCATCGTGTCGTTGTGCCCGTCGCTGGACTCCAGCTCGACGGACAGGCAGTGTGCGACGACCTCGTCACCGGGCCGCCAGGCGTTCACGCCCGGACCGGTGCGCAGCACGACGCCCGCCAGGTCGGAGCCGATGATGTGGTACGGCAGGTCGTGGCGCTTGGTGAGGTCGCTGAGCTTGCCGTAGCGCTCCAGGAACCCGAAGGTCGCCATGGGCTCGAAGATCGAGGTCCACACCGAGTTGTAGTTGACCGAGGAGGCCATCACGGCCACCAGGGCCTCGCCGGGGCCGAGTTCCGGCACCGGCACGTCGTCCAGGTGGATCGACTTGCGGGGGTCCTTGTCGCGGGTGGCGAGCCCGGTGAACATCTCGGTCTCGTCCTTGTGCACGGTGATCGCGCGGTACGACTCGGGGAGCGGCAGTGCGGCGAAGTCGGCGGACGTGGCCGTCCGCGACTGAATCGCGTCCAGGATTTCCTTCACGATGGTGCCTCCGGCGATGAGCGTCTGAGGGGAACGCTGAGGGTTACGTCGGGGTGGTTGCTGCTGGGGTGAGGCAGTGCCGTCGGTTCGGCGGGGGTGGTGCTCGGCAGCGCGTTGTGGCGCGGAAGGTTGCCTGTGACGCAGGCGTCCGGGCGCGCAGACCAATCGGTTTGCGGGGACAGCCGGCGTACGAAGGATCTCTGCACGCCGGCCGCCCGGACCACTTCAACGTATGGCACGCCGTGTCACTCCGCAAGGCACGGAGTGCCAGAAGTTGCGCTCAGATGAAATCTTTACGTAACACGTGAGCGATGATCGATCAGGTTGGGCCCGAAAACGCCCGAATGTGGGCAAAAAACTGCCGGACGCGCTCAGATTGAGCTCGTCCGGCGATGAGGCGTTCGGTGAGGGCGGCGGGTGAATCGCGGTTCCGCGGAGTGCCGCTACGGCCGTTCCCTGAGCGCCTGCTCGATCGTGCGCATCACCTGGTCCAGGGGAGCGTCCACGCGGGCCACGGTCACCAGCACCTCGCCCTCCACGGACGCGGTGGAGGCGGACGACGAGAGCGGTGCGGTCTCCCGCCCGGCACCGATCCCCGTACCGAAGGTCTTCCGGACGATCGCGAAGGCGTGGTCAAGCTGGCTCTCGACGTCTCCCTGGCCGCCCGCCCGCAGCCACCGCCGCAGCACGTGGTTGTGGGCCGTGACCACGGCGGACGCGGCGACCTCCGCGAGCAGCGGGTCGTCGTTGGCGTCGTCGTCGTGGGCGTGCTCGTCGAAGTGGCCCAGCAGATAGCGGGTGAACAGCCGCTCGTACCGCGCCACGGACGCGATCTCCGCCTCCCGCAGGGTCGGTACCTCGCGGGTGAGCTTGTAGCGCGACACCGAGATCTCCGGCCTCGCCGCGTACATCTTCATGACTTCCTTGATGCCGCGGCACACCGTGTCGAGCGGATGCTCGTGCGCCGGCGCCGCGTTGAGCACCGCCTCGGCCCGGATCAACGTGTCGTCGTGGTCCGGGAAGATCGCCTCTTCCTTGGAGCGGAAGTGCCGGAAGAAGGTGCGCCGGGCGACCCCGGCCGCGGCCGCGATCTCGTCGACGGTCGTCGCCTCGTACCCCTTGGTCGCGAACAGCTCCATCGCGGCGGCCGCCAGTTCGCGGCGCATCTTGAGCCGCTGCGCGGCCGCACGACTGCCCGCGGCACTCTCCGGAGCGTCGGACGTGGCTGGGGTACGGGAGGACTTGGCGGGCTGGGACATGCCCCGAACGTACTGCATGTACGCGGCGGGGCGCTCATGACCGGGTCTTTCCCCGACCGGGACCGGGACGGTGACGGGGGCGGTGACCGGGGCGGGGGCGGCGGCCGGATCGAGCAGCCCGCCCCAGTCCCGGTCCCGGTCCGCGGGGCCGTCTCCGGGCCGGAGGCCGGCCCGGAGGTCGCGTGGCTCAGCGCCGGGCATATTCGCGGAAGCCGCGGCCCGTCTTGCGGCCGAGGCAGCCCGCGGCCACCAGGTGCTCCAGGAGGGGCGCGGGGGCGAGGCCAGGGTCACGGAACTCGCGGTGCAGGACCTTCTCGATGGCCAGCGAGACGTCCAGGCCGACCACGTCGAGGAGTTCGAAGGGGCCCATCGGGTAGCCGCCGCCGAGCTTCATCGCGGCGTCGATGTCGTCGAGCGTCGCGTAGTGCTCCTCGACCATCTTGATCGCGTTGTTCAGGTACGGGAACAGCAGCGCGTTCACGATGAAACCGGCCCGGTCGCCGCAGTCCACCGGGTGCTTGCGGACCTTCGCGCAGACCTCCCGGACCGTGGCGTGCACGTCGTCGGCGGTCAGGACCGTACGCACGACCTCGACCAGCTTCATCGCCGGGGCCGGGTTGAAGAAGTGCATGCCGATCACGTCCTGCGGCCGCGAGGTGGCGCGGGCACAGGCCACGACGGGCAGCGACGAGGTCGTGGTGGCCAGGATCGCGCCCGGCTTGCAGACCTTGTCGAACACCGCGAACAGCTGCCGCTTGATCTCCAGGTCCTCGGCGACCGCCTCCAGCGCCAGATCGACGTCCGCGAAGGCGTCGTACGAGCCCGCCGGAGTGATCCGCCCCAGCGTCTCGGCGGCGGCCTCGGCGGTCATCCGGCCCTTGTCGACGGAGCGCGAGAGCGACTTGCCGATACGGGCCTTGGCGGTCTGCGCCTTCTCCTCGCTGCGCGCGGCGAGCACGACCTCGTACCCGGCCTTCGCGAAGACCTCCGCGATACCGGACGCCATGGTGCCGGAGCCCGCGACGCCGACCGAGCGCACGGTACGGCCGGGCACCGGCGAAGCGCCCTCCAGGGGAGTCAGCGCGTCCCGCACGACGGTCGCGCTGCCCGGGGCGTCGTACGTGTAGAAGCCGCGCCCCGACTTGCGGCCGGTCAGGCCCGCCTCGCTGAGCTGCTTGAGGACGGGGGAGGGCGCGTGCAGCCGGTCGTGCGACTCGGCGTACATGGCCTCCAGGACCGTACGCGCGGTGTCGACGCCGATCAGGTCCAGCAGGGCGAGCGGGCCCATGGGCAGGCCGCAGCCCAGCTTCATCGCGGCGTCGATGTCCTCGCGGCTCGCGTACTTCGCCTCGTACATCGCGGCGGCCTGGTTGAGGTAGCCGAAGAGCAGCCCGTCGGCGACGAAGCCGGGGCGGTCGCCGACCGCGACGGGCTCCTTGCCGAGTTCCAGGGCGAGGTCCGTGACGGCGGCGACGGCGGCCGGTGCGGTCAGCACGGACGAGACCACCTCGACCAGCTTCATCGCCGGGGCCGGATTGAAGAAGTGCAGGCCAAGGACCCGCTCGGGGCGGGCCGAGTCGGCGGCCAGACGCGTGACGGACAGCGCGTTGGTGCCGGTCGCCAGGATCGTCTCCGGGCGCACGATGCCGTCCAGCTCCCGGAAGATCTGGTGCTTGATGTCGTACGACTCCGGCGCCACTTCGATCACCAGGTCGGCGTCGGCAGCGGCCCGCAGGTCCGTGGAGGTGACGAAGCGGGCGAGGGCGTCGTCGCGCTCCTGCTCGGTGAGGCGTCCGCGCCGCACGGAGCGGGCGGTCGCGGACTCCAGGGCGGCGGTGGCCTGAGTGGCGGCGGCCTCGCTGATGTCGATGCCCACGACCTCGCGGCCGGCCGTGGCCAGGATCTCGGCGATGCCGGTCCCCATCGTGCCGAGGCCGACGACGGCGACGGTCTTGAGCGGGGACGCGGAGAGCGACAGGGAAGGGTCGGACAGGGGAGTGGCCATCGCGGGACTCCAGGATGAGTGACGACTGAGGGACGCACTCGGATACGCCAACGGGCGTACGCAGTGCGGAGGTTGCGGGTGATGCCGGGCTGCGGAAGCGCACCCGCCCGGCGCCGTGAGTGGGTGCGAACGCAAGCCCACGAAAACGGTGAGGAAGACCCGACCGGCCCTGTCCCGGAGCCGTGTCGTACTGAGGTACATGAAGTACCGAACCGACCAGCACCCGCGGCGGCTGCGTCACCAGGCCACCGCGAGCAAGTCAGCGAGTGGGTAACTCGCTCGATTGAGCTTAACTCGTGGGTAACGAGCGCGCCAGTCCCCGGTGAATGTGACGTACGTCGCCGATAGGCTTCGCCGATATGGACGAAGAGTTGCGATCGCTCACCCAGCGCTTACGGCATGAGGCGGGCGCGGCCGCGTCGTACTCGTACGAGCGGCTGGCCTCGACCGACGACTTGGACGAACTGGCCGATGTGCTCATCGCACCCGAACAGCGGCTCTGGGCACGGGAGTTGGCCGCTTTCCGGCTCGGGCTCGCCGGGGACCGGCGAGCCTTCGAGGCACTCGTCCTGCTGCTCAACCACCGCGACCCGCAGCGCTGCGTGTCCGCCGCGCACGCCCTGGCCCGGCTCGGCGACCCGCGCACGGCCCGCGCGGCGGCCGCCCTGGCCACCAACGAACTGCGCGTCGCCTACGCGCTTCATCCGGTACGGCTCCTGGTCGAGCTGCGCGCTCCCGAGTCCGTACCCGCGCTGATCACGACCCTGGCCCGCAGGTTCCGCCCGCACGATCCGTACCGCCGTGTCGCCATCGCGTGCGTGGACGGGCTCGGCGCCCTGGGCGACGAGCGGGCCCGCCCCGTCCTGAACGAGGCCCTCGCCCATCCGCCGCTGGCCCAGGCGGCGGCAGGCGCGCTGAAGCGACTGCCGGCGCAGCGGACGCCGCGCGGATAGGCGCGGACGGGAGTGGATGGGCACGGGGGAGTGCCCTTGTGAACAGAGGGATGCCGAGTGCCTTTGGAGAAGGCGGGGTCGCCGGGGGTTCGCCCGGCGGGAGACGGGCGACCGGCAGGCGGACGAACACCGCGGGATCCGACCTGCCGTCATCTCCACGCATCTGGCCCGGGTCCTGCTCCCCGACGGCCCCGGTCCGCGGGGCCGCACATTTCGCACGATAGGCAGTGGACGGGGGCCCGGGTATCCCCCAGGCGGGGCGAACGGCCCCCTCAGATGGGCTGATTCACCGTTCTACGTGCCGCTCCACATGCCGCTCCACGTCCTCCGGTGTCATGCGGTCGGGCGCGGCAGGATGCCCCGGCGCGTCGCCGTGACCACGGCCTCCAGCTGGCTGTGGGCGCCCAGTTTCACCAGGACGCTCTTCACGTGCCCGCGCACCGTGTGCCGGCTGAGCACGAGCCGGTCCGCGATCACCTTGAGGCCGTGTCCCTGGGCGAGCAGGGCCAGCACCTCGTGCTCCCGGCGGGTCAGCCCGCTCCGCTCCCACTGCCGCTCGGGCAGCCGCGCCGCCAGCGTGGACTCCTCCACCAGGAGCTTGCCGTCGGCCGTGGTCCGGATCGCGGTGAGGATGTCCCCGAAGGCGCTGTGCTTGGCGAGGAAGGCCGAGGCGCCCGCCGTCACAGCCCGGGCCAGCTGGTCGGGGGTCGCGTCCGCGGTGAGGACGACCACCCGGGTCGCGGGATGCGCGGCCTTCAGCAGCCGGGTGCCCTCGATACCGTCCGTGCCCGGCAGATGGATGTCCATGAGCACCACGGCGGGCGGCCGACGGGCCGCCTCCCGCAACGCCTCGTCGACCGTGCCCACCGCGTCACCGCAGTCCAGGTCGGGCTGCGCCGCGATGGCGATGGCCAGGGCGTCGGCCAGCGCGCGCTGGTCCTCGACCACGAGCACGCGGATCATCCCGGATCCTCCCCCTCCGGATGGCCGGCTCTCCCTGGGCCGGTTGTGGCGATGCGCTTTCGAGCGTAGTGCCGTGCGGTGTCGGCGGGACCTGGCCGTACTCGGAAATGTGTTCCCCGTGTCTGGCCCAACGGCGTTGTCACAGTCCAGAGTTGAGGCCCTAAGCGTGGTTCTCCGCCCCCGCCGCCCCTTTCCGTTTTGTCCCTGGGGGCTGCGCCCCCAGACCCCCGCATCGCGCTGACGCGCTCGTCCTCAAGCGCCGGACGGGCTGGTAGTCAGCCTCTCTCCGGCGTTTGAGGAGCGGGGGTTCGGGGGCGGAGCCCCCGAGTAGTGACGGGAATGGGTAGGGGCGGCGGGGGCGACATCAATGACTGACGACGGACCGCGGGATCTGTACGAGGCCATGACGCTGGCCGCGCACCAACTGCACAACCCGCTCGCCGCCCTGGGCGCCCTGGTGCACGTACTGAAGGAGCCCCCGCCCGATCTGACGGACGAGGCGCGGGCGGAACTGGTCGAGCGGATCGCCGAGCGCACGGCCCGACTGCAGTCCCTGGTCCGCAAACTGCTTACCGCCGCCCGCATCGACGGCGCGTGGCAGCAAGGTGTGCCGGAAACGGTGGCGGTGCTGGACTTCCTCCTGGAACGGCTCGCCGAGTCCGCGGCCGGCGGCCGTGATCTGCGACTGGCCGTTCCGGCGCGGCTGGTGGCCCGCGTCGACCGGGTCGGCTTCGCCGAGATCTTCACCAACTACCTGGAGAACGCCCTCGCCTACGGCCGGGAGCCCGTGGAGATCACGGCGCGCGCCACCGGCGGACGCGTCGAACTGTCCGTCGCGGACCACGGCCCGGGCGTGCCCGAGTCGTTCGTCCCGCACCTCTTCGAGCGCTACCGACGCGACCCCGCCACGGCGGCCGCCACCGAGGGCACCGGCCTCGGCCTGTGGATCGCCCGCAGCCTGGCCCGCGCGAACGGTGGCGACGCCTGGTACGAGCCGGGCCGGCCGAACGGCGCCGTGTTCTGCGTGAGCCTGCCCCAGGGACGACGTGAGCGCGACGATGCGAGCCCGACGACGTGAGCCCCAGGACATGACCGCCAGAACCTGAGCCTCCCTCAGGAGCCGCCCAGCACACGGGCGTAGCGCGCCTCCGGCACCTCGACACCCTCCACCTCGAAGGGCTCCTCCGCGCCGTCCGGGGCGAAACCGGCCTTCTCGTAGAAGCGGCGCGCGTTCGCGTTCTCCCGGAGCACCCACAGCAGCATCCGGCCGTGCCCAGCGGTCGTGCAGCGGGCGGTGGACTCCCGCAGCAGCGCGCGGCCCACACCGCACGCGATCCGGTCGGGGTCCACATAGATGGCGTACAACTCGGCGTCCGCCGTGCGGACTTCACCCTCCCGGTACGGGCCGTGGCACGCCCAGCCGACGACATCGCCGTCGCACTCCGCGACCAGATTCACCACGCCCTCACCGGCCCGCTCGAAGCGGGCCCGCAGACGCCTGGCTTCCTCCGCCGCGTCGAGTCCGTCCAGGTACGCCTGCGGCATCATCCCCTTGTACGCCGTCTGCCAGCCGTGCACGCGGATCTCGGCCACGCGGGGGCAGTCGGCCAGGGCCATCTCCCGGACGCGAAGGGTGGGAGAGGGGGAGTGGAGGTGCTCGTCCATGGCGGCACCCTAGGCGGCCGTGGGGGATGGGTTCCGTGAATTACCGCGGGCCCGTGGATCGCCGCCCGGGCGCCACCCGAGGCTGACCGGGGCGATACCCGCGGCTCACTCGGGCAGCAGCGCGAACGCCTCGATCTCCATCAGGAACTCCGGGCTCACCAGGGCGGCGACCTGCACGGCCGAGGCGGCCGGGAGGCGGTCCGGGGATATGTGCTCGTCCCGGGCCGCGCGGACGGCCGGCATGTGCGCCATGTCCGTGACGAAGTAGGTCAGTTTGACCACGTCGTCGAAGGTGGCCCCGGCCGCGGCGAGACAGCGCCGCAGGTTCTCGAAGACCTGACGGGCCTGCGCCGCCGGGTCGCCCTCCCCGACGAGCTTGCCGTCCTCGTCGAGCGCGAGCTGGCCCGAGACCGCGACGAAGCGGCCCGTGCCCATGACGACGTGGGTGTACGCGGTGGCGGGGGCGACCCCGTCGGGGGCGGAGATGCGCGTCAGTTCGGCCATGGATCAATCCTGCACCACGGCACTGACAACGCCCCCGACGGGAAGCCGCCGCTCACCTGCCGGGGCTCAGCCCCGGAATCCGAGCAGCCCGTGCAGCGTCGCGCCGCGCGAGCCCGAGGCCTTCTTGCTCAGCGGCTTGGGGTCGGGCAGCGGCTTGCACACCGCGTCGACCTCACCGCCACTGCGCGGCACCCTGCCGTCGGTCAGATACGTGACCAGGTGCTTGTCCAGGCAGGCGTTCCCGCTCAGTGTGACGCCGTGGTTGCCGCCGCCCTGCTCGACCACCAGGCTGGAGCCGCCCAGCAGATGATGGACCATGACACCGCCCTCGTACGGAGTGGCCGCGTCGTTCGTCGCCTGGAACAGCAGCACCGGCGGCACCGAGTCGTTGGAGACGTCCACGGGCTCCAGGGAGTCCGTCGGCCAGAACGCGCACGGCGCGTTGTACCAGGCGTTGCTCCAGGTCATGAAGGGCGCCTTCTCGTACGCCTCCCAGTTGTCCTCGCGCCACTTCTCCCAGTCGCGAGGCCAGGACGCGTCACGGCACTGCACCGAGGTGTAGATGCTGTAGCTGTTGTCGCCCGCGGCGTCGACGGCACCGAAGTTCCGGTACGCCTCGACCAGCGGGTCGTCGTTCTTGTCGTTGACGAAGGCCGCGAACGCCTCGGCGAGATACGGCCAGTAGCCGTTGTAGTAACCGCCGGGGGCGAACGTGTCCTCCAGTTCGGAGGCGCCCACCGTCTTGTCCGCGGGCTTCTTCGCCAGGGCTGCCCTCATCGCGTACCACTTGGCCTCGATCCTCTCCGGATCGGTGCCGAGCCGGTACTTCGCGTTGTTCTTGGCGACCCAGGCCATGAAGGCCCGGTGACGGTCGTTGAAGGCGTGGTCCTGCGCGAGGTTGTCCTGGTACCAGACACCGGTGGGATCGACGATGGAGTCGAGCACCATGCGCCGTACGCGGTCCGGGTGGAGCTTCGCGTAGACGGCGCCCAGGTAGGTGCCGTACGAGTACCCGAAGTAGTTGATCTTCTTGGCGCCGAGCGCGTGCCGGATCGCGTCCATGTCCTGGACGGCGCTCACGGTGTCGAGGTACGGCAGCAGCTTCCCGTACTTCGCGCCGCACGCCTTGGCGAAGGACTTGACCCTGTCGAGGTTGGCCTTCTCCAGGGCGGGGGTGCTCGGCAGCGAGTCGGGGCGTACGGGCTTGAAGTGCCCCGGCTTGCAGTTGGGGGCGGGCTTGCTGGCGCCGACGCCGCGCGGGTCGAAGCCGATGACGTCGTACTGCGAGGCCACCGCCTTCGGCAGCGTGGCCGCGACGAAGCCGGCGAGCGTGAGACCGCTGCCGCCGGGGCCGCCCGGGTTCACCAGGAGCGGTCCCTGGGACTTCTTCGCGGTGTGCGGCACCCGGGACAGCGCGAGTGTGATGCGCTCGCCGTGCGGGTGCGTGTGGTCGAGCGGCACCTTCAGTGACGCGCACTGGAGCGTCGGATAGGCGGTGGTGCCGCACTTCTTCCAGGTGAGCTTCGCCGGGTCGGCGGAGAGCGTGGTGCGTGGTGCGGTCGCGGAGTCGGCGCTCGCACCGACCGGGATCGCGGTGATCATTCCGGCCACCACTGCGGCGGCACCGCACAGAGCGGCTGCGCGTCGGTTCACGATGAATCGCCTCGCATGGATGTTCCGGGCAGGGATTCTGGCCTGATCCTCGGGCCGGGGGTCCGGGGGTCCCCCGGGGAGATGCAGCATCGGACCTCCCAGGACGGAGGGTGTGGGCCGTGCACGCCACGGCCTTCGCCGTATCGTTCCGGCGCGGGCGCCCGGAAGGACCGATTCTGACAAGAGTTTGACCCGATCGGGCCGCGCGATGCGCCCGGATGCAGCTGAGAAGCGCTGGTCGGAGCTGATGGCGGTGTCGGTCGGAGAAGAGCGGTGCCGGTCGGAGAAAGGCGGTGCAGGTCAGAGAAGGGTGAGCTGGGTCGGCTCCGGGAGGGCCGGTTCGGCGGGTGCCGGGATCCTGCGCGGCATCCCCGCGCGCGTGGGGCCTATCCCGTACTCCTCGGCCAGTTCGTGGACCTGACGGGTGATCCGGCGCTGGTACCACTTCGGGGCGTAGGCGCCCTCCGCGTACAGCCGCTCGTAGCGGCGCACCAGATACGGGTGGTGGTGTGCCAGCCAGCTCATGAACCACTCGCGCGCCCCCGGCCGCAGATGCAGCACGAGCGGGGTGACCGAGGTGGCGCCGGAGGCCGCGATCGCCCGTACAGTCGCGCGCAGCTGGGACGGGTCGTCGCCCAGGAAGGGGATCACCGGGGCCATCAGGACCCCGCAGTCGATGCCGTGCTCGCTCAGCGTGCGGACGGCGTCGAGGCGGCGCTCGGGGGCGGGCGTGCCCGGCTCCACGGTCCGCCACAGCTCGTGGTCGGTGAAGCCCACCGAGACGGAGATCCCGACCTCGGTCACCGCGGCCGCCTGCTTCAGGAGGTCGAGGTCACGCAGGATCAGCGTGCCCTTGGTGAGGATCGAGAAGGGGTTCGCGTGGTCGCGCAGGGCCGCGATGATGCCGGGCATCAGCTGGTAGCGGCCCTCGGCGCGCTGGTAGCAGTCCACGTTCGTGCCCATCGCTATGTGGTCGCCGAGCCAGCGCCGCGAGCCTAGGTGCCGTCGCAGCAGTTCCGGCGCGTTCACCTTCACCACGATCTGGCTGTCGAAGCCGAGGCCCGTGTCGAGGTCCAGATAGCTGTGGGTCTTGCGGGCGAAACAGTAGACACACGCGTGCGTGCACCCCCGATAGGGGTTGACCGTCCACTCGAAGGGCATGCGCGAGGCGCCCGGCACCCGGTTCACGATCGACTTGGCCCGGATCTCGTGGAACGTGATTCCACGGAACTCCGGGGTGTCGAACGTACGTGTGGTCACCGCGTCCGCGCCGAACAGCGCGGCGTCCCTCGGCAGGTTGCCGCCGGACTCCACTGTGAGGTTCTCCCAGCGCATGACGCCTCCTCGGTAGCACTGGACACAGAATAGAACACATGTTCCCTTGATCGTGCGAACTCACTTTCGACGGGCGTGGCGTCCGAGGCTCCGGGGCCTTGAGGGGACCCCGATTTGGGCGGCTCGACCGCCTGATGGTTGGCTGAGCGCTGACCCCCGAGATCCCGAGTGCTGGAGGAACGCAATGGCGCAGGTCGAGGCCACCACTGAGCGAGTCGTAGCGGCTCAGCCCGACGACGTGTTCGACGCGCTGGCCGACTACACCGGCACGCGTCCGAAGGTCCTGAGCGAGCACTTCAGTGAGTACGAGGTGCGCGAGGGCGGCGACGGAGAGGGCAGCCTCGTCCACTGGAAGCTCCAGGCCACCAGCAAGCGCGTCCGCGACTGCCTGCTGGAGGTGAGCGAGCCGACCGACGGCGAACTCGTCGAGAAGGACCGCAACTCCTCGATGGTGACCACCTGGCGGGTCACCCCGGCCGGCGAGGGCAAGTCCCGCGTCGTCGTGACCTCGGTGTGGAACGGCGCGGGCGGCATCGGCGGCTTCTTCGAGAAGACCTTCGCGCCCAAGGGCCTCGGGCGGATCTACGACGAGGTGCTGGCGAAGCTCGCCACCGAGGTGGAGAAGTAGCCCTCACGGACAGTTCCGGCCGGCGCCAGGAGGCGCTCGGCCGGGCGATTCTCACGCTCACCGTTTCGAGTGGTTTTCGGTATGGCTCCGTCGTGCGCCGTAGGGCTCCCACCGGCCATTACGCCTGCTGAGCCCCACTGACGGGCGACTCGTCGCGCTTGCTCCCAGTTGTCGCGTAATGCGAGAAATGGGCCGCGCAGGCGCGACGAGGGGAGCAGCACGTGGGCGGGACGACTCTGGCGGCGAGCGAACGCGGCGTTTCGGCCCCGGCACCTGACACACCCCAAGGGCCGCCGGAACCAACGCGGTTCGAGACGCTCAGCCCGGCCCGCGTGCGGACGGTGTTCTTCGCGCTGATGCTCGCGCTGCTGCTCGCCGCGCTGGAGCAGATGATCGTCGCCACCGCCCTCCCGAAGATCGTCGGGGAGCTGCACGGCCTGGACAGGATGTCCTGGGCGATCACCGCGTATCTGCTCACGGCCACCGTCGGACTGCCCGTCTACGGCAAGTTCGGCGACCTCTACGGTCGCAAGGGCGTCTTCCAGTTCGCGATCGTCGTCTTCGTGATCGGCTCCGCGCTGGCCGGACGGTCGCGCACCATGGACCAGTTGATCGCCTTCCGCGCACTCCAGGGCGTCGGCGCCGGCGGACTCATGATCGGCGTGCAGGCGATCATCGCGGACATCGTGCCGCCCCGGGAACGCGGCCGTTTCATGGGCCTGATCGGTGCCGCCTTCGGCCTCGCGTCGGTCGCGGGACCGCTGCTCGGCGGCTACTTCACCGACCACCTCTCCTGGCGCTGGTGCTTCTACGTCAACGTGCCCTTCGGCCTGGTCACGCTCGCCGTCGTCACCGTAGTGCTCAAACTGCCGAAGCCGACCGCCCGGCCCCGTCTCGACGTCCTCGGCGCCCTGCTGCTGGCCGCCGCCTCGACCTGCCTGGTCCTGCTGACCAGTTGGGGCGGAACCCAGCACGCGTGGGACTCGCGCGTCATCCTCGGGCTCGGGGTCGGAGCCGTCGCCGCGACTGTCTTGTTCCTCGTCGCCGAGCACTTCGCGGCCGAACCCCTCATGCCCCTGCGGCTGTTCCGCGACGGGGTCTTCAACGGCACCGCCCTGGTGGGCGTGATCGTCGGGGTCGCCCTCTTCGGAGCGGCGAGCTATCTGCCCACGTACCTGCAGATGGTCGACGGCGCCAGCGCCACCGAGTCCGGCCTGCTCATGCTCCCGATGATGGCCGGCATCGTCGGAGCCTCGGTCGTCGCGGGCCAACTCATCAGCCGCAGCGGCCACTACAAGATCTACCCGATCCTCGGCGGCTTCCTCTCCGTCCTCGGCATGTGGCTCCTGTCGCGGCTGGAGGTCGACACGCCCCGGCTGCACTACAGCATCTGGATGGCCGTGCTCGGCGCCGGGATCGGCCTGGTCATGCCCGTACTGATCCTCGCCGTGCAGAACTCCGTGGACCCCCGCGACCTCGGCACCGCGACCAGCGCCAACAACTACTTCCGGCAGATCGGCGGCAGCGTCGGCGCCGCGCTCTTCGGCACGCTCTTCGCCGACCGGCTCGCCGACTCCCTCGCCGAACGGCTGCCCGCCGGGGCCGGCCTGCCCGACCCCGAGTCCATCACCCCGCAGCTCGTCCACGCACTGCCCGCCGAGCTTCGCGACGGCTACATCACGGCCTACGCCGACGCCATGCCGCGGATCTTCCTCTACCTGGTGCCGGTGCTCGTCCTGGGCCTGCTCGTCGCCTTCTTCCTCAAGGAGAAACCGCTGGTGTCCCACCACACCCCTGCCGCCCCCGAGACCACCGCGTCCTACAACTCCGCGGTCCCGCAGGCTCGTTCGTACGCCGCCGGGGTGCCCGTCTGCGGCACCGTCCAGCATCCCGACGGCACCGTCGTGCCCCGCGCCGCGCTCACTCTCATCGACGTCGCGGGACAGCAGATCGGGCGGGGCGCGAGCGGGGACGACGGACGGTACGCGCTGTCGACGCCCGGCGCGGGGTCGTACGTCCTCATCGCCGCGGCCGGCGGGCATCAGCCGCAGGCCGTCAGTGTCACCGTCGGGGAGCGGCCGGTCGAGCTGGACGTCGTCCTCGGCGGCGCCGGACGGCTGGCCGGGAGCGTGGTGACGGCCGACGGGACGCCCGTACGGGACGCGATCGTCACGCTCACCAACGTGCACGGTGAGGTGGTCGCCACGACCCGCAGCGGGCGTGAAGGGGGTTACGTCATCACGGAGTTGGTGGCCGGGGAGTACACGTTGGCCGCGAGTGCGCCGGCCTTTCGGCCCGCCGCACTGCCGGTGAGTGTGCAGGCCGCCCGGGAGACTCGCCAGGATGTCGAACTCGCCGGTGGCGCGGTGCTTCGGGGGACTGTGCGGGCCAGTGGGGGGCGGCCGGTCGAGGACGCGCGGGTGACGCTGCTCGATGCCGCGGGGAACGTGGTGGACACGTTGACCACCGGGGGTGACGGAACGTTCCGGTTCGTTGATCTTTCTTCGGGGGAGTACACGGTGATTGCCGCTGGGTACCCGCCGGTGGCCACCGTTCTGCAGGTGGCCGGGGGTGGGCGGACCGAGCGGGATCTTCAGTTGGGGCATGAGGACTGAGGGCTGTTCGTCGGCTGCGGGCAGGTGGGGGCTGGGCGCGCGCCCACGCGGCGGAGCCGCGCAATGTCACAGCCCCGCGCCCCTATCGGGGCGCTGGTGTGCGCCGGTGCCAATTCCCTCAATGCCACACATGGCAACCACGCGCGGACGTACCGTGGTTGTGCTGGTTACAGATCTTGCGGACCGTGGGGAGAGAGGGCCTGGGCCATGGACCGTGGCACCGAGATGGGCACAGCTCACGGCCGTGCGGGCGGTAACGGGGTCGCGGCGGGCCGGATTCCGTTGGCCGTGGTGGTCGTCGACCGCGAAGGTCTGGTCTCGCACTGGAGCCGGGGCGCCCGGCGGCTGTTCGGGGCCGCCAGGGACGAGGCGGTCGGACGGCCCGCCGTCGATCTGCTGCCCGTGTCCGGCGCCCTGCCCGATGACGACGAGACCGCTCCCTACGGGGCGTACTCGGCGTACGACGGTCTCGGGCCCGACCTGGAGTCCTCCCTGGACGGGCGGCTGTCCTATCCGGCGGCGGGGCGCGCGCGGTTGTCGGCGCCCGACAGCGCCCGGATCGATGTGCTGTGGTGGGCGTATCCGCTGGTGGGCCCGGGGCCCGAGCGGCTGCTGGTGCTCGCCGCCGACGCGGCCGGGCTGCGCCACGAGGACACCGGCGCGGGGCCGGCCGTGGAGCGCATCGCACCCGGGTTCGCGCTGCACACCGACTTCCCCGGCGCCGAGGAACTGGCCCGCAGGCTGCCCGAGATCCTGCCCAGCATGAGCGTCGGCGAGAGTGCCCGCATCGTCTCCCAGGTCCTCGAACTGGGTTATCCCGTCCTGGAGTTCAGCCAGAACGACCGAGTGCCCGTCACTCCCGACTGGGGCGTGCCCCGGCGCGCAGAGCGCAAGGCGCGTCAGGAGCGGGCGGCCGCCGCCGCCGCGGCCGGCGCACCCCTGCCGCAGGGCGAAGCCGACGAGGTCGAGAACCTCGAATACGCCGCCGTCCGTGAACGCCTGGAATTCCTGAACGAGGTCAGCGGGCGCATCGGCACCTCGCTCGACCTGTCCCGCACCATCGTCGAGGTCAGCCGGGCCGTGGTCCCGCGCTTCACCGACGTGGCCGGCACCTATCTCCGCGAACAGGTCGTCGCAGGTGAGGGCTTCCCCGAGGGTGTGCCCGACACCACCACCATGTGGCACCGGGTCGCCCTGGAGCACACGGACGAGCCGGGCCGCTGGGACGACGTCGTGCCGGTCGGCGAGGCCATGCCGTTCCCGGCCCACACCCCGTTCTTCCAGTGCATGACCACCGGCGACCCCGTCCTGGTGCCCCGCATCAGCGAGCAGATGGGGCACATGATCGCTGCGCAGTTCGAGAAGCGCGACATCCGGCCCCTCATCACGGGCCGCTCCATGCTGGTCGTGCCCCTCAAGGCCCGCAACGTGGTCCTCGGCTTCATGATCCTGCTGCGGCACCCGGAGCGCGTCGAGTTCAACGACATGGACCGCGTCACCGGCGCCGAACTCGCCGCCCGCGCCGGGCTCGTACTCGACAACGCCCGGATGTACACGTACCAGGAGAGCGTCGCCGACACCCTCCAGGACAGCATGCTGCCGCACATCGCGCCGCGCATGGCGGGCTGCGACATCGCGACCCGCTATCTGCCGGGCACGCTGCTGGGGCGGGTCGGCGGCGACTGGTTCGACTCGGTCAAACTCCCCGGGTCACGGACCGCGCTCGTCGTCGGCGACGTGATGGGGCACGGGCTCAACTCGGCCGCGATGATGGGCCAGTTGCGCACCGCAGTACAGACCATGGCGGCCCTCGATCTGCCGCCCGCCCAACTCCTGCGCAACCTCGACGACTTGGCGCAGCGTCTCGGCGAGCACTACCTCGCGACCTGCCTGTACGCGGTGTACGACCCCATCAAGAGCGAGTTGCAGATGGCCAACGCGGGCCATATCCCACCGGTGTTGGTCCGCGCCGAGGGCGGTCGCAGCGATCTGCTCGACCTGCCGACGGGCGCGCCCATCGGCGTCGGCGGGGTGCCCTTCGAGTCCGTACGGGTCCAAGTGGCGCCCGGCGACCGGCTCGTGATGTGCACCGACGGCCTGGTCGAGGTCCGCGGTGAGGACATCGGTGTCGGACTCGCCACGCTCTGCGAGTCCGCCGCGCACCCGGCCGCTTCCATGGACGACGCCTGCGACACCATCATCCGCGCCCTCAACACCCGCGGCGGCCGCAAGGACGACGTGGCGCTCCTGATGGCCCGGCTCAACGGCATCGAGCCCGAGGACGTCGCCCGGTGGCGGATCGGCCACGACCGGACGGAGGTCGCCAGGGCGCGCGCCGCGGTCCGCGAACAGCTCCACGCGTGGGGTCTGAACTCCCTTGTCGACCCGACCGAGTTGATGGTCAGCGAACTCGTCACCAACGCCGTACGGCACTCCCACAGCCGGCCGATCGAGCTGCGGCTCGTCCGGGGCGAGACACTGCTGTGCGAGGTGGACGACGACGACCACACCCTGCCGACGCTGCTCAGCGTGCGCCGGCTCGACGAGTTCGGGCGCGGGATGCATGTGGTCAGCACGCTGGCGCGGGAGTGGGGGACCAGCCGGACGAGCTCCGGCAAGACGGTGTGGTTCGAGTTGACCTTGCCACGCCGCTAGCCCTGTCGGCCTTGCTGGCCCGGGCCACCGCTGCCGGCTCCTGGGGAGCGAGAGGCACGCGGGGCGCACATCGGCGTGCGGCCGTCGAATGAGCGGTGAAGGTGTGCGCCGCGTGCTTGTCGGTTCACTCCCGGCGCGATAAACCGGACTGCCCGTCACTTTTCGGCGGTCCGCGGTAGCGTCCTGGGGAGCTTTCATGAGTGTGACGACTCGGTACAGAGAGGCCTGGGAGGGCTTCTGGAGTGAGGCCCCCGGCGAGCAGGGGGCCGTCTTCTGGGACGCCGAGCCCGCGGTCACGGTCGGGATCCATCTCGGGCTCCTCGAACCGTACTTGGCGGCTCCCGGCCTGCCTCTCGTGGACCTCGGATGCGGCAACGGGACCCAGACCCGGTTCCTCGCCGACCGCTATCCGCATGTCATCGGTGCCGACCTCTCGGCTGCCGCCCTCGATCACGCCCGGCTCGCGGACCCGGCGGGGCAGGCCTCCTACCGGCTGTTCGACGCGGCCGAGAAGGTCGAGGCCGAGACGCTGCACGCGGAACTCGGTGACGCGAACGTCTATATGCGGGGCGTTCTGCATCAGTGCGAGCGGGACGATCGGCAGCCGGTGGTGGACGGGCTCGCCACGCTTGTCGGCGACCGGGGGCGTGCCTTTCTTGTCGAGCCCGCGGAGGCGGCGGGGCCGATTCTGCGGGATCTTGCCCAGGGCCCGGGCGGTCCTCCGGCCAAGCTCGCGCCCGTGTTCCGGCATGGGATCGCGCCGGGGGAAGTGGCTGACGCCGCCGTGCCCGAGTATCTGCGGGCTGCGGGGCTCGCCGTTCTGGCCAGTGGGGAGTTGCCGCTTGTGACGACCGAGTATCTCGCGGACGGGACGCGGATCGAGTTGCCGTCGAAGTGGGTTGTGGTGGGGCGCGGCTGACAGTCCGGGGCTGCGTGGCGGGTGCGGGTGTGCGGGTGCAGGTTGCGCCCACGTGGCGGAGCCGCACGACGTCGCAGCCCCGCGCCCCTATCGGGGCCCGTGGTGACCGGGGTCCGATAGGGGCTGCCCGCCGCCGTGGCGGCGCGGCCCGGGCACCCTTGGCCCATACAGAGGTATGTGACATAGTACTGGCGTGACCAAGTCGCTGACCTGCGATGTTGTGGTCGTCGGGGCCGGAATGGTCGGGGCGGCCAGTGCTTTGTACGCGGTTCGGGCGGGGCTGAGTGTCGTGCTGGTGGACCGGGGGCCGGTGGCCGGGGGTACGACCGGGGCGGGGGAGGGGAACCTGCTCGTCTCGGACAAGGAACCGGGGCCCGAGCTCGAACTCGCCCTGCTCTCCGGGCGGTTGTGGGCCGATCTCGCCGCCGAGACCGGAGTGGCCGGGGCCGTCGAGTACGAGGCCAAGGGCGGGGTCGTCGTGGCGTCCGCACCTGAGGGGCTCGCGGCGCTGGAACAGTTCGCCGTCGGCCAGCGCTCCGCCGGAGTGGAGGCCGTGTCCGTCGCCGCCGGTGAACTCCACGATCTGGAGCCCTACTTGGCGAAGGGGCTCGCGGGCGGGGTCCTCTATCCGCAGGACGCCCAGGTGATGCCGACACTGGCCGCCGCCCATCTCGTACGGCTCGCCCGCGCGGCCGGTGCCGAGTTGCGGACCGGGTGGACGGTCACGGAGGTGCTGCGCACGGTGGCGGGGGCGGTGCGTGGAGTCCGTACCTCGCACGGCGATGTCCACGCGCCCACCGTCGTCAACGCCGCCGGGACCTGGGGCGGGGAACTGGCCGCGCTGGCCGGGGTGTCCCTGCCCGTGCTGCCCCGGCGCGGCTTCGTCCTGGTCACCGAGCCGCTGCCCCGCCGGGTGCGGCACAAGGTGTACGCCGCCGACTACGTGGCCGACGTGGCCAGCGACTCGGCCGCGCTGCAGACCTCCCCGGTGGTCGAGGGCACGGCGGCGGGACCGGTACTGATCGGGGCGAGCCGGGAACGGGTCGGCTTCGACCGCTCCTTCTCCCTGCCCGTCGCCCGGGCGCTCGCGGCGGGGGCGACCCGGCTGATCCCCTTCCTGGCCGAGGTCAGGGCCATGCGCGCCTACCTCGGCTTCCGGCCGTACATGCCCGACCATCTGCCCGCGATCGGGCCCGACGCACGCGTACCCGGGCTCTTCCACGCGTGTGGGCACGAGGGCGCGGGCATCGGACTCGCCACCGGGACGGGCCACTTGATCGCCCAGGTGCTGACGGAGAAGGCCCCCGACCTGGACCTCGCGCCGTTCCGCCCCGACCGCTTTCCGGATCCGGTGACCGAGGAGGCTCCGTGACGCCCCGCACTCCGCTCGACCTGGTCGACGCCCGGCCCGGGCCCGCCTTCACCGTCACCTTCGACGACCGGGAGATCGCCGTCCTGCCCGGTCGGACGATCGCCGCCGCGCTCTGGTCGGCGGGCATCACGTCCTGGCGTACGACCCGGGGGAGCGGCGAGCCGCGCGGTGTCTTCTGTGCCATCGGGGTGTGCTTCGACTGTCTGGTGAGCGTCAACGGGCGGGTGAACCAACGGGCTTGTCTGGTCCCGGCCGAGGCCGGAGACGTGATTCGCACACAGGAAGGGACCGGTCACCATGACTGAACGACGCCGCCTTGCGGTGATCGGCGCGGGGCCCGCCGGGCTCACGGCCGCCCTCGCCGCCGCGGCTCGCGGTGTGCGGGTGACCCTGGTCGACTCCGCCCCGCAGGCGGGCGGGCAGTTCTACCGCCAGACCGCCCCGGGGCTCGGGGCCCGCCGTCCGCAAGCGCTGCATCACCAGTGGCGTACCTGGGAACGGCTTCGGGACGGACTCGCGGCGCATGTCGCTGCAGGCCGCGTCAGTCACCTGACGGATCATCATGTGTGGTTCGTGGAGCGGCAGTCCGGCACCGCCACCGCCGACGACACCGCTGAAGGCTTCGGGTCCTTCGCCGTTCACGCTCTCCTCGGGCCCGGGCAGGAAGAGCCTGTCACCGTTCACGCGGACGCTGTGCTGCTCGCCACCGGTGGGTACGAGAAGGTGCTCCCCTTTCCCGGCTGGACCCTCCCCGGAGTGGTGACCGCCGGTGGGGCGCAGGCCATGCTCAAGGGCGGGCTCGTGCTGCCGGGCCGTACCGCCGTGGTGGCCGGGACCGGGCCGTTGCTGCTGCCCGTGGCCGTCGGGCTCGCCTCGGCCGGGGCGAAGGTCGCGGCCCTGGTGGAGTCCGCCGATCCCCGGAACCTCGCCCGGCAGGCCCGCGTGCTCGCCGCCCATCCCGCGAAACTCGCTGAAGGCGCCCGGTACGCGGCCGAGTTGGCCCGCCACCGTGTCAGGGCCCAGGTCCGCAGCACGGTCGTCGCCGGACACGGCACCGGCCGACTCGAAGCCGTCACCGTCGCCGCCCTGGACGGTGACGGGCGGGTCAGGCCGGGAACAGGCCGGCACGTCCCCTGCGACACCCTCGCCGTCGGCCACGGCATGCTCCCGCACACCGACCTCGCCGAAGCGCTCGGTTGCCGTCTCGACGGGGTCGACGTCGCCGTGGACGACGAACAGCGCACCGAGGTGCCCGGCGTCTGGGCCGCCGGCGAGACCACGGGGATCGGTGGCGCGGCGCTCGCGTCGGCCGAGGGCAGGATCGCCGGACTGTCCATCGCGGCCCGACTCAACTCCCGTACACCCGACAGGAGTTCGTACGCATCGGCCGCCAAGGCGCGTGCCGGGCTGCGGGAGTTCTTCGCCGCCGTCGACACAGTCTGTGCCCCGCCCGCCCATTGGACCGAGCAGGTCACCGACGACACCGTCGTGTGCCGGTGCGAGGAGGTGCCCGCCTCCGCGATCCGGGAGGCCGTCGACGAGCTCGGCGCCGGGGACGTACGCACCGTGAAACTGCTGACCCGGGCCGGGATGGGCTGGTGCCAGGGGCGGATGTGCGGCCCGGCGGTCGCGGGGCTCGCGCGCTGTCCGGAGACGCCCTCCCGACGGCCGTTCGCCCGGCCGGTGCCCCTCGGGGTGCTCGCGAGTGAACCCGGCGAACCCGCATGACACGTCATGCTCTACCGAGACTGGATGGGACCCCTCATGACTGACGACACCACCACCGACAACCGGCCCTGGCGCGGCGTCCTCGTCGCCACCGCCCTCCCGCTGAACGACGACCTCTCCGTCAACCTCGACAAGTACGCGGAGCACTGCACGTGGCTCGTCGAGAACGGCTGCGACGGGGTCGTACCGAACGGCTCGCTCGGCGAGTACCAGGTGCTCACCCCGGAGGAGCGGTCCAAGGTCGTCGAGACCGCCGTGGCCGCGATCGGCGGGCAGCGTGTGATGCCTGGCGTGGCCGCGTACGGATCCGCCGAGGCCCGCCGCTGGGCCGAGCAGGCACGCGACGCGGGCTGCGCCTCCGTGATGCTGCTGCCGCCGAACGCCTACCGCGCCGACGAGCGCTCGGTCCTCGCCCACTACGCGGAGGTCGCGAAGGCAGGCGTGCCGGTCGTCGCGTACAACAACCCCATCGACACCAAGGTCGACCTCGTGCCCGAGCTGCTCGCGAAGCTGCACGGCGAGGGGTACATCCACGGGGTCAAGGAGTTCTCCGGTGACGTACGCCGTGCCTACCGCATCGCCGAACTCGCCCCGGAACTCGACCTGTTGATCGGTGCCGACGACGTGCTGCTGGAACTGGCGGTTGCGGGAGCCAAGGGCTGGGTGGCCGGTTACCCGAACGCGCTGCCCGCCGCGTCCGTCGCGCTGTACCGCGCCGCCGTCGCGGGAGACCTGGACACCGCGGGCAAGCTCTACCGCCAGCTGCACCCCCTGCTGCGCTGGGACTCGAAGACCGAGTTCGTGCAGGCCATCAAGTTGTCGATGGACATCGTGGGGCGGCACGGCGGTCCCGTACGGGCGCCGCGCGTGCCGCTCCTTCCCGAGCAGGAGCAGGCCGTGCGCGAGGCCACCGAACGGGCCGTCGCTGCCGGGCTCGCCTGAGCCCGTCCCACCACACCGGCGATACACCGGCGGCGGTACACCAGCGACACACCGGCGGCGGTACACCAGCGACACACCGGCGATCGCGAACTCGCGGGAGACCTCACCCCCAGGGAGACCCATGCGCAGCAAACTCGTCCTGCACGCCGTCGACTCGCACACCGAGGGCATGCCGACCCGTGTGATCACCGGCGGCATCGGCACGGTCCCGGGCGCGACCATGAACGAGCGGCGGCTGTATTTCCGTGAACACCGGGACGACATCAAGCAGTTGCTGATGAACGAGCCGCGCGGGCACTCGGCCATGAGCGGTGCGATCCTGCAGCCGCCGACCCGGCCCGACTGCGACTACGGGGTCATCTACATCGAGGTGTCGGGCTATCTCCCGATGTGCGGGCACGGGACCATCGGGGTCGCGACCGTCCTCGTGGAGACCGGCATGGTCGAGGTCGTCGAGCCGGTGACCACCATCCGCCTCGACACCCCGGCGGGACTCGTCGTCGCAGAGGTGGCGGTGGAGGACGGTGCCGCCAAGGCGGTCACGCTCAGGAACGTGCCGTCCTTCTCCGTCGCCCTGGACCGCAAGATCCAGCTCGCCGACGGGCGGACGGTGACCTACGACCTGGCGTACGGCGGCAACTTCTACGCGATCCTGCCGCTCGACCAGTTCGGGCTGCCCTTCGACCGGGCGCGCAAGGACGACATCCTCGCGGCCGGGCTCTCGCTGATGGACGCCATCGACGCGGAGGGGGAGCCCGTCCATCCCGAGGATCCGTCCATCCGGGGCTGTCATCATGTGCAGCTCACCGCTCCGGGCTCGACGGCCCGGCACTCGCGGCACGCGATGGCCATCCACCCCGGCTGGTTCGACCGATCACCCTGCGGTACAGGCACCTCCGCGCGCATGGCGCAGCTGCATGCCCGCGGCGAACTCCCCCTGAACACCGAGTTCTTGAACGAGTCCTTCATCGGTACCCACTTCACCGGCCGGCTCCTCGACACCACCGAGGTCGCCGGGATCCCGGCCGTCCTGCCAAGCTTCACCGGGCGGGCCTGGGTGACCGGCACGGCCCAGTATCTGCTCGACCCCACCGACCCGTTCCCGGCGGGCTTCGTCCTCTGAAGCCCACGACCACGACAAGGAAATCCCCGATGCCCGCCCAGCGCGCCAGCGCCCCCGCCCTGCCCTCGCTGGGCGGCAAGAAGCCCAGCTACCGCGAGCGTGTCGCGGACGCGCTGCGGGCCGCCCTCATCGCCGGGGAACTGCGTCCGGGCGAGGTGTACTCCGCGCCGGCCCTCGCCGCCCGCTTCGGTGTCTCGGCCACGCCCGTCCGCGAGGCCATGCTCGACCTCGCCAAGGAGGGCCTGGTCGACACCGTGCCCAACAAGGGCTTCCGGGTCACCGCCGTGTCCGAGAAGCAGCTCGACGAGTACACGCACATCCGCTCGCTCATCGAGATCCCCACGACCGTGTCGCTCGCCGCCACCGCCGACCCCGCAGCCCTGGAGGCACTGCGCCCGGCCGCCCAGGAGAGCGTCACGGCGGCTGCGACCGGTGACCTGATCGCGCACGTCGAGGCGGACATGCGCTTCCACCTCGGCCTACTCGCCCTCGCGGGCAACGACCATCTGGTCGAGGTGGTCCGCGACCTCCGCAAGCGCTCCCGCCTCTACGGCCTGCACGCGCTGGTGAAGGCGGGCCGACTGGAGGCCTCCGCCGCGGAGCACCTGGACATCCTCGACGCGCTCATCGCCCGCGACGAGGAGGCGGTACGGGCCGTCATGACCCGCCACCTCGGACACGTACGGGGGTTGTGGGCGGCCGAGTGACCTCGGCGGCGACACGCTGCTGGGCAACCCGCCCCATCCGCACCGCCATGCTCTCCTGAGTGCGCCCCGGCAGCCGCGAGAAGGACGCACGTTGAGCAAGCGCATCCGCAGATCTCCGCTCCTCCACAGTTCCGTGCTCCTCCGCAGTTCCCCGCGCCTGCGCGGATCCCTGGTCGCCGCCGTCGCTGTCACCGTCGCCGCCGCACTGGCCGTCCAAGCCCCAGGCGCCTCCGCCGCGGACGCCTCCCCGGAGACCGAGGCCGCCGCCGAGGCCCCCAGCCACGACTTGCTGAGCGAGAGAGGTGAGCGGACCCAGCGCGCCCGGGCCCTGGCCGTCGCCAAGGTCGCCGCCGGACAGGCGACGCCCGAGACGCGCGGCTCCTCGCAGCGCATCGAGTACCGCGAGGGCTCGTACGCGGAGACGGCCCGCACCGCGGACCGGATCTTCGTGCTGCCGGTGGAGTTCGGCGACTACACGCACAACCGGATCCCCGAGCCCGACCGCACCACCGACAACACCACGGTGTGGACCCGGGACTACAGCAGGGCCTACTACCAGCGGCAGATCTTCGGCACGGCCGACGAGGCCGCGGGCGACACCCTCAGGTCGTACTTCCGGCGCCAGTCCAGCGGCGCCTACTCGATCACCGGAACCGTCCACGACTGGACCCGCGTCGACCACCCCCTCGCGCACTACGGCACCGACGCCTGCCGGAGGAACGGCGTCGCCATCTCGACGTACTACTGCAACGAGCAGCTCGTCACCGACGGCCTCGACAAGTGGTACGAGGACCAGCGCGCGACTGGCCGGACCGTCGCCTCGTTGACCAAGTACCTTGCCACATACGACACTTGGGACCGCAACGACCACGACCGGGACGGGATCTTCAACGAACCCGACGGCTATCTCGACCGCGTGATGCTGATGTTCGCGGGGGAGTCCCAGGCCAACGGCGGTGGCGTCAACGGCACCGATGCCATCGGCTCGCACCGTGGCTCCGTCAGCTATCTCCAGTCCGGCGCGGGCAAGTTGGGCCCCGCCAACGGAAACCGGGACGGCGGCAGCCAGGTCGGTGACTCGGGAATCTGGGTCAACGACTACACGATGACCAACGAGAACAGGGGACTTGGCACACTCGCCCACGAGTACGGCCACGACCTGGGTCTGCCCGATCTGTACGACACCTCCGGCGGCGAGAACTCGACCGGCTTCTGGTCGGTCATGTCGCACGGCTCGCTGCTCTCGGAAGCGGCCGAACTGTCCGCCCATCCCGCCGACTTGGGTGCCTGGGCCAGACTGCGGCTCGGCTGGCTCGACCACGCGACGGCCAAGGCCGGCACCCCTTCGACCGTCGTCCTGAACCCGCTGTCGGTCGACTCCTCGACGCAGGGCGAGGAAGCACTCCTGGTGAAGCTCCCCGCGGACGCGGACGGCAACGCGCGCTACTACGTCGTCGAGAACCGGCAGTACGTCGGCGAGGACAGGTATCTCAAGTCCGGCCCGTTCCAGCTGGGTTGGCGCTCCACACTGCCCAGGCTGAAGGAGCGGCTGCGCTACGAGAGCGGCACGCTGATCTGGTACTGGAACACCAAGTACCGGGACAACAGGACCAAGGCCAACGGCGGCCACGGCCAGATCCTGCCGGTCGACGCACACGCCGAGCCCGCCCTGGACACCGCGGGCGCCGCGATCAGGGGCCGCCTCCAGACGTACGACGCTCCCTTCGGCCATCGGCCCACCGCAGGGCTCGCCTTTCACCAGAACGGCGTGCGGACGACGATCCCGTCCAGGCCGGGCGTCCCGGCGCTCGCGGGACCCGACGGCACCACGATCACCGTGGACGAGGAGTACGCCGACGGCCGAGTGAAGGTTTCGGTCGGTTCGTCCGGCTGACCGCCCTCCCCTGTGGGGCTCCTCCCGACTGCGATACAACTGGAACATGGCAAAGATCCTCATCAGCGCTGACATGGAGGGCGCCACCGGGGTGACCTGGCCGGCCGACGTGCTGCCGGGCACACCGCAGTGGGAGCGGTGCCGGTCGATGTTCACCTCGGACGTGAACGCGGCCGTCCTCGGCTTCCTCGACGGCGGCGCCGACGAGGTCCTCATCAACGAGGCCCACTCGACCATGCGCAACCTGCTCCTGGAGCAGCTGGACGAACGGGCGCAGATGCTCACCGGGCGGCACAAGTCGCTGTCCATGGTGGAGGGCGTGCAGCACGGCGACGTCGACGGCATCGCGTTCGTCGGCTACCACGCGGGAGCGGGCATGGAGGGCGTCCTCGCCCACACCTACCTCGCCAACTCGATCACCGGCGTCTGGATCAACGATGTACGCGCCAGCGAGGGCCTGCTCAACGCGCATGTCGTCGCCGAGTACGGCGTCCCTGTCGTCCTCGTCACCGGCGACGACGTGGCCTGCGAGGACGCGCTCGGTTACGCCCCCGAGGCACTGAAGGTCGCCGTCAAGGACCATGTCTCGCGGTACGCGGCCGTGTGCCGCACTCCGGCGCGTACGGCGTCCGACATCCGCGCCGCCGCCAAGGAGGCCACGCGGCTCGCGGTGCGGCACGAGCCCGTGGACGGCGGCCCGTTCACCGTGGCCCTGGAGTTCGACGCCGAGCACCTCGCGATGGCGGCCACCGTCGTCCCGGGCGTCGAGCGCACCGGGGAGCGGAAGGTCGCGTACACCAGCCCGACCATGTACGAGGGGATTCGTACCTTCAAGGCGGTCACCACGATCGTCTCGGCCGCCGTGGAGGAGAGCTATGGCTGACAACAAGAGCGCGACCGACGAGCAGGCGATCAGTGCGGGATCGGTCGACGGGCAGGCACTGGACGAGGTCGTCCGGTTCACCTCCGACCTCATCCGGATCGACACGACGAACCGCGGCGGCGGGGACTGCCAGGAGCGGCCCGCCGCCGAGTACGCGGCCGTGCTGCTCGCCGAGGCGGGCCTGGAGCCGACACTCCTGGAGCGCACGAAGGGGCGTGCGAACGTCGTCGCGCGCCTGGAGGGCACCGACCCGTCCGCCGACGCGCTGCTCGTCCACGGTCACCTGGACGTCGTACCCGCGCAGGCGGAGGACTGGAGCGTGCACCCGTTCTCCGGCGAGGTCCGCGACGGGGTCGTCTGGGGCCGGGGCGCGGTCGACATGAAGAACATGGACGCGATGATCCTCGCGGTCGTACGCCAGTGGGCCCGCGCGGGCGTGCGCCCCCGGCGGGACATCGTGATCGCCTTCACCGCGGACGAGGAGGCGAGCGCCGAGGACGGCTCGGGCTTCCTCGCCGACGAGCACCCGGGGCTCTTCGAGGGGTGCACCGAGGGCATCAGCGAGTCCGGCGCCTTCACCTTCCACGACGGCTCCGGCCGCGAGCTGTACCCCGTCGCGGCGGGCGAGCGCGGCACCGGCTGGCTGAAGCTCACCGCCCGCGGCCGGGCCGGTCACGGCTCCAAGGTGAACCGGGAGAACTCGGTGACCCGGCTAGCCGCCGCCATCGCGCGGATCGGCGCCCACGAGTGGCCCGTACGGATCACCCCGACGGTCCGCGCCGCGCTCACCGAGATGGCCGCGGTGTACGGCATCGAGCCCGACTTCGACGATGTCGATGCCCTGCTGCACAAGCTCGGTCCGGCCGCCTCGCTCGTCGAGTCCACCGTGCGCAACAGCGCCAACCCGACCATGCTGAACGCCGGTTACAAGGTCAACGTCATTCCGGGTGAGGCCGTCGCCCACGTGGACGGACGCTATCTGCCCGGCACCGAGGACGAGTTCCGCGCGACCCTTGACCATCTCACCGGTCCGGACGTGGAGTGGGAGTTCCACCACCGTGAGGTGGCCCTCCAGGCACCGGTGGACTCGACGACGTACGCCAACATGCGTGCCGCCGTGGAGGAGTTCGCGCCCGAGGGGCATGTCGTGCCGTACTGCATGTCGGGCGGCACGGACGCCAAGCAGTTCTCGCGCCTCGGTATCACCGGCTACGGATTCGCGCCACTGAAGCTCCCGCCGGGCTTTGATTACCAGGCCCTCTTCCACGGGGTCGACGAACGTGTGCCCGTCGAGGCGCTGCATTTCGGCGTCCGGGTACTCGACCGCTTTCTGCGCACGGCCTAGGGAAAAATGGGGGACATCGTGCAGACCCTGGCCTATGGTTCCTGGCCCTCGCCCATCGACGCGTCGCTCGCCGCCGCGCACGACGGACACCCCGACTTCGTCGGCTTCGTCGGCGACGAGGTCTGGTGGACCGAGCCCCGGCCCACCGAGGGCGGCCGCCGCGCCCTGGTGCGCCGCCGCTCCGACGGCACCGAGGAATCGGTACTGCCCGCCCCGTGGAACGTGCGCAGTCGCGTCATGGAGTACGGCGGACACCCCTGGGCCGGGGCGGTCGGCGACGACGGCCCGCTGGTGGTCTTCGTCGACTTCGCCGACCAGCGGCTGTACGCGTACGAGCCCGCCGACCCCGACAAGGAGCCGCGCCCCCTGACGCCCGTGTCCCAGGTGGGCGGCGGACTGCGGTGGGTGGACCCGCGGATGCGTCTCGAACTCGGCGAAGTCTGGTGCGTACTGGAGGAGTTCACCGGCGACGGGCCGACCGACGTGCGACGGGTCGTCGCCGCGGTGCCGCTGGACGGTTCGGCCGCGCGGGACAGGGGCGCGGTACGTGAACTCACCGACGGGCAGCACCGGTTCGTCACCGGGCCGCGCATCTCGCCCGACGGGCGGCGCGCGGCCTGGCTGGCCTGGGACCACCCGCGGATGCCGTGGGACGGGACCGAACTGATGGTGGCCGACGTCGGCCCCGACGGCACACTGCGGGGGGCCCGGAAGGCCGCCGGCGGCCCGGACGAGGCGATCGCCCAGGCCGACTGGTCCGCCGACGGCACGCTGTTGTACGCGAGCGACCGCTCCGGCTGGTGGAACCTCTACCGCGACGGCGAGGCGATCTGCACGCGCGAGGAGGAGTTCGCCGGGCCGCTGTGGACGGTCGGGCGGCGCTGGTTCGCGCCGCTGGACAGCGGACTGATCGCCGTCGTGCACGGCAGGGGCGCAGCCGCGCTCGGCATCCTCGACCCGGAGACCGGCGAGGTCGTCGACGCCGCCGGACCCTGGACCGAGTACGCGGCCACGCTCGCCGCCGACGGCAGCCGGGTCGCCGCCGTCGCCGCCAGCCCGCGCAGCGCCTACGAGGTCGTCGAACTGGACGCCCGAACCGGCCGGGCGCGGGTCGTCGGCGCCCCGCACGACGACCCGGTGGACCCGGCCTACTACCCGGAACCGCAGATCCGCACGTTCAGCGGGCCCGCCGGGCGCGAGATCCACGCGCACATCTACCCGCCGCACCACCCCGGCCATGTCGCCCCCGGCGACGAACTCCCGCCGTACGTCGTGTGGGCGCACGGCGGCCCGACCGGCCGCGCCCCGCTCGTCCTCGACCTGCAGATCGCGTACTTCACCTCGCGGGGCATCGGGGTCGCCGAGGTCAACTACGGCGGATCCACCGGGTAC
This sequence comes from Streptomyces sp. NPDC020747, assembly GCF_044334695.1. Lineage (NCBI taxonomy): Bacteria > Bacillati > Actinomycetota > Actinomycetes > Kitasatosporales > Streptomycetaceae > Streptomyces > Streptomyces sp. NPDC020747. The sequence goes on along the minus strand of NZ_JBIRTJ010000001.1, from coordinate 1,044,106 downwards.
GGGCGTGAGTACCGAAACCGGCTGCGCGAGCAGTGGGGTGTCGTGGACGTCGAGGACTGCGCGGCCGTCGCGCTCGCCCTCGCCGAGGAGGGCACCGCCGACCGCGACCGGCTCGCCGTCCGCGGCGGCAGCGCGGGCGGCTGGACCGCGGCCGCGTCCCTGGTGAGCACCGACGTGTACGCCTGCGGGACGATCATCTACCCGATCCTCGACCTGGCGGGCTGGGGCGAGGGCGAGACCCACGACTTCGAGTCCCAGTACCTGGAGACCCTGGTCGGACCGCTCGCCGAGGTCCCCGGCCGGTACGCCGAGCGCTCGCCCACAGAGCACGCCGACCGCGTCACCGTGCCCTTCCTGCTCCTCCAGGGCCTCGACGACGTCATCTGCCCGCCCGCGCAGTGCGAACGGTTCCTGGCCAGGCTGGAGGAGCGGGAACGGCCGCTGCCGCACGCCTACATCGCCTTCGAGGGCGAGGGCCACGGCTTCCGGCGGGCCGACACGATGGTGCGGGCCCTGGAGGCCGAACTCTCCCTGTACGCCCAGGTGTTCGGCCTGAATCCGCCAGGCGTCCCCACCCTGGAGCTCGCCAAGTGAAGGGACTGGTGCGACCTCGGCGGCTGGCTCCCGGAGCCCGTGTCGCCGTCGTCGCGCCGAGCGGCCCCGTGCCCGAGGAGCGGCTGCAGGCGGGACTCGACATCCTGCGCGGCTGGGACCTGGACCCGGTCGTGGCACCCCATGTCCTCGACCGGCACGACACGTTCGACTACCTGGCGGGCGCCGACACCGACCGGGCCGCCGACCTCCAGGCCGCCTGGTGCGACCCGGGTGTGGACGCCGTGCTGTGCGCCCGCGGCGGCTACGGCGTACAGCGCATGGCCGAACTGCTCGACTGGGACGCGCTGCGGGCCGCCGGCCCCAAGGTGTTCCTCGGCTTCAGCGACATCACGGCCCTGCACGAGGCCTTCGCCACCCGGCTGGGGCTCGTGACACTGCACGGACCGATGGCCGCGGGCGTCGACTTCATCAAGAACGCCCGCGCCCAGGAGCAGCTGCGGGCGACCCTCTTCGAACCGGAGTCGGTGCGGACCCTCACCTCGGCCGGGCAGGCGCTGGTGCCCGGGCGGGCCAGGGGCGTCCTCCTCGGCGGCTGCCTGAGCCTGCTCGCCGCCGACCTCGGCACACCCCACGCCCGGCCCTCGGCACGCGGCGGCCTCCTCTGCCTGGAGGACGTGGGCGAGGAGACCTACCGCCTGGACCGCTACCTCACCCAACTCCTGCGCGCAGGCTGGCTCGACGGCGTCACCGGGATCCTGCTCGGCTCCTGGGAGCGGTGCGACCCGTACGACCGGATCAGGGCCCTCGTCCTCGACCGGCTCGGCGGACTCGGGGTGCCGATCGCCGAGGAGTTCGGCTTCGGGCACTGCGAGGGGGCGCTGACGGTCCCGTTCGGGGTGCCGGGGGAGCTGGACGCCGAGGCCGGGACGCTGACACTGGACGTGCCCGCGCTGGCCTGACGCCTGCGACGGCCGCGAGGCCCATGGCGGTCGTGCCGCCCGCGACGCCCGCGTCACCCCCTTGGCCCCGCGCCTCACCCGGAGGAACCCCTCACCGCGCGTGCCCCCCGCCCCCGAGCCCATCCTGAGCGCATGAGCCCGAAGACCTCGGAGAGCAGCGGTGGCGGCGGCAAGGCCGGCGGCCGGAACCTGATGACGCCCGGGCGGGTGTCCGTCATCGCGCTGGCCGTGCTCGCGCTGGTCTTCATCTTCGAGAACACCCGCGCCACCAAGATCCGCCTGCTGATCCCCGAGGTCACCATGCCCCTGTGGATGGCACTCCTCGGCACGGCGGTGATCGGTGCGCTGTGCGGGGCGTATTTCATGAGGCGCCGAGTCTGACCTGCGGCGTACCGTTGTGGGATGCGTGGCTCGACCGAATACCTCGCCGAAGGCTCCCGCGTGGGCATACGTCACTACACCCACGACGACGGCGCCGAGTTCGTCGCCCGGGCGCGCGAGAGCAAGGCGCTGCACCAGCCCTGGCTGTTCCCGCCGGCCAACGCCGCCACCTACGCCTCGTACGCGGGACGGCTGATCGAGGATCCGACGAAGGCCGGGTTCCTCGTCTGTGAGCGGGACGGCGGCGGGATCGCCGGGTTCATCAACATCAACAACATCGTGGAGGGCGCCTTCCAGTGCGGGGCGCTCGGTTACGGGGCCTTCGCGCACGCGGCCGGGCGCGGGCTGATGGGGGAGGGGCTCGACCTGGTGGTGCGGTACGCGTTCGGCGGGCTGGGACTGCACCGGCTGGAGATCAACGTGCAGCCGGACAACGCCGCCTCGATCGCGCTGGCCCGCCGCTGCGGCTTCCGTCTGGAGGGTTTCTCGCCGGATTTCCTCTTCATCGACGGGGCCTGGCGGGACCACGAACGGTGGGCCATCACCGCCGATATGATTCGAACATGAGTCCCATCCGGAACCTTGTCGTCCTGGACGCTCCGTCGAACCTGGGCCTTCGCCCGGTGTTTGAACGCATGATCGATGATCCACTCTCGCGGGTGGACGCGTGGGGCACCCTGGATCTGGGCCCCGATGGCGTGGCGGCAACGCTAGAGTCGGCCTGTCCGACAACACGGTTGACGGACCTACCGCCGGACGGGCGGGAAGTGACGCCGGTGGAGGCCCATGTAAGACCGCTCCCCCCAGGGAACGGCGAGGGCCTGTGAAGCAGGAACCCAAGGTGGCACCATGCAACGGTGCGGACCGGAATCGTCTGCTCTCGGGCGGGTGAGGGCGTCAAAAGCTCGCCGGTGCCCTTCACGACAGCGGATCGTGTGGGGGCGCCGCGGGTGACGGTGAACGCGCACTGGCCAAGCCAGGCGCGGCCAGGACGACCTGGAGGGGCTGAAGCCCTATCTGCGGGACGAGGACGTGCGGTTCTTCGGCATCCGGGACGAGTTCGAGGAGGACCGCGCCGAACTCGCCGCGCTGAAGATCCCCACGGTGACCGTCGGCGACGTGCGCGAGTGGGGCGCCGACGCCCTGGCCCGGGCCACCGCCCAGGCCTTCGACGTACCGGAGTTGGACGGCTTCTGGGTGCACCTCGACGCCGACGTGCTCGACCCGACCGTGATGCCCGCCGTCGACAGCCCCGACCCCGGCGGACTGCTGCCCGACGAACTGACCGCGCTGCTGCGGCCGTTGGTGAACTCACCGCACTGCGTGGGCTTCAACGTCACCATCTACGACCCCGACCTGGACCCCGACGGGACCGCCGGAGCCCTGCTCGCCGACATCGTCGTCGCGGCCTTTGCGCAATCCTGACCGGGAGTGCCCCTGGTCGGCTCGCCGTCCACGCTGTTCCATGGTCGACGTGACGACCATCCGACGTGACGTACTGACGCTGCCGGTCGCGGAGTTGGGCCCCAGCAACCCGCTCCCTCCGCTGCGTCCGCTCGACGAGACGCACCACGTGGACGAGCGGGAACGCGAGGGCCTGCCCCGCGACATGGCCCGCCAGATCGGCTACGAACCGCTGCGCGGCCTCCTGCCCGAACGCGTCCGCGACGGGTACGGGAGAACGCGGGAGCCCCGCGAGGTCGAGGCGCTCGTCATCGAGAACGACCGGCTGCGCGCGACCGTGCTGCCCGGCTACGGCGGCCGTGTCGTGTCCCTCTTCCACAAGCCGTCCGACCGTGAACTCCTCTACCGCAACCCGGTGTTGCAGCCCGCCGACTTCGCGCTCAACGGCGCCTGGTTCTCCGGCGGCATCGAATGGAACATCGGCGCCACCGGACACTCGGCCCTCGCCTGCGCACCCCTGCACGCGGCCCGCGTCACCGCGCCCGACGGCGGCGAGATGCTGCGCCTGTGGGAGTGGGAACGGCTGCGCGACCTGCCGTTCCAGGTCGACCTGTGGCTGCCCGAGGACTCCGACTTCCTGTACGTCGGCGTACGCGTCCGCAATCCGCACGAGAAGGCCGCGCCGCTGTACTGGTGGTCCAACACCGCCGTCCCCGAGGAACGCCGGGTGCTCGCGCCCGCCGAGGAGGCCTGGCACTTCGGCTACGAGCGCCGGCTGCGCCGGGTGCCGGTTCCGGTGTGCGAGGGCGCCGACCGGACGTATCCGCTGCGTGGCGAGTACCCGGCCGACTACTTCTACGAGGTGCCCGACGGCCAGCGGCGCTGGATCGCCGCCCTGGACGAGACGGGGCAGGGGCTCGTGCAGACGTCCACCGACGTGCTCCGCGGGCGCAAGCTCTTCGTGTGGGGGTCGGGCACCGGCGGCCGGCGCTGGCAGGAGTGGCTCACCGAGCCCGGCACCGGCGGCTACTGCGAGATCCAGGCGGGGCTCGCCCGCACCCAGTTGGAACACCTCCGCCTCGACGCCGAGAGCGAGGTGGCGTGGCTGGAGGCGTACGGGCCGCTGACGGCGGACGCGGACACCGTGCACGGCACCGACTGGGCCGCGGCCCGCTCCGGAGTCGAGGAACGGCTCCAACAGGTCCTGCCACGCGGGGAGTTCGAGACGGCGTACGAGAACTGGCGGGCGTCCGCCGACACCGAACCCGGTGAGACGCTGGCCGTCGGATCCGGCTGGGGCGCGCTCGAAGTCCTGCGCGGCGACCTCAAGTTGCCCGGCACGCCCTTCGAGGAGGACACACTCGGGGACCTACAGGCGCCCTGGGTGGAGCTGCTCAGGTCCGGGGCCTTCCCGGAACCGCGCCGGGTGGGACCGCCAGGAGAGACGCTCGTCGCCCGGCACTGGCGGGACATGCTGGAGACGGCACCCGCGAAGCCGCTCACCGAGTACCACCTGGGCGTGGCCCAGTGGCACGAAGGAGACCTGGCACAGGCCGTGCGCAGCTGGGAGCGGGCCCTCGAACTCGCCCCGTCCCTCTGGCCGTTGCTGCGCTGCCTCGCCGTCGCCGACCAGGACGCGGGCAACCGGGAACGGGCCGCAGACCGGTACGCGGACGCCTTCGACGACCTGTGCCGGGAGCGGCGCGACGACGGAGAGGCATGGACGGCCGCCACGGCCGCGCTCGGGCGGGAGGCCATCGCGGCGCTCCTCGCGGTGCGGCGGACGGCGGACGCGCGCTCCGTGTGGGAGCGGCTGCGCCCGGCGACCCGCGCACGCGGCCGATTCCGGCTGATCGAGGCGGAGTTGCTGCTCGCTGAGGGCGACAGGGACGCGGCGCGCGCGATCTTCGACGTGGGCTTCGAGGTGGCCGACCTGCGTGAGGGCGCCGAGGCGATCGGCGTGGCCTGGTCCCGTATCGCCGACGAACCCCTGCCGGAGCGCTACGACTTCAGGATGCGGCCGCCCGGCGCCGACGGCGCGGGGTGACTTGGGCGTGGGTGCCGGGTGACCTACTCGGCCGCTCGGCGGTCCGCGTACTCGTAGATGTAGCCGTCCGGGTGCATCGCGATCAGGTTGCGGCCGCCGGGTGTCGCCACCGGGCCCGCCACGACGTGGGCGCCCGAGTCGGTGAGCACCCGGTGGGCTTCGTCGACGTCCGTCACCGCGATGGTCGCCGAGACCTTGCGGAGCACCTCCAACTCCGACTCCGGCCCGCTCATCAACAGGAAGCAGCCGACGGCGGCGACGGAGACCCCGCCGCGCTCGAAGCGGAGCGCCGGAGCGCCCGCCAGCTTCTCGTAGAAGGGGACCGCAGTCTCCAGGTCGTCGACGCAGATGCGCAGCGTGGCTCCCAGAATGTCCATGCGGACGAGCCTAGTTGGGGCCGGCCGGGGAGGAGATCGTTTCGTACGGATCCCGGGTCGCGGGCGGGGACGGCCGGGGTGCCGCCGGGCGAACGGAGCCGGAGGCGCCCGGCGTTACGGGCGAAGGGGCGCGGGTACCCGGCCGCCATGGACCGCATCGAACACATGGAACATCTGGACAAACACCTGGTCGACGAACTGGCCCAGGTGGCCCGCGACGCCGTACGCGAGGAACTGCGGGAGCAGACCAGCAAGCAGCGCCGTACGGCCTCGCTGTACGCCGCGTCCGGTGCCGTCGCCCTGTACGCGGGCGCGTCCCTCGCGCTGACCGTCGGCCTCGTCCTCGCGCTCGGACTGCCCGACTGGGTGGCCGCGCTGATCACCGCCGTCCTGCTCGGAGCCGCGGCCTACGCGCTGCGCAACGCGGCGCGGCCGACGGCATCCCGGCCCGCGGCGCCGACGCAGGTCGCCGAGGGACAGGCCGCCGCGGGACGGACCGTCGAGGAGCAGAGCGCGAGGGTCGCCGGCAGCACGGCTCCCGGCACGCCGCCCGGTGGGCTCGCCGGGCCCTCCACCCCGCCCGCCCCGCCTGCCCCGTCCGTTCCGCCCGTCGCTCCCGGCGGCGTGAGCGGGGCGCCCGGGCCCTCCGGTGCGGGCACGCCCCCGATGCCGGGCGCGACGGATCCCGAGGGGCCGCACCGCCCGGCCCGGTGAACCCACGGAGGCGTACCGAACCGGTGCGTCTCCGTCGCGTGGGATGCGGTGACGGGTGGCGCCCCGGACAATCGGGGGAGACACCGTCCGTGGACCCGCACGGCCGGAACGGGCCCGAACCAGCCCGGACGGTCCCGCCGGTTTCCGGTGGCCTCGGCGCCCGCCGCCCGGCCCGTGACGCCGACGGGCGGGGACCTCGACGTTTGGGTGTCCCGGCCAGGGGGACGCGGAAAGCCCCGAACGATCGACTCCGCCGGAGGCGCCCCATGAGCCGACCTCGTGTCGTGATCGTCGGAGCGGGATTCGCCGGGTACCGGACGGCGCGCACCCTCTCCCGGCTGCCCCGGAACAAGGCCGACATCGTCCTGCTGAACCCCACGGACCACTCTCTCTGCCTTCCCCTGCTGCCCCAGGTCGCCGCCGGTGTCCTGGAGCCGCGCCGCGTCACCGTCTCGCTGACGGGCACCCGGCCGGGCGTACGGCTGGTGCTGGGCGAGGCCGACGGCACCCTCTCGTACGACCGGCTCGTACCGGCTGTCGGCAGCGTCAACGAACTGCTGCCCGTGCCTGGTGTCGCCGAGCACGCGCACGGCTTCCGGGGACTGCCCGAGGCGCTGTACCCGCGTGACCCGGGCGACTGCCCGGCGTCGGAACCCGACGCCCTCGCGGCCCGGGATCCCGTCGACCCCGGGGCTCCGGATCCCGGCCGCTCCGCGTGCACTGCCGGGAGCCGCCAGGCGGGCGGTGATTCCGCCCACCCGGCCGCCGGTCGCCCGGCAGGCGCGGCTCCCGCCCGCCCGGCCTCTCGCGGCCCCGCCGAATCCTCGGGCCTCGATCCCGTTGAGCCCGTCGCCCCCAGCCCCGTACGCCCTGTCGAAGGAGAGTCATGAATTCCCGTCAACTCGCCGAACTGGGGCAGCAGTTGCGTGTGGACAGTGTTCGGGCGGCCGCTGCGGCGGGATCCGGGCATCCCACCTCCTCGATGTCCGCCGCCGACCTTCTGGCGGTCCTGTTCGCCAACCATCTGCGCTACGACTTCGACCGCCCCGCCCACCCGGGCAACGACCGCTTCATCCTGTCCAAGGGGCACGCCTCGCCGCTGCTGTATGCCGCGTACAAGGCGGCCGGGGCGATCAACGACACCGAGCTGATGACGTTCCGCAGGCTCGGCAGCCGGCTCGAAGGGCACCCGACACCGCGCCGGCTGCCGTGGGTCGAGACGGCCACCGGATCGCTCGGGCAGGGGCTGCCCGTCGGCGTGGGCATCGCGCTGTCCGGCAAGCGGCTCGACCGGGTCGGCTACCGGGTGTGGGTGCTGTGCGGCGACAGCGAGCTGGCCGAGGGCTCCGTGTGGGAGGCGGCCGAGCACGCCGGCTACGAGCACCTCGACAACCTGATCGCGATCGTGGACGTCAACCGGCTCGGCCAGCGCGGCCCCACCCGGCACGGCCACGACCTCGGCGCGTACGCCCGCCGCTTCCAGGCCTTCGGCTGGCACACCGTCGAGGTCGACGGCCATGACGTGGACGCGATCGACCGCGCGTACCGCGAGGCGGTCTCCACCGTCGGACAGCCGACCGCGATCATCGCCCGCACCCTCAAGGGCAAGGGCGTCGCGTCCGTCCAGGACCGCGAGGGCCTGCACGGCAAGCCGCTGCCCGACGCCGAAGAGGCGATCCAGGAACTCGGCGGAGTGCACGACCTCCGCATCGAGGTCCGGCAGCCGCCCGCCGCCCGCATGCTCCACGCCGTACGCGCCGGGCACCTGGACCTGCCGCGCTACGAGACCGGTGACGAGGTCGCCACCCGCGACGCCTACGGGCAGGCGCTCGCCGCGCTCGGCACCGCGCGCGGAGACGTCGTCGCCCTCGACGGAGAGGTGAGCGACTCGACGCGCGCCGAGTTCTTCGCGAAGGAGCACCCCGACCGGTTCTTCGAGTGCTACATCGCCGAACAACAGCTGGTCGCGGCGGCCGTGGGGCTCGCCGCGCGCGGCTGGGTGCCGTACGTGTCGACCTTCGCCGCCTTCCTCACGCGTGCCCACGACTTCGTCCGGATGGCGGCCGTCAGCGGCGCGGGCATCAACCTCGTCGGCTCCCACGCGGGCGTCGCGATCGGGCAGGACGGGCCTTCGCAGATGGGACTTGAGGACCTGGCGATGTTCCGGGCGGTGCACGGCTCGACCGTGCTCCACCCGTGCGACGGCAACCAGACCGCCAAGCTCGTCGCCGGGATGGCGGGCTGCGAGGGCGTCCGCTATCTGCGCACCTCGCGCGGCGAGATGCCGGTCCTGTACGGCCCCAACGAGGAGTTCCCGGTCGGTGGCAGCAAGGTCCTGCGGGCCTCCCCGCAGGACAGGCTGACGGTCGTCGCCGCCGGAGTGACCGTGCACGAGGCGCTGAAGGCCGCGGACTCGCTGGCCGCCGACGGTATCTCCGTGCAGGTCATCGACCTGTACTCGGTCAAGCCCGTCGACCGTCGCGCCCTGCGCGAGGCCGCCGAACGCACCGGCTGCCTGCTGACCGTGGAGGACCACCACGAGGAGGGCGGCCTCGGCGACGCGGTCCTCGACGCCTTCCTCGACGGGCGCCCCGTGCCCCGGCTGGTCCGGCTCGCCGTGCGCACCATGCCCGGCTCGGCCTCGCCCGAGGAGCAGCTGCACGCCGCCGGCATCGACGCCGAGTCGATCGCGGCCTCGGCGAAGCTGCTGGTGGAGAACGCGATCGTGCGATGACCCGCGCCGCCGGGTACGTACGGCACTCGGACGTCGGCGGCGACTTTCGGAAGGAGTGACCATGACCGGCACACGGTCCGTACGGGCCGGGCGGCGGACCGTCGAGGTCCACCGGCCCGACAAGGTGCTGTTCCCCGGCGACGGGTCGGCGAAGGAGTACACGAAGGCCGACCTGGTCGAGTACTACCGCGAGGTCGCCCCGTTCATGCTGCCGCACCTGCGGGGACGGCCGCTGATGCTGGAGCGGTACCCGGACGGGCTCGGCGGGCCCCGGTTCATGCAGAAGAACGTCCAGGACCACGACCCGGACTGGCTCCGGCGGGTCGAGGTGTCCAAGGAGGGCGGCACGGTCGTCCACCCCGTGTGCGACGACACCGCGACCCTCGTGTACCTCACGGACCAGGCCTGTCTGACCCTGCACCGGTGGCTGTCCCGGGTCTCGCCGGACGGTCGGGTCGACCGTCCCGACCGGCTGGTCTTCGACCTCGACCCCTCCGGCGACGACTTCGAGCCGGTGCGCGAGGCGGCCCGGCGGCTCAGCGAGCTGCTCGACGAACTCCGGCTGCCGTCCGCCCTGATGACCACCGGCTCCCGCGGACTGCACGTCGTCGTACCGCTCGACGGACGGCTCGACTTCGACGAGGTACGAGAGTTCGCCAAGGCGGTCGCCGACACCCTCACCGAGGCGCACCCCGAGCAACTCACCACGGCCGCCCGCAAGAAGGACCGCGGCGACCGCCTCTACCTGGACATCCAGCGCAACGCCTACGCCCAGACCTCGGTCGCCCCCTTCACCGTCCGCGCCAGGCCCGGCGCCCCGGTCGCCACCCCCCTCACCTGGGAGCAGCTCGACGACCCCGGCCTCGGCCCCCGCCGCTGGACCGTCGCCGACGCCGTCGACCAGGCCCGCACCAACCCCTGGGCGGGGCTGCTCCGCAGAGGCCGCGCGCTCGGTCCGGCCCGCCGCCGACTGAACGCGCTGCGCGGCTGAGGCACGTACCGGCCGGGGACGAACAACCGGCCGAGGAACGCACCGTTGGAGGTTTGGCCAACGTCCGCCGGGCCACTCGGAGTCCGAGGTGGCCATGTCGAACACATCCAACACATCAGGTTCACAGAGTTCATCGAACTCATCCAAAAGCAACTCATCGAACAGCAAGCAGCAGGACGCGGCGGACGAGGACGCGCCGGGCGCCATGGAGGTGCTGCGCAACGCGCGCACCCAGCTCTCGGAGCTGACCGGAATGGTGGCCGAGTCCGTGTCGTCCTTCGAACGCACCGAGGACGGCTGGGCGTTGCAGATCGAGGTCCTGGAACTGGAACGGGTCCCCGACACGATGAGCCTGCTCGCGAGCTACGAGGCGACCTGCGCCCTCGACGGCGAGCTCACCGGCTATCGGCGTGTCCGCCGCTACGAACGCGGGAGGGCCGACTCCAACAGGCCCGGCGGCCGGTAGGCCACGGCACCTTACCCGGCCCTTCGGCCGAGGAGACAGGTCTCCAGTCCTTCGGGCGGGGAACCCGTCCCGCTTCGCTCACACACCCGACAACAGACAAGGAGGCACGGTCGGCATGACCGTTGTCCCGGCACAACAGAGTGGCGGCGGAGGCGGCAGCAGCGGCCTCTACGACGTCCTGGAACTCGTTCTGGACCGAGGGATCGTCATCGACGCATTCATCCGGGTCTCGCTGGTCGGAATCGAGATCCTGAAGATCGACGTACGTGTCGTCATCGCCAGCGTCGACACCTACCTGCGCTTCGCGGAGGCGTGCAACCGGCTCGACCTGGAGGCCGGCCCCAAGCGCAGCCCCGGACTCCCCGACCTGGTCGGCGAGATCACCGAGTCCGGCGCGCGAGGCAAGTCGAAGGGGGCGCTGTCCGGCGCCGCCGAGACGATCTCCGGTGCCTTCAAGGAGGCCCGCGAGGACGGCCAGGCCGAGTCCAGGCCGCGCGCCCGCAAGTCCACCGCGGCACGCCGGAAGGAGGAGCAGGAGTGAGTACGTACGTCTACGGCATCACGTCCGGCTCGCATCCTTCGCTCCCCGACGGCATGGAAGGCGTCGGTGAGCCGGCCCGCCAGGTGCGCATCATCAAGGAGGGCGGCCTCGCCGCGGTCGTCAGTGACGCGCCCGAGGGGCTGCGGCCCAAGCGCAGGGACCTGCTCGCCCACCAGAACGTGCTGGCCGAGACGGGTGCGGCAGCCGCGGTGCTGCCCATGCGGTTCGGCAGCGTCTCACCGGACGACGCGGCCGTGGCCGGGGTGCTCGCCGAGCGCGCCGACCACTTCAAGGAGCGCCTGGGGGCGCTGTCGGGCAAGGTCGAGTACAACGTCAAGGCCACGCACGACGAAGAGGCCGTACTGCACCGGGTGATGTCCGAGAACCCGGAGGTGCGGGCGCTCACCGAGGCCAACCGCAAGTCGGGCGGCGGCAGTTACGACGACAAGCTGCGGCTGGGCGAGGTGGTGGTCGCCGCCGTGCAGCACCGTGAGGCGGAGGACGCCGCCGAGCTGCAGCGCGTTCTGGAACCGGTCGCCGCCGCGGTGAGCGTCGGACCGGAGTCCACCGGGTGGCTGGCCAACCTGTCGTTCCTCGTGGAGCGCGCGTCGGCCGAGGACTTCATCGCCGCGGTGGAAGAGCTCCGCAAGGGGCAACCGCATCTCGAGGTGCGGCTCCACGGGCCGCTGCCGCCCTACAGCTTCGTCGAACCCGGGCCGTCCGAGCCCGCCGAGACGCACCACTGAGAGCCGGGACGGCCGGGACGGCCGGGACATACGAGACAGAGGAGTCGAGGACATGGGGCTGATCGGAGAGGTCCTGATGCTGCCGTTCGCCCCCGTTCGCGGCAGCCTCTGGGCCATGCAACAGGTAGTGGCGGAGGCAGAGCGCCAGTACTACGACCCGGCGGCGGTCCGCGCCGATCTCGCTCGCCTTGAGCAGCGGCTCGAGGCGGGCGAGATCGACGACGCGGAGTTCGACCGTCTGGAAGACGAGCTCCTGGACAGGCTGGAGATCGCCATGACCAGGGGGACCGGAACAGGCAACAACGGGACTACACGATGAATCGACTGGGACTGGGCCTCGCGGTAGGGGCCGGCTACGTCCTCGGGCGTACCAAGAAGATGAAACTGGCGTTCGCCGTCGGCACGATGGTGGCCGGCAAACGGATGCACCTGAGCCCGCGGGCGCTCGCGGACCTGGTGTCCGGGCAGCTGCAGAACAACCCGCAGTTCAAGGAGATCGGGGACCAGCTGCGAGAGGACCTGCGAGGCGTGGGCAAGGCCGCGTCCGGCGCTCTCGTCGAGCGGCAGATCGAGGGTCTCGCCGACCGGCTGCACGGACGCACCGCACAGGTACGGGACCAGCTCTCGGGCGTGGTTCCGGATGTGCCCGGCGTCGGTGGCAAGTCCGGTGGCAGGTCCCGCGGCGACCGGGAGGACGAGCCCGAGGACGAGTACGCGTACGAGGACGGGCCTGAGGATTACGACGAGTACGACGAACGCGACCCGGAAGCCTCGGACGACGAGGAACGGCCGCCGCCGCGCAAGAGGGCCCCGGCCCAGAAGGCCGCGAAGAAGGTGCCCGCCAAGAAGGCCGCCGAGAAGCGGAGCCCCCGCAAGGAGGCCCCGGCCAAGAAGACGGCGGCCAGGGCCGCGAAGAAGGCTCCGGCGAAGAAGACGGCCGCGGCGAAGACCGCCGGGCGCCGCGCCTCGCGGGGCCGGCTGACGAGGGGAGGCGGAGACAATGACTGACACCCTCGGATCCGCGACCAAGCACGCGACCGATCACGCGTCCAAGGCTGCGAAGGACAACCCGCTCACCTCCGTCGCCCAGAGCGCGGCGGCCGACCGGCTCAAGGAAGAGGTCCAGGCGTATCTGGGCGCCCAGGCGCAGCGGCTGCTGGTCGGCGTCGGGCACAAGCTCGGTGCGACGACGGGCAAGCTCAACGACATCGCCGAGGGCAACAGTCCGGGCTTCGCCAAGCTGGCCCTCGACGGTGGCCGCAAGCTGGCCGAGGGCAAGGGGCCGCTGAGGTCCGCCGTGGAACTCGGCGCGGGCCGGGCCAAGGACAGCGTCGTCGGCGCGTTCAAGAACCTGACCGGCGGCAAGGGCAAGCGCAAGGGCGGCGCGGGCAAGAAGCCCACGGTCATCCTCGAGTACGTCGATGTCGGCGTGCCGCTGCGTACGGCCTACGACCAGTGGACCCAGTTCCAGGACTTCAGCACCTTCGCGAAGGGTGTCAAGAGCGCGAACCGCGGCGACGACACCACCTCGGACTGGCAGATGAAGATCTTCTGGTCCAACCGGAGCTGGAAGGCGAAGACCACCGACCAGGTGCCCGACGACCGCATCTCCTGGACGTCCGAGGGCGCCAAGGGCACGACGAAGGGTGTCGTCTCCTTCCACTCCCTCGCCGAGAACCTCACCCGGGTCCTGCTGATCGTCGAGTACTACCCCAAGGGCCTGTTCGAGAAGACCGGCAACATCTGGCGTGCCCAGGGCCGCAGGGTCCGGCTCGACCTCAAGAACTTCGCCCGCTTCATCACGCTCAAGGGCGAGGCGAGCGACAGCTGGCGTGGCGAGATCCGCGACGGCGAGGTGGTCGTCACCCACGAGGACGCGCTCGCGGAGGAAGAGGCCGAGGACACCGAGGCGTCCGACGAGCTCGACGACGACGGGACCGAGGCGGCTGACGAGACCGAGGCTGCCGACGAACTTCCCGAGGACGAGGAGATCCCCGAGGACGAGGAGGCCGCGGAGGGCGAGTACGAGGAGGAGGACGAGGAGGCGTACGACGACGAGAACGACGCGTACGCCGAGGACGAGGAACTGCCCGAGGAGGAAGCGGACGAAGAGGAAGCCGAGGCCGCCGAACCCCGGAGCCGCCGATGACCACGGCCCAGCGCTTCCCCGACGCCTACGGCCAGCAGGGCAGCAGTGCCAACCTCGCCGACATCCTCGAACGGGTACTCGACAAGGGCATCGTGATCGCGGGCGACATCCGCATCAACCTGCTCGACATCGAGCTGGTCACCATCAAACTGAGGCTCATCGTGTGCTCCGTCGACAAGGCGAAGGAGATGGGCATCGACTGGTGGGAGTCCGACCCGGAGCTGTCCTCGAACGCGCGCCGCAACGAACTCTCGCGGGAGAACGCCGAGCTGCGCGCGCACGTCGCCGAACTGGAACGCGGTCGCGAGGTCGCCCCCGCGCGCGAGCGCGAACCCACGGAGGAGGAAGCTCAGGGATGAGTGGTCTGCGCTACGTCTACGCCGTCTGCCGCCCCTTCGGCACACCGCTGTCGGCCCAGCTGACGGGCGTCGCGGGTGTCCCGCCCAAGCAGTTGACCCACCACGGCCTCGTCGCCGTGGTGGGTCACGTGCCGGAGGAGGACTTCGCCGAGAGGCCGCTGCGGGCCCATCTGGAGGACCTGGACTGGCTCGGCGCGACAGCGCGGGCCCACCAGAACGTGATCGACGCGCTCACCGTCGTCACCTCGCCGCTGCCACTCCGGCTCGCCACCGTGTTCCTGGACGACAGTGGCGTCCGCACGATGATCGAACGGCGCGAGGAGACCTTCCTGCGGACGCTCGACCGGCTCGACGGGCGGGTCGAATGGGGAGTGAAGGTCTACGCGGAATCCCCGGAATCTCCGGAGCCTTCTGAGAGCACGGAATCCGCTGGGAATTCGGGAGCCCGGCCGGCGCCTGCTTCGGTAAAACCCGTTTCGGGGCGCGACTATCTGCGACAGCGGCGCGGTCAGCGCAGGGCGCACGAGGATAAATGGGAACAGGCCGAGGAATTCTCGCGCCGGCTGCACGAAACCCTTTCCGGGTACGCGGAGGACACCCGGATCCACGCGCCGCAGAACCCGGCGCTCTCCCACGCGTCCGGCCGGAACGTGCTCAACGCCGCCTATCTGGTGCCGCGTTCGGAATCCGAGGCGTTCGTGGAACTGGTGGACCGCACGAAGGACGACTCTCCCGGACTGCGGGTCGAACTCACCGGGCCGTGGGCGGCCTACTCGTTCAGCGGGGAGGACTCGTGACCGTCGTGGAACGCCGGGAGATAGCTCTCGTCGACCTGCTCGACCGGCTGCTCGCGGGCGGGGTCGTCATCACCGGCGACCTCACACTGCGGATCGCGGACGTCGATCTCGTACGCATCGACCTGAACGCGCTCATCAGCTCGGTGAACGAACAGGTCCCCTCGCCCTGGAGGGAGTTGGAGTGAGCGACATGCGCGACATCAGTGACGTGGACGGCGTGAGCGACGTGAGTGGCGACACTGCCGGGAAGCCCCGGCGGAACCGGCTGGATCTCGAACCGGACACCGTGGAGAAGGACCTGGTCAAGCTGGTACTGACCGTGGTCGAGCTGCTGCGGCAGTTGATGGAGCGGCAGGCGCTGCGCCGGTTCGACACCGGGGACCTCACGGAGGACCAGGAGGAGCGGATCGGTCTCACGCTCATGCTCCTGGACGACCGTATGGCCGAACTGCGCGAGCGCTACGGGTTGCGGCCCGAGGACCTGAATCTGGACCTCGGGCCGCTCGGACCGCTACTGCCAAGGGAGTAGAGCCACCGGTGGAAACGGAAATACCGGTGGCGCTACCAGCGATACCAGCGGCCCCTGGAACCGCTCGCGCCCGTGCCGCGAACAAGGAATCCCAGTAGCCACACGACGATAACTATCAGTGCGATCCACCAGAGAATTTTCACCGCGAAGCCGGCGCCGAAAAGGATGAGCGCCAGAAGCAGTACCAGCAGGATGGGAACCATAGTTTATTACCTCCTGCTGGCCGGGTTTCCCGGATCAAGGAAATCAGGCCGGTTTCCGGCAGAGAATTTCCCCGTGCAGGACGGAGAACCAGGCGTCCTCCTGCCGCCCCCACTCCCGCCAGGCCTCCGAGACCGTGTTCAGCTGCTCCGCCGTCGCGTGACCGCCCTCCGTGGCGCGGTCCGCGTACGCGGAGGCGACCGTACGGTCCGCCCACAGGCCGCTCCACCAGGCGCGCTCCTCGGCGGTGGCGTAGCACCAGGTGCTCGACGAGCTGGTGACGTCGGTGAAGCCGGCCGTCAGCGCCCAGGACCTCAGGCGCCGCCCGGCGTCCGGCTCGCCGCCGTTCGCGCGGGCCACCCGCCGGTAGAGATCCAGCCAGTCGTTCATGCCCCGCGACAGCGGGTACCAGGTCATCGCCGCGTAGTCCGAGTCGCGGACGGCCACGAAGCCGCCAGGTTTCGTGACCCGGTACATCTCGCGCAGCGCCCGCACCGGGTCGCCCACGTGCTGCAGCACCTGGTGTGCGTGGACGACGCAGAAGGTGTCGTCCGGATACTCCAGCGCGTGGACGTCCGCGACCGCGAACTCCACGTTCTCCAGGCCCCGTTCGGCCGCCGTGGCCCGTGCCTGGTCCAGGATGCCCGGCGCGTGGTCGACGGCGGTGACGTGTCCGTCCGGGACCAGTTCCGCCAGGTCTGCGGTGATGGTCCCGGGCCCGCAGCCGATGTCCAGGATCCTCATGTGGGGCTTGAGCGAGGGGAGGAGGTAGGCCGCCGAGTTCAGGGCCGTGCGCCAGGTGTGCGAGCGCAGCACGGACTCGTGGTGGCCGTGCGTGTAGACGGCGGTCTCCTTCGACATGGCGTCCCCATTCCCTCGTGACTCTCGGACGGGCCTGCGGAGCCGCTCCGCGAGCGATACGTGTTACCGTACGCCGCCATGTCGAATGATGAGACCTGCGTCTTGCCATGCGGACCATTCGGGTCTCGTCAGCGTCGTTGCTGGAGCGGCCGGTACACCGTCAGCGCCTCGGGCAGCTTTCGCAGCGTCACCTCGCCCTCCACGGTGGTGACCTCGCCGTCGTAGGCCAGCAGGGTGCCGGGCTCGACGCCCTCCACGCGGAGCGCGCCGACGCGGACCGCCGCGTGCGCGGGTGAGCGGGTGAGCGGCCCGGCGACGGCTGCGGCGAGGAGGCGTACGGCCGGGAAGCGGCCCCCGTGCACGACCCGTACGTCCAGGCGGCCGTCCGCGAGGTCGTAGCGGCGGGCGGGCACCGGACCCATCCGGTGGTACGTGCCATTTCCGGCGAACAGGAGCCACAACGGGTGCTCCTTGCCGCTGAGTTCGGCCTTGAGGGGGTGCCGGTCGGCGCGCAGCACGCGCAGGGTCGCGACCACTCCGGCCGGCCAGCCGCCGATCCGCTTCGACCAGCGGTCCCGTTCGCGCACCAGCTCCGGATAGACGCCGAGGCTGCAGGTGTTGAGGAAGTAGCCCTCCGCGCCGTCGGCGGAGAACAGGCCCACGTCGACCCGTACGGCATCGCCTTCTTGCAGGGCCTGGCTCAGATCGCGTACGTCCTCCACGCCCAGGTCCTGCGCGAAGTGGTTGAGCGTGCCGCCGGGCAGCACGGCGAGCGGGAGGCGGTGGCGCAGGGCCACGGTGGCGGCGGCGTTGACCGTGCCGTCGCCGCCGCAGACGCCGAGCACCTCGGCTCGGGCCGCCGCCTTCTCCAACTCGGCCCGCAGCTCGGCCGGTTCGCACTCCACGAGCTCGGCGCGTGGCAGGGCGTCACCGAGGGCGCGGACGCGGTCCGAGCTGCCCGCCGCCTTGTTGACCACCATGACCAGGCCCTCCCCGTCCGGCAGCGCGGGCGCGTCCGCGCGCGGACGGCCGGGTGGGGGCAGTTGGTCGCGGGTCGGCACCAGGCCGCGTACGGCGAAGGCGGCGCCCGCGCCGAACGCCGCCCCGACGAGCACGTCGCTCGGGAAGTGCGCGCCCGTGTAGATACGGGAGAGGGCCACCGCGGCGGCCACCGGCGCCACCATCGCGCCCAGGGGACGGGACTCAAGGGCGACACCGGTCGCGAAGGCCGCCGCCGACGCCGAGTGCCCCGACGGGAACGAGGTGGTGATCGGCTGGCGCTTCAGCTGCCGGACCAGAGGTACCGCGTCCAGCAGGGGGCGCGGGCGGCGCACAGAGCGCTTGCCGAGGGTGTTGATGGTGGCCGAGGCCAGGGCCAGCGAGGCGACACCGCGGACGGCCGCGCGGCGGGCCCGCGGCGAACGCGTCGCCGCGAGCGCCGCCGCCGTGCCGAACCACAGCAGACCGTGGTTCGCGCTGCGGCTCAGCTTCGGCAGCAGTGGGTCGGCGCCCGGCCAGTGCCGGGCCGCCACGGCCTCGAAGATGCGGAAGTCGAGGGCCAGCAGCCGGTCGCGCAGGGCGTGGCCGGGTCCGGTGACGGTGAGGTCGAGGTCTGCGGTCATGCACCATCGTGTACCCAGACGGGGCCCTGCCGCGCATGTCGGTTCGACGAGAACCGGTTGTGTGACCTATGCGACCTGTCTGTCCTCCGTCCGCCGCCCCTGTCCGCCACTCCGGTCCGTCGCTCCGGTCCGCCGGTCGGGTAACCCGTTTGCCGCGCGCCCCGCCCACCCCGGACAATGCCCAACCATGGGACATCTGGAAGCCGCGCACCTGGAGTACTACCTCCCCGACGGGAGGGCGCTGCTCGGCGATGTGTCCTTCCGGGTGGGCGAAGGGGCCGTGGTCGCGCTGGTCGGGCCCAACGGAGCCGGTAAGACGACACTGCTGCGGCTGATCTCCGGCGAGCTGAAGCCGCACGCCGGCACCGTCACGGTGAGCGGCGGTCTCGGCGTGATGCGCCAGTTCGTGGGATCCGTACGGGACGAGTCGACCGTCCGGGACCTGCTCGTGTCGGTCTCCCAGCCGCGCATCCGGGAGGCCGCCGAGGCCGTCGACCGGGCCGAGCACCTCATCATGACCGTGGACGACGAGGCCGCCCAGATGAGTTACGCGCAGGCGCTCTCCGACTGGGCGGAGGTCCAGGGGTACGAGGCCGAGACCCTCTGGGACATGTGCACCACGGCCGCGCTCGGCATCCCGTACGACAAGGCGCAGTTCCGTGAGGTGCGCACGCTCTCCGGCGGTGAGCAGAAGCGGCTCGTCCTGGAGGCGCTGCTGCGCGGCACCGACGAGGTGCTGCTGCTCGACGAGCCGGACAACTACCTCGACGTCCCCGGCAAGCGCTGGCTGGAGGAGCGGCTGCGGGAGACCCGCAAGACGGTCCTGTTCGTCTCCCACGACCGGGAGCTGCTCGCCCGCTCCGCCGAGAAGATCGTGAGCGTCGAGCCCGGGCCGGCCGGCGCCGACGCCTGGGTGCACGGCGGCGGCTTCGACACGTACCACGAGGCACGCCGGGAGCGCTTCGCGCGCTTCGAGGAGCTGCGGCGGCGCTGGGACGAGAAGCACGCCCAGCTGAAGAAGCTGGTGCTCAACCTGCGGCAGGCGGCCTCCATCAGCCATGAGCTGGCCTCCCGCTACCAGGCCGCGCAGACCAGGCTCCGCAAGTTCGAGGAGGCGGGACCGCCGCCGGAGCCGCCACGCGAGCAGGACATCACCATGCGCCTGCACGGCGGCCGCACCGGCGTACGGGCCGTGACCTGCAAGGGACTCGAACTGACCGGGCTGATGAAACCCTTCGACCTGGAGGTCTTCTACGGCGAGCGGGTCGCCGTGCTCGGCTCGAACGGCTCCGGCAAGTCGCACTTCCTGCGGCTCCTCGCGGGCGGCGACGTCACGCACGCGGGAGAGTGGAAGCTCGGCGCGCGCGTCGTGCCCGGCCACTGCGCGCAGACGCACGCCCACCCCGAGCTGGAGGGGCGCACCCTGCTCGACATCCTGTGGTCCGAGCACTCCCAGGACCGCGGCGCCGCCGCTTCCCGGCTGCGGCGCTACGAGCTGACGGCCCAGGCCGAGCAGCGCTTCGACCGGCTCTCCGGCGGGCAGCAGGCCCGTTTCCAGATCCTCCTCCTGGAGCTGGAGGGCTGTACGGCGCTGCTTCTGGACGAGCCCACGGACAACCTCGACCTGGAGTCGGCCGAGGCCCTTCAGGAGGGGTTGGAGGCCTTCCAGGGCACGGTTCTCGCGGTCACGCACGACCGCTGGTTCGCCCGTTCGTTCGACCGGTATCTGGTGTTCGGCAGCGACGGACGGGTGCGGGAGTCGGCGGAGCCGGTGTGGGACGAGCGCCGGGTTGAGCGGGTCCGGTAGCTCTCCGCCGGGCCGGGCGCGCGGTTCCCCGCGTCCCCGAGGGGGCGCGAGTGTGCCCCGGTGTTCGTAAGGTGGAGGGAGACACGACGATCGGGGTAGCGCCATGACCGGAGTCGACCCGGGCAGCCTGGACGATCAGCAGCTGATGAAAGAGCTGGAGACGATCCATCGCACCCGCCACGACACGCTGCTGCACGGCTCGAACGACGCGCTGCGCACGCACAACGTCCGGATGGCGGAACTGGAGGGCGAGTATCTGCGCCGGAACCCGCGCCGCCCGGTCGCCCTGGGCCGGACCCGGGCGGGGGCACGGGAGAGGCACCCGGACGCGAGCCGGTGACGCGCGCGGCGGGCGGCGCGGCTGAACCGGCGTAGGCCCTACCGGGCGGGCGTATGCCCCAGCGGAACGGGCGGCGACCACCTGTTCGTCGCCCCGGGTGCCGCCCGCGCTGCGGACGGCGCCCCGGGTGCCGCCCGCGCTGCGGACGTCCGTACTCAGGCTCAGACACGAGCTGCGCGAGATGAAGGTGCCGCCGCGTGGGTCTGTTCGCGTCACATGCCGGTCCTGCCTCCGGGGCCGTACGGGGCCGCGCGGCTGATCTCCGCCAGGGCCGAGTCCGGGTTCTCGGCGATGGCCAGGTCGCCCAGGGTGACCATGCCGACCGCCTGGCCGTCCTCGACGACCGGGAGCCGGCGCACGGCGTGGTCGCGCATCAGCGCGACCGCCGCCGCCACCCCGTCGTCCGGGCCCACCACGACCGGATCGGGCGTGCACATTGACCGGGCGCTCACCGTCAGCGGGTCGACACCGTTCGCGACCGCGCGCAGCGCGATGTCGCGGTCGGTCAGGACGCCGATGAGAGCGTGGTCGCCCGCCACCAGGACATCGCCGATGTCCTGGGCCCGCATGAGCTGAGCGGCTTCGACGAGCGAGGCGTCCGGGCGGACCGAGACGACGCCTGGCGTCATGACTTCCCTCACGAAAACAGCCATGGCTGTGGGCCTTTCCTCCGTTCCCCGGCGAAGGGGTACGGCTACGTCGGTGTGACGTCGCCCGCAGTACCCCTGAGACGGCCGGTCATGCGTCCGGCGCCGGCTCTTCGGGCGCCTCGGCCCCGCTCTCGGCGGAGCGCACGACGGCATCGGCCAGTTCCTGGGCGTTCGCGAAGCGCGCGCCGCCCGGCAGCCGCTCCAGCGCTTCGACGAGCGTGTCCGGCGCGTACCGGGCCCGCAGGACGCCGGTCAGCTCACGAGGACCCGCGGGGAACGACGTACGGCCCAGGTGGCGCGCCAGTTCCAGGCGGACGGCGGCCACCGAGCCCCGGTCCGAGCCCGGCGTCACCGGGCCGCCGGCGACCGGCGGATCGTCGTCGGCGATCGGCTCCGGATCGTGCCACTCCTCCACGCGGGTCGGACGGCCGGACCTCAGCAGGCCCTGCAGTTCGTGCTTCATCTCCTCGTCCCGGTGGACGCTGAGGCGGTTGCTGCCTCGCTCCATGTGTCCCTCCAGCTGTTCGGGGGTGGACCCTCGCGTACCCGTCTCCCGAACATCGACACGGGGGTTTGCTCCATCCGCGACCACGAGACTCGGTCTCCACCCTTTGCTGTGATCCCTTTGGGGAAGGACAGGTCACGACCGACGGCGCCACATTGAGCCACTGAGCCGGGCAAGTCGCGTTTGCCCGGGAAGTCGAGGGGCAGGCGAAGACACAGTGCTTCGGACAGGAGGCACGTCCGTGGGAGCGGTGTATCCCCCGCCACGGGTGTGCCCGTCCGGCCAGGTGCGCTCCCTCGGTTGACCGCCCAACCAAGGCACCCCTCAAGGGAGTTGCACGCACCATGCGAACTCACGCGAGCGCCAGGCACCCCCATGACGACGCCCCGGACACCGCGGAGGACTTCCGCAGGCTCGCCTCGTTGCCTCCGGGGCAGCAGCGCGACACTCTCCGGGAGCGGATCATCGAGGCCTGGCTGCCCATGGCGAACCGCCTGGCAGGCCGTTTCCGCAACCGTGGCGAGAACTACGACGACCTGCGGCAGGTCGCGGCCATGGGCCTGGTCAAGGCCGTCGACCGCTACGACCCCGAACTCGGCAACGCCTTCGAGAGCTACGCCGTACCCACCATCACGGGTGAGATCAAGCGTCACTTCCGTGACCACATGTGGACCCTGCACGTGCCGCGCCGGGTCCAGGACCTGCGCAACCGCGTCCGCTTCGCCCGCCAGGACCTCTCCCAGACCATCCCGGGCCGCCGGCCCACGGTCACCGAGATCGCCGAGCACGCGCAGATGAGCGAGGAGGACGTACGCACCGGTCTTGAGGCCCTGGAGAGCTTCACGGCGCTCTCGCTCGACGCCGAACTCCCGGGCAGCGAGGACGGATACTCGCTGAGCGACGCGCTCGGCTCGGCCGATCCGGCGCTCGACGTCGTCATCGACCGTGAGGCGGTCAAGCCGCGGCTGGAGGCGTTGCCCGAGCGTGAACGGGCCATCCTGTACATGCGGTTCTTCGCGGACATGACGCAGAGCCGGATCGCCGAGCAGCTCGGGATCTCGCAGATGCACGTCTCCCGGCTGATCAGCCGGTGTTGCAGCAGGCTGCGGGATCAGGTTCTGCAAGACGTCGCGTAGGCCTCCGGCGGTTCGGCGGGGTCCTGCGTGCGGGTGTGGATGGGTGTGGGTCCGCTGCGGTTGCCCGCGCCCACGCGGCGGAGCCGCAGAGTGTCACAGCCCCGCGCCTCTTTAAGGGCGCCCCAAGTTGCCCAGCGCCAAGGCTATGTGACGGGACATCAGGTCCATTGCCTGGGCCTCCGCCATGGAGAAGGCCAGGCGGGGGCCGGTGCGGAAGAGGGTGAGGACGCCCTGGGCCGCGCCGTCGAGGGTGAGGGGGACGCAGAGGAGGGACGTGACGTTCGTGCGGACCAGGACGGGGGCGCCGGAGGCGTCGCGGCCGAAGGCGTCCGGGTCCTCCGGGCGCACCTGGAGGGCCGTGGAACCGGCCCGCGCCGCCTCGACGACGAGCGGGCACGCGGCAGGGTCCTGCGCCTCCAGGTCCCCGGCTCGTACGTCCCGTTGGTCCCGCTGGTCCACCGGTCCCAGGACGGTCGTACGGCACAGCCGCGCGGCCCCCTCGTCGGCCACCACCCAGTCCGCGAACCGCCCGTGCAGCACCCGCGCCGCCCGCTCCAGCACGGCGGCCCGGGTCCTGGCGGGCTCGCTCAGCAGTGCCGTGGTCATCGCGTCCAGCAGGTCCATCAGTGCCGCGTGCCGTGTCGTCTCGCCGAGGTCCGGCACGGGCCCCGGCCCGCCCCCGGCCGACGGTGCCCGCACCCCGGCGGACTGGAGCACCACGAGGACGGCGGTACGCGGCTCGCCGCTCGGCCGCAGCGCGGTGAGCGTCGCGCGCACGGGAACGGCCGGGCGCTGCTGGAGATGGACCGTGAGGCTGCGGTCGCCGTCACCGCGTGCCACCGCCGCCGTCTGTGAGCGGAACGCGGCCCGGTCCGCGTGCGCGAGGAAGCCGGAGAGCGGGCGGCCCGTCGCGTAACCGGCCCTGACACCAGTGAAGTTGGTGCCCGCGAAGTTCAGCCTGCGGACCACCGTCTCACGGTCGATCAGCGCGACGGGCAGCGGCAGCCGTTGGAAGATCGCCTTCAGCAGCTGCTGTTCCTGACGGTCGGCGGAGGACGTGTTCGTGGTGCCGGTGGCCGTCAGCCGCTCGTACCACGGCCACAACTGGCCGGCCACGTGGTCGAGTTCGAAGATCGCCGTGTCCAGCACGGTGGGCAGGTCGTCGTGGGGCACGGACCGTGCCGCCTTCAACTCCGCGACACGGCGCACGAAATCCGCGAGTTCCTCACCGAATTCCTCCGTCTGCGCCATGCGACGAACGTAGCTCTTCACGCCCGCGTCCGGGGAGGCCGTGGCGGGGCGCCTCGACGTCGTTTTCTCCGCAGGTGAGCGGGAAGGCGGAGGAATCAGGAGGTGCGAAGCATGCCGGACACTGAACATCTTGGGCCCCGGGGTACGACATCCCCGGAATCTGCACTTCCGGGTCGTCGGCTGTCGGAACTCGCCGAGCAGGCCGTCCGCTGCACCACCGACTGCTGCGGCGCGGGTACGACGGTCTCCGACGGTGGTATGGAGCGGCCGGCCGCGGTGACGCACCCGGACCTCGCCGCACTCGTCTCGCTGCAGCTCCGCTCCGGCGAGGGCCCGATCCCGGCCGCGCTGGAGCGCGGTGAGCCCGTCGAGTCGGGCGACCTGCTGTGCGAGGAGCGCTGGCCGCGGTACCGGGCGATGGCGCTCGACTCGGGCGTGCGCTCCAGCGTCACCCTTCCCTTCCGCCGGGCGGGCCTGACGGTCACCCTCAGCCTGTACAGCTTCCGCGCGGGCGGACTGGAGGACGCTCCGCACGGACCCGCCCGGGCCCTCGGCGATCTTGCCGCCACCTGTCTCGTCCGTGACCGCTCCTACCGCGCCGCGCTCACCGAGCTCGACCAGCTGGGCGCCGCGCTGCGCACCCGCCCCGTCGTCGACCAGGCGTGCGGCATCGTCATGCATGCGCTGGCCTGCGACGCGGACGCGGCCTTCAAGGTTCTGCGCCGCGTCTCGCAGGGAACCAACCGCAAACTGTCCGAGGTCGCCTCGGCCCTCGTGGACTCACGGGGCCGCGGCCTGGAACGGGAACTGGTGTCCCTGTCGGACTGAGACGGTACGGCGGCCGTGCGGTGTCACCCGCCCGGGCGTCCGCGTGGCACGAATGGTGTCCGGCCGCGCGCGCCCGGGCGGCGGCCGGGCTCTGATGGGCTGCGGGGCATGTCGGTCGTGCCCCGCCTCCGCCGCCGTCCACGGGCGTGGGGGTCCCAAGCCGCCGGCCGAAGGAGCCCGAGCCCCATGCGCATGCGCCGTACCGTCCGCGCCCTGTCCGCCACCGCCCTCACCGCCGTCGCCCTGGGCGCCACCGTGGCCGCCGCCGAGAACCCGGGGGCGGAGGTCAGCCCCCGCACAGTGGCCCCCGGCGGCACGGTCACCGTCTCCGTGTCCTGCGAACCGACGGGCGGTCCCGCACCCGAGACCATCGACGCCACCTCACAGGCCTTCGAGCACGGCACCGTCCAGCTGCACAAGGCCGCGGGTGCGGAGGACGCCGCGGGAGGTCCGGCCTACAGCGGCACCGCCCGTATCGCGCCCGCCGCGAACTTCGAGGAGGGCGGGCCCGACACCGTCGGCAAGGACGGTGCGGCCGGCGAGGACAGTGCGGCAGGCAGGGGCGACGCGGTCGGCAAGGGTGCCGAGTGGAGTGTCGACGGCACCTGTCCGGCCGCGCCCGGTGGCCAGGGAAAGCAGTGGAGCGCGTCCTTCACCGCGTCCCGTGAGGGCTCCCGCGAGGACTCCCACGACAGTTCCCGTGACGGTTCCCGTGACGAGGGGGCCGCGGTCCAGCGCGGGGTGCACGCGGGCGAGGGCGGTACCTTCACCGACTCCACCGCCGCTCTGGTCACGGGCGGTGTCCTCATCGCGGGCGCGGCCGGCGCCGCCGTCCACAGACTGCGCCGCCGGGAGTCGTCCTCGAACGGCTGAGTTGACGGCGCGATCCACTGGGTACGCAGAGCTTTGGGTACTCGAAGCACAGGGGCACGACAGGCACCGTGGGAACCACGACGGACCACGGACCGGCGTCCACGGATCCGCGATCCACGGAGGTGCGGTCCCCAGGCCGACGGCCGGTCCACGGATCACTGCGCGGAGGCACGTATGCGGCGGATCGATCCGGAAGGCCACGGCCCCGTCCGATACGGCCCACCGCTCCCCGGCCAGGACCTGCCGGTGCCGCCCGGACTCGCCGCCGCCGCGACCGGCGCGCACACCGAACCGACCGGCGGCGGACCCGCCCTCCTGGACGCCGCCCTCGCCTACTGGGCCCGGCGCGGACTGTCCGCCGACCGCCACCGGACGGCCGCGGCGCCAGGCGCCCCCGCACTCCTCCTCGCCCTGACCGCCGCGCTCGGCGGCGACGTTCTCGTGCCGCGCCCCTGCGCGGCCTGGTGGGCGCCGCAGGCACGCCTGCTGGGCAGATCCGTCTTCCACGTGGGGACACCCGCCGAGTGCGGCGGAGTCCCGGACCCGTACGCCCTCCTGGAGACCGTGCGCCGAGTACGCGCCGAGGGCGGTGACCCGCGGCTGCTCGTCCTGTCCGTCGCCGACGACCCCACCGCCACCGTCGCGCCGCCCGAGGTGGTCCACGAGGCCATCGAGGCGGCCGTGGGCGAGGGGCTGCACGTGGTCAGCGACGAGACCTGGCGCGACACCCTGCACGAACCGCACGACACCGTGTTCCTGAGCCCCGCCGAGATGCTGCCGGAACACGTCACGGTCCTGACCGACCTCGCCGGACCCTTCCTGCCGCCCGGCTGGCCCGCCGCGATCGCCCGCTTCCCCGCCAACGACACCGGCACCCGGCTGCGCGACCGCGTCCTCGACGTACTGACCGCGCTCGACGCCCGGATCGCGGCCCCGGTCGCCGCGGCGGCCGCGTACGCGCTCGCCGAGCCCGACGACATCACGCACCGCCTCGCCGCGTCGGTACGCCTGCACGCGCGCGTGGCCACCGCCGCGCACCACACCCTCGTGGGCGCGGGCGCCCTCGCCCGGCCCCCGCGCGCGGGCCGCCACGTGTACGCGGACCTCGGCCCGCTGCGCTCCGCGCTGACCGCGCGCGGTGTCGGCGACGCCCAGGAACTGGAGGACTTCCTCACCGACCGCCTCGGCATGCCCGTGCCCGGCGGCCACCGCTTCGGCGACGACCTCGGCGCACTGCGCGTACGCCTGGCCACCGGCCCCTTCCTCGGCACAACCCACGACGAGCGAACGGCGTCTCTCACGTCACCGGAACCTCTGGAATTGCCGCATGTGGAACGCGCGTTGAGTCTGCTGGGCTCGGCACTCGCCGATCTCCGCGATGACGATGACGCTCGGCGACGGGAGTCCCCTCGATGACGCAGCAGTCCGAGTCGACCACGACCACCACGACCACCGCATCCACGGACGCCGAAGATCCGGCGTCGTCCTCTCCTCCGCCCTCCACTCCGTCCTCACCCGCGTTCGCGTCCGCCGTCGGAACCCCGCTCGCCGAACCCCGACCGCTCGCCGAACCCCGTCCGCTCGGCGAACGCCGCGTCTGGCCCCGCTCGTTCGCGGACCGGCTGACCGCCCCGCTGCCGGGCCTGAGCGGCTTCGCCCGGTTCGCCCGCGAGGGCGCGCTGCGGCCCGGTCCCGAGGGGCTCGCCGACATTCCCCGACTTCCTTACGAGCCGGGCCCGCTGCCCCGGGTGGACGCCCGCACGATCGCCGTCTCCTGGGCGGGGCACGCCAGTTGGGTGATCCGGATCGGCGGGCTCACCGTGCTCACCGACCCGGTGTGGTCCCGCAAGATCCTCGGAACTCCCGCCCGGATCACGCCCGTCGGCGTGGCCTGGAGCGCACTGCCACGCATCGACGCGGTCGTCATCAGCCACAACCACTACGACCACCTGGACGCGCCGACGCTGCGCCGACTCCCGCGCGACACCCCCGTGTTCGTCCCGGCCGGGCTCGGCCGCTGGTTCCGGCGCCGCCGGTTCTCGCACGTCACCGAGCTGGACTGGTGGGAGGCGGCCGAACTGAACGGCATCCGCCTCGACTTCGTACCGGCCCACCACTGGTCCAAGCGCAGCCTCCACGACACCTGCCGCACCCTGTGGGGCGGCTGGGTCCTCACCGCGTCCGACGGCCGGCGTGTGTACTTCGCGGGCGACACGGGATACGGCCACTGGTTCTCCCGCATCGGCGCCCGCTACCCCGGTATCGACCTGGCCCTGCTCCCCATCGGCGCGTACGACCCGCGCTGGTGGCTCAGCGACGTCCACTGCGACCCCGAGGACGCGGTCCGGGCCACCGAGGACCTGGGCGCCCGCCGCATGGCTCCCATGCACTGGGGCACGTTCGTCCTGTCGGCGGAGCCGGTCCTGGAGCCCCTGACCCGAGTGCGTACGGCATGGGAGAAGGCAGGCTTGGCGAGGGAGCACCTGTGGGACCTGCCGGTGGGCGCCTCAAGGGTGCTCGGCTGAGGCTCTTTCAGGGGCGCGGGGAACTGCGCAACCGCCGCCAGAGCCCCGGGGCCACGCTGATCACAACGGTCAGGACGACCACCGCCACCACACCCTCCCAGGGTTCCTTGAACAGGGAACCCCCGGCCACCCCGATGAGTTGATACGTCGCGGCCCACGCCAGGCACGCCGGCACATCCCCCCGGGCGAACCTCCGCAACGGCCACTTGGCCATCAGGCAAGCCAGCATCACCGGAATACGCCCGGCCGGCACCAGCCGCGACAACACCAGCACGGCCACGCCGTGCTCCGCGAGCTTCTCCTGCGCCTGCGCCAGCCGGTCCTCCGGCGCACGGTCCCGGATCGCGGCCAGCCAACGCGACCCGTTCTTCGACCTCATGCCACGGCGCCCGAGCCAGTACAGCGCGACATCCCCGAGGAACGCCGCGAAGGCCGCCACCACGAAGACCAGCACCATCGAGAACGGCGCGGTCTGGTGAAAGGCCACCACCGCCGCCGAACTCACCAGGGCACCCGTCGGCACGACGGGCACCAGCGCCCCGATCAGCACCAGCAGGAACAGCGACGGATAGCCGAGCGCCTGCTGGGTGGACTCGGGCGGCACGGTCGTGACCACGGCGGCGAGCACATCCCTCACCGGGCTTCGCCCTCCCGCTCGTCGTCGCCCCGGCCGGCCGGCGCGTCCCTCGGGGACGACCGGTACCCCGCGACCCGCGGCCGCACACGCTGTCCGTGTTCCAGAAGGTGCACCGCCACCTCGGGCGCGCGCTCGGCTGCCAGGCGCACGAACTCCTCGCCGGGCGCGTGGAATTCATGGGGGCGCACGGCATCCATCCCGATCGGCCAGTACGTGCCGTAGTGCACCGGCACCGCGCTCCCCGGCCGCAGACGGGCCAGCGCCTCGGCCGCCCGCCCCGCGTCCAGGTGCCCCTCGCCCAGATAGGGTCCCCACCCGCCGACCGGCAGCAGCGCCACGTCGACCGGTCCGACCTCCTTGGCCATCGACTCGAAGAGACCCGTGTCCCCGGCGAAGTACGTCCGTGCCTCGCCCTCGATCACATAGCCGAGGGCGGGCGCCCGGTGCGGCCCGACCGGCAGCCGCCGTCCGTCGTGCCGCGCGGGAACGGCCTGTACGACCAGGTCACCGACCCTTGTCCGGTCGCCGCTCGCCATCTCGGTGACCCGCAGATGGCTGAGCCTGCGCAGCCCGGGGACGGCCCGCGGGGTGCCCTTCGGCACCAGTAGCCGGGTGCCCGGGGCGAGCCGCGCCAGGGACGGGACGTGCAGATGATCGGCGTGCAGATGGGACACCAGGGCCACGTCCGCCACCGCGGCCTCCGGCGGGGGCGGCGCGCCCCGGCGCCTGCGCAGATGCGCGAGCCGGCGCGCGAAGAGCGGGTCCGTGAGCACGCGTGCGCCCGAGTCCTCGACGGTGCAGGTGGCGTGACCCCACCAGGTGATCTCCACCGGCACTCCTTTGCCTCCCTCGCGCGACTCCCCCCGAGCCTACGGGCAGGAGTAGGGTCTGCGACGAAACCCGGAGGTGAGGGGGGACACCATGGGAGACACACGCCGTGCCTCCGGCATGCTTCGCGTGACGACGATCGCGAGTCTGACGCCGTTGGAGGAGCTGGAGGCGGATCCCTTCCTGGTGGACTCGCGCAGCCAGCACGCCATGTGCGCGCGCTGGGCCGCCGAGCACGGCTACGTCGTCACCCGCGAACTGCTCGTACGGGGGCTGCGGCCCGACCACTGCGCGCTCTGGGAGGACGCCGAGGCGGGCCTCGTCGACCTGTTCGTGGCGCCCAGCCGCCGGGTCCTGGAGCGGGCGCTCGCCTCCGTCGACGAGTTCACCGCCGAGTGTGCCCGGCGCGGAGTACGGGTCGAGACGGTCGGCCACGCGGAACCCGCGTACGACGCCCAGATGAAGGCCCATGTCCACCGCCGTCTGTCGATGCCGACGGCGGGCTACGACGGCCGCTGACGCCTTCCCCGGTACCGACCCCGGGGTCACCCCGTGCGAGTGGCCCGCCGTCGACCCCTGCCGCGATGGTGAGCGACCGTCGTGCCCTTGTGCGCCGCCGAAGCGGCTTGCGTGCTTGTGACAGGGTTGGGGCAGGTCTGAGAGCGGGGTGGAGGTGGGCGTGGCGTGAGCGGCGCGAGATGGCGGCGGCTGGTGAGCGCGCTCTGGCGGAGCGTAGCCGTGTGGGCCGTGTCCACGGTCACCATGCTGGTGCTCGCCGGGATCCTGCCGGACTTCAGGATCCAGTCCGCCGACGGGGACAGCGCGACGCAGATCGCCATCACGGCCGCGCTAGGCGCCGGGGCGTTCGGCGTGCTCTCCTCCGTCGTGTGGCCGCTCCTCGTCCGGGCCCTGCTCCTCGTCCCCGCCCTCGTCCTCGGCCTGCTCGTCTTCTTCCTCAACGGCTCGCTCCTGTGGCTCGCCCTGCGCATCATCCCGTCGGGAGAGAGCGAGGCCGCCCCGGAGACCGCCGTGGTGGTCGCCGCGGTCATGTCGGCCGTCGCCTCCGCGACCGGCGCCGCCCTGGCCGTCCGGGACGACGACGCGTACAGACGCAGGCTCTACCGGCTCTCCGACCGACGGCGGCCCGCGCTCGAAACGGGCTCGGGCCCGTCCACCCCCGGCACGGTCTTCCTCCAGCTCGACGGCGTCGGTCACGACGTACTCCTGGACGCGGTCGGACGCGGTCTGATGCCCACCGTCGCCGCCCTGCTCGGCGACGGCGAGGAGGCCCGCGCCACCCACCGGCTCACCCCCTGGCGCACCGACTGGTCCAGCCAGACCGGCGCCAGCCAGCTGGGCATCCTGCACGGCACCAACCACGACATCCCCGCCTTCCGCTGGTACGAGAAGGACACCCGGGAGGTCATGGTCTGCAACCGCCCCACCAGCGCCGCCGAACTCCAGCGCCGCGCCGTCGCACGCACCGGCGACGGCGGCCTGCTCACCATGGACGGCGCGAGTCGCGGCAACCTGTTCAGCGGCGGCGCCGACCAGCTCGCCCTGGTGCTCTCCGTGGCCGCCAGGCGGGGCAGCAGGAACCGCTCGCGGGCCGGGTACTTCGCCTACTTCTCCGACCCCGCCAACGCCGTCCGAACCGCCATGTCCTTCGTCGCCGACGTCGGCCGCGAAATCGGCGAGTCCACCCGGGCCCGCCTCAAGAAGCGCCGCCCCCGCGTCGGCCGCGGTGGCCTCTACCCGTTCATCCGGGCCTTCGCGACCGTCGTCGAGCGGGACGTCGTCGTCGCCGCGGTGATCGGGGACATGCTCGCCGGACGCTCCTCGGTCTACGCGGACCTGGTGGCGTACGACGAGGTGGCGCACCACTCGGGCCCGCACAGCCGCGACACGGAGAAGGTCCTGGGCCGCCTGGACCGCTCGCTGGCCCTGCTCGCGCAGGTCGCCGAGCACGCCCCGCGCGCGTACCGCATCGTCCTGCTGTCCGACCACGGCCAGAGCCCCGGCGAGACCTTCCGCGCCCGCTACGGCCTCGGCCTCGGCGAGCTTGTCCGGGCCGGCTGCGGGCTGCCCGTGCCCCGCAAGGCACGCCGCACCCACAGCGGCGCCGAGGCCAGGGCCACCGTACGGGCCGCACTGCGCAGGCCCGTCGAGGAGGGCGCCGAGGAGTACCGCCCCTCCAGCCGCCACTCGGAGCCGCTCGTGCTGGCCTCCGGCAACCTCGGCCTCGTGTCCTTCCCGGACGTACCGCACCGGATGAGCCGCGAGGAGATCGACGCCCGCCACCCGGCCCTGCTGACCACCCTCGCCAACCACCCCGGCGTCGGCTTCGTTCTCATACGCAGCGAGGAGCACGGCGGCCTGGTGCTCGGCGCGAACGGCGCCGAGATCCCGCTGGACCAACTGGACGAGAACCCGGGCCCGCTCGCCGACTTCGGCCCGGGCGCCGCCGACGCCGTACGCCGCACGCACGCGTTCCCGCACACCGCGGACATCATGGTCAACTCCTGGTACGACCCGCAGGAGGGCGAAGTCCTCGCGTTCGAGGAGCAGATCGGCTCGCACGGCGGCCTCGGGGGAGCGCAGGGGCGGCCCTTCCTGATGTCGCCGCTCACGTTCTCCGCGCCCGTCGAGGACGGGGAGGAGCTGGTCGGTGCCGAGGCCGTCCACCACGTACTGCGGCGCTGGCTGCGCGAGTGCGACGGCCCGCAGGTCCCCGTCGAGACCGGCCCCGAGCGGCGGGTCGCGTAGGCACCCGCACCTCTCAGGGGCCCCGAAAATGGGCTGCGGTCCGGGGGAGGAACCGCACACACTGTTCGCATCGGACATCGCGCACCGGCGCGCCCCGCTCGAACACCCTCCAGGAGCCACTGCGTGCAGGCAGCCGTCACCGTCACTCCCGCCCGTATACCGGAACTGCTGCTCGGCCTCGCGACCGTGCGGCCGGTCTTCATCTGGGGCGCTCCCGGCATCGGAAAATCCTCCCTGGTACGGGAGTTCGCCGAGTCGCTGGGACTTGAGTGCGTGAGTCTGCTGGGTACGCAGCTGGCGCCGGAGGACCTGATCGGCGTACCGCAGATCCGCGACGGCCGTTCGGTCTTCTGCCCGCCCGAGGCGATCGCCCGCGACGAGCCGTACTGCCTGTTCCTGGACGAGCTGAACGCGGCGACACCGGACGTCCAGAAGGCGTTCTACTCGCTGATCCTGGAGCGGCGCATCGGCAACTACGAGCTGCCGGCGGGCTCGATCGTGATCGGCGCGGGCAACCGCGCGACGGACAACGCGCTCGCGCGCCCGATCGCGTCGGCGCTGGTCAACCGGCTCGCGCATGTGCACCTGGAGGCGTCCCCGAAAGACTGGCTGGTGTGGGCCGGGGCCAACGGCATCCACCCGTGGGTGCTCGACCACCTCATCGACCGCCCCGACCACCTCTGGTCCAAGCCGCCGAAGACCGAGGAGCCCTTCTCGACGCCCCGCTCCTGGCACATGCTCTCCGACGCGCTGCACTCCTTCGGTCCGGCGCTCGACGAGCCCACGCTGAAGGTGATCGCGCACGGCACGCTGACGCCCGCGCACGCGGTCGCCTTCTGCGGCTACGTGAAGATCGTGCGCAGCCGGTTCGGTATCGAGGCCATCATGAAGGGCGAGGCCCGCTGGCCGAACCGCCTTGAGGACCGCGACCTCCTCTACTACCTCGCGGAGTCCTTCCGGGGCCGCCTCGTCAAGGAACTCCCCGCCAGCAAGGAGCACGCCTCGGCGAGCGGCCGCCAGACCGCCTACCGCGCGAAGTCCCTGCTCGTGCAGCTCGCCGAGATCTCCGTCGAGGTCGCCCAGAGCGTCATCGCCGCGGACGAGGACGGCAACCCCGTACTGCCCGCCTGGTTCCTGGTGGAGGCGGCCCGCGACATGCCCCGACTGGTGGAGGCGCGACGGTGAGCGTTCCGCGTGAGCAGGCGGCCGTCGGCCGGGAGGGGGCCACGCGATGAGCCGTACGCGCAATCAGGAGCAGCCCAGGAAGAAGGACCTGGCCGCCAAGGCGTTCGCCGAGGGGATGCGGCTCGTGCGGGCCAACCGCGCGCTGGCCGCCATCGGGTTCAGCACCTGCCGCCAGGAGGACTGCGAGGAGGCGCCGGACGACGGACTGGTGCGGGTCGACTCCGACGGCGTGCTGCACGTGCACCCCAAGCGCCGGGCGGACCCCGTCGAGTGGGCCTGGGCGGTCGCGCACGGCGCCCTGCATCTCGGCTTCGGGCATGTCACGGCGGCGACCGGCCTGCGCGCCCAGCCCGACCGGTTCGACATCGCCGCCCGCTGTGTCGTCGTCAACCGCTTCCTGCTCGGCTTCCCGATCGGCCAGACGCCGGCGGATCTTCCGATGGCGTACCCCGACGGCGACGAGGAGCAGCTCGCCGCGCGCTGGCGCCGCGACGGCATCCCGCCCATGTACGAGCGCTGCGGCACGGCGGGCGGCGAGCCGGACCAGCTGCTGGTGCCCTGGGACAGCTGGCTCGGCGGTCGGCCTCCGGACTGGCAGCTCGCCTTCGCCCACGCGCTCACCCGCACGGTGGCCACCGCGATGGACATGGCGGGCGGCCGCCGCGACTCGATGCGCGGCGGCCTCACCCCGCTGCAGCCCTGGGAGCGGGCGCTGAGCTGGTTCGTCTCCTCCTACCCCCTCCTCGGCGGCATCGCGGCGGGCATCACGATCGTCGCGGACGCCGAACTCGCCCGCGCGCACGGCATCTCCGTCGCCGCCGTCGACGCGGGGGCGGCCGAGATCTACATCAACCCGCTGCGCCAACTCGACGACGAGGAATGGCGGTTCGTCCTCGCCCACGAGATGCTGCACGCCGCGCTGCGCCACGGCGACCGCTGCGGCGCCCGCGACCCGTACCTCTTCAACGTCGCCTGCGACTACGTCGTCAACGCCTGGCTGGTCGAGATGCAGGTCGGCACCATGCCCGAAGGGCTGCTGTACGACCAGGAGTTGAAGGACCTCTCCGCCGAGGAGGTCTACGACCGCCTCGCCACCGACCTGCGCCGCATGCGACGGCTCGCCACCCTGCGCGGCAAGGGCGTCGGCGACA
The DNA here is from genome assembly GCF_044334695.1 of Streptomyces sp. NPDC020747. Classification (NCBI taxonomy): domain Bacteria; kingdom Bacillati; phylum Actinomycetota; class Actinomycetes; order Kitasatosporales; family Streptomycetaceae; genus Streptomyces; species Streptomyces sp. NPDC020747. The sequence continues at coordinate 1,009,191 of NZ_JBIRTJ010000001.1, read as the reverse complement.
TCCTCGGCGGCCCGCTCGGCTCGCCGCGCGACTATGTGGACCTCGACGAGTTCTACCGCCGTGGCCTCGCCAACGGCCTCGACCTGCACCAGCAGCAGAGCCGCGGCTTCCTGCCCGGCGGACTGGTGGAGGAGATCCGCGCGCTCAGCCATCCGCCGCTGCCCTGGGACGCCCGACTCGCCCGCTGGTTCGACGAGTTCGTGCCCCGCCCCGAGCCGGTACGGACCTACGCGCGCCCCGCCCGCCGCCAGGCGGCAACCCCCGACATCCCGCGCGCCGGACGCTACTTCCCGCCGGAGGAGATCGCCCGCTGCACCTTCGGCGTCGTCCTCGACACCTCCGGCTCCATGGACCGCACCCTCCTCGGCAAGGCACTGGGCGCCATCGCCTCGTACGCCGAGGCCCGTGACGTACCGGCCGCCCGCGTCGTCTTCTGTGACGCGGCCCCGCACGACGCGGGCTTCCTGCCCGTCACGGAGATCGCGGGCCGGGTACGGGTCCACGGTCGCGGCGGGACCATCCTCCAGCCCGGCATCGATCTGCTGCACCGCGCCGAGGACTTCCCGCCGGGTGCCCCGATCCTGGTCATCACTGACGGCTGGTGCGACGTCCTGCGCGTCCGGCGCGAGCACGCCTATCTGATCCCGCAGGGTTCGTCCCTGCCGTTCACCGCACGTGGGCCCGTCTTTCGCGTGCGCTGAGCCCGAGTGTGATCGGATGGTGCTACGGACCCCAAAACCGGGACCTGATCGAAAGGGATTCATCGTGGCAACCACGCGCTCCGCACACACCGTCTGGGAAGGCAACCTGCTGGAGGGCAACGGAGTCGTCAGCTTCGACTCCTCCGGCGCCATCGCACAGCAGCCCGTGACCTGGGCGTCGCGCTCGCAGGACGCGAACGGCAAGACCAGCCCCGAAGAGCTGATCGCCGCCGCGCACTCCAGCTGCTTCTCCATGGCGTTCTCGCACGCCCTGGCCGGGGCCGGCACGCCGGCCACCAAGCTCACCACCTCCGCCGACGTCACGTTCCAGCCGGGCGAGGGCATCACGGGCATCCACCTCACGGTGGAGGGCACGGTGCCGGGCATCGAGGAGGACGCGTTCGTCGCGGCCGCCGAGGACGCCAAGAAGAACTGCCCGGTCAGCCAGGCGCTGACCGGCACGACGATCACGCTGTCGGCCAAGCTCGCCTGACCGCCCGCACGTACGACCATGCCGCGCCCGCCGCACAGGGGGCGCGGCATCGTCGTGTCCGGTCCGGTCGCCAGGCTCTCCAGGGTCGTTCGGGGCCGACTTGGGTACCCGCCCCATTGACAGGGAGGCACTCAAGTTTTGTGATGGTAGGCGTCAAGGCCCGGGTGGAAGGGGACGGACATGGCACGTGCGGTCGGGATCGATCTTGGTACCACCAACTCGGTGGTGGCCGTTCTGGAAGGGGGTGATCCCACGGTCGTGGCCAACGCCGAGGGCGCGCGCACCACCCCCTCGGTGGTGGCCTTCGCCAAGAACGGCGAGGTCCTCGTCGGTGAGGTCGCCAAACGGCAGGCCGTGACGAACGTCGAGCGCACCGCGCGTTCCGTCAAACGCCATATGGGCGACCCGAGTTGGCAGTTCCCCGACAGCGGCACGGTCGACGGCACCCGCTACCGCGCGCAGGAACTGTCCGCGCGCGTGCTGCAGAAACTGAAGCGGGACGCCGAGGCGTATCTCGGCGAGGACGTCACCGACGCGGTGATCACCGTGCCCGCCCACTTCGACGACACCCAGCGCCAGGCCACCAAGGAGGCCGGCGAGATCGCGGGCCTCAAGGTCCTGCGGATCATCAACGAACCGACGGCCGCGGCCCTCGCGTACGGACTCGACCGCGGCGAGGAGCAGACCGTACTCGTCTTCGACCTGGGCGGCGGCACCTTCGACGTCTCGCTCCTGGAGATCGGCGACGGCGTCATCGAGGTCAAGGCCACCAACGGCGACACCCAACTGGGCGGCGACGACTGGGACCACCGGATCGTCGAGCACCTCGTCAAACGCTTCAAGGGCTCGAACGGCATCGACCTCGGCCAGGACAAGATGGCGCTCCAACGGCTGCGCGAGGGCGCGGAGAAGGCCAAGATCGAGCTGTCCTCGTCGACCGAGACGACCATCAACCTGCCCTACATCACCGCCTCCGCCGAGGGTCCGCTGCACCTCGACGAGAAACTGACGCGCGCTCAGTTCCAGGAGCTCACCGCCGACTTGCTCGACCGCTGCAAGAACCCCTTCCACCAGGCGGTCAAGGACGCGGGCGTGAAGCTCTCGGCGGTCGACCACGTCATCCTCGTCGGCGGCTCCACCCGGATGCCCGCGGTGACCGAGCTCGTGAAGGAACTCACCGGCAAGGACCCGCACAAGGGCGTCAACCCGGACGAGGTCGTGGCCCTCGGTGCGGCCCTCCAGGCGGGCGTCATCCGCGGCGACGTGAAGGACGTCCTGCTCCTCGACGTCACCCCGCTGTCCCTGGGCATCGAGACCAAGGGCGGCATCATGACCAAGCTCATCGAGCGCAACACGACCATTCCCACGAGGCGTTCGGAGATCTTCACCACCGCCACGGACAACCAGCCCTCGGTCGGCATCCAGGTCTTCCAGGGCGAGCGTGAAATCGCCGCCTACAACAAGAAGTTGGGCGTCTTCGACCTCACCGGGCTGCCTCCCTCGCCCCGCGGGCTGCCGCAGATCGAGGTCGCCTTCGACATCGACGCCGACGGAATCATGCACGTCTCGGCGAAGGACCTCGCCACCGGCCGCGAACAGAAGATGACGGTGACGGGCGGCTCGGCGCTCGCCAAGGACGACATCGACCGCATGATGCGCGAGGCCGAGCAGTACGCCGACGAGGACCGCGGGCGCCGGGAGGCCGCGGAGACCCGCAACCAGGCCGAGCAACTCGTGTACCAGACCGAGAAGTTCATCCGCGAGAACGAAGAACGCATCCAGGCCGGCACGAAGACCGAGGTCGAGTCCGCGATCACCGAACTGAAGGCCCTCCTGGAGCAACGGGACGCCACGGACACGAACACCCTGCGCACAGGCGTCGAGAAACTCGCCACCGTCAGCCAGAAGATGGGCCAGGAGATGTACGCCCAGGCCCAGCAGTCACCCCCACCACAGGACCAGCCGGGTACCGAACAGCCCCCACCTGGTGACGAGGAGGGCGTGGTCGACGCGGAGATCGTCGACGACGAGAAGGACGCAGCCGAGAACAAGCCCGGCGAGCCCGGCGACAACACGAAGAGCAACTCGACCTGAGGGGCCCCGCCCCTGAAGGGGCGCCCCTTCAGGGGCGCGGGGAACCGCGCAGCCGGCCCACGACGGCCGTCACCCGACAACCGACAGCGAGCCCAACACCCTAGAAGTCGGCCCGCCGCGCCCGGATCAACTCCTCGGTCCGCCGCGCGCCGCCCGCCCCGGTCGTCATATGGTCCAGCACCTCCAGATGCGCGGCCACCTCCTTGCGCGAGTCGAGGTACAGCGCCCCGGTCAGATACTCGGTGTAGACCATGTCCGGAAGCTCCGGCTCGGCGAAGCGGAACAGCACGAACGGCGCGTACGTCCCCGGATGCGGCCCGGACGCGAACTCGGCGATCTGCAATGTGATGTGGTCGTTCTCGACGGCTTCCAGCAGATGGTCGAGCTGCTCCGCCATCACCTCGGAGTGGATACCGACCGGCCGCCGCAGGACCGTTTCTTCCATGATCACCCAGAGGTGGGGCGGATTCTCCCTGGTCAGCAGCTCCTGCCGGGCCATCCGCAGGGACACATGGCGCTCGATCTCCTCGGCCCCGGTCTTCCCGACCGTGCCCGCCTCCAGGACCGCACGCGCGTAGTCCTCGGTCTGCAGCAGCCCGGGCACGAAGTGCGGCTCGTACGACCGGATGATCGAGGCCGCGCCCTCCAGGCTCACATGCATGCTGAACCAGTCCGGCAGGACGTCGTGGAAGCGCTGCCACCAGCCTGGCTGGTTCGCCTCCTCCGTCAGCCGCACGAACGCCGCGATCTCGCCGTCGGGCACGCCGTACGTCGACAGGAGCACCTGGACGTACGGGATCTTCAGCGCGACCTCGGCCATCTCCATCCGGCGGATGGTCGCGCCCGTGACCCGCAGGATCCGCGCCGCCTCGTCCCGTCTCAGACCGGACGCCTCGCGCAGCTCCTGCAGTCGTCTGCCCAACACCACCTGCCCCACGGTCGGCGCAGGACGCCTTTCACTCACGCCACGCCTCCCCATGCGCCGAGCATGGCGAGAAGTGTGCCATGTTCCCGCTCAACCCTCACCTGCTCCGGGGCGCTGTCATTACCTCAGCGGTAATCGACCGCCACCCCGGGCGCACGCCATGGTGGGTGTACCGGTTTCCGGTCCGGCGCACTCCGGTCCGGGAACCGGGTCCCGTTGTTCCGCCACGACCTCGACGGAGGGTGATCCGCCATGTCCGCAACCCAGTTCGCCGCCCTGGCCCGCACCACCGAGCCGCAGACCATGCTGCGCCGCTTCCTGGCGCTCGACGCGGCGGTGACCGGCGTGAACGGCGTCGCCTACCTCGTCGCGTCCGGACCGCTGGGGCGGCTGCTCGACGTCGGCTCGGGGCTGCTGCTCGCCCTAGGCCCGGTACTCACGGTGTACGCGGCGGGCGTCGCGTGGCTCGCCTCGCGACGGCCGTCGCCCGTCCTCGCGGTACGGGCCGTGATCGAGATCAACCTCGCCTGGGCGGCGCTGAGTTTCGTCGCGCTCGCCGTGTGGCTGACGCCGAGTACCGCGGGAGCGGTGTGGATCCCCTTGCAGGCACTGACCGTTGCGGGCTTCGCCCTGGCGCAGCACGTGGCACTGCGAGCCGTACAGGGCGGCGCTACGGGCGGCGCCCGCCGGGACCTCCCGAGCTGACGGGCTATCAGGACATCAGTGACTGAAGGTACTTGACCGTCGCGGGGTCGGCCGGGAGCAGCGTCTCGATGGCCAGCTCGGCGACGGTCACGTCCATGGGCGTGTTGAACGTCGAGATGGACGAGATGAAGGACAGTACCCGTCCGTCGTGCTCGATCTGCATCGGCAGGGCGAAGTGGGGGACAGCCTCCCCGGATCCCTCGTCGCTCTCGCTCCCGTTCTTGTTGCCGTTCCCGTTCCCGTTCCCGGGAGGGCCCTCCGAGGGATACGGATACGCCGCCACCTCCTCGTACAGCGCGCGCAGCGGCTCGGAACGGCGCAGGGCGATGTCCCGCTCCATCTGGGCCAGCAGATGGCCGCGCCACTCCCGCAGATTGCGGATCCTCGGCGCCAGACCCTCCGGGTGCAGCGTCAGCCGCATCGCGTTCAGCGGAGGGGCGAGAAGGTGCTCGGGCACGGTGTCGAGGAGCATCGCGATGCCCCGGTTGGCGGCGACCACGTTGTACGTCGCGTCCACCACGAACGCCGGATAGGGCTCGTAGCCCTGGATCAGCCGCTCCACGCCCTCGCGCAACGCGTCGAGCGCCGGATCGTCGAGCGGGGTCTCGGGGTAGCGGGGCGCGTAACCGGCCGCCAGCAGAAGGGCGTTGCGGTCCCGCACGGGTACGTCCAGGTGCTCGGCCAGCCGCAGCACCATCTCCTCGCTCGGGCGGGAGCGGCCCGTCTCCACGAAGCTGATGTGCCGCGCCGACGACCCCGCCCGCAGCGCCAGTTCCAGCTGACTGACCCGGCGCTGCTCCCGCCAGCCGCGCAGCAGCGGACCGACACCCTGGTCGACGGCGGAGGCGGTGGTGGACACGCCGGCGGACTCGGCAGCGGACGGGGAGGCGGACGCGGCGGCGGTCATACACCGACCGTAGTCGATCTGCCGCCCGGGAGTCGATGAGCCGCCTGGCGGCCGAATGCCTGCCCCGCCCCTTGCGCCGGACGCGCCTGACCAGCGACGGGACGGCCGGACTGTGGCACGCTGAGGAGATCCGGACGTCACGGAAGGAGCGCGATCATGCCCCTTGCACCGCTGTCTCAGAAGGAGATCGAGGACCGGCTCGCGGAGCTGCCCGGCTGGTCCCTGGACGGAGACCGGATCGCCCGCTCCTACCAGCTCGGCTCGCACTTCGCGGCGGCCGCGCTGGTCGTGCACATCGCCCAGGTGCAGGACGAGCTGGACCACCACTCCGACCTCACGCTCGGTTACCACAGCGTCTCCCTCACCGTGAACACGCACAGCGTGGGCGGAGCCGTCACCGAGCTGGACCTCGACCTGGCACGCCGGGTCGAGGAGCTCGCCGCCGGGCACGGCGCACATTGAGCCCGCTGGTGTTCGACTACGACAAGGAAGCGGAGCGGTACGACGTGTCCCGAGGCGGCGAACCCCGTGCCGCCGCGGCCGCGAGCGCCGTGCTCGGACTGGTCCCCGAGGGCACGGGCAACCTCCTCGACATCGCCTGCGGCACCGGCATCGTGACGCGCCGGCTCGCGGCGGCCGGTCTCGACGTGGCGGGCGCCGACGCGGCGTACGGCATGCTGCGGCGGGCCGCCGAGCGCGTACCGGGCCGCGTGATTCTCGCGGACACCCGTCAACTCCCCTTTCCCGACGCCTCGTTCGGGGCCGTCACGGCCGTCTGGCTGCTGCATCTGCTGGACGACGCGGAGCGGGTCGTGGCCGAGGCGGCCCGGGTGCTGCGGCCCGGCGGCGTCTTCGTCACGACAGTCGACAAGGCCGCCTCGCACGACGTCCGCAGCGACATCGACGCCGTGATGGCCCCGCGCCCGCGCCGCGCGGCCCGCGACCGCGACGACCTCGTGGGCTCCTTCGCCGACCGGCACGCCCTGATCCCGGCGGGCCGGGCCTGCTTCCGCGGCTACGGCCAGGGCCGGGCTCCGGCGCGGGCCGCCGCCGACGTACGACGCGGCTGGTACACGCTGCTGCCGCCGGGCGCGCCCCTCACCGAGAAACTCGCGTTACGTCTGGAACAGCTCCCGGACCAGCATGTCCCGCGCCCTGACCCGAAGTTCAAACTGCGGGCGTTCCGGAAACCGGGTCCGGCGTTGAGCCCGTCCGGTGTCGGCGCGTGAAGTCCATGACCCAGTTGGTCACCCACGTCCTCTCGCCGTCCACGGAGAACGCCTGCTCCCAGCGGGCCGTGGTCGCCGAGATCCCCGACCACACGAACCGCACGCGCACGTCCTTGCCGTCGTACGTGTCGTCCCCGTAGAACTCGCCCCGCCCGTCGGTGAATTGGCCGAACACGGGCGGGAACAGCCGTCCACTGCGACTGCTGGACCAGTTCAGCGACCACTGCCCGGTCTCGCGGTCACGCAGCCGTAGGGTCAGCCCCTTCCAGCCCTGGCCGGGCACGTCCATCTCGTCGATGTTGCCTGCCCCGTCGAAGAGGCTCCAGCAGCGGTTCGTGGCGGGGAACTCCTCCCAGTCGCTCCCGGCGTCCAGGAAGTCGGTGCGGCGGCGATTGGCCACCTCCCACTCGCCGACGAAGAAGTCGAAGTCGTGCGGTGTGCTCATGAACGGTCTCCGGTCGTGCCCTCGGGCAGGCAGTCGGCCATGTAGGCGTCGAGGTCGGGGACGTCGGGGGCGAGCATGTGCCGTACCCAGGCGTCGCGTTCGTGCAGGATCGGCGGCAGCTCCCAGACACAGCCGATCCACGGCAGGTCGGGAGCGACGAAGTGCGTCGGGTCGCGATCCGGACAGCCGAGCACCGGCTGGCCCGCCGAGGCGCCCTTGAAGTGCAGGACGTTGTCCCACACCCAGCTGTACGCGTTCAGGTAGGCGCCGGAGTCGGCGCCCCGGTGCAGCACGACGAACGTCGCGGCCGGTGTGCCGTCCGCCTCCGGCAGCAGCTTCGGCAGCATCGCGTACGCCGCCTCCTGGACGTCGGACGCGATGCCCGCCGGGTCGGCGGTCACGTGGTAGCGCTTGATCCGCCGCCCCGCCACCTCGATGGGCGGCGGCACGGTCAGCAGTTTCTCCGCGAAGTTCCTGGAGGTCGCGGAGACCTGGGCGGGCTGGGAAGCCTTGGAAGTCATGAGAGGACGCTAAGGCCGCTTCACTGACACCTTCTGTCAGTGAAGCCTGACATTCTGGAGAGGTGAAATCAGCCCGACTCGTCTCGATCCTCCTGCTCCTCCAGACCCGGGGCCGGATGACCGCCGCCGACCTCGCCGAGGAGCTGGAGGTCTCGGTGCGCACGGTCTACCGGGACGTCGAGGCGCTGAGCGCCGCAGGCATCCCGCTGTACGGCGACGCCGGGCACGCGGGCGGCTACCGGCTCCTCGACGGCTACCGGACCCGCCTCACCGGCCTGACCGCGGGCGAGGCGGAGGCCCTGTTCCTCGCGGGCGCGCCCGGACCCGCCGCCGAGCTGGGCCTCGGGCCCGTCCTCGCCGCCGCCCAGCTCAAGGTGCGCGCGGCCCTCCCACGCGAGCTGCGCGAACACGCCGACCGCATCAGCGGCCGCTTCCACCTCGACGCGCCCGGCTGGTACGCCGACACCGACAGCGGGGGAGCCCCGTACCTCCCCGCCGTCGCCGACGCGGTCTGGAACAGCCGCGTCCTGAACGTCCTGTACCGCCGCTGGCGCGAGCCCACCGACGTGGAGCGCCGCCTCGAACCGTACGGCCTGGTCCTCAAGGCGGGCCGCTGGTACGTCGTCGCGGGCCCCGGACCACGTACGTTCCGCGTCGACCAGATCCTCGAACTGGCCACGTCCGGTGAGGAGTTCACCCGCCCCGACGACTTCGACCTCGCCGCGTACTGGACGGCGTACCAGCGTGACTTCCACGACCGGCTGCACCGGGGAGAGGCGGTGGTCCGGCTCGCCCCGGGCGTCCGTCTCACCGGACCGGCGGGCGACGCCGTACGGTCCAACGGCCGTACGGACGCGGACGGTTGGACCCTGGCCACCGTCCCCATCGAGTCCGTCGACCACGCACACGGCGAGTTCCTGCGTCTCGGCACGGACGTCGAGGTGCTGGAACCGGCCGAGTTGCGCGACCGCATCGCCGGGACGGTCGCCGCGCTGTCCCACACGTACGACGTATCCAGCACATCCGACGCATCCAGCACGTCCGAAGAATCCCGCACGCAGAACACATAGACAGCGCTTGCTGAATCGCGGCAACTCCCGTGCCCCCAGCGGCAACTGAGGTAGCAGAACCCGTCTGCCCCTCCCAGGGAGGTACGTCACCGTGCAGCACCCGCAACGCAGACGCAGCAGCAGAACCAGGCTCCTCCTCACCACCGTCGTCGCCGGCACCCTCGCCGCCGCAGGCCTCACCTCGCTCACCGCGAGTCCGGCGCATGCCGCGACCGCACGCCAGGTCGAGAGGCTCGACCGGGGTGTGGTCAGCGTGCACACCGACGCGGGCAACCTAGTCAGTTGGCGCTGGCTCGGCACCGACCCGAACGACGTCGCGTTCAACGTCTACCGGGCGGGTACGAAGGTCAACTCGGCCCCGGTCACCGGCTCGACGAACTACTTCCACTCCGGCGCGCCCTCCCAGGCCGACTACACGGTCCGCGCGGTCGTGGGCGGCGTCGAGCAGGGCGACTCGGTCCACGCGATCCAGTTCCGTACCGGATACAAGGACGTGCCCATCACCCCGCCCGCCGGTGGCACCACCCCGGACGGCGTCGCGTACACCTACGAGGCCAACGACGCCTCGGTCGGCGATCTCGACGGCGACGGCGCGCTCGACTTCGTCCTGAAGTGGCAGCCGACGAACGCCAAGGACAACTCCCAGTCCGGCTACACCGGCAACACGGTCATCGACGGCGTCAAGCTCGACGGCACCCGGCTGTGGCGCATCGACCTGGGGCGGAACATCCGCTCGGGCGCGCACTACACACAGTTCCAGGTGTACGACTACGACGGCGACGGCAAGGCCGAGGTGGCCGCGAAGACCGCCGACGCCACGGTCGACGGAACGGGCGCGGTCATCGGCAGCGCCTCCGCCGACCACCGCAACTCCAGTGGGTACGTCCTCGCCGGTCCCGAGTACCTGACCATGTTCAACGGCCAGACGGGCAGGGCGATGCAGAGCGTCGACTACGTCCCGGCGCGCGGCACGGTCTCCTCGTGGGGCGACTCGTACGGCAACCGCGTGGACCGGTTCCTCGCCGGGACCGCCTACCTGGACGGCGCCCGGCCCTCGCTCGTCATGGCCCGCGGCTACTACACGCGTTCGGTGATCGCGGCCTGGGACTGGCGCAACGGGGCGTTCACGCGGCGCTGGACCTTCGACACCAACTCCTCGACCAACAGCGGCAAGGGGTTCGACGGCCAGGGTTCGCACAGTCTGTCCGTCGGGGACGTCGACAACGACGGCAAGGACGAGATCGTCTACGGGGCGATGGCCGTCGACGACAACGGCAACGGCCTGTGGACCACGAGGACCGGGCACGGCGACGCCCAGCACCTGGGCGATCTCGACCCGGGGACGTCAGGCCTTGAGTACTTCAAGGTCTCCGAATCCACGTCCCAGCCCGCCGAGTTGTACATCAACCCCGCGAGCGGCGCGATCCGCTGGCAGCTCGCCGCCTGCTGCGACAACGGCAGGGGAGTGGCCGGGGACATCTACGCGGGCAACGACGGCGCCGAGATGTGGTCCGCCTCCGACACGAACATCCGTGACGAGTCCGGCGCCACCAAGGGCCGCGAGCCGTCCTCCGTCAACTTCCTGTCCTGGTGGGACGGAGACACCACGCGCGAACTCCTCGACGGCACCCGCATCGACAAGTACGGCACGTCCGGCGAGACCCGCCTGCTGACCGGCGCCTCGGTCCACTCCAACAACGGCACCAAGGCGACCCCGGCGCTGTCCGGCGACCTCTTCGGCGACTGGCGCGAGGAGGTCGTCTGGGCCACCAGCGACAACAGGGCACTGCGGATCTACTCCACACCGGCCGAGACCACCACGAAGATCACGACCCTCCTCCACGACACGATGTACCGCACGGGCATCGCCTGGCAGAACACCGCCTACAACCAGCCCCCACACCCGAGCTTCTACATCGGCAACGGCATGCCGACGGCCCCCAGGCCGACGGTCTACACGCCATGACCTGCTGAAACGGGTTCCAGGGGTGGGATGAAGGGGCGGCCGTCCGAGCTCGTGGGACGGCCGCCGAAACTCGGCCCGTCAGCCGACCTTCTTCCACGTCTTGCAGCCGGTGGACTGGAACGCCCCGTCGCTGCTGGAGACGGTGACCGTGGTGGGGCCCTTGACGTTGCCGTTCGCGATGATGTCCTCGAAGTCGCCCGACGTGCCCTTCAGCCGCGCCCAGTAACAGTTCGGGATCACCGAGTCCTCGGCGCCCGCCGTCCTGTACGTGCCTGCCTTGATGTCGTCGCCGACGACGAAGGTCCCGTCGCCGGGGATGGTGGCGACCTTCGGCTCGGCCTTCTTCGACGGCTTCGCCGTGACGGTCTCGGTTTTGGTGACCGTGACCTCCGGTGCCGGTTCGGCATCGGCATCGGCTTTCAGGTCGGCGGCGGTGGCGGTCACGGTGACGGTCGGCCGTGCGGACGCCTTCTTGCCGGACTCCTCCCCACCGGACGCTCCGATGCCGGCCCCGACCGACAACAGCACGACTGCGGCGGGGATCACGATGCGCTTGCGCGCCCAGCCGGGCCGGGGAGGCGCGGGCGGCGGCGGGGGCGGGCCCCACTGAGGCTGTGGCTGTGGAGGCGTGGACGGCGGTGGTCCGAAAGACATGGGTCCCCCCGGGGTTGTGGAGGAATGACCGTAACGAGAGAGTTAAATAGAGTGTAAGGGGTGTGTGTGGATAGTGCCTCAGTTGTGACGTAGGCAGTCCGTCTCCGCAGCCGTCGAGCGCACGAAGAGGGCGCGGGCCTTGTCGGGCCCGCGCCCTCCAGCTCGTCCGGCCCTGGTGTCAGGTCACCGTGTGGACCGGTCGGCGAGCTTGCGCCGACGAACCGGACACCACGTTCGCGTCCGACGAGTCGCCGTAGACGACGCCCCGGCCGTTCGTCGACACGTACACACGCCCGTAGACGCGCGGATCACCGGTGATGGCCGCGCCCGTCCAACCCCACTGGTGTGCCTCGTCGTTGACGCGGATCCAGGTGGTGCCCTTGTCCGTGGAGCGGAAGATGCCGCGTACGCCGCCGATCTTCGCGCTCGTGTAGAGGGTCTGGTAGGAGGCGCCGGCCGCCGCCTTGCCGAAGCCGATCGTGTCGGCCTGCTCGACGCCCGGCAGCTTGGTGAAGGTCGCGCCGCTGTCCGTGGAGTGCCACAGCCCGTACGCGCCGTCGCTCGCGCCGCCCGCCAGCCACACGTCACCCTTCGTGCCCGGCAGTGCCTTGAACCGTACGCTGTCGCCGCTCGGCAGCCCGGTCGCGGACGAGGCCGTGAAGGAGGCGCCGCCGTCCGAACTGACGTAGAACTTGCCGGACTTGAAGCCGTAGAAGGTCTTCGGGTCGACCCGGTCCGACTCGACGACCGCACCGGCAGGAATGCCGGTCGAGGCCGACCACGAGGTGCCGAAGCCCGTCGCGTGGTGGACGCCCGCGCCGTCCGGGCTCCACACGAAGCGGCTCCCGTCGGAGGCCGCCGCGACCGTGCCGCCGCCGCTCACGCCCGAAGGGTCCGTCCCCGCGAACCAGTTGGCGCCGTTGTCCGTCGAGTACGCCACATGCGGACCCGAGTCGAGATCGCCGGTCCGCACCACCGTGCCCGGGTTGGACTCCGCGAAGTCGAGGCTCGTGGTCGTGGTGAAGTTCGGCGAAGTGAACATCAGCGAGGGGACCTTGGTGAGGTCCGTGTGCCGGAAGCCGCCGATGTCGCCCAGCGCGCTGAGGAGTTGGGCCCCGCCGGACGGGGGAGCGGCCAGGTCGTTGACGGCCGTCTCCTCCAGCCCCTGGACCATCGGCCTGATGGTGAACTGGCCGCCGCTGTCCCACTGGTTGAGGTTTTCGGTCCCGTAGACCGTCGCGCCCGTCCCGTACATCATCCGGGCCGAGTTGAACGGGTCGATCTCCAACGCCTCGGTCATCCAGCCCAGTTTGGGAGCCTGCTCGGGCGGCGACGGATTGGCGCCCCAGCTCAGCCACGGCGAGGACGAGACGTCCATCGTGTAGCGGTTCGAGCGGTTGGGGTACGAGGTGTAGTCCCAGGCCTTCGTCCAGGTCCCGCCGCTGTCCGTGGAGCGGAAGATCTGTGTGTCGGGCCACCAGGAGCTGTACGCGGTCGCCATGACTGTTCCCGGCTTCTGCCGGTCGACCGTCAGCCCGCTGAAGCCGTAGTAGGTGTCCGCCTCCGCGACCGGGCTGATGTTCGTCCAGGCGCCGGTCGCCGTCGCGTACCGCCACAACTGCCCCTTGCCGCCGTCGTACGGGCCGCCCTTGTCGCTGTAGGCCAGGTACAGGTAACCGTTCGTCGCGTCCAGGACCCCCTTGTGGGCCAGGTGTCCCGTGGGCTGCCCGGCGAGCCGGGACCAGGTCGCGCCCGCGTCGGTGGAGCGGTAGACGGCGTTGTCCTTGTCGGCGACACCGACATAGACGGTCCCCGTCGCGTTGGTGCCCGTGCCGGTCGACTCGTCGAAGGTGACCCAGGCGATGCCCTGGTTGTCGGAGGCGTACCCGCTGGTGTCGGTCGGATCCTGCACGTAGTTGCCGACGTTCGGGAAGTTCGTCACCTGCGACCAGGATGCGCCCGAGTCGGTGGACCGCCACAGTCCCTTGCCGCTCGGGGCGCCCAGATACAGCACGCTGTTCCTGTGGGGGTCGACAGCGAGCCGTTCGCCCATGCCGCGCCCGGGCATGTTGCCGCCCAGCTTGAACGGCAGATCGGCCTTCTGCCAGGTCGCGCCCCGGTCGGCGGACCTGAGCACAGCTCCGTTTCCCGGGTCCCAGCTGTTCGTGTACGTCCCGACGGCCGCGTACACCTTGTTCGGCGCGACCGCGTCGGAGGCCAGGCTCACGACGCCGGTGTGGCCCCAGCGGTCCCAGCCCACCGAGTCGAGCAGCGGGGTCCAGCTCTTCGACGACTCCTGCCAGCGATAGGCGCCGCCGATGTCGGTCCGCGCGTACGCGAGGTTCTTCTCGGACCGGTTGAAGACGATGCCGGGGACGAACCCGCCGCCGTCGATGCGCGCGTTCTTCCAGGTGTACGCGTCCACGGCGACGGACGCCGAGGGCGCGGCCTTCTCGACGGGCTGCGCGGCCAGCGCGGGCGGCGTACCCGCGAGCAGCCCGGCCGCCAGCCCGAGCACGGCGGTGAGGACGGGGGTTCTTCGCACGGTGACCCTCTCCTTGCACGTGGGGGGATGAGAACGCGAAAGGCCGGGCGGCCCCCAGTGAGGGTGGGGACCGCCCAAGGGCACGGTCGCCGTTCCCCGCGCCCCCCTTTAGGGGCGCGGGGCCGGGTCGACCCGCGGCTTCCGTACCGACCTCCCCGCGGAGCGATCAACGGGGCTATTCGAGGAGCTCCGCGTACGAGCCCATGGCAAGGGCGATGTCCGCCTGGGCCCAGAACCGGTGATACGTGAACGAGGGCGCGGCCCCGCCCGCCAGATACGCCTCGATCTTCGACCAGGCCGGATCGTCCTCGTAGAACGAGCGGATCGAGTCGAAGGTCGACGACGAGTTGATCGTGTCGCCGTTCGGCATCTTGCCGGTCCAGCCGCTCGGGACGTACACGCCGTCGTCGAAGCGGTTGTAGTCGGAGCGGGTCTCCGGGACCGCGATGCCCAGCGCGTCCTGGTTGTTCGCCCACATGCCGTCGAGCAGCGCCTTGGCCGTGGTCCTGGCCTCCGCGTCACCGGAGCGGTCGGCGTAGTACGTCAGGGTCTTGGCGTACGCGGCCGCCACGCCGACGTCGTTCGTGTAGTCGGCGACGGTGACGTGAAGTCCCGTGTTCCCACCGGGACTTGACGCGTTCCAGGTGTCGGGCTTGCCCGACCACTGGAGGGTGTTGGGGATACGGAAGGAGCCGTCCGGGTTGACCGTGGTCTTGGACAGCGCCCAGTCGACCCACTTGTCGAGGACGACCTTGGCGTCCGCGTCACCCGTCTGCTGGTAGTACTCGGCGACCCGCTCCATCGACCACGCCTGGAAGCCGAACCACTGGTTGGACGGTGGGTCGTGGTAGACCGGCTTCTCGTCGTAGAACATGCCGTAGAAGGTCGGCGTCCCGGACGGCGGCGTTGCGTAACGCCCCTGCCAGCTGTTGGTGGCGCCGCCCGCGATGGCTCCCTCGCTGGACTGCAGCCAGCGGTAGAACTCCAGCTGCCGGTCGAGGGACTTGGCCCAGTCCGCCTGTCCTGTCGCCGACTTGGGCTTCAGGTCGGTGTACGAGCTGAGCGCGTAGGCCGCCAGCGGGTTCTGGTAGCCGCCGTGGGTGTGGCTGGAGCCGATGCGCCAGGCCCAGCCCGCCGAGGCGTCGGTGGCGCCGCCCCACGCGTAGTACCAGTTCAGCAGGTAGTGCGAGGCGTCCTTGCCGGTGCCGGCCGGGCAGGTCGACGGTCCGACGCAGTTGCCGATTTTCTTGAAGTACTTGTCGTACATGGAGTAGCGGAGATAGTCGCCCATCTTCGCGGCCTTGCCGACGGTCGCCGTGACGGCGGAGCCGTTGCCCTGTTGCTTGGCCCAGATGTCGGCCCAGTACGCGGCCTGCACGGCCCGGGCGTCGGCGTCGGGGGCGTTGGTGAACTTCCACTGCTTCGCGTACGAGGCGTCCTTGGTGAACAGGTCCAAGTACCCGTTCGTACCGCCGTACTTGAAGGCGTCGCACGTCGGCTGCGGCACGGTCTCCCACACCGACTCCTGCGATCCGCGCTGGAAGGTGTTGATGTACGAGGGACCGGTGTCCGCCGGACCCGCCTCGCATTTCCCGGGCGAATTGCCGTACCCGTAGACGTTGTCGACGTCCTGCAGCCAGTGCATGCCGTAGATGTCGTCCGTGCCGTACGCGCTCTTCAGCTCGGCGGCGATCGGGTCGGGACCGACCGAGACGCCGCTGTCGAGCTGCGCAGGGTACTCGTTCGGGGTGTCGTGCTCGGGCGCGTAGGTCGCCGGCTTCGAGGCGTTGTAGAACGAGTTGGTCGGCTGGTCGGCCTTCGTGGGGATCATGAACTTCTCCATGATCTCCCAGGCGCCGTTGAACCTGGTCCAGTCGCCCGTCACCTTGCCGTACATGGCCTGGAGCCACAGCAGATAGCTGTACGCCTCCGACGTCGTCTCATGGCCGTGGTCGGGCGCCTCGACGATCAGCGTCTCCACCGAGTGGTACGGGATGCCCTCCGGCGAGAAGTAGCCGTTCGCCGGGTTGGTGATCTTCCCGTAGAGGTCCAGGAAGCGGGCGTCGTACTCCTTCGACGCGGCGAGCTGCGTGACGGTGACCGCGCCCTTCGCGTGCCCGGTGGCCGTCGACTCGAAGGTCGCCGAACCGGTGCCCGAGGCGGCGGCCGTGACGGTCACCTTCTGGGCGGTGTTCCAGTTCGCCGGCGTGAAGGTGAGCGACGCCCCGCCGGTGACGGACAAGCCCGTGTTGCCGCTCGCCCGAGCGGTCGCCACGGTCACGTTCGCCGACGGCTGGGTCGAGAGCTTCACGTCGTACGTGCCCGACTTGCCCTGCTGGACGCCCAGTTGGGTCGGCGAGACCACCACGGCGGGACCCGAGGCGACCGTGATGCCGACCGGTGTGGACTCCGCGGACGCGCCCAGGCTGTCGTACGCCTTCGCGAGCAGCGAATGACTGCCCACGGTCAAGCCGGAGGCCGAAAGCGAGTACGGCGAGCTCGTGTCGGTGCCCAGCAGCGTCGTGTTGTCGTAGAACTCGACCTTGCTGATCGTCGCGTTGTCCGCGGCCGCGGCGGTCGCGGCGAGCGGGACCGCGGCGCCCTGGGAGTAGACGGCACCCGCGGTGGGACTGGTCAGCACGGTGATCGGCGGCTGGTGGGCGCCGGTGCAGGCCGTGCCGTTGATCGCGAAGGAGGTGGGGGCCGCGTTGGTGCCGCTGTACGTGAACTGGGCGCCGGTCGTCACCGCGGCACCCACCGCGATCGTCCCGTTCCAGGACGCGTTCCTCGCGGTGACCGTCCTGCCGGCCTGCGACCAGGTACCGCTCCAGCCGCTGCTGAGCTGCTGGTTGCCCGCGTAGTCGTACGTCAGGACCCAGCCGCTGATCGCCTCCGTGCCGCGGTTGGTGAGGGTGAGCTCGGCGGTGAAGCCGGAGCCCCAGTCGTTCGTCTTGTAGTCGACGCTGCACTGGACGGCCGCCGCCTGAGCGGGGGTCGCGCCGGTCGCCAGTGTGGTCAACGGAAGGGCGAGGGCCGCCACCACGGCGGTCCACATCCGCCGCGCGAGGCGGCGTCTGCGTCTGGGTGCCATGTTCTGGTTCCTCTCCATGCGGCTCGGAGATGGGGGGAGGGGCAACAAGCCTTGAACCAGTGGGAGCGCTCCCATAGTGGGGATGCGGGTCGAAGGGGTCAAGGTGCTTGAAGAGTCGAAATGATTCGATAGATCAAGAGTGCAACTCCTCTGTCCTTTACCAACACTTGGCGCTACCTTCTTCGGCACCAGTGGGAGCGGTTCCATCAGTCGACACGTCCGTCACGACGTGTCAGAGCTGCAAGGAGTCGCTCATGCGACACCCCCCGCGTTCATCTCTTTTAGTGGTCGGCGCCCCGGCGTTCCCTCTCATGGGCACCGCGGTCGCGCCGCTCGTCACGGCTTCGGGAGCCGCGCCCGCCTGCACGGTGGAGTGCTCAGGGCACGCCCTCATCTCCCGGTACGACGGCACACCCACGTCATTCGGCATAGGGCCGCGCGACCGCCTGCGCTCCCTCGACGGATAGGACACCCCGCACATGAGCCGTACCAGAACAGCAATCCTCGCGGCGATGGCGCTGGTCGCCGGCACCGCGGGCGCCGCCGTCGCGGCGATACCGTCGGACGTCGGCGTGGCCGCCGTCCCCTGCACCGTCGACTACAAGGTGCAGAACCAGTGGGACTCCGGCTTCACCGCCGCGGTCACCGTCACCAACAACAGCGCGGCCAAGTCGAGTTGGGCCGTGAAGTGGTCGTACGCCGGAAACCAGAAGGTCACCAGCGGCTGGAACGCGAAGCTCAGCCAGAGCGGCACCGCCGTCACCGCGGCCAACGAGAGCTACAACGGCACGCTGGGGACCGGGAGTTCGGTCAGCTTCGGCTTCAACGGCACCTACAGCGGCACCAACGCGCTGCCCACCACGTTCACCCTCGACGGAGTGACCTGCAACGTCGACGACGGTGGCAGCGGCCCCGGACCCACGGACCCACCGGGCCCGGGCACCAAGGTCGACAACCCGTACGCGGGCGCCAAGGTGTATGTGAACCCGGAGTGGAAGGCGAAGGCCACCGCGGAGACCGGTGGCAGCCGGATCGCCAACCAGCCGACGGGCGTGTGGCTCGACCGGATCGCCGCCATCAACGGCGTGAACGGCGGCATGGGCCTGCGCGCCCACCTGGACGCGGCGCTGGCGCAGAAGGGGTCCGACGAACTGGTCGTCCAGCTGGTCATCTACAACCTGCCGGGCCGTGACTGCGCGGCCCTCGCCTCCAACGGCGAACTCGGCGCGACGGAGATCGACAAGTACAAGACCCAGTACATCGACCCGATCGCGGCGATCCTCGCCGACAGCAAGTACGCGGGTCTGCGGATCGTCACGACCGTCGAGATCGACTCGCTGCCGAACCTCGTCACGAACGTCTCGCCGCGTGCCACCGCCACCGCCAACTGCGACACGATGAAGGCGAACGGCAACTACGTCAAGGGCGTCGGCTACGCGCTGAACAAGCTCGGCGACGCGCCCAACGTCTACAACTACGTGGACGCCGGACACCACGGCTGGCTCGGCTGGGACGACAACTTCGCGCCCTCCGCCGCCCTCTTCAAGGAGGCGGCCACCGCCGAGGGCGCGACTGTCGCCGATGTGCACGGCTTCATCGTGAACACCGCCAACTACAGCGCCCTCAAGGAAGCCCACTTCACGATCAACGACTCCGTGGGCGGCGCGTCGGTCCGTACGTCGAAGTGGATCGACTGGAACCGCTACGTCGACGAGCAGTCGTACGCGCAGGCCATGCGCACCCAGCTGGTCTCGATCGGCTTCCCGTCCGGGCTCGGCATGCTGATCGACACCTCCCGCAACGGCTGGGGCGGCACGGCACGGCCCACCGGTCCCGGGGCGACGACCAACGTCGACACCTACGTCGACGGAGGCCGCTACGACCGGCGCATCAACACCGGCAACTGGTGCAACCAGTCGGGCGCCGGCCTCGGCGAACGCCCGCAGGCCTCACCGGCGACCGGCATCGACGCGTACGTGTGGATGAAGCCGCCGGGTGAGTCGGACGGGTCGAGCACCGCCATCCCGAACGACGAGGGCAAGGGCTTCGACCGGATGTGCGACCCGACGTACACCGGCAACCCGCGGAACAACAACAACATGTCGGGCGCGCTGGCGAACGCGCCGCTGTCCGGGCACTGGTTCTCGGCGCAGTTCCAGGAGCTCATGAAGAACGCGTATCCGGCACTGTGACCTTCCGCTGAGCGCGGGGTCACGTTGCGCAGTTCCCCGCGCCCCTTTCGGGGCGTGGGGAACTCTTTGCTGTTTCGGCAAGGTGAGTGGCTGTTTTGGGGAGGTGGTAGCACGCTGTCCGTATCCCGGACGAGAGGCTTGGAACCATGGCACACGACCACGGTCACCACGGTCACCACGACGAACACGGCGACGAACACCGCGACGAACACGGCCACACCCACATCGACTTCGCCGAGATGCTGCCGATGCTGGAGCAGGAGGCCGAGTTGTTCACGCCGCTCTACGCGGAGGCGGCGGGCTGGCTGCGGGAGTGGCAGCCGGAACCCGAGATGATCGTGGACGCGGGCAGCGGCCCCGGTGTCATCTCCTGTCTGCTCGCCGACACGTTTCCCAAGGCACGGGTCGTCGCCGTGGACGGCGCCGGGCCCCTCCTGGAGGCGGCCCTCGCCCGCGCCGCCCGCCTTGGGATCGCCGACCGCTTCGGCACGCTGGAGGCCGAACTCGGCAACGGGCTCGGAGACTTGGAGTACCCGGCCGATCTTCTCTGGGCCAGCCGGTCGCTGCACCACGTCGGCGACCAGCGGGCCGCCCTCGCCGGGTTCGCCGACCGGCTCGCGCCCGGCGGGATCGTCGCCCTGCTGGAGGGCGGCCTTCCCTCGCGCTACCTTCCGCGCGACATCGGCATCGGCCGGCCCGGTCTGCAGCCCCGGCTGGACGCGGTCGAGCAGGAGTGGTTCACGCGGATGCGGCGCGAGCTGCCGGGCGCGGCCGAGGAGACCGAGGACTGGGCCGGCCTGCTGACGGCCGTCGGGCTGCGGCATGCGGCGACCCGTACGTTCCTGCTCGATCTGCCCGCGCCCCTGTCGGAGGAGGGCCGCGCCTTCGTCGCGACCAGCCTCGGCCATCGCCGGACCGGGCTCGCGGAGAGCCTGGAGGCCGATGACCTCGCTCTGCTCGACCGGCTTCTCGACGCGGACGACAAGGCGAGCGTGTTCCAGCGGTCGGATGTGTTCGTGCTGGCCGCGATGACTGTGTATGTCGGGGTGAAGGGGTCTCCAACTGTTGGGGGTTTCGCTTAAGCCGACTGGTTGATGCTGTTTCGTGCCATCGGTACGGATCCTCAGGATCTTCCACTGTTTTCATCCCGTCCGGTTGTGGTTTCCGATGTTCTTGAGAGACGCGGGTGTTCCCCCTCCCCGCCCCTCTCTCGCCCTTGGTCTCGTCGGATGGCGGACTCGTACGGGGAGCGGGTGGCGGGGGTGGGCAGGGTGATGGCGACGGCCACGTGTACCGCTTTCCGCGGCGTCCTGGAAACCACCGGTGAGCGGGTCGTCCAGCGTGTCCTGCTGGAACGGGTGGGTTTTCTCGCCCGGTTGAGCCGGGAGTTGACCGGTGCTCTGGTGGCTTCCCGGTGGGATGAGGCCTCTCTGGACTTGTTGGCCGCCGGGGTGGATGAGCGGGGCGAGGTGTTGCCGTCCAAGGGCTGGATGGCACTGCGCCGCCTCGGCTGGCCGCAGGCTGTCACGCCCCTGACGGGGGTGTATGTGTCGGACCGGGTGCGCCGGGGTGTGGAGGAGTACGCGGCGCGCACGCTGCGGCTGGCCCTGCACCGGCGCGGCATCGTGGCGGCGGTCCTGGCCACCTGGCCCGCCGATCCGCACCGGCGTACCGAGGCGGAGTGGACCGCGTTGCGGAAGCTGCTGCCTGCCGGGGTGAACGGTGCGGAGATCCGTAACCGCACCCGGCAGGTCCGCGCGTACCTGTCCGAGCACGGGTGCCTGCCTGCCGGGTTGTGTGTGCTGGAGGGCCCGCCGCAGGTGGCCGGGCTGGTGCTCCTGGCCGCGATGGACCGCCAGCAGGTCACCCTGGCCAGGGTGGATGCGGCCACCGCCCGGCTGAGGGTCAAGCTCCCCCTGTGCGCGGTTCCTGCCACGGGCCGGGAGTGGGCCTGGCACGTGATCGACATCCGGCTGCCCGCCACCATCACACCGGACGCGGTGCTGCACACCCCGACCCTGCGCCCCACCCCGGCCGGGCGGATCGCCGTCGACCTGTCACACTCCCGGCCCGCCCCGACCACCAAAGCGACGGGCCATACGGTGGCCCTCGGCTTCGACTGGGGGGTGCTTCTATCTGTTCAGTCAAGGTCTGTGGGCTTGGTCAGGCTGTTTGTTCGTGCCCGGGCTGGTAGAGGGTGCGGTGTTTGAGCATGGCGTGCAGGACGTCGACGCGGCGGCGGGTGAGGCAGATGAGGGCTGCGTTGTGGCGCTTCTTCTCCGCCCGTTTCCTGTCGTAGTAGGCCCGCGATTCTGGGCTGCTCAGCGAGGCGAACGAGGCGAGGAACAGGGCCCGTTTGAGCATCTTGTTGCCGCCGCGGGGTGGTCCTTCGCCCCGGATGGAGGTTTCCGAACGGCGCGTGGTGGGGGTCAGTCCCGCGTAGGAGGCCAGGTGGGCGGCGGTGGGGAACGCGCCGGCGTCGCCCACCTCGGCCAGGATGCGGGCACCGGTCCTGACCGCGACCCCGGGCATGGAGGTCAGGACCTTCGCGAGAGGGTGTGCCCCCAGCAGTGCGGCGATGCGAGTCTCCAGAATGTCCCGGCGCCTGAGGAGGACCGCGAGGGCCTCGGCCAGGCCGGAGACGATCTCGCCTGCCGAGGCGGTGCCGGGGACCTGCACCGTCTGCTCGGCCAGGGCGGTGGTGATCTGGTCGGCCAGGGTGCGGGCGCTGCGCATCCGCGGTGCGGCCTGGAGCATGACCTGCGCGATCTGCTCGGTGCCGGCCTGGGCCAGCTGGGCCGGGGAGCCGAAGGTCTGCAGCAGGGCCAGAACGGCCGGGTGCCGCAGGCGCGGCCCCAGGACGCGTTCGAGGGCGGGGTGGATGGAAGTCAGCAGTCCGCGCAGCCGGTTGGAAGTGCGGGTGGCGTCCTGGGCGAGGTCGTCGTCGTGGCCCAGGACCATGGTCAGTTCGGCCCGCACGCTCTCCCCGACGTCGAGGGAGTGAAGCAGGTGGGGCAGGGTGCGGGCGGCATCGGCGATAACGTAGGCATCGCGGGCGTCAGTCTTGCCGCTGCCGGGGTGCAGATCGGCCAGCCGGCGCATCGACAGGCCCGGCAGATAGGCAACCTCGCACCCGCACGCGCGGGCGACGGTCACCGCCAGGGTGCCGATGGAGGCCGGCTGGTCGACCACGACGAGGACCTTCCCCTTGCGCTTGAGGCGGTTGAACAGCTCCCGCAGCTGGGGCTCGCCGTTGGGCAGCGGCTTGTCGAAAGCCGTGCGGCCATCACGCAGCAGGGCCGTGCCGTGGTGGGCGGACTTGCCCACGTCCAAGGCGCAGAACACATCGATCAACGTGAAGTCGTTGCTGGTCACCGGGCTTTCCCTCCCCGGAGTCGCCACCGGTGGCCCACCCGGGCACCGGAGATCGGCAGCCACATTACGCAGCCCTGCCTGTCGGCGGACACGCTTCCATCAGCGACCATCCAGTGCCGCCGGGACCGGTGACAGCACCCCCCGGATCATCAAGGACAGGGGCAAAGAGTCATACCGGCCCCGAAGGCCACGAACCCGAACCGGGCTCTACGAAGAAGGTAATGGGCAACACCCTTCTCACCGGCGCACTGGGCCGCCTGACCGGGAAAGGGCAGGGTGAGCGCGTACTCACCGACGGGCGTCCGCTGGTCTTCGACGCCACCGCGGTGAGCGCTGTCCTGCACCGGCTGCGCACCCTGCGCGAGCACCTCGCCGTCAAGCGCGATCACTGCCAGGCCCTCGCGGACGGGCTCGGCTCCCCGCACCTGGCCTGGGGCGAACACGTCGCACGGGCCGGGGTGCTGGCGGTGGAGCATGGGCGGGTGTGTGCCCGGATCCGGCACCTGAATACCGCGCTGGCCCGGGCGGCCGCCCGCTGGGCCGTCGACCAAGCGGCCGCGCTCGGCGCGAGCGTCATCTGCCTGGAGGACCTGGCCACACTGGAGGCCCGCGGCCACCGCAGGGGCAACGCCCGGCTGTCCGGACAGGTCCGCGGCACCGTGGCCGAGGCGATCCGCCACCTGGCCGCGAAGGCGGGGATCGCGGTGGTCACCGTCCCGGCCCGGGGCACCTCCAAACGCTGCCCCGGCTGCCTCGGCACGCTCACTCATCATCCGGCCCCCGACCGGCTGTCCGAGCGGGGCTGGAAGTGGGCGCACTGTGCGGGGTGCGGGCTGTCGATGGACCGCGACCTTGCCGCCGCCCGCCGGATCGTCTCCCGCGGCCTCCTCGCCCAGACCCACACCGTCACCGACCGCGCCACCGGCATCCGGGCCATCCGCACCACGGTGGAGGGCACCGTGGCCCTGGTCCGCCGTCCGAAGAAGACCACCCGCCGCCTGCGCCGCAGGCGCCACGCCCAGAGCGCCCCACCCCGCCCGGCCGGGCCGAAGACCACCAAGGGCACGGGGCACCCCACCCCCACCAGGCCGAGCGGCCCCCGGCACCGGCGTGCCCTGCGCACTGCCGCAGAACAGGCCCCGGCCCAGGCCCCGGGCTCAGAGATTTCCCGCCGTATGCCCGATGTGCGTACGGTCCCCGCCACCACCCCCACCGGGGTGGTTCAGCGTCCGGCGGGGCATGACACCACGACACCAGCCCCCTCCGGGCCGGTGCCAGGTCATGGAGTACCCGCACCCCACCGGACCGAAGACCACGTTCCTCGGTCCGGCCGGGTACGGCTCTCACACAGAACCTGTCGACGGCGCACCCGCGCCGCCGAGCGGACCGGCTTCCACCACCTGCGCACCACCGAAGTCCACCCCCTCACCCCGAGGTTCGGACCACAACACGGTGACCGCACACGGCTACGCCGCGCCCGAAAAGCCTGGAAACCACAGGCACACACAGAGTTCTAGAGACGCTTAGCGCTTGCCGCCGGGACCGTTCGTCGGTTGTGGGTTCGTGGGCGCCGGTCACGCCCACGCGGCGGAGCCGCACATCGCCACAGCCCCGGGCCCCTCACGGGGACCTGCCCCTCAGCACTCGCCCGGGCGGGCGTACACCGTCACCCGGGCTCCGTGAGCCTTGCGTGTGGCGCACTCCTCGAAGTGGGCCTTGAGTACGTTCCGCTTGATCGCCTCCCCTGCGAAGGCGTCCAGTGGTTGGCCCGCGGGGTCGCGGACCGTGACGATCCTCGGGGTGGCGAGCATGCGGGCGCGGATGTCGGAGGGGGGCACCTCTGTGCCGTACAAGGTGTGGGAGGCGTGGGGACCGCGGGCGAGTGCGAGGTCGCGGAGGCCTGCGACGGACTGCGGATACGGCAGGGACCACACGCGGCGGCGCAGCGGCATGTAGAGGATGCCGTCGCCGGGTTCGCCCATCTCCTGGACCGTGCGGGCGATGGCCGTGACGTCGTCGACGCGGCTTGCGGTGTCGCGCAGGTGCAGGGTGCCGGGGATCAGGGCGAGGACCGTCGCCGCCGCCGCGACCCGTACCCGGCCCAGCCTGCCGAACCGGTGGAGCGCGGCGCCGACCAGTAGGGCGAGCCCCGCGTTGCCGTAGAGGACATAGCGGTCCACGTACAGGGGCTGGAACACGGACACCAGCATGAGCAGGGCCGCCGGTGCGACGAGGAGGGCGAGCGCGAGTGTCCTCAAGTCCACGGTCCGGCCTGTGCCCCGAGGGAGGACGCGTGCGCAGGCCAGGCCGAGGGCTGCCACGGCCGCGAACGTGACGTACGAGACGGTGTCGAAGCCGATCCACCCGACCTGCTGCGACTGGCCGGTGCTGAGAATCGCGACGGGGGCGAGCCCGAGGACCACGGAGGCGGCGGTGACCGCCCAGCCGCGCCGGTCCGCGCTCGGGACGGCGCACACGTGCGCGGCCAGGGCGAGGACCGCGAACTCGTGCAGCAGACAGGCCGCGAGCATCAGCGTGCCGTAACCGACCCAGACCATCGCGTTCCGTGTGGCCACCGCCCGGACCAGCGCATACGTGGCCCACACGACCAGCGCGCACACGACCGCGTAGGAACGGCCCTCCTGCGCGTACTCCTGCACAGGCGGCAGCAGGGCGAAGACGAAGCCCGCCAGAAGGCCCGCGCGGGGGCCCGCCAGCCCGTGCCCGAGCCGGATCACGCCCGCCGTGGCCGCCGCCGTGGCGAGCACCGACGGCAGTCGCATGACAAGGAGCGGGTCGGCGCCGCCGAACACGGCGTACAGGGCGTGCATGAGGAGGTAGTACGTCCCGTGCACGGCGTCCGCGTTGCCGAGCGTGGCCCACAGGTCGGGCAGACTCCGGTGCGCCATGTCGTACGTGACCGCCTCGTCCCGCCACAGCGAGCCGCCCCGGCGGACACCCCACAGACCGAGGGCGAGGGTGAGGAGGACCGGCAGCAACATGAGGAGCGGGCCGGGGCGACCTGTGACGGCACCCGGGAGGCGCGCGATGGCTGTGGGGGCCGGACGGAGGGACTGCGCGGTGGCGATGACGGGCTCCCGTACGTGGGTGTCGTCCGCGGGGTGACGACGGAGGGACTCGGAGATATCGAGTCCAGCCGCCGGAGGATTGATGCGCAGGCCCGTTCCGGGCGCCAATCAATCGGATTCCGGCGTCCCCGGGCGTGGCCGGACGCCGGTCGGCACGGTTGCGGGGCTTGCTACCGTGCCGTGGGAAACGGTTGCGTCTGGGGGACGGGGGAGACGCCTGTGGGACGCCGAGAGAAACCGCTCGACCCGGCCGCCGGGCCTGTGCAGCGCTTCGCGCACGCACTGCGCAAGCTCCGGGACGAGGCGGGCGGTCCCACTTACCGGGACATGGCCCGGGAGGTTCCCTATTCGGCACCGACGCTCTCCGCCGCGGCGGCCGGCGAGCGGCTGCCCTCGCTGTCTGTGCTCCTCGCCTACGTCACCGCGTGCGGCGGCGATCCGCACGAGTGGGAGCGCCGGTGGGCCGAGGCGCTGGCCGAGGCGGCCGACGACCGGGCACCGCAGGACGGCGACTCGCCGTATCCGGGGCTCGCCCGCTTCGAGGCCGACGATCGGTACGCGTTCCACGGGCGTGACGAGCTGGTCGCGGAACTCATCGAGCTGACTGGCAGACGACGGATCCTGGCCGTCATCGGTGCCTCCGGCAGCGGTAAATCCTCTCTGCTGCGCGCCGGACTGATACCCGCGCTGCGGGCATCCGGCGAGGGGCTCGACGCCATCCGGATCCTCACTCCCGGAGACCGCCCGGCCCGCACCCACCGCGACCTCTTCGTTCCGCGAGCCACCGACGGGAACGGGAGCAGGAACGGGAACGGGAGTGGGGAGAGCGGTGAGGGTGGGGGTAGGAAGGGAGCCGGGGGCAGGGAGAAGACCGGGGACACGCTGCTCGTCGTCGACCAGTTCGAGGAGGTGTTCTCGCTCTGCCACGACCCGGCCGAGCGGGCCACGTTCCTCGACCAGCTGCTCGCCGCACGCGACCCGGACAGCCGGCTCCGTGTGATCCTGGCCGTCCGTGCCGACTTCTACGGCCGCTGCGCCGAGCACGGCCCGCTCGCCGAGGCGCTGTCCGACGCGAACCTCCTTGTCGGCCCCATGCAGCCGGACCGCCTGCGCGAGGCGATCGTCCGGCCCGCCACCATCGCCCGGCTCGTCGTCGAGCGGGCCCTGACCGCCCGGATCGTGGCCGACGTAGGCGGCGAACCGGGCGGTCTGCCACTGATGGCGCACGCCCTGCACGAGGTGTGGCGGCGACGTTCGGGCAAGACGCTCACCGAGGCCGCGTACGACGCGATCGGAGGCGTACGCGGGGCCGTCGCGCACACGGCGGAGGAGGTGCACGGCACGTTCACCCCCGCCGAAGTCGCCGCCACCCGGGCGCTGTTGCTGCGCATGGTGTCGCCGGGCGACGGCACCTCCGACACCCGGCGTCCGGTCGACCGTGCCGAACTCGCCGCCGACGCCGCCACGGAGCGGGTGCTCGAACGTCTCGTCCGTGCCCGCCTGTTGACGGTCGACGGCACGGTCGTCGACCTCGCCCACGAGGCGCTCATCGACGGCTGGCCACGGCTGAAGGGCTGGATCGACGAGGACCGGGAGCGGCTGCGGCTGCACCGGCGGCTGACCGAGTCGGCCAACGCCTGGGCCGAACTCGCCCGCGACCCTGGCGCGTTGTACCGCGGCACCCGGCTCACCGCGGCCCGCGAGAGCTTCACCGACCCCTCGTGCCTGAGCCCGCTGGAGCGCGACTTCCTGACCGCGAGCATCGAGTCGTACGAGCGCGGGGCGCGCGCGGCCACACGTACCACCCGACGGCTGCGCACCCTCACAGCCGCGCTGGCGGCGCTGCTGTGCGTCGCCGTCGTGGCGGGCCTGTCCGCCTGGCGGCAGAGCGGCACGAACGCCCGGCAGCGCGACGAGGCCGAGGCCCGCCGGATCGCCGATGTGGCGAGGGAGTTGCGCACGTCCGACCCGCGTACCGCGATGCGGCTGTCCGTGGCGGCCTGGCGGATCGCGGATCTGCCCGAGACCCGGGCGGCCGTGCGGGCGGCCGCGGGGCGGCGTGAACAGACGGCGTACACCCCGCCCGACGGGTTGTCCCTGAACGCGCCGTCGTGGCTGAGCGGGGACGGCCGATCGCTGACCACGGTGTCGCACGACCGTGTCACGCAGTGGGACGTCCGCGCGGAGCGCGAGGTCCGGTCCGTGAAGGTGCCGGGGATCTCCGAGGGCGTCACGGATGTCTCCGGGGACGGACGGTGGATCGCGTACCACAGCGAAGGAGGGGTCACCGTACGGGACTTGACGAGCCGGACGACGCGGCACCTCCTGGTCGGTGACCGACGTGACGACGACGGGGCGTTCTCGCCGAGCGGTCGTCTGTTCGTCGACAAACGGCACATGGGTGAGGATCGCGCACGGATCCAGGTGTGGGACGTACGGCGGCAGAAGCGCGTCTTCACGTACGGGCGCGCGGAGGACGGCGGCCAGATGCCGGTGGTGAGCCCGGACGACCGGCTGGTCGCCTGGTGCATCCGACCTGAGGCCAGGCTGGAGATCCACGACCTCGCCACCGGCCGCCGTTTGGCGCCCAATTGGCCGCCCGCCATGGGGCAACGCCTCTGCGGATCCGGTGGGGACGAGTTCGACTTCACACCCGACGGCCGGGCCGTCGCCGTCGTGAACACGGACGGTGTCCACACCTGGGACTTCCGTGCGGGGCGTGAGCGTGCGGCCCTGCCGTTGAACGGAGTCGGTCAGACGGCCGTGCGCTTCGACAGCACGGGCGACTACGCCCTGACCTGGTCCGGCGGTCTCTTCGCGGTCTGGCGCACGGACAGTCCTGACCGACCGCTCATCACCTTTCCCGTCCCCAACCGCACGGTGAGCGAGTACCGGTTGGACATTGCGGACGCGGTGCTGCGCTACCGCGAGGGCGGCCGGACGAACAGCGTTCGCACGTTCTCGCTCGACGGGCTCGTCGGCGATATGAGATGGCGTCAGCGGGCGCTCACGCACGTGGTGTTCGACCAGGACGGGAGGACGGTCCGGTCCCCGGGGCCGGCGCGCATGACCCGTACCGTGGCCAGGGACGGCACGCTCTTCACCGCCGTCACCACGGACAGTGGTGTCGAGGTCCGGCGCGGAGGCGACCGGCCCAGGAGCTGGATGGTGGGAACGCCGCAGATGAGCGCGGTCGCCATCGCTCCCACCGGACGCACCGTCCTTGAGGTGCAGGGCCAACTGATCGATGTGTCAACGGGTCGTAGGAGCAAGGCCGTTCGGGGTGAGGACCTGGTGGAGGCGGCGGCCTTCAGCCCCGACGGGCGCTACCTGGCTGTCGCCGTCGGCAACGGGCGGATCTCCTTGTGGGACGCACGTGGGCAGCGCCGGATCGCCGTGCTGGTCGACACCGACGACGCCATGTCGCCCCCGGTGCTCGCCTTCTCCGCCGACGGCTCGCTGCTCGCGGTGGGCGACGAGGGCGGCTCCGTACGCGTCTGGGAGACCGCGGCGCCCCGTCTGTCGCCCGCGTTGGTACAGGTGGGGGACGGTCCGCTGCTCGCGGTCGGATTCACCCCGGACAACCGGGAGTTGAGGGTGGCCACACCGCATCTGCCCCAGCGGGGGTACGCGCTGGCACCGGAGAGCGCCGCCACGACCGTCTGCGCTCGGGCGGGCGGCGGCGTGAGCGAGGAGCAGTGGCGTGCGTATCTGCCCGCGGTGTCCTATCGGGGCACGTGCTGAGGGCGACGCGCCGCCGATTTGTGCTGACGAGGGACTGCGTCGCGACGTGTTGACATCGAGTGCTCTCCAAGTGATGGACTCCGGGCACTTCGTGACGGACACGACACGGACACGGCTTGGGGGAACGTATGACTGACTCACCAGTGGCGCTGATCACCGGCGGCGGCAGTGGGATCGGCGCGGCGGTGGCGCGGCAGCTGCTCGACGCCGGGCACCGGGTGACGGTGACCGGGCGCGGGGAGGAGCGGCTGCGCGGGTTCGCCGAACAACTCGGCAAGCCCGAGGGGCTGTTGACGATCAGGGGTGACGCGGCCGACTACGACCACGTCCAGGCGGCCGTCGAGGCGACGGTGAAGGAGTTCGGACGGCTCGACACCGTCGTCGCCAACGCCGGGTACGCCACGCACGACACCGTCGCCGAGGGCGATCCGGCCGGGTGGCGGGACATGTTGCTGACCAATGTGCTCGGCCCCGCGCTGCTCATCCGGGCGTCGATCGACCAGTTGAAGGAGACCAAGGGGAGGATCGTGCTCGTCGGCAGCGTCGCGGGCCACATCCACGGGCCCGGCAACATCTACGGGGCGACGAAGTGGGCCGTGACCGGGCTCGCCGAGAACACCCGGCGGCAGGTCACCGAGTACGGCGTGGGCGTGACCCTGATCTCGCCCGGCCGGGTGGAGACACCGTTCTGGGACAGCTACGGCAGCCTGCCGCCCGGGCATCTGCTCACCTCGGACCAGCTCGCGGAGTCGGTCGTCTGGGCGATCCGGCAGCCGAGCGGGGTGGATGTGAACACCGTCGTGATACGGCCGATCGGCCAGCCGGTCTGAGTCGGTCTGAGTCGGGGGACAGCTGAGGCCGGTCCGGCCGCGGCAGGATCCGCGGCCGGACCGGCCTCAGCCGGTTCGCCGGCTCGTCGGCTTACCGGTACGCCGGCTCGCCGGTACGTCAGTGCGCCGGTTCGTCGCTTCTCGGGCGTTCTTTTCTCAGTTGTTCTCCAGGAACCGCTCCGCCAGCGCCTCGCCGAGGGACGTCGCCGCTTCCTGGTCCTCGATGGGGGAGACCCGGGAGTCGGTGAAGACGATGTACGTCACTCCCGAGGCCGCGCCGCCGGTCGCCGGGTCGGGATTGATGCCGAGAGCGCGCGCGGTGGCGTACGAGGCCTCGCCAATGATCTTCGTGGGGCCGGTGTCACCGACGACCGCGTACTTGACCTCGTCGCCGTGGATCACCGCCGCCACGCTGCCGCCCCTGATGCCGGAGCTCGCGTAGTTCCAGATGCCGCTGGGGCCGGGCACCACGATGTAGGGGAGATCCTCGGAGTTCAGCGGTCTGCCGTCGGACTGGTGGAACGCCGTCTGGTCCTGGAACCACGGATCGGTGCGCTTGTTGCACTCGGTGGTGACCTGGCCGTCGCAGTCGATGTCCATGTCGGCCTTCCAGTAGACCGCGCCGTTCGTGCCGCACACCGGGACGGTGGCCGGTGCCCCCACGTCGAGGCTGTACTTGCCGTTCGAGATCTGCGAGCAGGACGTCATCTCGGCGAGCAGGTCGGAGGCGGTGACCGTACCCTCTCGAGCCTGTACGGGGGCGGCGCCCGCCGGGAGGGCCGCGGCGGCGAGGAGCGCGGTGCCGGCGGCTGCGGCGGCGAGGGTCAGTGTTCGAGTGCGCACTGTGGGAGGACCCTTCTGGGCCTTGGGGACGTCACGCGGCGGGGCGACGTGCATCCGACGTGTAGGGGGACATCGATGAGGACGAGGGGGCATCGACCGGGCATGACGGGGGGCATCGACCGGGCATATGTGTGTTCGCTGAACGGGTACTCGGGCGAGCCTGACCGATGCCCCTCGCATCGGCGAGGATGCCGCGCCTTGTCTCACCCGCCCGCCGCATCCACGACACCGTGTCGGCAGAGCCCCTCGCCCGACCGTGAGCCGTGGTTCAGGAGACCGGGATACCGGGGAGACCGGGAGGCCTCGAACACATGACGAAGCCGCCGCCCGAGCGTGTCGGGCGACGGCTTCCGGTGTCGCGGGTCGTACGTCCGTACATCCGTCCGTACATCTGTCCGTCCGTACGTATGTCCGTCCTACGGTCAGTCGTTGACCTTCGTCGGGTCGGAGCCGACCCGGCGGTCCTCGTTGAGTGCGCTGATCGCGGCGATGTCCTCGGTGTCGAGGGAGAAGTCGAAGACGTCGATGTTCTCCTTGATCCGGGACGGGGTCACGGACTTGGGGATCACCACGTTCCCGACCTGGATGTGCCAGCGCAGGACGATCTGGGCCGGCGTGCGGTTGTGCTTCTGGGCGATGGCCACGATGGCCGGGACCTCCAGCAGGCCCTTGCCCGAACCGAGCGGGGACCAGGCCTCCGTGGCGATGCCCTGCTCCGCGTGGTACTCGCGGGACGCGTGCTGCTGGAGGTGCGGGTGCAGCTCGATCTGGTTGACGGCCGGAATGACGGACGTCGCGGCGATCAGCTTCTCCAGGTGCTCCGGAAGGAAGTTGGAGACACCGATCGACTTGACGCGGCCGTCCGCGTGGAGCTTCTCGAAGGCCTTGTACGTGTCGATGTACTTCTCCTTGGCCGGCATCGGCCAGTGGATGAGGTACAGGTCGACGTAGTCGAGGCCCAGCTTGTCCAGGGACGCGTCGAAGGCGCGCAGCGTCGAGTCGTATCCCTGCTCGGCGTTCCAGAGCTTGGTGGTGACGAAGAGATCCTTGCGGGCGACGCCGGAGGCGGCGAGGCCCCTGCCGGTGCCCTTTTCGTTGCCGTAGATCGCCGCGGTGTCGATGCTGCGGTACCCGGCCTCCAGCGCGGTGGCGACGGCCCGCTCCGCCTCGTCGTCCGGCACCTGCCAGACCCCGAAGCCCAGCTGGGGCATCTCGACGCCGTTGTTCAGGATGATCGGGGGGACCTTGCTCACGAGCTCTCGATCCTTCAGTCGTCGGGTGGTACTCCCATCGTCAACGATCACGGGCCGCCATGCATTCCTGTCCTGTTTTTCGGTCCCGTGCGTGCGTCGAGCGAGTTGGAGATTGGCCGGAAACCTACCCGGGTTCACTGGTCCGAACCATTGACCGCGTCCTGCCATTACAGAGACTCTTTTGCATGTTGGTGAACGGGGTGCACGTATGTGAACTCAGGAGCTCGTCTACGAGAATGAGAGACCGATGACCCCCACACGAAGGAACCTGCTCGGCGCGGCACTCGGCGGCGTGGCCGCGGCGGCCGTCGGTTCACCCGCCCTCGCGGCGACCGCCGCGTCCTGGCAGCTGAAGTGGTCACCGTCGGCGCGCACCGACGGGCTCGGCGCCTTCGAGACCCTGGAGGACGACCGCGCGGACTCGCACCCCGCGGCCTCCCCGCACATCTTCGCCACGGGCGACAACTGGCGCTTCAACATGCACACCGTCGACCGCGACACGTCGACGGACCGCCAGCGGCACGAGGTCACCGGCCTGCGCAACGGCTCCGGGAGCAACTACCTCAAGTGGACGGAGGGCCAGACCTGGCGGGTGACGTACTCGATGTACATCCCCAGCTCCCTGAAGGCGACCACCACGTTCACCCACATCATGCAGATGAAGCAGCCCGGCGCCGGCAGCTCCCCGATCGTCGTGCAGTCGCTCCGGCGGGTGGACGGTGTGCAGACCATCGAGCTGAAGCTGTTCGAGCAGGACATCCTCGTCGGCCGTACGAACCTGGAGCCCCTGCACAACAAATGGATCGACGTCGACTTCCAGATCAAGGTCGGCAACGGCTCGGCCGGTTCGGTCCGCTGGATCGTGAAGAACGGCTCGACGACGGTCGTCGACGCGTCACGGACGGGCGTGGACACGTTTCTGGCCGACCGCGTACGCCCCAAGTGGGGCATCTACCGCTCCCTCGGCGACACCTCGGGCTCGCTCCAGGACTGTTATCTGCTGCTCTCGAACATGCGGGGGTACCAGCTGGTCTGAGCCCGCCCCTTCCTGCCGTCAGTCCGCGGTCGTGCCCAGGTACGCGTCCCGCACCCGCCGGTCGGCGTGGACCTCGGCGGGGGTGCCCTCGGCGAGGACGCGGCCCAGGTCGAGTACGACGATCCGGGCGGACAGTTCCATGACGAAGGCGACGTTGTGCTCGACGAGGAGGACGGCACAGCCCTCCTCCTCGGAGAGCCGGCGGATGACGGACGACAGGTGACGACGTTCGTCGGCGGTCATCCCGGACGCGGGCTCGTCCAGCAGCAGCACCCTGGGCGGGTCCGCGACCGCCCGCGCCAGTTCGACCATGCGGGCCCTGCCCACCGGCAGGGCACCGGCGTAGGTCTCACCGAGGTCGTCGAGCCCGCAGGTGCGCAGGACGCCGGCAGCCCGGGCCCGGCGGTCCCGCTCGTACGTACGCCGCGTCGGGGACGCCAGCAGATCGGCCGCGAGCCCGCCTCCGCCGCCGCGCCACTCCTGGGCCACCACCAGGTTGTCGGCCACGGTGAGCTGGCCGAACAACTGCTGCCGCTGGAAGGTGCGGCGCATCCCGCGACGCGCGCGCCATACGGGGGAGCGGCGGGTGACGTCCGTTCCGTCGAGACGGACGCGGCCCACGTCCGGGCGCCGGATGCCGGAGAGCACGTCGAAGAGGGTCGTCTTTCCGGCACCGTTGGGGCCGATGAGCCCGCAGATCTCCCCGGGACGGAGGGCCAGGCTCACGTCGTCGAGCGCCCGGACACCGCCGAAGCGGACGCCGATGCCGGTGGCCTGGAGGGCGGGGGGCACGGGATGCTCGGGGGCGCTGCTCATGGACGGACCCCTCCCCGGGTCTGGGACGGGACCGTCGGATTCACGGGGGACGTGGGGCCCGGCTCGGCACCGGGACCGGGGCTGGGGTCGGCTCCGGCCTCGGAACCCGCGGCGGGACCGGCTTCGGGATCCGTATCCGCTTCGGGCCCGGCCGCCAGGCCCAGGTACGCCTCCGTCAGCCGGGCCGTCTCCACGGACGCCCGGGGGCCGCACCACGTCACCCGCCCCTGCGCGAGGTACGCGACCGTGTCCGCGACGCCCAGTGCCTCGGTCGCCTTCTCCTCGACGAGGAGCAACGCCGTTCCGGTGTCGCGGAGTTCGGTGAGGAGGCGGAACACCTCCTCGACGATGCGCGGGGCGAGGCCGAGGGACGGTTCGTCCGCGATCAGGACCTTCGGGGGGCGCTGGAGAAGCGGGGCGAGGGCGAGCATCTGCTGTTCGCCGCCGGAGAGGGAGCCGGCGGGCACGCCACGGCGTCCGGCGAGGCCGGGGAACCGCTCGTACACGGCCTCGCGCTGGTCCTTCTCCCTCAGGTACAGGGCGAGGTTCTCCTCGATGGTGAGCGCCGGGAAGATGCCCCGGCCCTCCGGTGCCAGGACCACCCCGGCGCGCGACCGGCGTACGGCTCCCTCGCGGGTGGCGTCGCGACCGGCCACGTACACCCGGCCGCCGAGCGGACCGACCAGGCCCGCCGCGACACGGCACGTCGTCGATTTTCCGGCCCCGTTCGGGCCGAGGAGCGCGACGATCTCGCCGGGGTGCACGGCGAGATCCACCCCGTGCAGGACGGGCGTGCCGTCGTATCCGGCGCGGACGGCGCGGAGTTGGAGGGCGGGCGCCGGTTCGGTGGGGGAGGTGGGCGCCGCCGGCGGGGCGCCGGTTTCGGTGACGCCGGCTGGGCCCCCCTTCGGCTCCGCCCTCGTACCCATCGATGTCTCTGCCCCGGCCGGCCCTCCACGCCCCAACCGCCTCCGATGCACCCGCACCGACACCGCCGCGCAGTACCCGTCCGGGTCGTTCGCCAGTGCCAGGCCCGCGAGGCCGAAGAGGATCACCGGGAGGTGGACGGACTCGGTGACGTAGTCGGAGACGAGGTGCGGTACGAGGGCGTAGACGAGCCCGGCCACGACCGCGAACTGGGGGCGGCGCAGGCCCGCCGCGACGACCACCGCGAGCCAGATCAGTCCCGTCATCGCGGTGAAGTCGGTAGCGGTGACACGGGTGTTGTAGGACGCGTACATCACGCCGCCGAAGCCCGCGAGCCCGGCCGACAGAGTGAACAGGACCAGCTTGGTGCGGACGACCGACACCCCGGAGGCCATCGCCGCCGCGGGCGCCGAGCGCACCGCGAGCATGGCCCGCCCGGACGGTGAACCGCGCAGCGCGCTGAGCGCGGCGACGGCGGCGGTGACCAGTATGAGCAATGCGACGCCGAACGCCCGGTCGTCGTTCAGGTCCACCGGACCGAAGACCGGCCGGGGGATCGACCATCCGGTGTCACCGTTCCTCAACCAGCCCATCTGGAAAAGGACTTGGTCCGCCAGGAAGGCCAGCGCGAGGGTCGCGAGGGCGAGTGAACGGCCGCCCAGCCGCAGTGCCGGAAGCGCCACCAGGGCACCGAGTACGGCCGCCGCGCACGTCCCCACGGCGGCCGCGGCCACGAACGGCCAGCCATGACTCATCAGCAGCCCCGCCACCAGCGCCGCCCCGGTCACGAAGGTCGCCTGCGCCAGCGACACCATCGCGCCGAGCCCCGTCACCACCGTGAAGGAGACGAACACCAGGGACAGGGCGAGCCCTTGGGCGAGGATGCCGCTCCAGAAGGGGGTCGTCACCGTGTAGAAGGCCACGGCGAGCAGCACGGCGGCCACCGCCCACGGTCCCCACCGCCTCAGCCGGGACCGGCCCGCCAGATAGTCGACCGGCGGCGCGTCCACGGCCGCCGTCCCCGCCGTACGGCTGCGCCTGGTCAGCAGAAGCAGGCCGGCGAAGAGGATCAGGAACGGTACGGCGGTACGGAATCCGGTGATCCGCTCGGCGAAACCCGCGTACCCGGCGACCAGGTTCTGCAGCACCCCGAGCCCGAGCCCGCCCGCGAACGCAAGCGGGATGGAGACGAAGCGGCCGAGCACCGCCGCCGTCGCCGAGACGAAGAGGAAGAGCGTGAAGTCGTGGGCCGACAGGCCGAGCAGAGGGGTGGCCAGGACGCCCGCCAGACCCGCGAGCCCCGACGACAGCATCCACGCGATCGAAGACAGCCGGTCCGCGCTCAGCCCGCGCAGCTCCACCAGCGAACGGTCGTCGACGGCCGCCCGGAGCTTCAGCCCCAGCGGGGTGTGCCGCATCAGGACCCACAGGCCGACCGCCACCACCGCCGTCGCCACCCAGGTGATCAGCTGGTCCGAGTCGATGCCCACGCCGTCCGCGAGCTGCCAGGACTTGGCGGGACTCGGTCCGACACCGGGCAGCCCGAACTGGTTCTCGGCCGGTTTCACCGACGTGCCCGCGTCCTCCAGCAGCTCGACGATCCACAGCCCGAGCGCGGGCAGCGCCACCAACAGCCCGATGGTGGCGACGATCTGGGCCGTCTCACCGACCCGCGCCAGCTTGCGGAACATCAGCCGGTCGAGACCCCAGCCCAGCGCGGGTGCCGCCACACAGACCAGCAGCACGGCCGTCGGCACGGCGGGCCAGCCGAAGCCCGAGTGCAGCTCGTAGAAGGCGAGCGCGCACAGGTAGGCGGTCGCGCCGTGCGCGAAGTTGAAGAGGCCCGAGGCCGAGTAGGAGAGCACGAGACCGGTGGCGAGCAGCGCGTACAGCGCACCCGACACCAGTCCGCTCAGTACGAATCCGAGAAGGTCCGCCATGCCGAGTCCCCAAATCCCCAAAACTCCAGGTCGTCAAGTCGCCTTCGGCCGCGCCCACTTGCCTACTTGAAGGGGATCGGCGGATAGCACTCGAAGGGCGACGAGACGGTGTACTTCCCGTCCTTGAGCTGGACGAGCGCCCCACAGCCGAACGACTCCCGCTGCCCCTTGGGCTCCGCCCGGTCGCCGACCATCGTGCCGGTGTCCGTGAACCCGTCCGCCGCCTTCTGGAAGGACGCCACCGTCAGGTCCTTGCCGGCCTTCTCGGCGATGGCGAGGAAGAGATCGGCCGACATATAGCCGGTCATCATGTGCATGTTCAGGGGTACGTCCTTGCCGGCCGCCTTCGTGATGTCCTTCCTGAACTGCGTCATCGCCGCGCTGTCCTGCTCGAACGGCTGGAACGACAGCAGGACATGGACCCCGTCGAGCGCCTTCTTCGTCGCACTCTTGGCGAGCAGCCCGGGGTCGTAGTCGGTCGGATCGGTGAGCACACCGGTGTACCCCGCGCGCTTGATCGCCGTGAACAGGCCGATGTTGTACGGGGTCTGCATCACCGAGACGACCGCGTCCGGGGCCTTGCCGCCGTTGCTCCGCAGGATCTCCTTCGTGTACGCCGACCAGTCGTTCGGCACCGAGGTGGCGGGCACCGACGGCTTGGCGAAGGTCACCTTGAATCCGGCCGACGTGAAGCTCTGCTTGTACGTGCGGATGGCGAACGTCCCGGCGTCACTGTCGTTGGCGAGGATCGCCACGCTCTTGCCCGCCGAGCCGCCCAGCACCTTCTTCAGACCCTCGGGCCAGGTCTGCGAGATGGTGCCGCCGGGCATCGGGACCATGCAGCCGCCGAAACCGTAGATGTACGTGGGCCCGCAGAACGACGGCAGCGTGCCCCAGCCGAAGGTGGGCACCTTCTGCTTCTGCAGGAAGTCCGCGCCGGAGAAGGTCGTCGAGCTCATCGGCGCGATCGCGAACACCTTGTCCTGCTGGACGAGTTTGCGGGCCGCCGTGAGGTTCTTGGCCGGATCCTGGCCGTCGTCCTCGGCGCCCAGGTAGTCGATCTTCCGTCCGTTCACACCGCCTTCGGCGTTCGCGCGGTCGAAGCGGGCCCTGGCCCCGAGGTCGGTGTCCTTCTTCGAGTACCCGCTGGCGGTGGTCATCGAGACGATGCCGCCCACCTTGACGGAGGTGTCGGAGACTCCGCGTACGGAATCCTCGGCCTCCGAACTTCCTGTGGTGGACGCCGAGTTGCAGGCGCTCACCAGGAGCAGGGCGGTTGCGGCCGCAGCGGCGGCGATGGTTCGGATCGGTCGCGACACGGTCGGATCCCCCTCCGTCGGGTGACCGAAATGATCCGTGCGATCTGACGATGCGTCAATATCTGACGCATCGGTATGTGATGAACCGTCAGAGATGGGTTGTGAGTCGACTGCGGACCGGTTGTGGCCGGTCGCGCCCCGCGGCGGAGCCGCACGATGTCACAGCCCCGCGCCCCTCAGGGGGCGCGCTACGCGCGATAGAGGGCTTCGACCTCTGCCCCGTACGCGTTCTCGATCGCCTTGCGCTTCAGCTTCAGGGAGGGCGTCAGCAGGCCGTGTTCCTCGGTGAACTGGTGGGCCAGTATCCGGAACGTGCGGATCGACTCGGCCTGGGAGACGAGGGTGTTCGCGGCGACCACGGCGCGGCGCACCTCGGTCTCCAGGTCGGGGTCCCGGACCAGCTCCGACGCGGTCAGCTGGGGCTTGTCCCGCATCTGCAGCCAGTGTTCGACGGCCTCCCCGTCGAGCGTGACGAGCGCCGCGATGTACGGCCGGTCGTTGCCGACGACGATGCACTGCGCGACCAGCGGATGATCGCGCACCCGCTCCTCCAGGATCCCCGGCGAGACGCTCTTGCCGCCCGAGGTCACCAGGATCTCCTTCTTGCGCCCGGTGATGGTGAGATAGCCGTCCTCGTCGAGCGCTCCCAGGTCACCGGTGGCGAGCCACCCGTCGTGCAGGGCCGCGTCGGTGGCCTTCTGGTCGTTGAGGTAGCCCTGGAAGATGTTGGCGCCGCTCAGCCAGATCTCGCCGTCGTCCGCGATGTGCACGGTCGTGCCCGGGATGGGCTGGCCGACGGTGCCGTACCGGGTGCGCTCGGGCGGGTTGGCGGTGGCGGCGGCGGTGGACTCGGTGAGCCCGTAACCCTCGTAGATCTGCACTCCGGCGCCCGCGAAGAACAGCCCGAGCCGCCGGTCCATCGCCGAGCCGCCGGACATCGCGTGCTTGATGCGACCGCCCATCGCGGCACGGATCTTGGAGTAGACGAGCTTGTCGAAGAGCTGGTGCTGCATGCGGAGTGCCGCCGAGGGCCCGGGGCCGATGCCCCACGCCTTCGCCTCCGCCGCGTCCGCGTAGCGCACGGCGACCTCGACGGCCTTCTCGAACGGGCCCGCCCTGCCCTCCCGCTCCGCCTTCCTGCGCGCCGCGTTGAAGACCTTCTCGAAGATGTACGGCACCGCGAGGAAGAACGTCGGCTGGAAAGCGGCCAGATCAGGCAGCAGGGCCGCCGCGTTGAGCTGCGGCTGATGGCCGAACTTGACCCGCCCGCGGATCGCCGCGACCTGCACCATCCGCCCGAAGACGTGCGCGAGCGGCAGGAACAGCAGGGTGGCCGCCTGGTCGCCGCGCTTGGAGTGGAACAGCGGCTCCCAGCGCTCGGTGACCGTGTCCGACTCGAACATGAAGTTCGCGTGCGAGAGGACACAGCCCTTGGGGCGGCCGGTCGTTCCGGACGTGTAGATGATCGTCGCCGTCGACTCCGGCGTGACCGCACGCCGGTGCCGGTGCACCACCTCGTCGTCGATGTGCCCGCCGGCCTCGTACAGCTCCTGCACCGCGCCCGTGTCCAACTGCCACAGCTTGTGCAGTGTCGGCAGCCGGTCGATGACCGTGGCGATGGTCATCGCGTGGTCCTCGTGCTCCACCATCGCGGCCGACACCTGCGCGTCGTGCAGCATCCAGAAGACCTGCTCGGCGGACGAGGTGGGGTAGATGGGCACGACCTGCGCGCCGATCGACCACAGCGCGAAGTCGAAGAGAGTCCACTCGTAGCGCGTGCGGGACATGATCGCGACCCGGTCGCCGAACCGGATGCCGTGCGCCAGCAGACCCTTGGCCAGTGCCAGGACCTCGTCCCGGAACTCGGCGGAGGTCACATCGCGCCACTGGCCCTCGTCGTCCTTGCGGCCGAGTGCGATGTGGAGCGGATCCTCCTGGGCATGTTCGAACACGGCATCGGCCAGACCGCCCACCGGCGGTGCCGACGCCAGGGGAGAGTTGGTGAACTCGCGCAATCCCCGCTCCTTGTGGTGCTCGCAGCGCCGTGAAAGCTACCCCACCACGCTCCTCGGCGGGAGGGGCGCCGAATCGGTGTGAGGGCGGGTGTACGCACTGGTCAACCGTTGAAATACGGCCACAAGGGTGCTGGCCGGGACAGAATCCTTACTCTTCCGTAAGTTTCGGACCCGTAATCTCCACGGAATCTGTACGACCCGCTTACCGGTGCGCTGCCGTGGCCCCCGCACCCCTGAAGGCGCCCCTTCGGGGCCGCCCCAGGGGCGTCGGGCCGGGTCAGGGGCGCGGTGCCGGGACCCTGTCCGCCGGGGCCGGGCTGTCCAGTGATGGTCCCT
Organism: Streptomyces sp. NPDC020747; assembly: GCF_044334695.1. Classification (NCBI taxonomy): domain Bacteria; kingdom Bacillati; phylum Actinomycetota; class Actinomycetes; order Kitasatosporales; family Streptomycetaceae; genus Streptomyces; species Streptomyces sp. NPDC020747. The sequence goes on along the minus strand of NZ_JBIRTJ010000001.1, from coordinate 968,130 downwards.
GGTGCGGGCGAGGCGCGCGCACCAGGGCCAGGACCAGGGCACCTGCGAGCGTTCCCGTCACGCCCGCCACCACGGCGGCCGTGTTCAGGCCGGAGGCGAAGGCCGCGTGCAGGGTGTGCGAGGAGAAGCTCGCCCGGAGGGCCTCCGCGCCGCCGCCCGCGAGGGTGTGGGCGGCCTCGTGCGGGAGGGTGTCCCGCATCCGGGACGTGAGGACCGTGCCGAAGACGGCGACTCCGAGCGCGTACCCGAGCTGCCGGGAGGTGTTGACCGCGCCGCCCGCCATGCCCGCGCGTTCGGGCCGCACGGTGGCCAGCGCGGCGCCCGCGAGCGTCGGCGCCACCAGACCCGTACCGAGGCCCACCAGGACCAGACCCGGCACGAGCACCGTCCAGGTGGTGCCCGTGTCGAGCACGGCCTGGCAGAACATGCCCGCCCCGATCAGCAACAGCCCGCCGCCCACGGTGAGCCGCGCCGGGACCCCGTGCAGCAGCCGCCCGACCAGCACGGACGCCACGACCGAAGCTCCCGTCATGGGCAGCAGCACGAGCCCGCCCCGCACCGGGCTCATCCCCTGCAGCGTCTGCAGCCAGATCGAGAGATACGGGATGACACCGAACGCCGCCGCGTTGAAGGCCAGCGCGCCCAGCATCACGCCCACGAACGCCGGCCGGCGCAGCAGCGCGAGATCGAGCAGCGGATGGGCCGCCAGCCGCTCGACGAGCACGAAGCCGAGCAGCGAGAGCGCCGCGAGCCCGTACGACACGAGGGTGGGCGTCGACGTCCAGCCGTCCGACCCGGCCCGCACCGTCGCGTACGTCGTCGCCCCCGCGAAGCACGCGAACGTCGCCGTACCCGCCCAGTCCACCCGCATCTCCCGCGGGCCGCGCGACTCGGGCACCACCCGCAGGGTCAGCCACACCGAGGCCACGCTCACCGGCAGGTTGACGAAGAAGATCCACCGCCAGCCGGGTCCCTCGGCGAGCAGGCCGCCGACCAGTGGCCCGATCGCGGCCGCGGACCCGCTCACCGCGCCCCATACACCGAGCGCGGCCGACCGCTGCCGTCCCTGGTACACCGAGCCAAGCAGCGGCAGCGTCGTCGCGAACATCGCGGCCGCGCCCACCCCCTGCACCCCGCGCGCCGCCACCAGCATCCCGGGCCCGGACGCGAGCCCGCACCACAGCGAGGCCGCCGCGAACAGCACGACACCCGCCACATGCACCCGGCGCCGGCCCAGCACGTCGGCCGCCGCGCCCGCCGCGAGCAACAGCGCGGCCAGCGCGAGCGCGTACCCGTCGACGACCCACTGCAGATCGCTCAGCGAGGCGCCCAGCGCCCGCGCGATGTCGGGCAGCGCCACGATCACGATCGTCACGTCCAGCAGCAGCATGAACGTGCCCAGACAGACCGCCGTGAGCGGTCCCCATGTACGCATCCTCAACAACTCCTCGTCCCTCGGCACGCGGCCCCGCGGCACGCATGAGGCGTGCCCGGCCGTCCGTGCTCACCGTCCGTGCCTCGTACGATGAGGTGCCGCCGGACGAATCAGGTGATCGGCGACGGAATGACGCCAGGAACCGACATGAAGGAGCGGTATCCCGATGGATTCCACCGTAGCCGACGCTCTCGACGTGGAACTCCTCCACGCCCTGGAACTGGACGGACGTGCCCCCTTCAGCCGGATCGCCACGGTCCTCGGGGTCTCGGACCAGACCGTGGCCCGCCGCTACCGCAGACTCCTCACCGAGGGCGGCCTGCGGGTCGTCGCCGTCCGCAACAACCGCAGACTCGGCCGGGACGACTGGATGCTCCGGCTGCGCTGCGCGCCGGACGCCGCGGAGACCATCGCCAACGCGCTGGCCCGGCGGCCCGACACGGCCTGGATCGGTCTCACCTCGGGCGGTACGGAGATCGTCTGCATGACCCGGCCGCGCACGGCGGGCGACCAGGACGACCTGCTGCTCGGCAAGCTGCCGCGGACGCCGCACATCCTGGAGATCCGGGCCTTCCAGATGCTGCACACCTTCTTCGGCGGGCCGGTGGGCTGGCTCGTCAAGCACGGGCCGCTCACCGAGGAGCAGGTCGCCGCGTTGCGCCGGGCGCCGGTCCCGGACACCGGGCCCGCCCGGATCACCGCCGAGGACGAGCCGCTGGTCGCCGCCCTCGAACGGGACGGCCGTGCCACGTATCCGGAGTTGCAGCGGGCCACCGGCCGGTCGGAGTCCGCCGTCAAGCGGCGGCTCGGTCAACTGCTCGGTTCCGGGGCGCTGTTCATCGACATCGAGTACGACTCGGCGCTCATCGGGTTCGCCGTCGGGGCGATCCTGTGGATCACGACGGCGCCGGACGCGTTGGAGGCGGTGGGAAGCGCGATGGCCGCGCACCCGGAGGTGGCCCACGCGGGGGCGACCTCCGGGCCGTCCAACCTGGTGGCGACCGTCGTGGCCCGTGACACCGCCGAGTTGTACGCGTACGTGAGCGGGAAGCTCGGGCGGCTCGACGGCGTGCAGCATGTCGAGACCTCGCCGTTCCTGCGGCGGGTGAAGCAGCTGACGTATCAAGTGCCGTTGCGGTAACGCTCCGAGGGGAGGTCGTGTGTCCGCCGCGGGTGGGCGGAGGCCGGGCACGCCCACGGGGCGGAGCCGCATGCTGTGGCAGCCCCGATCCCCTTACGGGGCGCTGCGGTACAGCCTGTTTCCGCCCGCCAGGATCGACGCCGCCAGCGCGTCCGCAGCACCCTTCGCCGCAGTGTGGCGTTTGGCATGTACGAGGACGAAGTCGACCTCGCCCAGTTCGGGGAGGCCCGCGCGGTCCGGGATGCGGACCAGGCCCGGTGGGATGAGGCCGCGGGAGTGGGCCATGACGCCCAGGCCCGCCCGGGCGGCCGCGATGAGGCCGTTGAGGCTGCCGCTGGTGCAGGCGATGCGCCAGGCGCGGCCCTGCCGTTCCAGCGCCTCCAGGGCGAGGGCGCGGGTGATGCCCGGCGGCGGGTAGACGATCAGCGGTACCGGACGCTCGGGGTCCAGGCGCAGCCGCTCCGCGCCGATCCAGACCAGACGGTCGTGCCAGACCAACTCGCCGCGCGGGTCCTCGGGGCGGCGCTTGGCCAGCACCAGGTCGAGCTTCCCGTCGGCCAGTTGCTCGTGCAGGGTGCCCGAGAGCTCGACCGTCAGCTCCAGGTCGACCTCCGGATGGTCGTGCCGGAAGCCCTCCAGGATCTCGGTGAGGCGGGTGAGGACGAAGTCCTCCGAGGCGCCGAAGCGCAGCCGGCCGCGCAGCCGCGTCCCCGTGAAGAACGCCGCCGCCTGCTCGTGGGCCTCCAGGATCCGGCGTGCGAAGCCGAGCATCGCCTCGCCGTCCTCCGTCAGCTCCACGGAGTGGGTGTCCCGCGTGAACAGCTGCCGCCCGGCGGTGTCCTCCAGGCGCCGCACATGCTGGCTGACCGTGGACTGGCGCAGCCCGAGCCGCCGGGCCGCCTGCGTGAAGCTCAGCGTCTGGGCCACCGCCAGGAACGTACGCAGCTGTGAAGGGTCGTACACACCACCCAGGCTATCGCGATTCGTAATGACAGTCAGAGTGGTATGCCGGATTCCCGATCAAGAGTCCGAGGAGGACGATGGAGAGGGCGCCGCCCAGCACTGAACCGCGGCACTGAACCACCACACCGAACCGCCGCGCTGAATCACCGCACCGAACTGAACCACCGCACCGAACTGAACCACCGCACCGAACTGAACCACCGCACTGAACCGACTGAGCAACGGAGCACCGTGAAACGCCTGAAGTGGCCGTCCTGGCTGCCGATCGACCCGTACATCCTGCTGCTGCTCGGGACGGTGGGGCTCGCCGCCCTGCTGCCCGCCCGGGGGACCGGAGCCGACGTCGCGTCCGGCGCCTCCACCGCGGCGATCGCCTTCCTCTTCTTCCTCTACGGGGCCCGTCTGTCCACCCGTGAGGCGATGGACGGCGTACGGCACTGGCGGCTCCACATCACGGTCCTGGCCTGTACGTTCGTACTGTTCCCGCTGCTCGGCCTGGCGGCACGCGGCCTCGAACCGGTGCTCCTGAACCACTCGCTCTACACCGGACTGCTCTTCCTCACGCTGGTCCCGTCCACGGTCCAGTCCTCGATCGCCTTCACCTCGATGGCGCGCGGAAACGTTCCGGCAGCGATCTGCGCGGGCTCCTTCTCCTCCCTCGTGGGCATCGTGCTCACCCCGCTGCTCGCGGCGGCGCTCCTCGGCGGCAGCGGGGGCGGCTTCTCCGCGGACTCGCTGCTCAAGATCGTGCTGCAGCTGCTGGTGCCGTTCCTGGCCGGGCAGTTGCTGCGCCGTTGGATCGGCGGCTTCATCGCGCGCCACAAGAAGATCCTCGGCTACGTCGACCGCGGCTCGATCCTGCTCGTCGTCTACACCGCGTTCAGTGAGGGCGTGGTGCAGGGCATCTGGCACCAGGTCAGCCCGCTGCGCCTGGGCGGCCTGCTCGCGGTCGAGGCCGTACTGCTCGCCGTGATGCTGGCCCTCACCTGGTACGGCTCGAAGGCCCTCGGCTTCAACCGCGAGGACCGCATCGCCATCCAGTTCGCCGGGTCGAAGAAGTCCCTGGCGTCCGGACTGCCCATGGCGAGCGTGCTGTTCGGCGCCCACGCCGCGCTGGCCGTCCTGCCGCTGATGCTCTTCCACCAGATGCAGCTCATGGTCTGCGCGGTCATCGCCAAACGCCGCTCCCGCGACCCCGAGACGGAACAGCCCGTCACCCCGGCCCCAGCCGCAGAGTCACGAATCGCGGTCGGTACAGGGACACGTTCCGGCTGAGGTTCGCCTGCGCCGCGACCCCGCCGTTCGCGTCCAGCCAGTTGACGTCGTAGCTGAGCACGAGCCTGCCCCGGCTCACCGTCGGATGGAGCTGCGGGTTGTACGCGGCCACGCCCGCCCCCTGCTCCGGCAGTGGCGGGCTGAAGCCCTTGCCGGGACCGTGCCAGGGCCCGGTGGGGGAGCACGCCCAGTACGAGGTGATCGTCGTCAGCCCCTCGGCGCCCGCCGCCATCGTGAACAGCACATAGGTGCCCCCGTCGCGGGCGACCGTGAACGCACTGCCCACCCCCTTGCGCCCGCCGTCGCCCAGCACGGGCTTCATGAGCGAGGGAATGGTCCACCGCTCGCCGTCCCAGTACCGCCACGCGCCCGGGTCGGCCAGCCGGCCCCGGGGCACGCGCGCGACGTACGCCTTCGACGCCGGCTGGGCGGCGGCCCGCGCGTCGTCGCCGCCGAAGACGTACGTCCAGTCCCCGTCGTCGGTCAGCGCGGTCGTGCCGAACAGCACCCGCTTCGCCGGGTCCTGGACCCGCTGCTGGTCGAGGACCCGCACGATGCCTTCGAGCCGCAGGTCGGGCAGCGAGAGAGTGGCCACCTCGGTGGCCGTCGGCACCCCGTAGATCCAGGGGTACGTGCCGGTCGTACGGGTCCACAGCACGACCCGTACGACCTGTTCGGACGAGCCGGGGGAGCGGGGCTCGACCCGGGCGGCCACCGGCCAGCGCCACTGGCCCGGGGCCGGGTCCGCGAACAGCGGTGCGGGCAGCGTGCGTTGGAGGCGGCCGTCGTCCATGACCACGGCCGAGTTGCGCACCAGGGGGGCGGTCGTGTCCCGCCACGCGTAGGACTCGCCCGCCGGGTTCGGCGGACGGTACACCTGGCCGAGAAATGTGTCCGAGAACAACCACAGCACCCGGCCGTCCGGCAGCCGCACCGAGTGCGTACCGTCGCCGCCGGTCCAGTCGTCGGCCCGCGAGGCGTCGTCCCCGTACCGCGCGAACTCTCCCGTGAGGTCCCGGTCAGCGGCCCAGGACGCGACCGTACGGGCCTGGCAGGAGCCCTCCCGGTCGTCGTCACCCGGGAGGGCGGTGAGCAGCACGGCGCCGAGGACCAGGGCCAGGAGCAGGCCGAGCCCGGTCCCCGTGCGCTGTCGTGCTCGTGCGTCGTCGGGCACGCCCGGGACGTTAGTGGCTGCCGCTCACCCGGTCCATGGGCAGCCACAGCACGGTGTCCCGGGTCACAGGAGCGTCCATCGTGCGGACATCAGTCAACTCGGCCTCGCTCAGCGCCCGGTCGTAGACCCGTACGTCGTCGATCGTGCCCGTGAAGTGCGCCCGGCTGTCCGGCTTCTGCCCGATGCGCACACCGAACGGCGCGTTGCGGCTCACGGAACCCGGCACGTCGGCCGTGCTGAGGATCGCCCCGTCGGCACCCTCGGTCATCGTCATCTCGGACGGCTTCTGCCAGAACGTACCGTCGGCCGCGATCGGCCACGAGTCCGTCGCCCCGATCCGCCAGTGGTCGCCGTCGTCGTCGCTGACGGTCGGCGCCGCTTGGTGGTGTGCGCCTCCCCCGGACGGGTGCTGACGGAGTGTCATGTCCGGCTGGGCCACCGGTTGACGGTGAAGGGGTCGAACCCGAGCAGTTCACGGGCCTATTGATCCGGATTTCCGGTACGGACGGCTGATGCGGGCTAACGTTCCGTCATGAACGCACCGGACATGGAACCCCGCCTGGCCCTCGACCCCGCACGCACCGCCCTCGTGCTCGTCGACCTGATGGACCGCATCGTCGGACTGCCCCTGGAGCCCCACAAGGGGACCGAAGTCCTCACCGTCGCGGAGGAGTTGGCGGCCGCCTTCCGGCAGGTGGGCGCGCTCGTCGTACTCGTGCGGGTGGAGCGGCCCGGTGTCCACGAGCAGCCGCCCGGCAGCGGTCTGGTCGCGGGGCTCGCGGCGGAGGGCGACGTAGAGATCGTGAAGCAGACCATCGGCGGTTTCCAGGACACCGGGCTGCACGAGCGGCTGCGTGAACACGGTGTCTCCACGCTGGTGTTCGGCGGAATCGCCACCAACCTCGGCGTCGAGTCCACCGCCCGCGCCGCCGGTGACCTCGGCTACGACCTCGTCTTCGTCGAGAACGCCATGGCCGCCCTCACCGGCCCCGAACACGAGGCCTCGGTGAAACTGGACTTCCCGCGCCTGGGCACGGTCGTCACGGCTTCCGAGGTGCGGTTCGCCGGGGCGTGAGCCCTCGTGGCACCGGGCGGGCGATCGGCCTCCCGGGACTGAGACGGGGCCCCTCCGGCGCAGGGGGCGCTCCCCGCCGGGTGGGGCCCCGCCGCCGTGCAGCGGGGAGACCGGTCAGCCCTGGGTGGCCGTGGCCCGCAGGGCGACGCGGTGCTCGCCCGCGTACACGTTCATGGAGGTGCCCCGCAGGAAGCCGACCAGTGTCAGGTTCGACTCGGCGGCCAGGTCCACCGCGAGCGAGGACGGAGCCGAGACCGCCGCGAGGAACGGGATGCCCGCCATCACGGCCTTCTGGGCCAGCTCGAAGGACGCCCGGCCCGAGACCAGCAGGACCGTGCGGGAGAGCGGCAGCGAGCCGTTCTGGAGGGCGCGGCCGACCAGCTTGTCGACCGCGTTGTGCCGGCCGACGTCCTCCCGGATGTCGACCAGCTCGCCGTCCTCCGTGAACAGCGCCGCCGCGTGCAGACCCCCGGTCCGGTCGAACACGCGCTGCGCCGCGCGCAGCCGGTCGGGGAGGCTCGCGAGCAGTTCGGGTTCGAGCCGCACCGGGGGAGCCGTGTCGCCCGCCGTGTCGTCGATCGACCAGCGGGCGGTCGTACGGACCGCGTCCAGGCTCGCCTTGCCGCACAGGCCGCAGGACGAGGTCGTGTACACGTTGCGTTCGAGGGTGATGTCGGGGATGACGACGCCGGGCGCGGTCCGCACGTCGACGATGTTGTACGTGTTCGAGCCGTCCACCGTGGCGCCCGCGCAGTAGACGATGTTCTGCAGTTCGTCGGCCGCGCCCAGCACCCCCTCGCTGACCAGGAAGCCCGCCGCGAGCGCGAAGTCGTCGCCCGGGGTGCGCATCGTGATCGCGAGGGGTTTGCCGTTGAGGCGGATCTCCAGTGGCTCCTCGGCGACGAGCGTGTCCGGGCGGGTGGAGACCGCCCCGTCCCGGATGCGGATCACCTTGCGTCGTTCCGTGACTCGTCCCATGTCCTGATCAGTCCCGGTTCTGTACGTGCTGGTAGCCGAAGCGGCCCTTGATGCAGAGGTTGCCGTGGGTCACCGGGTTGTCGTGCGGCGAGGTGACCTTCACGATCTCATTGTCCTGCACGTGCAGGGTGAGATTGCAGCCCACTCCGCAGTAGGCGCACACCGTGGTCGTCTCGGTCTGCGCCGGCTCGTCCCACGTACCCGCCGCGCGCATGTCGAACTCCGACTTGAACGACAGCGCGCCCGTCGGGCACACCTCGATGCAGTTGCCGCAGTACACGCACGCCGAGTCGGTGAGCGGCGCGTCGTGCTCGACGGCGATCCGGGCGTCGAAGCCGCGTCCGACGACCGAGATCGCGAAGGTGTTCTGCCACTGGTCGCCGCAGGCGTCCACGCACTTGTAGCAGAGGATGCACTTGTCGTAGTCGCGCACGTACAGGTCGTTGTCGACCTTCGGTTCCTCGTCGAGACGGGCCGCGTCCGGTCCGAACCGGTCGGGCTTCGCCTCGTACTCCTTGAGCCACCCGGCGACCTCCGGTGTGGTCGAGAGGTCGACCGAGGACGCGAGCAGTTCGAGGACGATCTTGCGGCTGTGCCGGGCGCGCTCGGTGTCCGTCCGCACCCGCATGTCCGCCTCGGCCTTGCGGGAGCAGGCCGGGACGAGGGTGCGCGCGCCCTCGACCTCGACGACACAGACGCGGCAGGCGTTCTTGGGGGCGAGGGTGTCGCCCTGGCAGAGGGTCGGGACGTCCTTGCCGACCGACCGGCAGGCGTCGAGGATCGTCGACCCCTCGGGGGCCCGTACGGGCTCACCGTCGATCGTGAACTCCAGCAGACGGCGGGGGATCCCCAGCGGTATCAAGGTCATTCGTACGCCCCCAGGCGGTCGATGGCGGATTCCACGGCGTTCCACGCGGTCTGCCCGAGACCGCAGATCGAGGCGTCCTTCATGGCACGGCCCACCTCGCGGAGCAGGGCGATGTCGGGTGCCGCGTCCGCGCCCGTCCGGTCGGCGATGCGGTGCAGCGCCTCCTCCTGGCGCACGGTCCCGACCCGGCACGGCACGCACTGCCCGCAGGACTCGTCGCGGAAGAACTCGGCGATCCGCAGCAGCAGACGCGGCAGCGGCACGGTGTCGTCGAAGGCCAGCACGACCCCGGAGCCGAGCGTCGTCCCCGCCTCCCGCGTGCCCTCGAAGGTGAGCGGGATGTCCAGCTCGTCGGGCCGTACGAAGCCACCGGCCGCGCCGCCGAGCAGCACCGCGCGCAAACGTTTACGTACGCCCGCGAGGTCCAGCAGCTCGCCGAGCGTCGCGCCGAACGGCAGCTCGTAGATACCGGGCCGGTCCACGCTGCCCGACACACAGAACAGCTTCGGTCCGGTGGACTTCTCGGTGCCGATCGCGGCGTACGCCTGCGCCCCCATCGTGAGGATGGGCAGCACGTTGACCAGCGTCTCGACGTTGTTCTCAGCAGTGGGTTTGCCGAACAAACCCTTCTCTACGGGGAAGGGCGGTTTCGACCGCGGCTCTCCTCTGTACCCCTCTATGGAGTTGAAGAGGGCGGTCTCCTCGCCGCAGATGTACGCGCCCGCACCGCGCCGGATCTCGATGTCGAACGCGTACCCCTGGCCGAGGACGTCGTCGCCGAGCAGTCCACGCGCGCGCGCCTGCCCGATGGCGTGCTCCATGCGTTCCAGCGCCCGCGGGTACTCGCCGCGCAGATACAGGTAGCCCTTGTGCGCCCCGACCGCGTAGCCCGCGATCGTCATCGACTCCACGAGGGAGTACGGGTCGCCCTCCATGACCACGCGGTCCTTGAAGGTGCCGGGCTCGGATTCGTCGGCGTTGCAGACGAGGTAGTGCGGATGGTCGGGCTGCGACGCCGTGGCCTGCCATTTGCGGCCGGTGGGGAAGGCGGCGCCGCCGCGCCCGACCAGGCCCGCGTCGGTGACCTCGCGGATGACCCCGGCGGGCCCGATCGCGAAGGCCTGCCGCAGGGCCGTGTAGCCGCCGTGCGCCCGGTAGTCGTCCAGCGAGGCCGGGTCGACCACGCCTACGCGGCTCAGCAGCACCAGCTCCTCACGGCCCGCCCGACCCGCCTGGGGTACCGCCAGGGCCGCCGACGGCTCCTCGGGCGCCGAGTCGGGCGCGCTCGCCGCGAGCACCGCCCGCTCGACGGTCGCGGGCGCCGACACGGCCGTACGCACCGGATCCCCGGCCTTGACCGCCAGCGCGGCCGGAGCCCGCTCGCACAGGCCCAGGCAGGGGCTGCGCTCGACGCTCACACCGCTGCCGAGGCCGAGCCTGGCCTCGACACCGGCGCACAGCTCCGACGCCCCGGCCGCCGCGCACGCGAGGTCCGTGCACACGTGCAGGACCGTCGCGGGGCGCGGCTTCACCGAGAACATCGCGTAGAAGGTGGCGACCCCGTAGGCCTCCGCCGGCGGCACGGTCAGCCGTCGGCAGAGGTAGTCGAGAGCGCCCTCGCTGATCCAGCCGATCCGGTCGTTGACGGCGTGCAGCCCCGGCAACAGCAGGTCACGGCGTTCCCGGGCCGCACGCCCGCCGCGTGCCCACCTCAGGTCGGCATCGCTGCGGTCGGCGCCCTCCCACGAAGACTCCGGAGGACCGAGCAGCGTGTCGATGGCCGCCCGTTCCTCGTCCGTCGGCTTGCTGTCACCGAAGTGCAGGTCCACCACACATCACCTCACTTGAATAGCAACCGGCAGCTTGTCGATCCGGATCGCCGACGCCTTGAACTCCGCCGTCCCCGCGATCGGGCAATTGGCCTCGATCGTCAGCTGGTTGGTGTCCACCTCGTCGGGAAAGTGCATGGTCATGAACGCGAGCCCGGGCCGCAGCGCCGTGTCGACCCACACCGGCGCCACCACCGCCCCGCGCCGCGAGGAGACCTGGACCTCCTCACCGACCACCACGCCGTAGCGCTCCGCGTCCTCCGGGCACAGCTCGACGTACTCCCCGCGCCGCAGCGGCGAGGCGAAACCGCCGCTCTGCACCCCGGTGTTGTACGAGTCGAGCCGCCGCCCGGTGGTCAGCCGGATCGGGTACTGCTCGTCCGTCAGGTCGACGGGCGGGTCGTGCTGGACAATCCCGAAGGGCGCGAGTCGGCCGCGTTCGGCCGGGTCGGAGGCCCACAACCGGCCGTGCAGATAGGTCGGTTCGATCCGGTCCGTCTCCGGGCACGGCCACTGGATGCCCTGGTGCTCCGCCAGGCGCTCGTACGTCATCCCGTAGTGGTCCGGGGACACCGACCGCAGCTCGTTCCAGACGGCCTCGGAGTCCGCGTACTTCCACTCGTGGCCCATTCGGGAGGCGAGGTCGCAGAGGATGTCGATGTCCTCGCGGGCCTCACCGGGCGGGACCACCGCCCGGCGCACCCGCTGAACGCGCCGCTCGCTGTTGGTCGTTGTGCCCTCGGTCTCGGCCCAGCCGGCCGTCGCGGGCAGGACGACGTCCGCGAGCTCGGCCGTCTTCGTCAGGAAGATGTCCTGGACGACGAGGAAGTCGAGGGCCCGCATACGGCGTACCGCCTGCTCGCTGTCGGCCTCCGACTGCGCCGGGTTCTCCCCGATGCAGTAGACGGCCTTGAGCGTGCCCTCCTCCATGGCCTCGAACATCTCGGTGAGGTTCATCCCGTAGTGGGGCTGGATGGCGGTGTCCCAGGCGGACTCGAACTTCAGCCGGGTGTCCGGGTCGAGGATGTCCTGGAAGCCGGGCAGCCGGTTCGGGATGGCGCCCATGTCGCCGCCACCCTGCACGTTGTTCTGCCCGCGCAGAGGCTGCAGCCCGGAGCCGAACCGGCCCACATGGCCCGTCAGGAGCGACAGGTTGATGAGCGCGCGGACGTTGTCCGTGCCGTTGTGGTGCTCGGTGATGCCGAGCGTCCAGCACAGCTGGGCGCGCTCGGCGCGGGCGTAGGCGTGCGCCAACTCCCGTATCGCGGCGGCCGGTACGCCCGTCACCTTCTCGGCGAGGGACAGCGTCCAGGGCTCGACGAGCTGCCTGTACTCCTCGAAGCCGGTGGTCGCCCGCTCGATGAACGCGTCGTTGGCCAGCCCCGCCCGGATGATCTCCCGGCCGATCGCGTGCGCCATCGGGATGTCGGTTCCGACGTTCAGCCCGAGCCAGCTCTCCGCCCACTCGGCCGTCGACGTGCGGCGCGGGTCGACCGCGTACATCCGGGCGCCGTTCCTGATCCCCTTCAGGACGTGCTGGAAGAAGATCGGGTGCGCGAAACGGGCGTTGGACCCCCACATCACGATGAGGTCGGAGTGCTCGACCTCGGCGTACGAGGAGGTGCCGCCGCCCGAGCCGAAGGCCGCCGACAGGCCCGCCACGCTGGGCGCGTGACAGGTGCGGTTGCAGGAGTCGACGTTGTTGGTGCCCATGACCACGCGGGCGAACTTCTGCGCCACGTAGTTCATCTCGTTGGTCGCGCGGGCGCAGGAGAACAGGCCGAACGCCTCGCGTGCCGCGCCGATGCCCCGGGCGGCGCGGTCCAGGGCCTCGTCCCAACTCGCCCTGCGGAAGGGCTCGTCGCGCGAGTCGCGGACCAGCGGATACTCAAGTCGGGTGTAGGTCTTGGGAGTTCGGTCGCGCTTCCTCATACGGCGTTCCTCAGAGTCCTGGTGAATGTCGTGGTGAAGGTCCTCATGCGGCGGTCCTCAGTGCGAGCAGGTCCGAGATGGCGTGGACGGTGCGGAGCGTGGGCACCGGGACGTCGGTGATCTCCGCGAGTTCGACGACGGCGGCGAGCAGCACGTCGAGTTCGAGCGGTTTGCCGCGCTCCAGGTCCTGGAGCGTCGAGGTGCGGTGGTCGCCGACGCGCTCCGCGCCGGCGAGGCGCCGTTCGATGGAGACGCCCACCTCGCAGCCGAGTGCCTCGGCGACCGCGAGCGTCTCGGTCATCATGATCTCGATGACCCGGCGCGTACCGCCGTGCAGGCACATCTGCCGCATGGTCGCGCGGGCCAGGGCGCTGATGGGGTTGAAGGAGATGTTGCCGAGCAGCTTGAGCCAGATGTCGTTGCGCAGTTCCGGCTCGACGGGGCACTTGAGTCCGCCCGCGACCATGGCCTCGCTGAACGCCGCACAGCGCACCGAGACCGAGCGGTCGGGTTCACCTATGGAGAACCGGGTGCCTTCCAAGTGGCGGACGACTCCCGGTCCCGCCAGCTCGGTCGCCGCGTAGACGACACAGCCGATGGCCCGTTCGGGCGCGATCACCGCACTGACCGCGCCGCCCGGGTCCACGCTCTCGACCCGGTGGCCGTCGTGCGGGCCGCCGTGCCGGTGGAAGTACCACCAGGGGATGCCGTTCTGAGCGGCGATCACCGCTGTCGTGTCGTTCAGGAGAGGCTCGATGAGCGGCCCGCACGCCGCGTACGAGTTGGCCTTCAGGCCCAGGAGGACGAAGTCGACCGGGCCGACCTCGGCCGGGTCGTCGGTGGCGTGCGTCCGCGCGGTGAAGTCGCCGCGCGGGCTGAGCACTCGCACTCCGTGCTGCCTCATGGCCGCAAGATGCGGTCCACGGGCGATGAGGTGCACATCGGCACCCGCGCGATGCAGCGCGGCACCGACGTAGGCGCCGATGGCACCGGCGCCGAGAACTGCCACTTTCACGAGAGGGGCTCCGTTCGGTCGAGGGTACCGAGGAGACGCTGAACAGCGTGGAATCATGTCGACTGAATATTGTCTACAGTATGGGAGTTGGGGCAGCAAGAGTTCGCGCAGCACCTGCGACATGCCTGGGGCTCCACCCGGTATCGCCGGGCACGGCCCCGGAGTTCGCTGAGCGTCGCGCCCCGAACACCCTTGGTGGAGCAGCCGAGTTCGGCCGGGCGTGGCCGAACTCGGTGCCCGAATGCCGTTCGTCCGACCGAACCGACCGTTCGTCGCGCACGGCATACCGTTCACCGCATATGGCATATGTGTTCGTGCGGCCGCCTTCCCAACCGGCCGACCGGTTCCTATCGTCCGGGATCATGAGTCCCCCTGTAGCCCCACCGGGCTGGAGCCGCTGGCTGGTCCCGCCGGCGGCCCTGTCGGTCCACCTCTCGATCGGACAGGCCTACGCCTGGTCCGTGTTCAAGCCGTCCCTGGAGTCCGCGCTCGACCTCAGCGGCACCCAGAGCGCCCTGCCCTTCCAGCTCGGCATCGTGATGCTCGGCCTGTCCGCCGCGTTCGGCGGCACACTCGTCGAGCGCAACGGGCCGCGCTGGGCGATGACGGTCGCCCTGATCTGCTTCTCCTCGGGCTTCCTGCTCTCCGCGCTCGGCGCCGCCACCGAGCAGTACTGGCTGATCGTCTTCGGCTACGGCTTCGTCGGCGGCATAGGCCTGGGCATCGGCTACATATCGCCCGTCTCCACGCTCATCAAGTGGTTCCCGGACAGGCCCGGCATGGCCACCGGCATCGCCATCATGGGCTTCGGCGGCGGCGCGCTCATCGCCTCGCCGTGGTCCGCGCAGATGCTGGAGTCCTTCGGCTCGGACAGCTCCGGCATCGCACAGGCCTTCCTCGTGCACGGACTGACGTACGCCGTCTTCATGTCCCTCGGCGTGTTCCTGGTCCGCGTGCCGCGCCCCACGAAGACCGCGGCCGACGGCACTCCGGCGCCGCTCCAAGGCGTACAGGTCTCCGCGAACAGCGCCATCCGCACCCCGCAGTTCTGGTGCCTGTGGGTGGTGCTCTGCATGAACGTGACCGCGGGCATCGGCATCCTGGAGAAGGCCGCCCCGATGATCACCGACTTCTTCTCGGACACCTCCACACCCGTCTCGGTGTCGGCGGCGGCCGGGTTCGTCGCGCTGCTGTCCGCGGCGAACATGGCGGGCCGTATCGGCTGGTCGTCGACGTCCGACCTGATCGGGCGCAAGAACATCTACCGCCTCTACCTGGGCGTCGGCGCGCTGATGTACGCCCTCATCGCCTGGGCCGGGGACTCCTCCAAGCCGCTGTTCATCTGCTGCGCCCTGGTGATCCTCTCCTTCTACGGAGGCGGCTTCGCGACCATCCCCGCCTACCTCAAGGACCTCTTCGGGACCTACCAGGTCGGCGCGATCCACGGACGGCTGCTGACCGCCTGGTCGACCGCCGGAGTCCTCGGACCGCTGATCGTCAACTGGATCGCGGACCGGCAGGAGGAAGCCGGCAAATCCGGAGCGTCCCTCTACGGAGTGTCACTGATCATCATGATCGGGCTGCTCGTGATCGGCTTCGTCGCCAACGAACTCGTCCGCCCGGTCAACGCCCGCCATCACATCCCCGCCCAGAGGGAGGCCCCCGATGTCCACGAGCGACAGCAGTCCGCCTGAGGGCGCCACACCTGACCGCCGCCCACTGATCGCCTTCGCCTGGCTCTGGGTGGGGGCGCCGCTGGCCTATGGTCTGTACGAGCTGGTGCAGAAGGCCACCCAATTGTTCACAGGGTAGGTGTTCGGGTGTCCGAGGGCCTGACAGAAGCCGACAAGGGTGGCACATCAATCCTGTGACTTTACGTGCCCTCGTACCCGTGAGTACCTGATCAGACTGGTGAGTCCCGTTACCCAGGCAACCAAGGGGACCGCCCATGAACGGCTCACGCATCGCCGCTGTCGGCCACTACCAGCCCGCCAGGATCCTCACCAACGAGGACCTGGCGGAACTGGTCGACACCAGCGACGAGTGGATCACGAGCCGGGTGGGCATCCGTACGCGGCACATCGCGGGCCCCGACGAACCGGTCGACGAGCTGGCCGCGCACGCGGCGGCCAAGGCCCTGGCGGCCGCCGGCCTCGCCCCCGACGACATCGACTTCGTCCTGGTGGCCACCTCCACCGCCGTCGACAAGTCGCCGAACATGGCCGCCCGGGTCGCCGCCCGCCTCGGCATCCCGTCGCCCGCCGCCATGGACGTCAACGTCGTCTGCGCGGGCTTCACCCACGCGCTGGCCACCGCCGACCACGCCGTACGCGCGGGCGCGGCGACCCGGGTGCTGGTCATCGGCGCCGACAAGATGTCCGACGTGGCGGACTGGACGGACCGTACGACCTGCGTGCTCGTCGGGGACGGCGCGGGGGCCGCGGTCGTCGAGGCGGCCGAGGCCGCCGAGGAGCCCGGCATCGGGCCCGTGCTGTGGGGCTCGGTGCCCGAGATGGGGAACGCGGTACGCATCGAGGGCACCCCCTCGCGGTTCGCGCAGGAGGGCCAGAGCGTCTACCGCTGGGCCACCACCAAGCTGCCGGCCATCGCACGCAAGGCCTGCGAGCGCGCCGGCCTCGCCCCCGAGGACCTCGCCGCGGTCGTGCTGCACCAGGCCAACCTGCGCATCATCGAGCCCCTCGCCGCGAAGATCGGCGCCGTGAACGCGGTCGTCGCGCGTGATGTCACCGAGTCGGGCAACACCTCCGCCGCCAGCATCCCGATCGCCCTGTCCAAGCTCGTCGAGCGTGGCGAGATCTCCACCGGCGACCCGGTCCTCCTCTTCGGCTTCGGTGGCAACCTCTCGTACGCGGGACAGGTCATCCGCTGCCCGTGACGTGCGCGTTCTCCGGCGAGCGAGCCTCTCAAAAGGGGCGTGTGACGAGGCCAACTCCCCCTCGGCCTGGCCATTGTGCGCCGTAGACTGTAGACGAAAGACAATTGATACTGGCTCTGAGGCTGCCGTGCGGCCGCCGCGCACGCCGCCACTGCCCAGGAGGGGGACCGCGATGTTGTCGACCGGACTGCCGCAGGGGTCGGTGCCCAAGCTCGAACGGCCGGGACCACTCCGGGACCGGGTCTACGAAGCACTGCTCGAACTGATCACCACACGTGCCCTGCAGCCCGGCCAGCATCTGGTCGAGAGCGAGCTGGCGGGGCACCTCGGGGTCTCCCGGCAGCCCGTGCGCGAGGCGCTGCAGCGGCTGAACACCGAGGGATGGGTCGATCTGCGGCCCGCCCAGGGCGCCTTCGTGCATGAACCGACGGAGGCCGAGGCGGACCAACTCCTCACGGTACGCACGCTGTTGGAGGCCGAGGCCGCCCGGCTCGCGGCGGCCAACACGGGCACGGCGGGCATCGCCGCCCTTGAGGAGCTGTGCGCCCAGGGCGAGGAGGCGGTCGGCGCCGACGACGTGGACGGGGCGGTCGCGATGAACGCCCGCTTCCACGCCAAGGTCATGGAGCTCGCGGGCAACACGGTCCTCGCCGAACTGGCCGCCCAGGTCGACCGGCGGGTCCGCTGGTACTACACACCGGTCGCCCGGCAGCGCGGCCACCAGTCCTGGATCGAGCACCGCGACCTGATCGCCGCGATCGCGGCCCGTGACGAACAGCGCGCGACCGAGGTCATGCGCGCCCACACCGAGCACACCCGCAGGACGTACCACGCGCGACCGCGCGACTAGACGACCGGAACGGCCTGCGAGGAGAGGCGGTCCGGGCCCGTCAGAACGCGTCCGCGTGTTCCGCCGCCCACTCCCGGAACGTGCGCGGCGGCCGCCCCGTGATCTCCTCGACCGTGGGCAGGACCTGGGACTCGTCCAGGATCCCGTCGGCGAAGAAGCGGAGGAACGCCTCGGCGTACGGAGCCGGGAAGGCGGCCCCCAGCGCCTCGCGGGCCTCCTCGTCCGTGAGTCCGACGGTACGCAGCTCGCGGCCCAGCACCTCACCGAGGACGGTGATCCTGTCGGCGGGCAGCAGTGACTGAGGGCCCGTCAGAGTGTAGGCGTGGCCCGCGTGTTCGGGCGAGAGGAGGGCCCGGGCGGCGACCTGGGCTATGTCGTACGGATCGATGTCCGCCGTACGGACGCCGGGGAACGGCACACGCACCTCGTCGCCCTTGCGTATCTGGTCCGCGAGCGACACCGCGTTCGACATGAAGCTCACGGGCCGCAGGAAGGTCCAGGCGAGCCCGGACTCGCGCACCCCGTTCTCCGACGCCCGCAGATAGCGGGTGACCGCGTTGCCGTCGTCGACCGCCGCCGACTTGCCGGAGAGCATCACGACCCGCTCGACACCCGCCGCCCGCGCGTCGGCGAGGACGGCCCGCTGCCCCTCGTACCCGGGCATCAGGAACAGGGCGCGCACTCCGTCGAGCGACGCCCGTACGGTCTCCGGGCGGTTCAGGTCGCCGGCCACCCCCTCGGCACCCTGCGGCAGTCCGGCCCCCTCGCCCGTGCGGCTCATCGCCCGCACCGGCTCACCCGCGGCGGCCACCGCGCGCACCACACCGGCCCCGACGTTCCCCGTGGCACCCGTCACCAGGATCATGAGTTTCCCCCTCTCCCGCCCCGGGCCACGGCAGCCCGGAGCACAGGGTGCTCATCCTGCTGCGTCGTTCCGCGGGTGGCCACCGCTCCAACTCGCTTTGTCCTCTGAGTGGAAGAAGTCATCAGCAATTCGTGCGCAACTTCTTCCCAGCTTCGGCAGCCGCTGCTACGTTCCACTCGAAAGCCAACGACGGCGGTGCCGATGAGGCGGGGAGGGGCTCGTGAGACGCATGACGGCGCGACCCGGAAACGCCCACCAGGCGCGGCTGCTCAGGCTGCTGCGTGACGGGGGTCCCAACTCGCGGGCCCAGCTGGGCGATCAGGTGGACCTCTCGCGGTCCAAGCTGGCCGTCGAAGTCGAACGGCTGCTGGAAACGGGCCTCGTGGTGGCCGACGGACTCGCCGCCTCGCGCGGCGGCCGCCGCTCCCACAACATCCGGCTCGCTCCCGCGCTGCGCTTCCTCGGGGTCGACATCGGCGCCACCTCGGTCGATGTCGCCGTCACCAACGCGGAGCTGGAGGTGCTGGGGCACATCAACCAGCCCATGGACGTACGCGAGGGCCCGGTCGCGGTCTTCGAGCAAGTGCTCGCCATGGCAGCGAAGTTGAAGGCCTCGGGGCTCGCGGAGGGGTTCGACGGCGCCGGTATCGGCGTCCCCGGCCCGGTCCGTTTCCCCGAGGGCGTCCCGGTCGCCCCGCCGATCATGCCGGGCTGGGACGGGTTCCCGGTCCGCGAGGCACTGAGTCAGGACCTCGGCTGCCCCGTCATGGTCGACAACGACGTGAACCTGATGGCGATGGGGGAGCAGCACGCGGGCGTGGCCCGCTCCGTGGGCGACTTCCTCTGCGTCAAGATCGGTACCGGTATCGGCTGCGGGATCGTCGTCGGCGGTGAGGTCTACCGGGGTACGACGGGCAGCGCGGGCGACATCGGCCACATCCAGGCCGTGCCGGACGGCCGCCCGTGCGCGTGCGGCAACCGGGGCTGTCTGGAGGCCCACTTCAGCGGCGCCGCGCTCGCCCGCGACGCCACGGAGGCCGCCCAGCAGGGGCTTTCCCAGGAACTGGCGGCACGACTGGAGGCGGCGGGCGCCCTGAGCGCCGTCGACGTCGCCGCCGCGGCCGCCGCGGGCGACGCCACCGCGCTCGATCTGATCCGCGAGGGCGGCAACCGCACCGGCCAGGTCATCGCCGCACTCGTCAGCTTCTTCAACCCGGGCCTGGTGGTGATCGGCGGCGGGGTGACCGGACTCGGCCACACCCTGCTCGCCGCGATCCGCACCCAGGTCTACCGCCAGTCGCTGCCTCTGGCGACCGGCAACCTCCCGATCGTCCTGGGGGAGTTGGGCCCCACCGCCGGAGTCATCGGCGCGGCCCGGCTCATCAGCGACCACCTCTTCTCACCCGCGTAACGCCTGCTTCCAGAGCCGCAAGAGCGCAACCACTTCTCCACGAGCCGCAAAAGCGCCACTTCCGCACGAGCCGCCAGAGCGCCACATTCTCCACGAGCCGCAAGAGCAGCACCTCTTCCAGGGGCGTTACCGCACCACACCTCACAGCGCACCCTGCTTCGCCCTGCCTCACTCCGCCCTGCCCTGAGACCGGCCCGCACGCCGAGGGGAACCGTCATGGCTCCAGAACCACCCCTGCTCACCATGTCCGGCATCACCAAGTCGTTCCCCGGTGTCCGGGCCCTCGACGGCGTCGACCTCGACGTCCAGACCGGCGAAGTGCACTGCCTGCTCGGCCAGAACGGCGCGGGTAAGTCCACGCTCATCAAGGTCCTGGCCGGTGCCCACCAGCCGGACGACGGCACCATCACCTGGCGCGGCGAACAGGTCACCCTGCGCTCGCCCATAGCCGCCATGCGCCTCGGCATCGCCACCATCTACCAGGAACTCGACCTGGTGGAGCACCTGTCGGTGGCCGAGAACGTCTACCTCGGCCATGAACCGACGACCGCCGGTTTCGTCGTACGCGGCAAGGAAGCGAAGGCGTCAACTGCCGCACTGCTCAAGCGACTTGGGCACTCGGAGGTCGACCCCGGGCGGCTCGTCGGTGACCTGTCCGCCGCCCAGCAGCAGATCGTCTCCATGGCACGGGCGCTCTCCCACGACGTACGCCTCATCGTCATGGACGAACCGTCCGCGGCCCTGGACCCCGACGAGGTCGACAACCTCTTCCGCATCGTCGGCGACCTGACCGCGGAGGGCGTCGCCGTCGTCTACATCTCGCACCGGCTGGAGGAGATCCGCCGCATCGGCGACCGGGTCACGGTCCTGAAGGACGGCCGGGCGGTGGCGGGCGGACTGCCCGCGGAGTCGACGCCGACCCGCGAGGTCGTCGCCCTCATGACGGGGCGGAACGTCGAGTACGTCTTCCCCGAGCGGCCCACGCACCAGGCGCTGCCCGATCCGGTGCTGGAGGTCCAAGGCCTCGCCCGGGACGGCGAGTTCGCCTCGCTCGACCTCACCCTGCGCCCCGGCGAGATCGTCGGCCTCGCGGGACTCGTCGGCTCCGGCCGCTCCGAGATCCTGGAGACCATCTACGGCGCCCGGAAGCCGAGCAGCGGTCAAGTCCTCGTAGACGGCAAGAGGTTGAAGCCCGGCAGCGTCCGAGCCGCCGTCCACGCCGGCCTCGGCCTCGCCCCCGAGGAGCGCAAGGCGCAGGCCCTCCTGATGCTGGAGTCCGTCACCCGGAACGTCTCCGTGTCCTCCATGTCCCGCTTCTCGTACGGAGGTTGGCTCGACCGGAGCGCAGAGCGGAACGCGGCGCAGAAGGCGACGCGTGAGCTGTCGCTGCGCCCCGACAACCCGTCCGCCCCCGTGCGCACCCTCTCCGGCGGCAATCAGCAGAAGGCAGTCCTCGCCCGTTGGCTGCTGCGCGGCTGCAGGGTGCTGCTGCTCGACGAACCGACCCGCGGCGTCGACGTCGGCGCCCGCGCCGAGCTGTACGCCGTCATCCGCCGCCTCGCCGACGAAGGCCTGGCCGTGCTCATGGTCTCCAGCGAAGTACCCGAGGTCCTCGGCCTCGCCGACCGCGTCCTGGTGCTCCGAGAAGGCCGGGTCGTGCACACGGCGCCCGCCCAGGAGCTCGACGAACACCGCGTACTCGACCTCGTCATGGAAGGAAGCCCGGCGTCATGACGCAGCCCGTGTCCCCGCCCCGGGACGAAATCCCGAAGCTGTCACCACAGGTGGAACCCAGTCCCTGGCGGGTGGTCGTGGCCCGCGCCGACGTCCGCACGCTCTCGCTGCTCGGTGTGCTCGCCGCCCTGATCCTCATCGGAGGCATCACCAAGCCCGACGAGTTCCTCGACACCCGCAACCTCCAACTCGTCCTCACCCAGGCGTCGGTGATCGGTGTCGTCACGGTCGGCATGACCTTCGTCATCATCTCCGGCGGCATCGACCTGTCCGTCGGCGCGATCGTCGCACTCGCCTCGGTGTGGGCGACGACCGTCGCCACCCAGGACTACGGCTTCGCCGGCATCTTCTTCACGGCGGTGATCGTCGGAGTCGGCTGCGGCCTCGTCAACGGGGTACTGATCGCATACGGCACCATGGTGCCGTTCATCGCGACCCTGGCCATGCTCGCCTCGGCCCGCGGCCTCGCCCTCCAGATAACCGACGGCAACACCCAGGTCGTCACGGTCGACGGCATCCTCGACCTCGGTGAGCGCGACTCCTACGTTCTCGGTGTCCCGCCGCTCGTCATGGTGTTCGCGGTCGTGACGATCATCGGCTGGCTCGTGCTCAACCGCACCACCTTCGGCCGCCGCACGGTCGCCGTCGGCGGCAACGCGGAGGCGGCCCGGCTCGCCGGCATCGACGTACGCCGCCAGCGCCTCTACCTCTACCTGTTGTCCGGACTGTGCTGCGGCATCGCGGCCTTCCTGCTGATCATCCTGTCCGGCTCGGGCCAGAACACCAACGGCAACCTCTACGAACTCGACGCCATCGCCGCCGCGATCATCGGCGGCACCCTGCTCACCGGGGGACGCGGCACCATCACCGGGTCGGTGCTCGGGGTCCTGATCTTCATCACGATCCAGAACATCTTCGCCCTGAACAACCTGCAGAGCGACGTCCAGCAGATCGCCAAGGGCGCGATCATCGTCGCCGCCGTGCTCGTCCAGCGCCGTACCGCCAGCACGACCTGAGGAAAGGGTTCACCGCCATGCCAGAGATCACGAGCCGCAGAGGACTGCTCTTCGGCACCGCCGCCGTCTCGGCCGGTGTCCTCCTCACCGGTTGCACCAGCAACGAATCCAAGGATGAGCCGGCCTCCAACGACCAGCCCGCCGCCGACGACAAGCCCGGCAAGCAGGTCACCATCGGCTTCGCCGGCCCGCAGGCCGACCACGGCTGGCTCAACGCGATCAACGACAACGCCAAGAGCCGCGCCAAGAAGTACAAGGACGTGACGCTGGAGATCACGGAGGGCTCCAACGACACCGCCCAGCAGATCGGCCAGATCGAGACGCTGATCAACAAGAAGGTCGACGTACTGGTGGTGCTGCCCGCCGATGGCAAGGCGCTCACCCAGGTCGGCCTCCAGGCGATGCGCGCGGGCATCCCCGTCGTCAACCTCGACCGGATCTTCAACTCCCCGCAGGCGTACCGCTGCTGGATAGGCGGCGACAACTACGGCATGGGCCTCAGCGCCGGCCACTACATAGGCGAGAAGCTCAAGGACAAGAAGGGCGCCCGGGTCATCGAGCTCGCGGGACTCGACAACCTGGAGCTGACGAAGCAGCGCACGCAGGGCTTCGACGCGGCCCTCAAGAACTACCCGAACATCAAGAAGGTCGCCCGCCAGGCCGCCGATTTCACCGTCGAGTCGGGACAGGCCAAGATGTCCCAACTGCTGCAGGCCCAGTCGAACTTCGACGCCCTGTGGAACCACGACGACGACCAGGGAGTCGGCGCCCTGCGCGCCATCGAGCAGGCCGGACGCGACGACTTCCTGATGGTCGGCGGTGCGGGCGCCCTGTCCGCCATGCAGGCCATCGAGTCGGACAACAGCGTCCTCAAGGCCACCGTCCTCTACCCGCCCACCATGGCCGCGTCCGCGATCGACCTCGCCCGCGCCCTCGGCCAGGGCAAGGGCGTCGGAGGCCTCGCCGAGTTCGAGATCCCGGCGTCCCTGACCCTCTACTCGGCGGTCGTCGACAAGGCGAACGTGAAGCAGTACCTGCCCACGGGCTTCAAGTAGGCCGCGCCCCCTTAGGGGCGCGGGGAACTGCGCGACCAGCTGAAGCGGACCCGCAGTCTCCAACCGTGCAGCAAGCGGAGCGCCCCCGCACGACACCCCCCACCGCGCCACGACGAAGAGGAGGACCTCCGCATGGGACAGCCGCAGCAGCCCGACGAGGCACAGGCCGGGGCAGCGGCCGGAAGGCCGCCCCTGGGCGTCGGCATGGTCGGATACGCGTTCATGGGCGCCGCCCACTCACAGGGCTGGCGCACCGTGGGCCGTGTCTTCGACCTGCCACGCCGACCGGTCCTCGCCGCCGTCTGCGGCCGTGACGCGGAAGCCGTGAGAGCGGCGGCAGACCGGCTCGGCTGGGCCGCCGCCGAGACCGACTGGCGGGCGCTGATCTCCCGCGAGGACGTCGACGTGGTCGACATCTGCACCCCCGGCGACAGCCACGCCGAGATCGCCGTCGCCGCGCTCGCCGCGGGCAAGCACGTGCTGTGCGAGAAGCCCCTCGCCAACAAGGTCGAGGAGGCCGAGGCGATGGCCGAGGCCGCCCAAGCCGCCGCCGAGCGCGGCCAGGTCGCCATGGTCGGCTTCAACTACCGCCGGGTGCCCGCCACTTCACTCGCCCGGAAGATGGTCGCCGAGGGACGCCTCGGCACCCTGCGGCACGTACGGGTGACATACCTTCAGGACTGGCTGGTGGACCGGGAGTTCCCGCTCACCTGGCGGCTGCGCAAGGAGACGGCGGGCTCCGGCGCGCTCGGCGACCTCGGAGCGCACATCGTCGACCTCGCCCAGTACCTGGCGGGCGAGCCGGTCGTGGGAGTGTCCGCGCTCACCGAGACCTTCGTACGGGAGCGGCCGCTGCTGTCCGGATCCTCCAGCGGCCTCTCGGCGGCCGGGGGCGGTCAACTCGGGGCCGTCACGGTCGACGACGCCGCCCTGTTCACCGGACGGTTCGCCTCGGGCGCCCTCGCGTCCTTCGAGGCCACCCGGTTCGCCACCGGCCGCAAGAACTCCCTGCGCATCGAACTCAACGGCGAGAACGGCTCGTTGGCCTTCGACCTGGAGCGCCTCAACGAACTCTCGTACCACGACGGCACGGAGCCCGGCACCCACGCCGGCTTCCGCCGCATCCTCGTCACCGAACCCGACCACCCCTATCTGGAGGCCTGGTGGCCGCCGGGCCACGGCCTCGGCTACGAGCACACCTTCACCCACCAGGCCCGCGACCTGGTGCACGCGATCGCGGACGGCGGGCAGCCGCTGCCCTCCTTCGCCGACGGGCTGCAGGTGCAGCGTGTGCTCGCGGCGGTCGAGGAGAGCGCCGAGAAGAACTCCGTCTACACCCCCATCGCGAGCTGAGGAAGGCCAGTCCATGCCGCGCAACTTCACGCTGTTCACCGGTCAGTGGGCCGACCTGCCGCTCGAAGAGGTCTGCCGGCTCGCCCGCGACTTCGGCTACGAGGGGCTCGAACTCGCCTGCTGGGGCGACCACTTCGAGGTCGACAAGGCCCTCGCGGACTCCACCTACCTCGACTCGCGCAGGGAACTGCTCGACAAGTACGGCCTCAAGTGCTGGGCCATCTCCAACCACCTGGTCGGCCAGGCCGTCTGTGACGCCATCATCGACGAACGCCACCAGGCGATCCTGCCCTCGCGTATCTGGGGCGACGGTGAGGCCGAGGGCGTACGGCAGCGGGCGGCGGCCGAGATCGCCGACACCGCGCGCGCCGCGGCGGCCTTCGGCGTCGACACCGTCATCGGCTTCACCGGGTCCGCGATCTGGCACCTGGTCGCGATGTTCCCGCCCGCCCCCGAGTCGATGATCGAGCGCGGCTACGAGGACTTCGCCATGCGCTGGAACCCCATCCTCGACGTCTTCGACACCGAGGGCGTGCGGTTCGCGCACGAGGTCCACCCGAGCGAGATCGCGTACGACTACTGGACAACTCAGCGCGCCCTGGAGGCCGTTGACCACCGGCCGGCCTTCGGGCTGAACTTCGACCCCTCGCACTTCGTCTGGCAGGACCTCGACCCGGTCGGCTTCCTGTGGGACTTCCGCGACCGGATCTACCACGTGGACTGCAAGGAGGCCCGCAAGCGCCTCGACGGCCGCAACGGACGCCTCGGCTCCCATCTGCCGTGGGGCGACCCGCGCCGCGGCTGGGACTTCGTGTCCGCGGGCCACGGCGACGTCCCCTGGGAGGACGTGTTCCGGATGCTGCGCTCCATCGACTACAAGGGCCCCATCTCGGTCGAGTGGGAGGACGCGGGCATGGACCGCCTCCAGGGCGCACCCGAGGCGCTCACCCGGCTGAAGGCCTACGACTTCGAACCTCCGACGGCGTCCTTCGACGCGGCGTTCGGCGGCAACGACTAGCCACCCCCCTCACAGAGTTCGTTCCGGGGTGACGGCGCACCCCGGCGCATCGCACCCGCATGTACAACCAGCCCCACTCTGGAGGCATTCCGTGCACGGGAACGACCACATAAGCACCACCAGAACCGAGAGCCACAGACGACGCCCGAGACTGCGACTGCGCAAGGCGCTCGCCCTGTTCACCGGAGCGCTCCTCGCGGGTGCCTCGCTCACCCTGGCCACACCGCCGGCGGGCGCCGCCGTCGCCGACCCGGCCGCCGCACCGGCCGCACCCGTGGCCGCCGAGGACTTCCAGCAGGTCACCCTCGCCAAGGGCGAACCCGAGGTCGGCGAGCCCATGTCGCTGGCCGTCCTCCCGGACCGCTCGGTCCTGCACACCTCGCGCGACGGCGAACTGCGGATCACCGACAGCGCCGGCAACACCAAGCTGGCGGGCAAGCTCGCCGTCTACTCGCACGACGAGGAAGGCCTCCAGGGCGTCGGCATCGACCCCGGCTTCGCCGACAACCGCTTCATCTACCTCTACTACGCCCCGCCGCTCGACACCCCGGCGGGCGACGCCCCCGAGACGGGCACCGCGGCCGACTTCGCGCCCTTCGACGGCGTCAACCGGCTCTCGCGCTTCGTCCTGAACGCGGACGGCACCCTCGACAACGCCAGCGAGAAGAAGATCCTCGACATCCCGGCGACCCGCGGCATCTGCTGCCACGTGGGCGGGGACATCGACTTCGACGCGGCCGGAAACCTCTACCTGTCGACCGGTGACGACTCCAACCCGTTCCAGTCGGACGGCTACGCGCCGATCGACGAGCGTGCCGACCGCAACCCCGTCTTCGACGCGCAGCGCACCTCCGGCAACACCAACGACCTGCGCGGCAAGATCCTGCGCATCAAGGTGAACGCCGACGGCTCGTACACGGTCCCTGACGGCAACCTCTTCGCGCCCGGCACGGACAGGACGAAGCCCGAGATCTACGCGATGGGCTTCCGCAACCCGTTCCGCTTCAGCGTCGACAAGAAGACCGGCATCCTCTACGTCGGCGACTACGGCCCGGACGCCGGTGCCGCCGATCCCGCGCGCGGCCCGGCCGGCCAGGTCGAGTTCGCCCGCGTCACCGAGCCCGGCAACTTCGGCTGGCCCTACTGCACGGGCAACAACGACGCCTACGTGGACTACGACTTCGGGACGAAGGCGTCGGGGGCCTCCTTCGACTGCTCCGCACCGAAGAACACCTCGCCCAACAACACCGGTCTGACGGACCTGCCCCCGGCCCAGGCCGCGTGGATCCCCTACGACGGCGGATCCGTGCCCGAGTTCGGCACCGGCTCCGAGTCCCCGATGGGCGGCCCGGTCTACGACTACGACGCCTCGCTCGACTCACCGGTCAAGTTCCCGGAGGCGTACGACGGCGACTTCTTCGCCGGCGAGTTCGGCCGCCGCTGGATCAAGCGGATCGCCTCCGACGACAGCGGCACCGTGCAGTCCATCAACGACGTGCCGTGGACCGGCACCCAGATCATGGACATGGCCTTCGGCCCGGACGGCGCGCTGTACGTCCTCGACTACGGCCTCGCCTGGTTCGGCGGCGACGAGAACTCGGCCCTGTACCGGATCGAGAACGCGACCGACGGACACTCGCCCGTGGCACAGGCCGCGGCCGACCGCACCTCGGGACAGGCGAAGCTGAAGGTCAAGTTCTCCTCGGCCGGCAGCACGGACGCCGACGGTGACGCCCTCACGTACAGCTGGGACTTCGGCGACGGCGGCAAGTCGACGGCGGCGAACCCGACGTACACGTACAAGAGGAACGGCACCTACACGGCGACGCTGACCGCGAAGGACGCCACCGGGCGGACCGGCGGCGCGAGCGTACGGATCGTCGTCGGCAACACCGCGCCGAAGGTGACCCTCCAACTCCCCGAGGACGGACAGCTGTTCAGCTTCGGTGACGCCGTGCCCTTCAAGGTGAAGGTGACCGACCCCGAGGACGGCAGGTCGATCGACTGCGCCAAGGTGAAGGTCAGCTTCGTCCTCGGTCACGACAGCCACGGCCACCCGCTGACCACGGCCAACGGCTGCTCCGGCACCATCCAGACCAGCGCCGACGGCGGCCACGACGAGGACGCGAACATCTTCGGTGTCTTCGACGCGGAGTACACCGACAACGGAGGCGGCGGCCAGGAGGCGCTCACCACGCACGACCAGAACGTCGTCCAGCCCAGGCACCGGCAGGCCGAGCACTACGGCAAGTCGGAGGGCGTCACGATCCAGTCGAAGGCCACCGCTCACGGCGGCAGGACCGTCGGTGACATCAACAACCGCGACTGGATCTCCTTCGAGCCGTACGTCGTGAGCAACGCCACGAAAATCACGGCACGCGTCTCCTCCGGTGGCACCGGCGGCAAGCTGGAGGTCCGCGCGGGTTCGCCCACCGGCCGCCTGCTCGGCACGGCGACCGTCCCGGTGACCGGCGGCTGGGAGAACTTCCAGGACGTCACCGCCAATCTGACGAAGGCGCCGCGCGGCACCACCACGCTCTACCTCGTCTTCAGGGGGAGCGGGACCGGAGCCCTGTACGACGTGGACGACTTCACCTTCACAACCCGCTGAGGGAGGTGCGCCATGCGAGCAACTGGCCGAACAGTGACCGCGGTTGTCGGCGCCGCCCTGCTCATCGGGTGTGTCTCGGGACCGGCCGCCTCGAAGGGACCGGCCGCCTCGAAGGGACCGGCCGCCTCGAAGGGACCGGCCGCCTCGAAGGGATCGGCGGGTGAGCGGGTCCTGGTGTTCTCCAAGACCGCCGGGTTCCGGCACGACTCGATCCCCGAAGGGGTCGCCGCGGTGAAGAGCCTCGGCGCCGAGAACGGGTTCAGGGTCGACGCCACCGAGGATGCGAGAGCCTTCTCCTCGCGCAACCTCGCCCGGTACGACGCCGTGGTGTTCCTCTCCACGACCGGGGACGTCCTCGACGAGGCCCAACAGCGGGCCTTCGAGGGCTACATCAAGCGCGGCGGCGGTTACGTGGGCATCCACGCGGCCGCCGACACCGAGTACGACTGGGAGTTCTACGGCGGAATCGCCGGCGCCTACTTCCAGTCGCACCCGGCGATCCAGCCCGCGCGGATCGAGGTCGAGGACCGGGCACACCCGGCCACCTCGCACCTCGGGGAGTCCTGGAACCGTACGGACGAGTGGTACAACTACCGCTCCAATCCCCGGGACCGGGCCCACGTCCTGGCCTCGCTCGACGAGTCGTCGTACAGCGGCGGCACGATGAGCGGCGACCATCCGATCGCCTGGTGCCAGGAGTACCGGGGCGGCCGCGCCTTCTACACCGGCAGCGGTCACACCAAGGAGTCGTACGCCGATCCCGCCTTCCAGCAGCATCTGCTGGGCGGCATCCGGTGGGCCGTCGGCGCCGCGGAGGCCGACTGCCGCCCGGAGAAGGGGTATTCACCCCTCTTCGACGGGACCGCCGAGTCGCTGGCGGACTGGAGGCAGGCGGGACCGGGCTCGTTCTCGCTCTCGGACGACGGCACACTCACGTCGTCCGGCGGCCTGGGCATGCTCTGGTACGCGGACCGAGGCCTCGGCTCGTACTCGCTGAAGCTCGACTGGAGGATGGCGAGTGCCTCCGGGGACGACAACTCCGGTGTGTTCGTGGGCTTCCCGGCCTCCGACGACCCGTGGTCGGCCGTCGACAACGGCTACGAGGTCCAGATCGACGCGTCCGACGCCCCCGACCGCACCACCGGGGCCGTGTACAGCTTCCAGTCCGCCGACATCAGGAAGCGCGACCGTGCGCTGAACCCGCCGGGGGAGTGGAACACGTACGAGATCCGCGTGGAGGGCGAACGACTCCGTGTCTATCTCAACGGCGTGAAGATCAACGATTTCACCAACACCGATCCGGCGCGCAGCCTGCGTGACGGTCATGTCGGCATCCAGAACCACGGAGCCGAGGACCAGGTGTCCTTCCGGGACATCCGGATCAAGGAACTGCCGGCGCGAACCGGCGCGCAGGGCGATTGAGCGGCGGCGGGCGGAGGACGCCGGACCTCCGCCCGCCGTCTTGTCCCTTCTGTTCGTCCCCTCTGCGGCGGCTGATTCATCCGGCTGCCGCATCCGGCTCGCGTTTCCGGCTCGCGAACGACCTCACGTACGACAAGGAGGCTGCCCATGTCCGCCGAATCCTCCGTCTCCCCGCCCCGGGTGGGAGTGTGGCTGGTCGGAGCACGTGGCTCTGTCGCCACCACGGCCGTCACGGGTTGCGCCGCGGTGACCGCGGGGCTGCACCCACCGACGGGCATGGTCACCGAGACCCCCGCGTTCGCCGACTGCGGACTGCCCCCACTCTCGTCTCTCGTCTTCGGCGGGCACGACACGGTGGACTGCCCCCTGCCCAAACGGGCGGAGGCGCTCGCCGCGGGGGGCGTGCTGCCGCCCGGACTTCCGTCGGCCGTCACCGCCGAACTCGCCGCCGCCGACCGGGAGATCAGGCTCGGCGGCCCGCTGTCCGGTGAGACCCGGGGCGAGGACGAACTGATCGAGTCCCTGGCCTCCGACATCCGTGACTTCACGAGCCGGTGCGGTCTGGACCGTACGGTCGTGGTCAACGTGGCGTCCACGGAACCCGCGCCCACCGGTACGGAACTCCCGGCCAGCTCCCTGTACGCGTCGGCCGCGCTGCGGGCGGGCTGCCCCTACGTCAACTTCACCCCGTCCATGGGCCTGCACCACCCGGCACTCGGGTCCGCGGCCGCGGAGTCCGGGCTGCCGTACGCCGGCCGTGACGGCAAGACCGGCCAGACCCTGCTGCGGTCGGTCCTCGGCCCGATGTTCGCGCAGCGCGCGCTGGCGGTCCGCGCCTGGTCCGGTACGAACCTGCTGGGCGGCGGCGACGGCGCCGCCCTCGCCGACCCGGGGGCCGCGGCCGCGAAGAACGCGGGCAAGGAACGCGTCCTCGCCGACACCCTCGGCGGGGTTCCCGAGGGCGAGACCCACATCGACGACGTCCCGTCCCTCGGCGACTGGAAGACCGCCTGGGACCACATCGCCTTCGACGGCTTCCTCGGCACCCGGATGGTCCTCCAGACCACCTGGCAGGGCTGCGACTCCTCCCTCGCGGCCCCGCTGATCCTGGACCTGGCCCGCTTGGTCGCCCGCGCCCACGAGGCCGGCCTGTCCGGCCCGCTCTCCGAACTCGGCTTCTACTTCAAGGACCCGATGGGGGAGGGTCCCGCGGCCCTGGGCGAGCAGTACGCGCAACTGGTGGGGTTCGCGGGGCGGTTGCGGGAGGTCGGGGATCCGCAACCGCCTTCGGGTGAGGGGGCTGGCCCTTCGGGCGAACGACCGGGCCTTCCGGGGGAGCGGCGATGAGCACGGAGCCGGGGCGCGAGGC
The DNA here is from genome assembly GCF_044334695.1 of Streptomyces sp. NPDC020747. Classification (NCBI taxonomy): domain Bacteria; kingdom Bacillati; phylum Actinomycetota; class Actinomycetes; order Kitasatosporales; family Streptomycetaceae; genus Streptomyces; species Streptomyces sp. NPDC020747. Next base: position 936,845 of record NZ_JBIRTJ010000001.1, on the reverse strand, counting down.
AGCAGACAGGTCCCACACGGAGACTCCGCACGGGAACTCCCGCACCGATGCTCCGCACGGGAACTCCCGTATTGAGGCTCCGCACGGGAAGGAGGAGCACCCGTGGCCACGGCGTAAGGGGCTGCGGTACGAGGCGTCGCGGGTCTCGGGGCCGAACTCGCAGGACGCGAACCGGAGCGAGCCGCATGCGAACCCGAGCGAGCCGCACGAGAGCCTGAGTGAGTCGCGCGAGAGCCCGGTGCAGCTGGAGGCAGACCCGGCGGAACAGCAGGCACGCCCTGGGGAGCGGGGCGCGAGCCCGATGCCACAGGACGCCGCGAGGGCGCAGCCACCACGGTCCGCGAGGCAGGGAGTGAACGTGAACGCCTGGGTGGAACTCCTGCGCCTCCCCGCCCTCTTCACGGTCCCCGGCGACGCGCTCGCGGGCGCCGCCGCGGCCGGGGCACGCCCGAACCCCCGAACCCTGGCGGCCATCGCCTCCTCCCTCTGCCTGTACGAGGCCGGTATGGCCCTCAACGACTGGGCCGACCGCGCCGAGGACGCCGTGGACCGCCCACACCGCCCCCTTCCTTCCGGCCGCATCAAGCCGGCCGCGGCCCTCGCGGCGGCCGGCGGCCTGACAGCGGCGGGCCTGGCCCTGGCGTCCACGGCGGGCCGACGACCCCTCGCGGTCGCCGGCGCACTGGCGGCCACGGTCTGGTCGTACGACCTGGTCCTCAAGCGCACCCCCGCGGGCCCCGTGGCGATGGCCGGGGCCCGCGCCCTGGACCTCCTCCTCGGCGGGGTGGCCGCCCACGGCGACATCCGCAGGGCACTGCCCTCCGCACTGGCCCTGGGCACCCACACCCTGGCCGTCACCACGGTCTCCCGCCACGAGACCCAGGGCGGTTCAGCGTGGGCCCCCTTGAGCGGGTTGGCCACGACGGCGGCACTGGCCTGGTCGGTCACCCGCGACGACCCGGCACGGGACCGGCAATCGGGAGAGGGCCTGCAAGGAGGACGGGACCGGCAAGCGGCACGGGACTGGCAACCGGGATGGGACCGGCAGCCAAGAGGGGATCGGCAAGCGGGACGGGACCGGCAGTCAGGTCGCGCGGCGGCAACCGCCACCAACCTAGTGTCCCTGCGCGGAGCACTCGCCGCCGTCTACGCGGTCACCGCCGCCCGCCCCCTCTTCCACGCCGCTCTCAACCCGTCCCCCCAACTCACCCAACGAGCCGTCGGCGGCGGCATCCGAGCCATGATCCCTCTGCAGGCCGCCCTCGCCGCCCGCTCCGGCGCTCCGGTCACCGCCCTCCTGACGGCGGCCCTCGCTCCGGCCGCCCGCCGGTTCGGCCGGAAGGTGAGCATGACATGAGCCTTCTGCCGAGCCCCCGCCCCACCGCTCACCCCCTCCGCTACTCCTACGGCACCAACGGCCTCACCGACCTCCGCCTGGACGACGCCCTCTCCCTCCTCGCCGACCTCGGCTACGACGGCGTCGGCCTGACGCTCGACCACATGCACCTGGACCCACTCGCCCCCGACCTCGCGGCCCGCACCCACAAACTCGCGCGCAGACTGGACGAGCTCGGCCTGGGCGTCACCATCGAGACCGGCGCCCGCTACGTACTCGACCCGAGGCGCAAGCACGGCCCGTCCCTCCTCGACCCGGACCCGGCCCAACGCGCCCGCCGCGCCGACCTGCTCGTCAGAGCCGTCCAGATCGCCACCGACCTCGGCGCCCACGCGGTCCACTGCTTCAGCGGCATCCTCCCGACGGACACCGCCACGGCCGGGGAAGCGGACGCCGAAGAGGATGCCGTCGCGGACGGTGAAGCGTCCGAGGACGCCGCCTGGAAGCGCCTCACCGAAACCCTCACCCCCGTCCTCGACGCCGCCACCGCCGCCGGAATCCCCCTCGCCGTCGAACCCGAACCCGGTCACCTCCTCGCCACCCTCGACGACTTCCACCGCCTGCGCACCGCCCTCGGCAGCCCCGACGCCCTCGGCCTCACCCTCGACATCGGCCACTGCCAGTGCCTCGAACCCCTCTCACCCGCCGACTGCGTACGAGCCGCCGCCCCCTGGCTGCGCCACGTCCAGATCGAGGACATGCGGCGCGGCGTCCACGAACACCTCCCCTTCGGTGACGGAGAGATCGACTTCCCTCCCGTACTCGAAGCCCTCGCCGCCGTCGGCTACCAGGGCCTGGTCTCCGTCGAACTGCCCCGCCACTCCCACGCCGGCCCCCAACTCGCCCAGCAGTCCCTCCCGTTCCTCCACCACGCGGCCGCCGTCTCCACACCCCCGGACGCCGACCGGCCGCCGATCCCCGGCGAGGGCTCCACCGCCTCCGAAGGGAGAACCCCGTGAACCACCTCCACGACGACCTCGGCACCCCGACGGACGTCGCCCCGCCGGCCCTCGCCGCCCTGCACACCCGCCTGAACGGCCGGCTCGACGGCGCCGCCCGCGCCTGGCTGGACCAGGCCCTCGACGAGGCGGCCGCCCACCCCGGCACCCACCGGCCCATCTCCGTATGGGAGTTGAGGATCGCCGAGGCCGGCCGCCGCTGCGGCCCCGAGCACGCGGAGGCGGCCCGCGTCCTCCTCCTGCACGCGGCCCGAGCCGACGCCACCACCCTCGCCCGCGTCTACCGCCAGGGCACCGCCGACGAACGCCGCGCCGTCCTCCAGGCCCTGCCCCACCTCGTGCCGGGCCCCGACGCCCTGCCGATCGTCGAGGACGCCCTGCGCACCAACGACACCCGGCTCGTGGCCGCTGCCGTCGGCCCGTACGCCGCCCTGCACCTGGACGCCCACAGCTGGCGGCACGCCGTGCTCAAGTGCCTGTTCACCGGTGTCCCCGTCGAGGCGGTGGCCGACCTGCCTCGCCGCGCCCGCGCCGACGCGGAACTCGCCCGCATGCTCGCCGACTACGCCGACGAACGCACCGCCGCGGGCCGTCCCGTACCCCAGGACCTGCACCACGTCCTGGCCCTGACCGAGCACCCGGCCACCCCGCCCGGCACCGACGCCCCCCACGGCAGCGACGGCAAGGAGTCCTGATGCGCATATTCGACCCCCACATCCACATGACGTCACGGACCACCGACGACTACGAAGCCATGCACGCGGCCGGTGTCAGAGCCGTCGTCGAACCCGCCTTCTGGCTCGGCCAGCCCCGCACCTCGGCGGCCTCCTTCCTCGACTACTTCGACTCCCTCCTCGGCTGGGAACCCTTCCGCGCCGCCCAGTACGGCATCGCCCACCACTGCACCCTCGCCCTCAACCCCAAAGAGGCCAACGACCCCCGCTGCGTGCCCGTCCTCGACGAACTTCCCCGGTATCTCGTCAAGGACCACGTCGTGGCCGTCGGCGAGATCGGATACGACTCGATGACCCCCGCAGAGGACACCGCCCTGGCCGCCCAGCTCCAGCTCGCCGCCACCTTCGAGCTGCCCGCGCTCGTCCACACCCCGCACCGCGACAAGCTGGCCGGCCTGCGCCGCACCCTCGACGTGGTCCGGGAGTCCGCACTGCCCCCGGACCACGTCCTGATCGACCACCTCAACGAGACCACGGTCAAGGAGGCCAAGGACGGCGGCTGCTGGCTCGGCTTCTCCGTCTATCCGGACACCAAGATGGACGAGGAACGGATGGTCGCGGTCCTTCACGAGTACGGGCCGGAGAAGGTGCTGGTCAACTCCGCGGCCGACTGGGGCAAGAGCGACCCGTTGAAGACCCGCAAGGTCGCGGACGCCCTGCTGAAGGCAGGGTTCACCGAGGACGACGTCGACCGGGTGCTGTGGCGCAACCCCGTCGCCTTCTACGGACTCAGCGGCCGCCTCGACCTGGAGGTCGCCGGCACGGACGCCACCCACGAGGGCAACTCCATCCTGCGCGGCGTCCCGAAGGCCGACCCCGGGACGGACCCGGACACCGCTTCCAAGGCCGATCCCACGATGACGGAGGCCTGACCCATGCGCTTCCGCCACCCCGACGGCTCCACCGTCCACCTCGCCTACTGCACCAACGTCCACCCCGCCGAGACCCTCGACGGCGTCCTCGCCCAGCTCCGCGACCACTGCGAACCCGTACGCAAACGTCTCGGCCGCGACCGGCTCGGCATCGGCCTGTGGCTCGCCAAGGACGCCGCCCACGCCCTCGTCTCCGACCCGTCCGCCCTGCGCGGGCTGCGCGGCGAACTCGACCTCCGCGGACTCGAAGTCGTCACCCTCAACGGCTTCCCCTATGAAGGATTCGGCGCCGAGGAGGTCAAGTACCGCGTCTACAAGCCGGACTGGGCCGACCCCGAGCGGCTCGAACACACCACGGCCCTCGCCCGCGTCCTCGCCGGACTCCTCCCCGACGATGTCGCCGAAGGCACCATCTCGACCCTGCCGCTCGCCTGGCGCACGGTGTATGACGACGGCCGTGCCGCCCGGGCCCACGCGGCCCTGGCCACCCTCGCCGAACGCCTCGACGCGCTGGAGGAACTGACCGGCCGCTCCATCCGTATCGGCCTGGAGCCGGAGCCGGGCTGCACCGTCGAGACCACGGCCGACGCCATCGCCCCGCTCACCGCGATCGGCCACCCCCGTATCGGCGTCTGCGTCGACACCTGTCACCTCGCCACCTCCTTCGAAGATCCGAACACCGCCCTGGACGCGCTTGCCGCCGCCGGCGTCCCCGTCGTCAAGTCCCAGCTCTCAGCCGCCCTGCACGCCGAACACCCCCACCTCCCCGAAGTCCGCGAGGCTCTCGCCGCCTTCGACGAACCCCGCTTCCTGCACCAGACCCGTACCCTCACCGCCGCCGGACTCCGTGGGACCGACGACCTCGGCGAGGCCGTCAAGGAGGACGCCCTGCCCGACGCCTCTCCGTGGCGCGCTCACTTCCACGTCCCGCTGCACGCGTCCCCGGACGCACCCCTCACCTCCACGCTGCCCGTACTGAAGGACACGCTGACCCGACTGGTCGGCGGCCCGCACCCGCTGACCAACCACCTCGAGGTCGAGACCTACACCTGGCAGGCCCTCCCGCCCGAGCTGCGCCCCCGCGCCCGCGCCCAGCTCGCCGACGGCATCGCCGCGGAACTCACCCTCGCCCGGGACCTGTTGACGGACCTCGGCCTGAAGGAACTCCCATGAGCACCCACGAGACCCCGGCAGCGCCGGCCGGCACCGACGGCTCCACGACCCCCACCCCTCTCCTCGTCCTCGACGTCGTCGGCCTCACCCCCCGTCTCCTCGACCACATGCCCCACCTCAAGACCCTCGCCCAGTCCGGCTCGCAGGCCACCCTCGGCACGGTCCTGCCCGCCGTCACCTGCGCCGCCCAGTCGACGTTCCTCACCGGCACCCACCCGTCCGAGCACGGCATCGTCGGCAACGGCTGGTACTTCCGCGACCTGGGCGACGTACTGCTGTGGCGCCAGCACAACGGACTGGTGTCCGGCGACAAACTGTGGGACGCCGCCCGGCGCGCGCACCCCGGCTACACGGTCGCCAATATCTGCTGGTGGTACGCCATGGGCGCCGACACCGACATCACCATCACCCCTCGTCCGATCTACTACGCCGATGGCCGCAAGGAACCCGACTGCTATACCCGGCCCCCGGCCCTGCACGACGAACTCACCGAGCAACTCGGCACGTTCCCGCTCTTCCACTTCTGGGGTCCCGGCGCCGACCTCGTCTCCAGCCAGTGGATCATCGACGCCACCCGGCACATCATCCGCACCCGCCACCCGGACCTGACCCTCTGCTACCTCCCTCATCTCGACTACGACCTGCAGCGCTTCGGCCCCGACGACCCGCGCTCCCTCAAAGCGGCCGCCGACCTGGACGCGGCCATGGCCCCCCTTCTCGACGACGCGCGAGCCGAAGGCCGGACCGTCGTCGCCCTGTCCGAGTACGGCATCACCCGCGTGGACCGTCCCGTCGACATCAACCGCGCACTGCGCCGCGCCGGACTCCTCGAAGTGCACACACAGGACGGCATGGAGTACCTCGACCCGATGGCCTCACGTGCCTTCGCCGTCGCCGACCATCAGATCGCCCATGTCTACGTACGCCGCCCCGAGGACCTGGAGGCCACGAAAGCGGCGCTCGCCGATCTGCCCGGCATCGAGCAACTCCTCGACGACGAGGGCAAGAAGACCCACCACCTCGACCATCCGCGCTCCGGCGAACTCGTCGCCGTGGCGGAGCCGGACGCCTGGTTCACGTACTACTACTGGCTCGACGACGCCCGCGCGCCCGACTTCGCGCAGCTCGTCGAGATCCACCGCAAACCCGGCTACGACCCGGTCGAGCTCTTCATGGATCCGCTCGACCCGTACGTCAAGGTCAAGGCCGCGGGCGCGCTGGCCCGTAAGAAGCTCGGCATGCGCTACCGCATGGCGGTCGTGCCCCTCGATCCCTCACCTATTCGAGGCAGCCACGGCCGCCTCCCCCTGAGCGACGACGAAGGTCCGCTCATCATCTGCTCCACCCCCCGCGCTGTCGGCGACCGCGTCGCGGCCACCGATGTGAAATCCCTGTTGCTCGACCTGGCCGGCCTCGGGTGACAGCACCCGGGAGTGGCCGGACGAGCGATTACGAAAAGTGAAACACACGGCACTGACAGTGTGTTCGGCCTGTGGATAACCGGCGTACCGCACGGCACCTGTCACAGCCGGACTCCTGACGAACATGGCTGGGCCCCTGCAGAACACGGTGGGCCCCTACCCGAAAGAGAGACACCGTGACCGCGTTCAACGACGAATCCGGAACCGGCGACGCCCTGCGTCGCGCGCTCGGCGTCAACCGCCGCCGCTTCCTCAGCACCTGCACCGCCGTTGGCGCCGGGGCGATCGCCGCCCCGGTGCTGGGCGCCTCACCGGCCCTGGCCCAGGACCGGGGCAGAGGCCACGACCACGGCCGTGGCCACGTCCTCGTTCCGCCGGGCAGGCGCGGCATCATCCTCTACACCGTCCGCGACGCCACGGCCCGCGACCCGCTCGCCTCGGACCTGCCCTCCGGCTTCCGCGAGGTGTTCAAGCAACTGGCCCGCCACGGATACCGCCAGGTGGAGTTCGCCGGCTACGGCCAGCACGCCAACGCGCCGGGCGGTGCCAACCTCGGTTCCGTGGCGGGCGCCAAGCTGCTGCGCTCCTGGCTCGACGACTACGGCCTGCGTGCCCAGGGCAACCACGGCTTCATACCGCCCTCCTGGCCGCTGACCAGCGCCGACGTGGACACCTTCAAGCTGAACCTGGAGATCGCCAACATCCTGGGCATGGACCACATGGGCACCGGCGGCGACCCCACCGGCAGCTCCTACCCGGCCGACTGGGACGTGGCGGCCGACAAGTGGAACGCGCTGGGCAGGATCGCCCGCCGCGAAGGCATCAAGCTGTACACGCACAACCACGACTCCGCCTACGGCTTCCTGCTCGACGGAGGCCCGCTGGACGCCCAGGGCCGGCCCACCCGCAGCTCCGGCATCCGCAAGCTGGAGTACTTCCTGAAGGCCACCGACCCGAAGCTGGTCTGGCTGGAGATGGACATCTTCTGGGCGCACGTGGCCCAGTACAAGTTCCACACCTACACCGCCCACGACGGCTCCACCCGCGAGAAGGTCTTCGACCCGGCGGGGCTCGTCGCCCGCCACAACAAGCGCTACCCGCTGTTCCACGCCAAGGACGGTGTCGTGAGCACCACCAACGGCATGGGCTACGACATGGTGCCCTTCGGAACAGGTGTCATCGACTACACCACGTTCTTCTCGCGGGTCGGGGACCGGAACTACCACAACCCGATGGTCGAGGACGACAACTCGCCCAGTGCCGCCGACCCCGCACAGTCGCTGCGCGAGGCCAAGATCAGTTACGACAACCTCGCGGCCCTCCGCGCAAGGCGCCGCTGACCACGACACGCAGCGAACGGTCCTCCCCACGTGGTGCGTGGGGAGGACCGTCGGCGTTTCCGAGGACTGAAGCGGTTCTTGGGGGGACTAGGACGTTGTCGGGGACGGGCACGGCGGACACGGCACGGGACGGTTCCGCGCTGCGGAGTTCATGGCGCGGCATCGCCTCACCAAAGCTGATCGTCTCCTCACCGCTCAGGCCATCTCCTCGCCGATCGGGTGCGGGTTGGGCACGACGCGCTTGGGACTCGGGCGGCCGGGAGCGCGCAGGAAGAGCGCGAGGACCGCGGAACCGAGACCGATGCTGCCTGCCAGTGCGAAGGCGCCTCCGTAGCCCCAGGTGCTCACGACGACGGCTCCCACGCCGGAGCCGACGAGACCCGAGATGAGCTTGGAGCTGTAGACCATGCCGTAGTTGGAGGCGTTGTTGTTCTCACCGAAGTAGTCCGCCGTCATGGCCGCGAAGAGCGGGAAGATCGCGCCGCCGCCGAAACCGGAGACCATCGAGCAGACCAGGAAGAACGGCATCGATCCCACGTTCCCGGAGAAGAACACGCCGAACTGCGAGCAGCCGAGGACGATACAGACGATGACGAGTGTGTTCCGGCGGCCGTAGCGGTCCGAGATCCAGCCGATGACACCGCGTCCGGTGCCGTTGACGATCGCCTTGAGTGACATCGCGGTGGCCACGATTCCGCCCGCGAACCCCATCTCCTTTCCGAACGGCACCTGCATGGCGATGCCGAAGATGTTGATGCCGGCCGTGCACAACAGGCAGAACCACATCATCCACAGGACGGGCGTCCTGGCCGCCTCCCGCGGTGTGTACTGCTTGACCGCCGGCGGGTTCTTCGCCAGTGCCCGCACGACCCGCGGGTCGTCGGAGGTCTTCAGCGGGTCGACGTTCGCGGGCCACCAGTTCTTCGGCGGGTCCTTGAAGAACCAGCCGGCGACGGCGACGACCGTGCAGCAGATCACGCCGACCATGACCAGCACGGTCTCGTAGTTGGACAGGTCCATGTAGGAGGTGAACAGGAACACGAAGGGCACGGAGCCGTAGGCGAAACCGCCGTTGACCATGCCGGTCTTGCCGCCCTTGCGCTCCGGATACCACTTGCCGACCATGTTCACGCAGGTCGCGTAGACGAGGCCGGCGCCGATGCCGCTGAACATGCCGAAGCCTATGTAGGCGACGATCACGTGCGGCGCGTACGCCAGTGAGACATAGCCGAGGACCGTGCCGAGCGCGCCGAGCATCATGGCGTACCGCGCGGGCAGTTTTCCGCTCTCGCGCAGCTGGCCGGCCGGGAAGGCCACGGCCGCCTGGAAGAACACCCAGACGCCCATCAGCCAGAAGATGTGCCCACTGTCCCAGAGGTGGGCCTCGTGCAGGGTGTCCTCGGCGGATGTGAACGCGTACTCCGAGGAGCTGATGCCCATCATGCCCATCCAGGGGAAGAGCACCATGGTCCAGCGTGGTCGCCCCATGATGTCCCGGTCGGTCTCACCGATCCGGTACAGGCGGCCGTTGCGGTCCGTCACCTCCCTGTAGGGGACGGATGTCGTGAAGTCGGTGGTTGTCATGTCGCGTAGCACCCCTCGCGTCGAAAGATCTGGCCAGCGCCCCCTGTCCAATTCCTTTCGTGTGCGCACGGGTCCCGGGGCGGGCCGACGCGCACCGTCGGCCCGCCCCTTCACCGGGTCAAGTCATGAACCGCCCCCCAACAGCGCCCGCCGTGCGCCGCGGCGTCACAACAGCCCCGCCGCGCGCGCCCAGCGGGCTGCCACACGCCCGGGGGACAACCCCCGGACCCCCGGCCGGTTCGCCGCTCGCCCGCCGCCTCACAACAACCCCGCTGCCCGCGCCCACCGATACTTCGCGCCGAGCACGGCCACCGGCTTCTCGGTCGTGTACGGGTATGCCACGACCCCGTGCTCGTAGAGGTACTGGCAGGCCTCCTCGACCTCGACGTCGCCCGCGAGCGACGCCACGACGGGCTTCTCGATCCCGCGCTCCCGGAATTCGGCCACCACGCGCGCGGTGAGCTCGGCGAAGACCATGGGAGGGGTCACGATGGTGTGCCAGTAGCCGAGGACGAGCGAGTGGATCCGCGGGTCCTCCAGACCGAGCCGGATCGTCGCCTCGTACGTCGACGGCGGCTCGCCGCCCGTGATGTCCACCGGGTTGCCGGCCGCGCCGAAGGGCGGGATGAACTTCCTGAAGGACGCGTCCAGATCCGGTGGGATCTCCATCAGGGAGAGGCCGTTGTCGGTCACCGCGTCGGACAGCAGTACGCCACTGCCGCCGGCGCCCGTGATGATCACGATGTTGTCGCCCTGGGGCGTCGGCAGCACCGGCAACGCGCGCGCGTACTCCAGCATTTCGTTCAGACCGGGCGCCCTGATGACACCGGCCTGCTTGAGGATGTCCTCGTACACGGCGTCGTCGCCCGCGAGGGCGCCCGTGTGCGAGCCCGCGGCCTTGGCACCGGCCGCCGTACGGCCCGCCTTCAGGACGACCACCGGCTTCTTGGGGACGGTCGCCCGCGCGGCCTCCACGAAGGCGCGTCCGTCCTTGAGGTCCTCCAAGTGCATGGCGATGCACTTGGTGTTGGGGTCCTCGCCGAACCAGGTCAGCAGGTCGTCCTCGTCCAGGTCCGACTTGTTGCCGAGCCCCACGATCGCGGAAACACCTGTCTTCGTAGTGCGCGCGAAGCCCAGAATGGCCATACCTATGCCACCGGACTGGGAGGTGAGCGCGACGCCGCCCTTGACGTCGTACGGCGTGCAGAACGTGGCGCACAGGTCGTGCCACGTCGAGTAGTAGCCGTAGATGTTCGGCCCGAGCAGCCGGACTCCGTAGCGCTCGCCGATGGCCACGATCTCGTCCTGGAGCGCGTGCTCACCGGTCTCCGCGAACCCCGAGGGGATCAGGACGGCGTTGGGGATCCCCTTGCGTCCCACCTCCTCCAGGGCCGAGGCCACGAACTTGGCGGGAATAGCGAAGACCGCCACATCCACCTCACCGGGAACGTCCGTGACACTCTTGTACGCCTTGCGGCCCAGAATGTCATCGGCCTTGGGGTTCACCGGGTGGATCTCCCCGGAGAAACCGCCGTCGATGAGGTTGCGCATGACCGAATTGCCGATCTTGCCCTGCTCGTTGGAGGCGCCGATCACGGCCACCGACGACGGCTGCATCAGCCGGCGCATGGTGGTGAGGATCTCGTCGCGCGTGTACTTCCGTCGCGGCTTGGCCACTTCCTCGGCGAGGATGACCCGGATGTCCGCGGCCATCGCGCCTTCCGGGGTCGCGATCACCGGGTTCAGGTCCACCTCGGCGATCTCCGGGAAGTCCGCGACCAGTTCGGAGACCCGGCGGATCTGCTCGGCGATCGCCCACCGGTCGACGGCCGGAGCGCCGCGCACCCCGCGCAGGATCTCCGCGGCCCGGATCGAGTCCAGCATCGACAGCGCCTCGTCCGCGTCCACGGGTGCCAGCCGGAACGTGACGTCCTTGAGGACCTCGACGAGCACACCGCCGAGCCCGAAGGCCACGACCTTCCCGAACGTCGGATCGGTCACCGCGCCGACGATGACCTCCTGCCCCTTGGGGAGCAGTTCCTGGACCTGTACGCCCTCGATACGGGCCTGGGAGTCGTACGCCCGGGCGTTCTCGATGATCTTGTGGAAGGCGGCGCGTACGTCCGTCGCGCCCTCCACGCCGACGATCACGCCGCCGGCGTCGGTCTTGTGGAGGATGTCGGGGGAGACGATCTTCATCACGACGGGCCCTCCGAAGCGCGCCGCGTAGGAGACCGCCTCGTCCACGTCGGTCGCCAGCTCCTCGCCGGGGACGGCGATCGCGTACGCGTCGGCGATCACCTTGCCCTCGGGCGCGGTGAGCGCCGTCCGCCCCTCGGCCCGCACGGCTTCGAGGAGCGTGCGCACCCTCAGCACCCGGTCTTCGGCCATCAATCAGATCACTCCGTTCGACTTGAGCAGGCGCAACTCCTCGTCGCCGAGACCGAGCTCGCCGACGTACACCTCTTCGTTGTGCTCGCCCAGCAGCGGCGAACTGGTCACGTCCACGGGAGAGTCGGAGAGCTTCAGCGGGCTGCCCACGGTCACGAAGTCGCCCCGCTCGGGGTGCGGCACCGTCACGACCATCTCGTTGGCGACCAGCGACTCGTCCTCGATGATCTCCTTGGTGGAGAGGATCGGGCCGCAGGGGATGTTGTGGGCGTTGAGCTGCTCGAGCACCTGCCACTTGGGGAGCGTGGACGACCACTCCTCGATGAGCTGGAACATCTTGGTGAGCTGCGGGAGGCGGGCCTCCGGGGTCGCCCACTCGGGGGCGTCCGCGAGTTCCGGGCGTCCGATGAGCTCGGTGATGGGCTTCCAGCCGACGGGCTGCACGATGACGTACACGTAGTCGTTCGGGCCGCCCGGCGCGCACTTGACGGCCCAGCCGGGCTGGCCGCCGCCGGACGCGTTGCCGGACCTGGGAACCTCGTCGCCGAAGTCGTCGTTGGGATATTCAGCCAGCGGTCCATGCCCGAGGCGCTGCTGGTCCCGCAGTTTCACCCGGCACAGATTCAGCACGGCGTGCTGCATCGCCACGTTCACGCGCTGCCCGCGCCCCGTGTTCTCCCGCTGGAACAGGGCGGCGAGGATCGCCGCCACCGCGTGGATGCCCGTGCCCGAGTCACCGATCTGGGCCCCCGTCGCCAGCGGCGGCCCGTCCTCGAAGCCGGTGGTCGACATCGACCCGCCCATGGCCTGAGCGACGACCTCGTACGCCTTGAAGTTGGTGTACGGGCCGTCCCCGAACCCCTTGATGGAGGCATAGACGATCTGCGGATTGATCTCCTGGATGCGGTCCCAGGTGAAGCCCATGCGGTCGACCGCGCCCGGTCCGAAGTTCTCGACCATGACGTCCGAGCGCCGGATCAGCTCGGTGAGGATCTCCTTGCCGCGCTCGGTCTTGGTGTTGAGGGTGATGCTCCGCTTGTTGCAGTTGAGCATCGTGAAGTAGAGGGAGTCGACGTCCGGGAGGTCACGCAGCTGCTTGCGCGTGATGTCTCCGGTCGGCGCCTCCAGTTTGACGACGTCCGCGCCGAGCCAGGCGAGCAGCTGGGTGGCGGAAGGACCGGACTGGACGTGCGTCATGTCGAGGACGCGGACGCCTTCGAGGGCCTTGGCCGAGGTCGTCGGCGTCGCTGCCGTTGCTGACGCCGCAGTCGTTGCTGTCGCTTTCGTCAACGGTTCCACCTCACTTGTACATCGTCTGGTTCATGGTTCCGGGGGCGTACGCGTCCGGGTCGACCCAGACGTTGATCAGTGACGGCTTGCCCGACTCACGGGCGCGCTGGAGGGCGGGGGCGATGTCGGCGGGGTCGCGGACCTCTTCGCCGTAACCGCCCAGCATCTGGGCGAACTTGTCGTAGTGGACGTCGCCGAGGGTGTTGCCGACCCGCTCGCGCTCCAGGCCGTACTTGGCGGCCTGGCCGTAGCGGATCTGGTTCATGGAGGAGTTGTTGCCGACGATGCCGACGAAGGGGAGGTTGTAGCGGACGAGGGTCTCGAAGTCCCAGCCGGTGAGGGAGAAGGCGCCGTCCCCGAAGAGGGCGACGACCTCCTTGTCGGGCCGTGCCTTCTTGGCGGCGAGCACGAAGGGGACGCCGACGCCGAGCGTGCCGAGCGGCCCCGGGTCCATCCAGTGCCCGGGCGACTTGGGCTGCACGACCTGACCGGAGAAGGTGACGATGTCGCCGCCGTCGCCGATGTAGATGGAGTCCTCGGTGAGGAAGTCGTTGATCTCGCTGACCAGGCGGTACGGGTGGATCGGCGAGGCGTCCGACTTCAGGTTCGGCAGCCGCTTCTCGATGGCGGTCTGCTCGGCGGCGCGCAGTTCGTCGAGCCACTCCTTGCGCTTCGACGCGCCCCCGTTGATGCGTCCGGAGGCCGCCTCGGTGACCGACTTGAGGACCAGACCCGCGTCACCGACGATCCCGAGGTCGATGTCCCGGTTCTTGCCGACGGTCCGGTAGTCGAGGTCGATCTGCACGACGGTCGCGTCCTGCGACAGCCGCTTCCCGTAGCCCATGCGGAAGTCGAAGGGCGTACCGACGATGACGATGACGTCGGCGTTGGAGAAGGCGTACCGGCGCGACAGCTGGAAGTGGTGCGGGTCCCCGGGCGGCAGGGTGCCGCGCCCGGCGCCGTTCATGTACGCCGGGATGTTGAGGGTGCGTACGAGGTCGATGGCGGACTCGGTGCCGCGGGTCGTCCACACCTGGCTGCCCAGCAGGATCGCGGGCTTCTCGGCGTGCACGAGGAGGTCGGCGAGCTTCTCGATGGCCTCGGGGTCACCGGCCGAGCGGGTCGAGGCCCGGTAGTGGCCGGCGGCGGGGACCCGGGCCTTCTCGACCGGCACCTTGGCGTCGAGGACATCGCGCGGGATCTCCAGGAAGGACGGGCCGGGCGCCCCGTGGTAGCACTCGCGGAACGCCATCGACACCATGTCGGCGGCCCGCGCGGTGTCCGGCACGGTCGCCGCGAACTTGGTGATCGGCGTCATCATGTCGACGTGCGGCAGGTCCTGAAGGGACCCCATCTTGTGCTGGGTGTGGGCTCCCTGGCCGCCGATCAGCAGCATCGGGGACTCCGCGCGGAAGGCGTTGGCGACACCCGTTACGGCGTCGGTCGTGCCGGGGCCGGCGGTGACGACGGCGCAGCCGGGCTTGCCGGTGATGCGCGCGTAACCGTCGGCGGCGTGGGCGGCGACCTGTTCGTGGCGTACGTCGACGACCTCGATGCCCTCGTCGACGCAGCCGTCGTAGATGTCGATGATGTGGCCGCCGCAGAGCGTGTAGATGACCTCCACACCCTCCGCTTTGAGTGCCTTGGCGACCAGGTGCCCACCGGAGATGAGGTTCTGGCTGTTGTCGTCGGGCATGGCGAAGTCCTGTCCCTTCGTAGGGGATTGGGCGCGCGGAAGTGCAGGTCGGACGTGGTGCGCGCACTGTTCGTGGATGCCGTCGCGGTACATTGCATACAGTCGACGAATACTGTATGAAGCTTGTTATCCCGCATCCAGTGGGTGGTGTCCAGGGGGCGTGCGGCACTTTTAAGAGGGAGCCGAGATGGACCTGTTCGAACACCAGGCAAGGGAACTCTTCGAGGAACACGGCATCTTGGTGCCGAGGGCGGAGGTCACGAACTCGCCCAAGGAGGCGCGCGAGATCGCCCGCAGGCTCGGCGGCCGGGTCGTCGTCAAGGCACAGGTGAAGACCGGAGGACGCGGCAAAGCGGGCGGCGTGAAACTCGCCGCGGACCCCGCCGCCACCGAACTGACGGCCCGCCAGATCCTCGGTATGGACATCAAGGGCCACACCGTCGGCAAGGTGATGCTGGCCCAACCGGTCGACATCGAGAGCGAGTTCTACGTCAGTTACGTACTCGACCGAGCGGCCGGCCGGTTCCTCGCGATCGCCTCGGCCGAGGGCGGCATGGACATCGAGGAGGTCGCCGCCACCCGGCCGGGCGCCGTGGCGCGCGTCCACATCGACCCCGCCGAGGGCGTCACCTCCGCGAAGGCGGCCGAGATCGCCGACGCCGCGGGCCTGCCCCCGCAGACCGTCGACGTCCTGGTCAGGCTCTGGGACGTACTGATCCGTGAGGACGCCGTACTCGTCGAGGTGAACCCCCTCGTCCGTACCGCCCAGGGGCAGATCCTCGCCCTCGACGGGAAAGTCACCCTCGACGACAACGCCCGCTTCCGGCAGGCACGTTGGGGCGACCAGGAGTCCACGCACGACGACCCGCTGGAGGCGGCGGCCGCCGCCAAGAACCTCAACTACGTGAAGCTGGACGGCGAGGTCGGCGTCATCGGCAACGGCGCGGGCCTCGTCATGTCGACGCTCGACGTGGTAGCCGGCTGCGGCGCGCGCCCCGCCAACTTCCTCGACATCGGCGGCGGAGCCTCCGCCCAGATCATGGCCGACGGCCTCTCCGTCATCCTCTCCGACCCGGCCGTCAAGTCCGTCTTCGTCAACGTCTTCGGCGGCATCACCGCCTGCGACGCGGTCGCCGACGGCATCGTGCAGGCCCTGGAATCGGTCCACTTGACCAAGCCGCTGGTCGTCCGCCTCGACGGGAACAACGCCGTACGCGGCCGGGCGATCCTCGACGACCGCGCGCACCCCCTGGTCCAGCAGGCCACCACCATGGACGGCGCCGCGCGCCGTGCCGCCCAACTCGCCAACGCCAGCTGAAGGAGCGGGACATGGCCATCTACCTCACCAAGGAGAGCAAGGTCCTCGTCCAGGGCATGACCGGCGGCGAGGGCATGAAGCACACCCGGCGCATGCTCGCGGCCGGCACCGACGTCGTCGGCGGCGTCAACCCGCGCAAGGCCGGGCAGAGCGTCGACTTCGACGACCGTGCCGTCCCCGTCTTCGGCTCCGTGCGCGAGGGCATCGAGGCCACGGGGGCCGACGTCAGCGTCGTCTTCGTCCCACCGGCCTTCTCCAAGGCGGCAGTTGTGGAAGCCGCGGACGCCGGCATCGAGCTCGTCGTCGTCATCACCGAGGGCATCCCGGTCCACGACTCGGTCGCCTTCACCGCGTACGCGAGGGCGAAGGGCACACGGATCATCGGCCCCAACTGCCCCGGCCTGATCACCCCCGGCCAGTCCAACGCCGGCATCATCCCGGCCGACATCACCAAGTCGGGCAGCATCGGCCTGGTCTCCAAGTCGGGCACGCTCACCTACCAACTCATGTACGAACTCCGGGACATCGGCTTCTCGACCTGTGTCGGCATCGGCGGGGACCCCGTCGTCGGCACCACCCACATCGACTGCCTGGCCGCCTTCCAGGACGACCCGGACACCGAACTCATCGTCCTCATCGGGGAGATCGGCGGCGACGCCGAGGAACGAGCGGCCGCGTACGTCCGCGACCACGTCACCAAACCCGTCGTCGGCTACATCGCCGGTTTCACCGCACCCGAGGGCAAGACGATGGGCCACGCGGGCGCGATCGTCTCCGGCTCGTCCGGCACAGCCCAGGCGAAGAAGGAAGCCCTGGAAGCGGCAGGAGTCCGGGTCGGCAACACCCCGACCGAGACGGCCCGGCTGGTCCTCGCCGCACTGGACGAGACCGGATGACGGAGCGTGATGTCACTCATAGTTGAAATGACGTTACTTTCCGAGGTCGATTCGCCTCGCTAGCGGCCTTCGTACGACGTCTCCGAACGCGAGTACACCAAGCGCTCTGAGTACGCCAAGCAACTCCGAGCGTTCCAGGTACTCCAAGCGCGCCCAGTACTCCCTACGGGCAACGAGCCATGCACTACCGCCCCCGACTGTGCACCGAGAGCGGAGCAACCGAATGGCACCCACCCTCACCCTCAAGTCCCACACCTCCTGGACCGACGCCTGGCAACGCTGCCTCGCCGTGGCGCCGGAAGCCTTCCGGGACGACCGTGTCCTCAACCTCTGGGGCGCCGCCTGGCAGGCGGACGGCAGGGCGCTGTCCGCCACCAGCCCCGTGGACGGCAGCCCGATCGCGGGGCCGCCGCGCCTGGACGGCCTGACGGCCCACCAGGCCGTACGCGCCTCACTCGACCACCACCGCGCCTGGCGGCACGTGCCCCTGGACGAACGCCGGGCCCGTGTCGCGGCCACGCTCGACGCGCTCACCGAGCACCGCGAACTGCTCGCGCTCCTCCTCGTCTGGGAGATCGGCAAGCCCTGGCGCCTCGCGCAGGCCGACGTCGACCGGGCCATCGACGGCGTGCGCTGGTACGTCGACGGGATCGAGCCCATGGTCGAGGGCCGGACCCCGCTCGACGGACCCGTGTCCAACATCGCGAGCTGGAACTACCCGATGAGCGTGCTCGTTCACACAATGCTGATACAGGCATTGGCAGGGAACGCGGTCATCGCCAAGACCCCGACCGACGGCGGCGTCGCGTGTCTCACCCTGGCCTGCGCACTCGCCGCGCGCGAGGGGATTCCCGTCACCCTCGTCAGCGGCAGCGGGGGCGAGCTGTCGGAGGCGCTGGTGCGCGCGCCCGAGATCGGCTGCGTCTCCTTCGTCGGCGGCCGCGACACGGGCGCCGCGGTGGCCACGGCCGTCGCCGACCTCGGCAAACGACACGTACTGGAACAGGAGGGACTGAACACCTGGGGCATCTGGAACCACACCGACTGGGACACGCTGACGGCGGTCATCCCCAAGCTCTTCGACTACGGCAAGCAGCGCTGCACCGCCTACCCGCGCTTCGTCGTCCAGCGTGAGCTGTTCGACGACTTCCTGGCGGCGTACCTGCCGGCGGTCCGTACCCTGCGAGTCGGCCACCCGCTGGCGGTCGAGCACCCGGACGACCCGTATCCGCAGCTGGACTTCGGTCCTGTGATCAACGCGGCCAAGGCGAAGGACCTCCACGACCAGGTCGCCGAGGCGATCGACCGGGGCGCGGTCCCGCTGCACCGCGGCCGGCTCGCCGACGCGCGCTTCCTGCCCGGCCAGGACACGGCGGCGTACGTCCAACCGGTCACGCTCCTCAACCCGCCCCCGTCCTCGCCCCTTCACCACGCGGAACCCTTCGGCCCGGTCGACACCATCGTCCTGGTCGACACCGAGGCGGAGCTGCTCGCCGCGATGAACGCGTCGAACGGCGCGCTCGTCGCGACCCTGTCGACGGACGACGAGGCCACGTACGACCGACTGGCCCCGCAGATCCGCGCGTTCAAGGTCGGCCACGGCAAGCCCCGTTCGCGCGGCGACCGCGACGAGCTCTTCGGCGGCTTCGGCGCGTCCTGGCGGGGCGCGTTCGTGGGCGGCGAACTGCTGATCCGCGCGGTGACGCGAGGACCGGCGGGGGAGCGGTTGCCGGGCAACTTCCCGGAGTACCACCTCATGCCGTGACCGCGAGTGGGCGGCGCCGTGCGGGGCGTCGCCCACTGGCTTCGGGGGGCGCCGGTGGCCTGGTGGTCGTGTCGTCGTTTGCGCGCCCACCGGACCGCGTGACTGGTTTTTCGCGCCCAACCGCCCAACCGCCCGACCGCGCCCGCGCGACGGCCCGATCGGCGGGGCGGCGGAGAGGGCAGAGCCGTGCTTATCCGATGCCCTGCCGGTCCGGGTGGAGGGCGAAGGCGCGGTCGGCGGCTTCCGGTACGGTCCGTTCCACGGCCTGGGTCAGCAGCGTGCGATGGCGGACCAACGGCGCCCGACGGTCCTCGGGAACGGCAGCCAGGAGATCGTCGAGCCCGGCCAGCAGACGGCGGGTGACCTGAGGACTGGACACCCCGCACCCCCGGATCTCGGTGAAGGCGAGGTCGACCAACTCCGTCCAGCCCGGCACGGGTTGCACCAGCCGTACGACGCCTCGCCGGTCCCGGTGCAACAGCGCCCCGAGCGGGCGCTGAGCCACCGAGGACAGGAACTGCACGATCCGGTCCACGGCCTGAACCGCCGTGGTGGGGTCGTTCACGGCGGGCGACAGCGCGCGCAAAGCGATGTCCGACAACTGCCGCAGCCCGAAGCCCAGATCCTGATGGAACGTCCGCTCGGCACCCACGGACACCTGAAAACTCAGCGCGCGCAGCGCCTTCGAGGCGGAACCTCCATGTACGGCGAACACCGGCGTACCCGGCACGACGAAGTCCCCGATCCGCGGGACGAGCCGCAGCACGACACCGTTCTGCCGCGCCATCCGGACGAGCCGCGCGATGTCGACGTCCCGCAGCACGCCCGCGCGGCCGTGATGGGCGATGCGGGCGGTCTCGGCACCGAGGCCGGTGCCGCGCCCGGGCCCGGTACCGGCCCCGACGGCCTCCTCCGCGGAGACGTCGAGCGGCATGCTCGCGACGACCCGCAGCGCTTCCCTGGTGATCAGGTCGACGACGTGCGCGACGCGCATCAGCCGCAGCGTCGAGTTCACGTACATCACGAACAGAACGACGCTCAGCGCCACCAGGATCAGCGTGAGGACGGACTGGACGAGCGGGATCGAGGCCACCAGCGCGGGGTCGCGCTGGCTGTCGTACGAGGTGAGCACGAGCAGGGACTGGACGAAGGTGGCCAGGAACACCGCGAAGGTGGCCTTGGTGATCCGGCTCCGCACGAAGATCCGTACGACACGGGGGCTGAACTGCCCGGCGGCCATCTGCACGGCGACCAGCGAGATGCTGAAGACGACGCCGATGAAGGTCATCATGGCCGCGCTGATCGTGGTGACCACGGTCTTCGCGTCCTCGGCGATGCCCAGCAGATCGCTGACGGCTTCCTCGTCGCCCGCGTCGCGCAGCGCGGTCAGGATCGCGTCGTCCGCCGCCGTAGCCGCGGACCACACCACGAACACCAGGACCAGAGCGGCGGTCGGAGCGAACCAGAACGTGTCCCGCAGATGCTCCCGCAGCGGCGACAGAGCCCGGTGCCGCCGTCTCCGCGGCAACCCGTCCGTAGTCTTCCAGTCACCCATGGTGAGACTGTAGGCGTACCCTCCGCACCTGTCGGGAACCCCCGCCGGGGCGAGGAAACGCAGGTGAAAGCCACTCCGAAAGCTTGGTATTGTTGTCCATGTCGCCACGGGGAACACCCCCGTCCAGGCGGCAGACACCTAGTCCGGGTGGCGGAATGGCAGACGCGCTAGCTTGAGGTGCTAGTGCCCTTTATCGGGCGTGGGGGTTCAAGTCCCCCCTCGGACACATCTTCGGAATGCCTGCTTAGCGCGCTGAGCGGGCATTTTGCATGAGGTGCCGATTGCGTGGCCAAAACTGACGCGTGATCCCTCGGCGGCGTACCCCCGCTGACCTGGGGTTTCTCCGCAGTCTCGGCGTGGGGGTTCGTGTCGGGTTCATGTGGAGATTATGTGTGGTCAGGGCTGCTCGCCTGTGGCATCAGGGCTCTGACCTGCATCGTTGTCGGCGCGCGTCGTGGATGTTCGTATCGGTATCGCAGGAATGGTGGGGTGAGATCCGCCCTTGCTGTTAGGCGTGGTCAGTTCTGTGCACCGCCTCGGCTGTGGAGGCATCTGTGGATCGGGCAGTGACGGGTTGCTGAGCCTGAAGCCGTTCGTGAGCAGCAAGCAGAATCTCCAGGAGCGCCCTCGTTGCGGCGGGGTTGAGCTCGGGCGGCTCGTCGGGCACTACCACCGTCACTGCTGGACGCCGCCGACTGGTGTCCGCCACTCGAACCACCGCGCTTCTCGAAGAGTTCTGGAAGCGATCATTCGCGCTTGGAGTCAGGTTGCCGCGCAACGGCTCGGGCCGCACGGCGCAGTCCGCCACACGGGGGATCCCCAATGCAGCTCCCCCACGGGATACTCCACGCCCTCCAACGCAGGGCAGCCTCTCGAATGCTCGGTATGAGAGGGCGGTATGCGAGTCGGTAGGTGATTTGTTGTCACCTGAACGTGTGGGGCTGCGGCATCCGAGCCGGTCGGCGGCCTTGGGCGTGCTGGGCTGAACACCGCGAGCGAGCGCAAGCCCTACAAGACCGACCTGCCCGACGAGCAGTGGGCGCTGATCGAGCCGGTGATCGCCGCGTGGAAGGCCGCGCGCCCCTCGGTCAGCGGTCACCGGGGCCGGTACGAGATGCGGGAGATCGTCAACGCGCTCCTCTACCAGGGCCGCACCGGCTGCCAGTGGGACCTGCTCCCGCACGACCTGCCGCCGCGCGGCGCGGTGATGTACTACTTCACCAAGTGGCGCGACGACGGCACCGACCGGACCATCCACGACCTGCTGCGCTGGCAGGTGCGGGAGAAGGCGCGGCGGAAGGCGGACCCGAGCCTGGTGGTGCTCGACACCCAGAGCGTGCACGCGACGGCCGGGGTGCCCGCGGAGTCGACGGGGCGTGACGCGGCAAAAAAGTACCGGGCCGCAAGCGAGGCCTGGCCGTTGACGTGTTGGGGCTGGTGATCGCGGTGGTGGTGCTCGCCGCGTCCGTGCACGACAACGCCGCCGGCATCGCGCTGCTGGACAAGGTCGCCGCCGACACCGACACCGTTCAGAAGGCGCTGGTCGACCAGGGCTTCAAGAACTCCGTCGTCGCGCACGGGGAGAAGGTGGGCATCGAGGTGGAGATCGTCGAGCGCAACTCGGCCCAGATCGGGTTCGTGCCGATCCCCAAACGGTGGATCGTGGAGCGCGCCTACGGAATCTTGATGCTGCACCGTCGGCTGGTGCGTGACTACGAGCACCTGCCGCGCAGTTCCGAGTCGCGAGTGTACTGGGCGATGACCGCGGTGATGCTACGCCGTCTGACCGGGGCCACCGCAGCGGCCTGGCGCAGCGCATGACCGGCGAGTTGACCCTCGGGACGGTGCTGGCGCGGCTGGAGGAGCGGGAGGGGGAGATCGCCGCGCAGGCCGAGGCGACGAGGGAGCAGATCGCGCAGCTGACCGCACAGCTGGACGAGGTCGGGCCGCCGAGGAGGTCCGGATCACCCGCAAGACGCTGCTGGAGCTGCCCGATTCGTCCCCGCCCGCGCCACCGGTCCCGAAGCTGCCGGACCATCCGGCCTACCAGCAGATCATGGCGGTGTTCGCCGCGGCCGACGCGCCGCTGCGGGCGCGGCAGGTGTGCGAGGCGATGGACCTGGAGATCGCACCCAACAACATCAACAACACCCGCCTCAAACTCAAACGGCTGACCGAGCGCGGAATCCTGGTCGAGACCGAGCAGGGCTTGTTCACCCAACCCCGGCCGTAGCCGCCCGGCGGCCCCCGACCAGCCTGCCTACCCCAGTTGAAACGCGGCCTACCTCACACGTGCGGCTGACTAAGGGCTCGGTTGCCGTCGGGCATGCTTCGGCCATGGACATGCCCGACAACCTGTCCGAGTCCGAGCAACGCCTCGTGGCGAGGGCCCGCCAGGAGATGGTGGTCGACTTCCGAACCGACGACGCTTACGGCCCGAACGAGGCGGAACAGTGGAGCGAGGACCGTCGGGTCCGCGCCGTAGTGATCGCTGCCCTGGTGTCCGGCGCGGACTCGCTCAGCCGATTCACCCTGTGCGGGGTAAGGATCTCCGGCGACCTCGACCTGGCCAGCGCACGAGTGCAGACCTCGCTCCTGTTCGAGCACTGCGTGTTCGACGGCGAACTGTTGCTGGCTGAGGCAACCACCCGCAGCGTCAGGCTACGCGGCTGTTACCTCTCCCACATAAACGCGGCTCGTATCACTCTCGACGGGGAACTGGAGGTCGCGGGCTGCCGACTCGACAAGCTGTCGCTCTACGGAGCGCGAACGGGAGACGTGGAAATCTCCGGCTCGACGTTCACCTCCCCGAACGTCGCGGTACAGGGTGATCTCGCCGCGATCGACGGCGCCTTCTACTGCCACGACGCCGTCCTCGACGGACAATTACGGCTGCCCGGTGCTCACATCAAGGGCTACGCGGAGCTGGACGGCTCCACAATCCGCGGCGGGGTCCTCGCCAGAAACCTCGAAGCCGAAAGCGGCATGTACTGCCGCCTCGGGTACAACGCCGACCGTGCCGCGTGCGCAATCGAAGGCGATTTCGACCTGCGTGGCGCACGGATCAAGCGCGAACTGCGACTCGACAACACCCGCCTCACCGTGCTGGATCTACGCCAGGCACAGGTCGACAGCCTGTGTGACGACCCGGCGCACTGGCCACGGGAAACCAGGCTCGACGGTCTGCGATACGAGGACCTGGCGCCTCGCCTCCCCGCACCGGCACGACTTGACTGGCTCTCCCGCGGCCGGAACGACTACCAACCCCAGCCCCTCGAACAACTCGCGGCGCACTACCGGCGAATCGGCCACGACGAGGACGCCCGGCGTGTCCTGCTGCACAAGCAGCGCGAGCGCCGCAGGACGCTCGCACCACCTGGCCGTACATGGGGCCTGATCCAGGACCTGCTCGTCGGCTACGGATACCGACCATGGCTGGCCGGCCTCTGGCTACTGGTGCTGCTGGCCGCGGGCACCGTGTTCTTCGCAGCCACGCCTCCGAGTGCCGCCCGCGACGACCCGCCGCCCTTCTCGGCACCTGCCTACACGTTGGATCTCCTGCTACCGGTGGTGAACCTCGGCCAGGAGACCGCGTGGAGTCCGCATGGCCCGGGGCAGACCGTCGCCTACGGCCTGATCGTCGCCGGCTGGATCCTCGCCACCGCGGTGATCGCTGGCATCACGCGTCAGCTGGTCCGCCCTTGACGGTTACGAAGCTTGCCGATCGGCATGATCGTGACCTGCTGGAGGTTCACGTGCCTTGTAGGGCTTGCGCTCGCTCACGGTGTTCCGCCCAGCACGCCCGAGGCCGCCGACCGGCTGGGCTGCCGCAGTCCCATGTTCAGGTGGCGACAAATCACCTGTCAACTCACATACCGACCTCTGACAGAACCCGGCGTACGGCCCGGCTCGTCTGCCGCTACCTGCGGCTTTGCCGGAGAAAGGGCCTCTGACCTGCGCCGGAGGCCCTTTCCGGCCTTTCGGGGGCTTGCCGCGCTAGGCGGCGAAAAGTCCCTCGGACAGCGCTGAAAGTCCCTGAAAGTCCCAGGAGCAGAGGAGCAGGCGACGCCTCTCAGCTGGTTCGGATTGATCGGACACAGCGTTGTTGATCTGCCCGCGGCTTTGCAACTGCCGTGAGGTAAGACGCGGTCTGCGGTGGAGTGGTGGAGGTTTGGGCACCGGTGTACTCGTGTCGCCTTGAAGGCTGGCAGGTTCCTGGCGTTGCAGGCTGACCTCTACGGCGTCCGGAGCCCGTACCAGCGGACGCTCGTAGGGCGGGTGACGGAGATGCTGCCGTTCACCCCCGAGATCGGCATCGAGCGCCCGGTCCTGAAGTTCCTCATCACTTCGGCCCAGCTCCACGCCATCAACGAGGCCCGCGACGGAGACTTGCGGATGGAACTGGAGGTCACCGGCACGCTGCCCCAGGCCGCCGGCTATCCCGGCAGCACGACGGAGGTGCTCCATTTCAGCGTCGCCAAGAGCCGCTGGATCGATCAGATCAACGCCCTCGGCCCCTCCGTCGCTTTCGAGATGCAGGTCCCGTTCCTGCTGGAGGACGACCCCCGCGCCGAGTCCGCCCAGCATCTGCGCTCCGCGCAGCGTCGGCTTCTGGACAGCGACATCGACGGCGCGATTCTGGAAGCCCGCCAGGCCCTGGAGTGGGTCAGGCTCCACAGTGGGTGGACCTGGCCCCTCAACAAGGATCCCCGCCAGCGCGGGCAGGACGAGCGATGGACGGCGATTCGCACGGCTGTGGAGGACCAGGCCAGCGGATCGGTGCACGCGGACGCGGTCACGTCGGCGTTCAAGTACAGCCGGGACGAGGCCAAGGCTCTGATCGCTATCGCTGCAGTGCTGTTGACGGGCGTGGACCAGCCCGTCTGAGTCGATTCCGGCACAAAAGCCGGCGCCCCTGTCAGCTTCCCTCTGGCCGGGGCTCCTTCCCGCCTGCCGTCAGGCGGAACTGCCCTCCTTCTCGGGCTCGGGTGGGGTCGAGGACGATCAAAAGAGGTTCTGCCGAAGGGAGCGAAGTCGCGTGCGATGTAACGTTCTCTGAAACGATGTGAGTCAACTAGACATGTTTGTATGGAGGTTGCAGCGTGGGAGTGGTGCAGAGGTCATGACCGACGAGGTTCGACGTGGCGACGGCAATGACACCGTTTCGAACAAGATCACGGGCGGGCTCTTCGTCGGTGCCGTGATCCAAGGTCGTGACATCACGGTCCAGCTCCCCGAGCAGATCGCTCCTGCACTGTCTGGGCTACCACCTCGCCCTCGATCGTTTGCTGGTCGTAAGGATCAACTGGCCGAACTATTGGAGGCTCTCGCTCCTGATCAGTCCTGTCGGGCGGCAATGGCCGCGATATCCGGACTGCCAGGTGTGGGTAAGACTCAGCTAGCCCTGCAAGCCGCGTACCGTGCTCTCGACGAGCCGGACTGGTTCCCCGGCGGAGCGCTCTTCGTAGATCTACAGGGCTACGACGACGAGCGTCGCCTTAGCCCCAATCAGGCGTTGGGTAGTTTCTTGCGTGCCCTTGCCATCCCTCGGGAACATGTGCCGGATGAGCTAGAAGACCGTGCCCGGCTTTATCGCACGGTGCTTTCCACTTATGCCGAGCATGGGCGACGAATCCTAGTCATTATTGATAATGCATGTAGTGCGGCGCAGGTTCGCCCGCTGTTGCCCAGCGACGCCTCCACCGCAGTGCTGATTACCTCTCGCGGCACCCTCGACATCGATGCTCGCCTTTACGACCTCGCTGTGCTGACGTCATCCGAGTCGGTAGACTTGATTCGGCAGGTTTTGTGGCGGGCGCGAGGATATGACGATACACGTGTCGACGACGCGCCGACAGATGCTACTGAGATTGCGCAACTGTGCGGTCAATTGCCTCTAGCGTTAGACATCTGTGCAGCCCTGCTCGCAGACATGCCGAGTCGGCCACTTGTCTCCGTCAAGAGATCCCTACTTGAAGCACATACCCGACTCAGGTATCTCTGTCGGGAGGACCGAGCAGTGCAGGCGTCTTTCGACTTGTCGTACGAGCAGCTTACGGCCTCGCAAGCTCGGCTCTTTCGTCTGCTCCCTCTCAATCCGGGTCCCGATATATCGAGTCAAGCCGCAGCGCATCTTGCCGATATCGACGAAGATTTGGCCGACGAGGTGCTTACCGACCTCGCGCGAGCCCACCTGGTCGACCCAGGAGACGTCTGGGGCCGCTGGCGTATGCACGACTTGATCAGGCTCTACGCCGACGGTTGCGGGAGAAGGCATGCTCATGAAGACCTACGGGATCAAGCCAACCTTCGGCTGATAGATCACTACGATCGCACCGCAAAGGCGGCTGTTGACAGGATTGAAGCCCGCAGTGAGTCCCCTTCTCTGTTCGCCGACCACGATGAAGCGTTGGCATGGCTGGAGACTGAACGAGCCAACTTGGTTGGGATCGTCACTGTTGCTGCGGATGACGGCCGTGATGATACAGCCGTGAGTCTTGCTGCTGACCTAAGTTGGTTCTTTCATCGATCTCGGTATCTTGACGACTGGGTCGAAGTCGGAACGACGGCACTTG
Source organism: Streptomyces sp. NPDC020747 (assembly GCF_044334695.1). Lineage (NCBI taxonomy): Bacteria > Bacillati > Actinomycetota > Actinomycetes > Kitasatosporales > Streptomycetaceae > Streptomyces > Streptomyces sp. NPDC020747. The sequence continues at coordinate 909,880 of NZ_JBIRTJ010000001.1, read as the reverse complement.
CAGCCTCACGCAGGATCGGTGATCGCGACGGCGAGGGAAGGATGCTGAGTAACCTCGGCTCAGCTTTGAAAGAGGCGCGGCGGTTTGAGGAATCCATCGGCCTTCTTGAGGCTGCGGCCTCCTGTTTCCGTGAGGTCGGCGATGTCAATAGCGAGGGTGCAGTGCTCTGCAACTTGGGTGCTGTGATGGTTGACGCGCGGCAATACGATGAAGCTGTTGATGTTCTCAAGTCATCCATGACCAAGCTGTCAGGGGCTTCTCCCCAAAGCGAGGTCGTGATGCTGACCAACCTCGGGCTGGCTCTGACGTCGACGCGGCGGTATGAGGAGGCCGTCAGTGTCCTAGCCGGCGCTGCGTCCCATGCTCGAAGAATCGGCGACCGCAGACGCGAAGGCATGTCTCTTCTCGGACTTGGGGAAACCTGGGCGAAGCTCGGTCGGTTTGAGGACGCCGTCAACGCGCTTACTGTTGCCATGGAAATTTTTCAAGAGACGGGTGAACGTCGTCGTGAAGGCTCAGTACTAAGCATCCTTGGTGAGACCTTGGGGCAGGTGAACCGCACAGACGAAGCCCTCGAAGTCCTTGCCACAGCTGTCGCTGTCCTTCGCGATGTAGATGATCGCCAGCTTGAAGGTAGGGCCTTGGCTATCCTCGGCTCAATTCTGAGGCAGGCGTACCGCTTCGAGGAATCCATCGACACTCAAAGAGAAGCTGCCTCCATATTTCGTGGGATCGGCGACTACTATCGCAAGGGCGTTGCGCTGGCTGAGGCTGGTGAGGTCCTGCAGGACTTGCGAAAATTTGAAGAGGCATTGGATGCGCACAAGGCCGCAGCAGCAATATTCCACACGTCTGGCGACATTCACAACGAAGCTTTGGCGCAAGCAAGCATCGGGGCCTCCTTGGTCGAGTTGAAATATTTCGATGAAGCGATTGCTGTCCTCACCCCCGTTGTCGCCACGCTGCGAGAAGTTAGCGATGCAGCTTGTGAAGGGGTAGCGCTAGCCAACCGGGGATTTGCTCTCAGGTCTATTCGACGGTTCGACGAGGCCGTCGTTAACCTCGCTTCTGCTGCTGCCATATTCCGCGAGATCGGAGACCAGCATCGCGAGTATATGGCAGCCATCAACCTCAGTGCAGCGCTGCAGGGCCAGATTTCTCAGTAATACCTGCTTTCAAACCTTGATCGACTCCCGGACTCGTGGGCTCAGCGATGATCTCCCACGGTGGCTGTCGGGCTCCTCCGCTACCTGCGGTGGATGATGTTGGTTTGCGCGGTATATGGCGTGTTGGGGGCGGCTCCTCCGGGAGGCCGCTCAACAAAGGTCCGGCCGAACTTTGTCTAGTTGGCCTACGAGGAACCACGGCTCTTCGTAGCGTGTCTACTCCTGCTGAATGTGTAGGCAGGAACGGAAGGCGGTGCAGGGTGGATCCGTATCGGTTGGACTGCTGGCGGCGTTGGCGGGTGGAGCCGGTGGTGAGGTCGGCAAGCAGGTGTGGACGGGGCTAAGTGAGCTGGTGCGGCGCCCGTTCCAGCGGGGCCTCGGCACTGCGGACGTTTCTGCGGTGAGTTCGGGCGAGGCAGAATTCGCAGGTCTGGAACGGGCTCCGGCCGATCAGGCGCGTGCTCAGGCACTCAGCACGGTGTTGGCGGTACGGGCCGCCATGGATGGGGACTTCCGCGTCGGTCTGCAACAGTGGCTCGAGGCGGCGAAGTCGGTGCGTGCGGGCGACGGCGACGTGAGTAACACGATCAGTGGTGGCACTTTCAACGGGCCGACGCTGCAAGGCAGAGACTTCTCGGGAGTCTCCTTCAGCGCTGCGTCCGCGTCACCAGCCGATCCCGGCGCTCATACGCCACGACAGGGATGAGGAGGTGAATGGCCCTCCCAACATTGGGAACAAACCTGGCGCTTGTCTCCGAGGATGCCTCGGTCGGCCGTTTCCACGTCGCACGACAGGGCGAGACGGCAACAAAACGGGGTCTTATCTTGAGCGGTGCGCCTGCTCAGGGCCTCTGACGTTTCGTCACGCTCAGTGATCACGCCTGGTGGCTGCTGCCGCGGCCGCAGGCACGCCGGGAGCCCACACGGCCACGGACCCGCTCCGCGACTACGGGTCAGCATCTCGCCCTTCGCTAGCATCACTACGTACTTCTCGATCCGGCGCGCCCGGGTCTCGGCCATCTTGGCGTCCTGGATCCGGTACAGGATCGCGTAGCGGTTCTGCCGGTCCAGCGTCTCGAAGAACGCCGCCGCGGCCGGGACCTGGACGAGCTTTCACTGCCGCTGCCTCTGCACCTGGCGTCCCTCGCTCAGCACTACGTGCTGCCGACCGTCGCAGAGTCCGGACCCGATGACGAAGAGGCCCCTGAAGAAGTCGTCGAACCGCAGTTGAAGAACACAGCGGAAGGGCAGCAACTGGTGGCGGCGCTCGGCGTAATCGCCGAGACTGTGGACACCGAGACGGCGGACATGGACCCGGAGTTCACGGAAGAACCAGGCCTCGCTCAGGCACCGGAGGACGAACAGCTTGCGCTGTTCCCATGAGGCAGGCATAGCAGGCGCAAGTACCGGCCGAGACAGGGCCGGGAACGGGTCCAACCGATGTTTCCCAGGCTCGACAGTTGCGCTTCGCGGATCCAGCTGGCTGGGGACACTCGCCAGGTGGTGCCATTGTCCCTGGTGCGGCGGGCGACCGGGACAGACGCGAACCGGGAGTGAAGGAAGCAGGGGCGCAGAGCATCCGGCCGCTTGCGGGCGCGGATGGCGATTTGCGGGCCCTGCACCTCGCCTGGCTCTCCGGCCTGGGTCGGTGGGAGCTGAGGGACGATGACGAGGAGGAGCACAGCCTCGTCGCTGGGCCTCCTGTGCCCGCCTGGGCCGGCCGCGCTGACCGGCCCGCAGCGCGCTGGCCGCCTTCCTGTGCGTGGAACAGGATCTGCTGACCGCCGCCGCGCAGCGGGCCCGGCCCAGGAACGGCGTCGCAATGCCGGTTGCTCGCACTTCGGGTGGACCGTGGTGAACAGCAGCGACGGGCACCGTTAGCGCCGATCGGCGGTGAGAGGGGTCTGCACGCCGTGCGGCCATACGGGCCCGAGACAGTGACGATCAGGGAAGCGGGAATTCGCCTCGCACCACCGGCATGTGCGTATGGAGAGTGTCGGTCCTCGGACGCATTTTGTATATATGCGGCCCGGTTTCCGAGCAGCATCGATCGACACCCGATCTCGGCCTTCGGCTGAGGCGGGTGCTTTTCGCTGTCCGCCTCCCTTCCTCGCGTGGTGCGCGCAGTTGCAGCGCGGGCAGCGCCGCCCAGATCTGCGCCTCGCGGACATAGGCGTTGCGCGGCCGTGTTGTGTCCGGTGGGGGGCGCTGGAGTGGCCGTACCGGTACCGGTAGGTGGGATGTTGGTGGACCCAGCAGGACTCCATCCGCCGTCCGCAGATCCCGCAGGTGACCGTTCCGGCCGGCCGGTAGGTGCGCCTGGGCACTTGGACGGTGGCGCGGACGGATCGGACGCGAACGAAGTCCGTCGCGCTCACCAGAGCGGGGCGGGCGGGGTAGTGCGAGATCGCCCACTCCTCGCGGGGGTTCCAGCGCATCACGTCGCGCCCCCGAGCATGGTGTTGTCCGGGTTGAGGAGCGAGTGGTCGGTGCGGGCTGCGCTCCGGGTCCGTCCTGCCGGGGGAGGGAATGCCGGCATCGTTGAGCGCGCGGTACGCGTCGTGGTCGTCATCGTGGGCCTCGGGGTCAGGTCAGGGAGTGTCCGAGCCCTGGCATCTGGTATCTGCTGGGCCGTGCCGGACACAACCTTGCTCACCCACCAGACTGCCTCGCCAGGGGCTTCGGAGTCATCGGTGCGCAGGAGCAGGCGCCGCGCGTACTGAGCGCATGTCACCGGAGCGACGTCCGGTCCCGCGTGCCGGGCCGCCAGACGGATGGCAAGGCGACTGCTCCACGCTGGCTGGGTGGTGCCGTGGTGACAGCATGCCGCGATCCGCGCCGTTGTTGTCGCTGCGCGCGGACGGCCGGCTCAGTGCGGCTCTCCGTCGTCCGGCCTGTCATCGCCGCCCGTGCTCATGCTGTCGGGCTCGGGCTGGATGACGCCGTGTTCGTCCAGGAGCGGGCGGATCCGCATCGGCTCGGTGGTCTCCGGGTCGGAGCGGCGGGGCGGCTCGGGGCCGTCGGGGCCGGTGCGCAGCATGCGTTCGACGCGGCAGATGCGGTAGGTGTCGCCCTGGACCGTCACCTCGTTCAAGTGCGGTGTGGATTCCAGGTGTTCGGCGGCGCGTGCATAGGCGTCGCGGGTCGCGGTGTCCAGGTCGTCCATGTCGGCCCAGATCCCGGACAGGCCGTTGTGGAGGACGCGGCGAGCGTCGTGCGGGGTCGGCTGGAGGCGGCCGGCTGGCATCCAGCCGGGCCCGGTTTGCTTGACGACGCCGAATCTGACCGGGAGCAGGACGAGTTCAGGGTGACCCAGGACCGCCTGCTGGGATTCGGCACGAATGGCGGGCGGGACGTGCTCGCCCTCGTAGGTGAAGCCCCGGAGGGCTTGGCGGTTGCCTTCGGCCATGACGCCGGGAGACGTCGTGGGATCGCCCATCAGGGCATCGAGGGCGTGGTCGATGTCGGGCAGGGTCCGGGCGCGGCCGGGCTGGTGGTGCCAGGAGCGGTCGGCTGGTTCGGGGTCGGTGGGGCGGGGTGGCTCCGGGCCCTCGGTCAGGCCGCAGTGTGCGTACTCGTCGCCGCGCACGACGCGGTAGCGGGTGCCGAGGACGGTCAGCTCGTCAATCCGCTCGCACTCCAGGAGGTGTACGGCCGCGAGGAGTTCGCGGCGCTCGGGGACGGTGCCGGCCTCGTCCTTCGCCTGGAACCACAACAGAGAGTTGAGGGCGTCCCGGGCCTCTTGCGGGGTGCCGTCGGTGGCCTCGGACACCAGCCGCCAGCGGGCATCGGGTTCCGGGCCGAGCGCGGCCACACCGAACACCGGTCCGCGCGGCCACACATAGGGGAAGCGGGTTGAGGCGTTGAGTGCGTCAACCTCGCGGACCAGGGCCACCGGGTCGTCCCGGCGCAGGAGTTCGGCCGCGGCCCGTTCCAGTTGTCGCATCCAGTCATCACTCACGTACGCATTGTTGCCGCGGTTGGCGTGCGGTGTCAGAGGGTTCACGAACATCACCACCCCGCTCCCTGCGCCCGGCCGTGGTGCGCCATGGGACAGTCGGGCTCTCCCCTGCCGTGGCGTCGGGCACTGCCTCTGTGCCCTGCCCCCGCCCCCCCCTGCGGCGCGCAGGCGGACACGGCGCCCCAGCCGTTCACAGCCGGGCCCGGCCCGGCGGACTGGCGCGGGCCGCCCGCACCGCCTTGGCGGTCGGTCTGCCGCAGTTCTCCGGCACCCGTTCCAGCGGCACGCCCAGCTGTTCGGCTCAGGTCCTGCGCCTCTCGTTCATGACACAAACGTTACGGGGCGCCACTGACAGTGAGAGGCGATTCGGGGTGACCGTAGCGGGCGCAACACCTTGTGCACGGATCGGCTCCGGGATTCACCCCGCACGGACTTCGTGAAGAGTCTCGAAGCGCGACTGCCGCCGGTAGGTGTATGCAAGGAAGGCAACGGCCCCTGCGGCCTTGTCCGGGATGCCCGCGCCGATCCAGTGGGATGCCGCGGCGTTGCGCCTCTGGCTGGCTCCACTGTGGCCATGGGGCGGGTTCGGCCTCGTGGGGAGCGACCGCAGAACCGGAAGTGGCTGTTGAGCGGGTACCGGCGGACCAGTGCGTTACCTGGCCGAGTGGCTGACTTTCCCGTCAGGGGCACGGGGCGCGAGATCGGCCAGCAGGTCGGCCAGGACTGTCTCCTCCTCGACGCGCACGCCGAGTTCGGTCAAGGCGGGTGCCAGGTCCGGGTCCCATGGTGCGGTGGTGGGTGTGCCGTCGAGGGGTGCGGTCGCGGGCGTGTTGGCGGCCGCGGTGCGGTAGTGGACGGTGGTGTAGCGCCAGGGCTGCCAGGGGACGCGGTCGAGGAGCGTGGTGGCGATGCGCAGGCCGCCCCAGTCGAAGTCGCCGTGGTAGTGGAGGGAGGATCCGTTGTCGTGAAGCCGGCCGAGCAGTGTGAGGGCGGCGGCGGAGGGCTGGCCCTGGAGGCAGACCAGGGGTGGGCAGGCGCTGCCGTACGTGTCGGCGGCAGTGGCCAGGACGGCCGGGTTCTCGCAGATGTACACGGCGGCGGGCGCTGTCCGTGGTGGCCGCAGGGTGAGTTGGCGCAGGGTCACCACGGCGGGCTCTCCCTCCTCGGCCAGGTGGTCGAGGGCGGGAGTGCCGCGCAGGTTCAGGGTGAGGACGGTGGAGGAGAGGGCGTCCTTGAGGACACCGGCCGAGGCCCAGGCCGCACGTCTCCACTCGGCGCCGGTGCCGTCGGGGCAGCCGGTGAGGGCACGGATGCCGGACAGGACGAGGGTTGCGTGCGGGGTGCCGTCGTCGAGGGCGTGGGCGCGGCCCAGTGCCCTGGTCGCGAAGACGGGCAGGGGTGTCGGGGGGTGTGCGGGGAGTGCGCCGAGGGCCTGCGTCGTTTCAGCGAGCAGGGTGCGGGCGGCGTCCGGGGTGCGGGCGAGGCGGCGTACCAGACCGTCCTTGCGCAACTGCGCCGCCCAGTGGGCCAGTTCGGGCTGCTGTCGGCTCAGGGTGTCGAGTGGCGCGTAGGCGGCGTCCCAGGCCCGGGTCTCCTGCCGTCGTGTCTCGCTGAGCGGGGTGACGGTGCCGGTGAGCTCGGTGACGGCGGCGGCCAGGCCTGCGGGGCTGATCGCGGAGCGCCGCAGCACGGCGTCCACCGCTTCGAGGCGGACGGTCAGCGAGCGTCCGGCGCGCGGGGGACGGCCCAGGAGGCGTTCGGCCGCGGCCCGTTGCGCGTCGGTGGGGGCGGACAGGGAGACGGGGCCGGTGAGGGGTTCCTCGCGTTCCATACGGCGGCGGATCCGCTCGACGAGCCAGCCGAGTTCGGGGTCGCCGAGCAGGCGCCGAAGCCGGTCGTGGTCGATGTCGTGGTCGATGGGGCCGTCGTGCTCCGGCACGGGGGTCACTGCCACAGCGCGTCCCGCCCGAAGTCGGTGCCGGTGCCGGTGCCGGATGCCGACGCACCGGAGGGGCCGGCGTCCGGACCGGTCGGCACGAGGCTCTCCGGATCGGCGGCCCGGCTCCGCCGGGTGCCGTCCCACTCCCAGCGGGTGACCAGGACCGCGGGGATCTCGTCGACGCGGGAGAGCTGGGCGATGGCGATGCCGGGAACTTGCGGGTAGCAGGCCCATTCGCGTTCGCTGGTCATCACGACGTCCAGGTCGAAGGCGTGCAGCAGGCCCAGGCACTTGGCGCGGGAGTCGTCGTCCACGCCGGCGAACGCCTCGTCCAGGGTGATCAGTCGTGGCGCGTGTTCGGCGGACGCGCTCGCGTAGTGCGAGGAGGCCGCGGCGAACAGCGGGACCGACATGGCAAGGACGCGCTCGCCGCCGGAGGCCGGTCCGGTGGCCGGTACCCATGTGCCGTGCTGGTGGCGTTCGACGCCGAACTCGTGCCAGGCCCGGTAGTCCAGAGCGGCCGTGAGCAGTTCCAGCCAGCTGCCGGTGTCGTCCTCGCTCTGCCGGCGGGCGATCTGTTCCTGGAGGAACTCGCCGACCGCCGCGCGGTCCTCGGGGGTCCAGGCGTCGGCGGACTGGCGCAACCGCTCCCGTGCCGGGGCCAGTCCCGCGGGCGCCTTGCGCGAGGCCCGCCACACCAGGCGCAGTCTCATACCGGTGGAGGTGGGGCGTTCCTCCAGTTCGGCGTTCATGTCCCGTACCTGGCGCTCGGCCGTCGCGATCAGTTCCTGCAGAGTGCCGGCGACCTCGGTCAGCAGGTGGGTTTCCAAAATCTCGCGTTCGTGCGCGGACAGGATGCGGGCCAGTTCCTCGACCTCGGCGGCGAGGGCCTGGGCGAGTTCCGGGACAGCCCGCTCTCGGCCCTGGTAGACGATGTCGACGACCATGCAGTCCTCGGCGGGGCGCAGGGAGGCGGTGTGTCCGTGCCGGGAGAGCGAGTCCTGTAGTTTCTTGTGCTCCTCGCTCAGCTGTTTCTGTACGCGTTCCCAGGCGCTGTCGGAGTCGTCGATGGAGGTCAGTTCGGTCTCGACGCCGCGGGCCAGGGCGATCGCCGGGGTCGCCGACCACGGCCCGTCGTCCAGCGGGGGTACGTCTGCCTCGGGCAGTGCGACGGCCAGCAGACCCGTCGACGCGAAGCGCTGCAGGGCGGCGATGGCGTCGGTGCGGGCGGCGGACCTTTCGGCGACGTCCTTTTCCAGCTGCTTGATGGTGCCCTTGGCCTCGTAGGCACTCTCGTTCGCCTGGTTCTGGTCCTCGGTCGCCGCTTGCGACTCGCGCTCGCAGTCGGCCAGGTCGCGGGCGGTCCCGGTCAGCCGCCGCTCCAGTTCGGCGACGGCGGTGCCGACGGTGGAGCGCAGGGTGGTGTGCCGTTCGGCCGCGGCGGTCGCCAGGTGCGCCGCCCCCTCGGTGCGCAGCGCCAGTTCGGCCACCTGGGCGCCGGCTTCTTCGGCCTCGCCGCGCAGTTCGCCGACCCAGCGGGCCGCGTCCGCCCGCTCGCGCAGGGCGGGCCACAGGTCCGCGAGGACGAGGTCGTACGCGTGCAGGGCATCGCGCACGCCGACGAGCCCCGGCCGGTCGGCGGGCAGGTGCACGGCAGCCGCGGTGTCGGTGAGTTCGGTCTCGGTCTCGGCCTGCCTGCGGGCCGCCTCGGCGAGTTCGGTGGCGCGCTCGTCCTGACGCTGCCGGGCCCGATGAGCCGTGTCCGCGGCGGCGGCCGTCCGCTCGTGCGCCTGGCGCAGCACGACATCGTCGGGAACGCCGGCCAGGTCGCCGTCCAGGGCGGCGCGGCGCCGCGTCACCGTCTCGCGCTCCCCCCGCAGCGCTGTCGACTCGCCCTGGAGAGAGCCGAGTTCGTCGCGCAGTGCGACGATCCGGGCCCGGCGGGCCTCTTCGCGGGCGCCCTCGCCGACATACGCGGCGCTCTGCTTGGACCAGCTGCCGGTCAGCGCGCCGACCCGGAAGCGACCATCCGTACCCGTCCAGGTGTCGCCGTTCACGCCGAGCCCGATGGCCCTGAGCAGCCGGCGTACCGTCTCCTCGCCCACGGCCGCCGCCCGCGCGTCGCCGTGGTCGACGGCGGGGCGCAGGGCGTCGGCGAGGGTGGCCCCCGGCAGCGGGGTCCGCGGCGAGAGCAGTACGTCGTGCCCGTACTCGTCGGCGTGCGTCGCTGTGCCGTCCGGGCGCACCCACGCGTCCAGCAGACCCGATGCCTCCAACGCCGCTTCCAGACCTGCTCGTTGTGCGTCGGTGAGGTGCTCGTGGAAGTCGACGAGGCGCCACAGCGGTGCCCCCGTGGCCTGCTCACGTACACCAGGGGCCCGGGTGTACGGCGCGGTGGGACCGCGCCGACCGCCCGCCTCCAGCTCGGACAGCTCCCGCTCGGTCTCGGTGCGCCGCGCCTCCACTCCGGTCAGGCGTTGCCCGAGAGCGGCCCATCGGTCGGCCAGGCGCGCGTCCTGTGCGCGATGTGCGCCGGCCGCGTACGCGCGGGCCGGGTAGGGGCCGTCGAGATGGGTCACCCAGTCCTGCAGGCCGTCCAGCAGGCCCGCGGGGTCGGGCAGCGCCAACTCGGTGCAGCCGTCGAGATGTTCACGTACGGAATCCAGCAGGGCCCGACCGGCGGCGGCCGCCGCCTCGCCCGCCTCCGCCTGGCGTTGTGCGGCGGCGGTGGCCTCGGCGTCGGCCTCGTCCAGGCCTCGCTGGGCCACACGTCGTTCGGCCGCCGCTGCCTCGGCCCGCGTGGCCAGCTGCTCCAGGTGATCGACTGCGCGCCGTCCGCGCTCGACCGACTGGGCCGCCGTGCGCCGCAGTGCGGCCTCCGGGCCGACCTCGATGTCCGCCACCCCGTCGAGCCGGGCGGCCGAGGCCGTCTCCCGTTCCCGTACGAGGATGTCCGCGAGCTGCTTCTCGGCGCTCGCCAGTCGGTTCTGGGCCGAGTGGAGTCTTCCCAGGGTCTTGGTGTGGGCGTGCGCGGCCCGCTCCCGGTCCTGCCCGGCGAGGGCGAGGTCGCCCGCCGTGCGCTCGGCGTCCTTCGCGGCCTGTTCGAGCTCCCGCGCGCTGCGCATCTCGGGCCCTTCGCGCAGCGCCGCGTCCTGCGCCTTGAGCCGGGTCGCCGCCTCCTTGAGCTCCGCGACCCGTGAGGCCGCCGCCTGACGGTCGGCCTCGGCCTGCTCGCGTTCCGCCTGGGCCTGTGCGAGGTCGCGGTGCAACTGCTCGTAGCGGGCGTGCTCCCGGCGCGGCAGCCGGGCCCGGCGGCGGGTGGCGATGCGGGCGTAGCGCCGGTAGTGGTCCAGGAAGGCGGATGCGGCCCGTTCCGCCTCGGTGGCCGCCCGCAGCTCGTCCTGTTCCTCGTCCAGGGACCGGAACGCCTCGGCCACGTCGGCGATCACCGCCTGGTCCATCGGGGGCAGTGCCTCGGTCAGTGCCCGCGACAGGGCCGCCTCGCTGGGCCGCTTGGACAGCTGGGGCTGGCGCAGCTGGATCAGCAGGTCGACCAGGGCCGCGTACCGCCGCTCGCCGAGCCCGAACAGTGCCTCGTCGGCCGCCCTGCGGTACACCTTCGCCTGGTCGTACACCATGCCCCGCCCGGCGACCGCCTCGGCGAGCCGGTCCCGGGACAGCGCGGTGCCCGTCGCGTCCAGGAGGCTCAGCTCCGGTCCGACGCGCTGGTTGGTGACGGCGTACCAGTGGCGGGCGATGCCGCGCCCGGCGACCGCCTTCAGGCCGCAGACGAGCGTACGGAAGTGAGCCTGCCCGCTCTCCTCGTCGAGACGGCCGAACTCGATCCACGTGTAGCCGAGCCGCTCGGGGTGCGGGTGCTCCCCGCCGAGAAGGAGATTCCACTCCATCCGCTTGCCCGGGTCCGCGTCGGGCTCGACCCGGCGGGCGGACAGGTCGCCATCGAGCAGGAACGGCAGGGTCAGGGCCAGGACCTTGGACTTTCCGGTGCCGTTGTTGCCACGCAGCAGGAGTCTGCCGTCCCGGAACCAGAACTCCTCCACGTCGTAGTAGAAGAGGTCGACCAGACCGATGCGCAGCGGGCGCCACCGCCCGGGGGCGGGGACGGGCAGACCGGCGGACAGGGTTTCGGTGGTGTGGGCGGCCTGGCTGGTCAACGCGTACGCGCCTTTCGCTGAGCGGGCAGTGGCGCCTTCGCGCCCGTGCGGGTACCCGGTTCGAGTACGACCGTCTCGCCGACCGCGTACCGGGCAAGACCCGGGCGAGCCTCCACCCGGTCAGTGGTGCGGGTGAGGAGGCCAAGCGCGGTCAGCTTGGCCAGCGCCTGCTCCACGAGCTGTGGTTCCGCGCCTGGCTGCTTGGCGGTCTTCGACCAGTACCCGGCATGTTCAGCGGCCAGTTCGCGTACGCGCCGCTCCAGGTCCGAGGCGGTGACCGGCCCGGCCGCCGTCGCGATGTACTCGGCGAGCAGCAGGGTGATGTGCCCGTGGGTGCCCTGCTCCGGCATCCGGACGTCGGTCAGGTCGTCCTGCGGGTCGACCATGGCGATGCCCTCGGCGCGCACCTCGGCGACCAGGCCGGTCAGCTGGGTGATCTGCGCGGTGATGAAGCCGCGCTGCCGGGTCAGATAGACCAGTTCGGCATCGCTCAACTCCTCGTAGTAGAGCACCGGATCGTCGAGCAGGCGCCGGTAGAGCGTCCAGCGGATGGCCCTGAAGCGCAGGTCGTCGCTGTCCAGGGCGGACTCGGCGACCAGTTCGGTGAGCCGGCTCTCGAAGTCCTGTGCGGTGACCGTGGACGGGCCCTTGCGGGTGGCGAGCAGCCCCGCCAGGACGCGGCGCTCCACGTCGTACAGGACGTCTCCGTTCCCGCTCACGTATGCCTCCTCGTCCCCGGCCACCCGCCGCAGCACCCCGAGGCGCAGCAGCAGCCGCACCACCGCCGCGAGATCGAGGCGCTCGTCGCGCCGCTCCAGGGTGAACTGCACCGCCGCCGCGGCCAGCTGCGGATCGGCCGCGTCCAGGACCACCTGTTCGGCGAGGCGGCCGAGCGCTATCTGCGACTCGCCGCGCTCCAGGGCCGCCAGCGCCAGGCACAGCAGGACATAGCGGCGGCGGGTGAAGGGGGCACGGGCGCCGGTGACCTCCCGCGCCGGATGCGTGGCGTCAGCGAGGGCCCCCGGAGTCTTGCGCAGCCGGGCCGCCTCCGCGTCCACCCGCAGGGACCAGCCGGTGTTGCGGTCGAACCAGTCACGCAGTTCGGTGGCGTGCTGGCGTACGAGGCGGAACTCGTCGGCGTACGACCCGTGCGCGAGCAGCAGCGGTTCCTTGAGCAGGGCTCGCGCGGCCTTTTGCAGGTCCGCGGCGCGGCGGCCGTCGAGCACCTCGGCCAGGGGTGTCGTCATCGGTCCTCCTGCGGTGGGGCGTCGGCCTTCGGTATGGGGACTTCGCGGGTGAGATCGGTGATCTCGATGATGTGGTCGGGGCCGTGGAACACGCCGCCGGGAGTGTGGACTTCGGCCGTGGTGCCGTCCGCGAGCGCGGTGAGCCGGATCTCCATCGAGCCGTCGTTGCTGGTCGCCGTGGTCGAGGTGGTGCCGGGCCGCCACGTGGCCAAGGCGTCCCCGAGGAGCTGCAGGAACAACCGGAAGGCGAGTGGGTCGAGTTCGCCCAGGCCGGACAGGCGGGTGACCCCGGGTGTCTCCAGGCGGGCGCGGGCCGCGGTGATCTCCGTGGTCTGCTTGGCGGCGATCTCTTCGAGCAGCCGGCGTTCCTCGGAACGGTCCTGGACCCTGCGCGGTTTGCCGCGCCGCTCGTAGCTCCCGGTGCGGCGCAGCTGCGGACTGATCCGCAGCGGCTCGGCCTCGGCCCACGGTGTGGACGCCGGCACCGGACGGGTGGCCCGCTCGGCGAGGGTGTCGGCGTCGACGGTGAGATGGCGGGCTGGATGCAGACCGAACGCGGTACGCCACAGCCGGTGCCGCGCGGCGTCGTCCGGCGCCTCGGCGAACCAGCGGGCCAGCGTACGGAAATCCGCCGACCGGTCGGAGCGCCCGGCCCGCCGCTCGTTCAACTGACGTACGACAGCGAGCAGTTGGGGAATCGCGCCCAGTGCCCGACCGCGCAGCAAACGGGCCTGCGACTCGCGGTCGTCCCCGGACACGAACCAGGCCGCGAGCCCCGACCAGCGCGCCAGCCACCGCACGTACGCCCGCGCCTCGGCGCTCTCGGCCATGTCCGGAGCCGCGTCGGCCGACTCCCGGACTGCGGCCAGCCGCAGCAGCCCATGGACCTGGCCCTGCCCCTCCAGCTCCCTGATCAACAGAGCGATCCGGCCGCTCAGCGTGATCAGATCCTGGATGAACCGCTCCAGATACCGGATCAGTTGGTCCTTGTACGCGAGGAACGCCTCGACCTCGACGCCGTGCAGGTCGATGGTGCGCTGCAGCGACCCCATGAAAGCCCGTGCGTTCTCGGCGAGTGCCTCGAACCGGCCCGTCAAAGAGGACAGCGCCAGGTGGGCCTTGGCCGCGTCGGGTTCCTCCTCGGCAGCGATCACCAGCAGGGCGCGCAGCTGGGTGACGATGTCGTGCAGCGCCACCGCCTGCAGCGCGCCGCGCCGCCCCAGCGCCTCGTCGTACCCGGCCAGCGCCTCCTCGGCGGCCTCACCCGCCCGCGTGAGCTGGTAGATGAACCGCTTGCGGTAGAAGTCCTCGACCGCTGTGACCCGTGCGGTGTCCGGATCAGCCCGTAGGTTTCCCCACTCGACGAGGGAGTCCAGGGCCTTGACGACGGAGTCCGCCTCCACCGGTCGGCGCTGCGGGGGTAGTGCCGCGTACACGTCTTCGGGACGCAGGTGCACAGCGAACCGTTCCTTGGCCGCCAGGAACGCACCCATGACGAGCCGGTACAGATCGGCGTTGGGCACCGTCAGATGCGCGAACGGCGCGTAGTCGGGACGGTCAACGCGTGCCTCGCGGGAAGGATCGCGGGAGGGATCAGTCGTCATCGCCCCGCCATTGTCCCTGACCCGTTCATCCTTCCGGGACCTGTGGCTGAAGCCTCACGCAGCGCAGCCGCCCTCGCGTTCCCGGACCACCCGTGCCGGTGAGCGGTGAGTAGGGTGCAGGAGCGTGAGTGAGTACCAGTACTACGAGTTCCTGGCCGTCGACCGGCCGCTGACCCAGGACGAGCAGGCGCAGGTGCGGGCGTTGTCGACGCGTGCGGAGATCACCTCGACACGGTTCGTCAACGAGTACCACTTCGGGGACTTCCACGGGAACACCACGAAGATGGTGGAGCAGTTCTACGACGCACACCTCTACTTCGCGAACTGGGGCTCGCGCCGTCTGCTGCTGCGGCTGCCCACCGCGGCCCTGGCCAAGAAGGCGGTCGAGCCGTACGCGTTGGAGGAGTCCCTCAGCGTCCATGTCAAGGGAGGCTTCACCCTGGTCGACTTCTGTCTGGACGCCGCCGAGGACGGCGGGGCGGAGTACGAGGACTGGGACGCCATGGAGTCCTGGACGCTGGGGGGCTTCGCGCAGCTGCGCGTCGATCTCGCCGCCGGGGACCTGAGGCCGCTGTATCTGGCGTGGCTGGCGGGCCTGCGGGTGTGGGAGCTGGCCGAGGACGACGAGGAGGAGTACGTCCGCGCAGTGGAGCCGCCGGTGCCGGCCGGACTTGGTGAGTTGACAGGGCCTCAGCGGATGCTCGCCAACTTTCTGCGGGTGGACGAAGACCTGCTGGCCGTCGCAACCGAGGCCTCCGCCTCCCTCACGGGTGCCGCCCCGGCCGACCAGGACAAGGCGCTGGCGGCGTTCATCGCTGCCCTGCCCGTCGCGCAGAAGGAGGCCCTGCTGGTGGAGGTCGCCCTCGGCGGAGCGGCTCATGTGGGGCCACAACTGATGAGACGGTTCCGCGCCGCTCACACTCGGGCCGACGACACCACTGCCCACGCACGCCGCAACGCCGCCGAGCTGCTCGACGCTGCTCACCGGCACCGCACCGGACGGATCGAGCGCGAACGGCGGGTCCGTGCGGCGGCACAGCAGGAGCGGCGTCTGGCAGCCGAGAAGCAGCGTGCCGCGCACCTGGACAAGGTCGCCACCGCCCCCGGGCCGCTCTGGGAAGAGATTGACAACCTGATCGGGCAGAAGAAGCCCGCCGCCTACGACCGGGCGGTCACCCTTCTCACCGACCTCCGGGACGCAGCGGCCCGTACTCCCCAGGCGTCGGCCGACTACCACCGCCGAACCAGGGCGCTGCGCGAGGCCCACCGGGCCAAACCGGCGCTCCTGGGCCGTTTGGACAAGATCGGTATTCCCCACCCCTGATCCGGGGCCCTGCCCATACGGGCCCGTACCGGTCCGGTCGCATGCTGGATGTGTCACGATGCGACGGCACGGTCACTTGACGAAAGGAGGCGGATTGTCATGGTCGGCACCTTTCACACAGGTTCTGCTGACTCCCACGGAGACATCGGAGTACCTCCAGATCCCGCAGTCCACCCTGCGCAGCTGGCTGGAAGGCCAGGCGGCGGGCGCCCCTCTCGTCCACCGGGTGCCGCCGAACGGCCGGGGCAGCCCACGGTGCCCTTCGTCGCCGTCGCCGAAGCCGTGTCGACGGTGGCTGGTTCGGTGAAGGTGACCAGTTCGCGAGCTGTTGGGCGATCGTGGTGTCGGGCATGAAGGGGCCTCGTTTCCTGCGGGGAGGAAGCGGGTGAGGCGCGTGCGCATCGCGGGTGTTCCGGGCGGACATGGTCGACGGCGTGGGCGATCGGGATGGTCCGTGATTGCTTGGCGTGTCGGCCACGACTATGGACGCTCGGATGCGGGCAGGAAGTCAAGCGCTGGCAGCCGTTCGGCGTCGGCCCATGTCAGAGCGATTCGTCGGGCGTTGCTGGCGGTGTCGAGCTGTCGGCGAGCCGCTCGTGGATCCGGGCCGCTGAGTGCGGACCGATGCGCAGCTCTTGGCGATGTCGCCGGACACTGACGGGCGTTTCGGCTGATGTCCAACCTGGAGAGCTCGTAGCTGAGTTCGGGAAGTGCGGGAGCCGCGGTAGCGGGTCCCGTGGCGTAGCCGGGTGTTGTGACTGAGTTGACCGTCGGAGGCTGCCAGGATGCGCATCGTCACGTGCGGCCCGGTCGGCTTCCAGTCAGCTCGAGCCTTCCCTGCGCGATCACGACCGTATCGTCAGTGGCCGAATCCCCCCTCGGACACAGTTTTTACGCACACGGATGGTGCCGGCCGGGTTTCGGTCGGCACCATCCGTGTTTCACGGTCGTCAGGTCCGGCGTTCGGCTGCGTTCGCTTCGCCTGACGTATCCGTCCCCTCCTCGGACCGTCTACCTCCAGCTCTGGGTCGTGCCGCCGTGGCACCCCACGGTGCGGAGCCCGCGGTCGCTGTCGTCCGCGCAGCGGCCGGTGCCCACGCTCTTGAACTGGATGGCGCCGCCCCCGAGCGAAGTCACCGTCCACTGCTGGGTCGTGCCGCCGTGGCACCCCACGGTGCGGAACCCGCGGTCGCTGTCGTCCAGGCAACGGCTCGTGGCGACGTTTTTCAGCTCGCGAACCCCGCCGATGGCGCGTACGGTCCACTGCTGGGTCGTGTCGCCGTGGCACCCCACGGCGCGCAATCCGCGGTCGCTGTCGTCCAGACAGCGGCTCGTTCCTATGTTCTGGTACGTCTGCGGGGCGAGCACGGTGACCTCTCCCGCGTCCTCCGCCATGGCCTGCGTGCTCAGCGCACCACCCAGCGCACTGCTCAGTGCGAGTGCGCCGCCTGCCGCCGCGAGTGCGAGCCTTTTTCGCCTCATGTGTTCTCTCCTCCATGGAACCGGGCCCGGTGCGGAGTGCCGCCGGACCGTTCGCCCCAAGGTGTAGCGGCACACGTGTTGTTCGCGTTCGGTCACTGGTGCCGAACAAACAACTCCTGAAAAATGTGACGACGCAGCGACCACTGCGACACGGGGGAACGTCAAGGGGGAGGTGCGGCGATGCCGCGCAGGGAGAGGCCGTTGGACTCCGGAGAGGGGCCGTTACGCGAGTTGGCCGCGGGGCTGCGGCAGTTGAGGCAGAAAGCCGGCACCCCGCCCTATCGGGAGCTGGCGGAACGGGCGCACTACTCGATCTCGACCCTGTCCTCCGCTGCGTCCGGGCAGCGGCTGCCGACGCTGGCCGTGACACTGGCGTACGTACGCGCCTGTGACGGGGACGTGGCGGCCTGGGAGCGCCGTTGGCGGGACGCGGCGGTGCGGCTCGGCGAAGGGCATGCCGTCGTCGAGCCCGCCGAGGAGCCCGGCACTCCCCAGCCGTATGCGGGTCTGCGCTCCTTCCGGGAGCAGGACGCGGAATGGTTCTTCGGCCGGGAGCAACTGGTGGAGGAGCTGGCCGGGCGGCTGGAGAGCCGGCGGTTCGTCGTGGTGATCGGGGCTTCGGGTTCGGGGAAGTCGTCGCTGCTCAGGGCGGGGCTGGTGCCGCGCCTGCAGCCCGAGGCGACGGTGGTGGTACTGGCGCCGGGGCCGCGGCCTCTGGAGGAGTGCGCGGTGCGGCTGGGTGCGTTGGCGGGCGTCTCGCCTGGCGGACTGTACGGGGAGTTGCGGCGCGACCCGGAGAACCTGGACCGGCTGGTGCGGCAGATCGGCGTCCGTTCTCAGGAGGACGGGGGCATCGTGCTGGTCGTCGACCAGTTCGAGGAGACCTTCACGCTGTGCCGGGACGACACGGAGCGGCGGAGTTTCATCGAGGCACTGGTCACCGCGGCCTCGGCCGAGTCCGGCCGGTGCCGGGTGGTCCTCGGCGTGCGCGCCGACTTCTATGCCCACTGCACCCACCATCCGTTGCTGGTGGAGGCGATGCGTGACGCGCAGGTGCCGGTCGGGCCGATGAACATCGAGGAGTTGCGCCGGGCCGTGGTGAGACCGGCCCAGCAGGCCGGTTGCACCATCGAGGGCGCGCTGTTGGCATCGCTCACCGCACAGGCACACGGCCAGGCCGGCATGCTTCCGCTGCTGTCGCACGCCCTGCTGCAGACCTGGCGGCGGCGCCGTGGCAACGCGCTGACACTGGAGGCGTTCGAGGCGGCGGGCGGACTAGAGGGCAGCCTGGCCCGCACCGCGGAGGAGTTCTACGGACAGCTGGAGCCGGAACAACGCAAGCTTGCGCGGCGGGTGTTCGTGCGGCTGACCGCGCTGGGCGACGGGACGGAGGACACCAGGCGGCCGACACGTCTGGAGGAGCTGGAGGGGCTGGCCGGGCAGTCCGACGGCGCCGACATCGCCGGTGTCCTGGACCGGGCGGCCCGAGCGCGGCTGCTGACACTGGGGCACGAGCGGGTGGAGGTGGCCCACGAGGCGCTGATCCGCTGCTGGCCCAGGCTTCACGGGTGGCTGAGCGAGGACCGGGATGCCCTGCGGGTCCTGCGTCAGCTCACCGACGCGGCACACGCGTGGGAGACGCTGGGGCGGGATCCCGGTGCGCTGTACCGAGGCACGCGGCTGGACATGGCCGCGGCGCTCGACCGCGGCTCCCTGTCCGTGAAGGAGCGGGAGTTCCTCGACGTGAGCCGGACCGCGGCGGACGGCGAACAAGCCGCCGCACGCCGCGGTGCCCGCCGCCTGCGCCGGCTCACCTTGTTGCTCACCGTGCTTCTGGTCACGGCCTCGGCCACCGCTCTGTACGCGGTGCGCGCGCAGGGCACCGCCACCCGGCAGCGCAACATCGCCCTGTCCCAGAAGGTCGCGGACCAGGCCACCGCACTGCGCTCCACCAACCCGGCGCTCGCCACCCAGCTCAGCCTCGCCGCCTACCGCCTGGCCCCCACCACCGAGGCCCGCAGCAGTCTGCTCAGCGCCTTCGCGACCCCCTACGCGACCCGGCTCACGGGCCACTCCGACAACGTCAACGCCGTGGCCTATCGCGCAGACAGCCGCACGCTGGTCACCGGCAGCAACGACAACACCGCCCGACTGTGGAACATCGGCAAACCCCACCGCCCACGCCCGCTGGCCACCCTGGCCGGGCACACCGAGAAGGTCAGCCACGTCGCCTTCAGCTCCGACGGCCACACACTGGCCACCGCGAGCTGGGACGACACCGTCCGGCTGTGGGACGTCGTCGACCCGCGCAGGCCGCATCGTACGGCCGTGCTGCGCGGCCACACCGGCGACGTCAACGCCGTGGCGTTCAGCCCGGACGGCACCGCCCTCGCCACCGCGAGCACCGACGGCACGGTGCGGCTGTGGGACGTCACCGATCCGCGGAGCCCGCGCGCGACGGCCACGCTGCGTGCCGGCGACGACACGCGCGCCGCGGTCGTCTCCGTGGCCTTCGGCCCCGACGGCCGCACCCTGGCCGCGGCCGGCTTCGATCGCGCCGTACAACTGTGGACGCTCAATGCCTCCGGGGGCGCCCGAAGGTCGGCCACCCTGACCGGCCATACCGCCGCTGTCAGCTGGGTGGTGTTCAGCCCCGACGGAAAGACGCTGGCCAGCGCGAGCTGGGACCGGACCGTGCGGCTGTGGAACCTGGCCTCCCCAGGACGACCGGCCCGGTCGGTGGTCCTGACCGGACACTCCGACGGCGTGCGTTCCGTCGCCATCAGCCCGGACGGACGCACACTCGCCAGCGCCGGCCTGGACCGCACCGTGGGGGTGTGGGACATCAGCGACACGCGCCGACCGCAGCGGTCGGCCGTGCTGACCGGGCACACCGACGCCGCCGTCTTCGTGGCCTTCAGTCCCGACGGCCGTACGCTGGCCAGCGCCGGGGACGACCAGACCGCCCGCCTGTGGGACCTTGCCACCGCCACCCTCCACGGCCATACCGACGCCGTGTGCGCGGTGGCGGTGAGCCCCGACGGCCGCACTCTGGCCACCGGCGGTCACGATCGCACCGCGCGGCTGTGGGACATCACCGCTCCCCGCCGCCCCCGCGAACTCGCCACCCTCACCAGGCACAAGGACGCTGTGTGCGGGCTGGCGACGAGTCCCGACGGCCGGACCCTGGCGACCGGCAGTCACGATGGCACGGCCCGGCTGTGGGACATCAGCGATCCACGCGACCCCCGTGAGCTCGCCACCCTCACCGGACACGGCAACCACGTGAACACGGTGGCCTTCAGTCCCGACGGCAACACCCTGGCCACCGCCGGCCTGGACGGCACCGTGCGTCTCTGGGACGTCGAAGACGCGCGCCGCCCCCGCGAGTCGACCTCCGCCATCGGACACTCCAGGGGCGCCAACGCCGCCGTCTTCAGCCCGGACGGCACCGTCCTGGCCACCGGGGGATGGGACCGCACGGTACGGCTGTGGAACGTCGGCGACCCCCGCCACCCGAAGAGGCTGGACACCTCACCGGCGCTCTCCGAGGGGGTCAGCGCCGTCGCCTTCAGCCCGGACGGCGACACCCTGGCCACCACGGAATTCGGTGGTGAGACGCGCCTGTGGAGTGTCGAGGGCCGCCGCCTGCACCGGACAGCGGTCCTCGACGGCCACGTCGGCGCCGCCTACTCGCCTGTGTTCAGCACCGACGGGAACACCCTGGCCACCATGGGCTCCGACGGCACCGCCCGCCTGTGGGACACGACGGATCCGGGCCGCCCCCACGCGCTGGCCTCTCTCAGCAGCGAGAACTCGTACCTCGCAGCGGCATTCGGCCCTGACGGTCACAGCCTGGTGACCGCGGGCGCGGACCGCACCACCCGCCTGTGGGAGACCACCCCGAAACGCGTCGCCGACCGCGTATGCCGACTCAGCCGCCCCACGATCACTCGCCCCGAGTGGAGGAAGTACTTCGGAAACCTGGCCTACCGGCCCCCATGCCCGTAACCCTGCCCGTAAAGAGTGTCCTGTCCCGTCGGCAGCGATCGGATCGAGGGTCGGGCATCGCGCCGGTCTTCGGTGGGCGCCATGTGTCCGTTCGCCCGGTCGTCAGTAGAACTCGACCGTGTTCACCCTGTTGAGCAGGCTCTCTCCGTCGAGGAGGCGGGTGGCGTTGGTGGCGAAGAGTTCGGCGATGAGGCGGTCCTCGGCGGTGCTCAGGGCGGCGGTGTGGGGGCTCACCAGGACGTGGTCGTGGTTCCAGAGGGGGCTGTGGGACGGGAGTGGTTCCGTCTCGAAGACGTCCAGTGCGGCGAAGCCGACTCGGCCGGAGTCCAGGGCCTCGATGAGGGCGCCCTCGTCGACGACGCTTCCGCGGCCGACGTTCACGAGGGTCGCACCGGGCCGGAGGGCGTCGAAGAACCGCTTGTCGAGCAGGTGCTCGGTCGCTGCGGTGCCGGGGAGGGTGTTCACGACGGCGTCCACCGTCGGTGCCACCTCGGCGATCCGGTCGAGGGGTACGACCTCGTCGACCCCGGGAACAGCGTTGCCGCTCCTGCTCGTTCCAATGACCCTCGCGCCCAGCGCGTGCAGCTTCCGGGCGACGACCCGGCCGATGCCGCCGAGGCCGAGCAGCAGGATCGTCTGCTCGCTCACCTGCCCCATCGTCCAACGGCCGCCCCACTCGTGATCCCGTTGCCCTCGGACCAGGCGGGGGAGACCCTTGGCTCCGCCGAGCACGCCGAAGACGGCGAACTCGGCGAGCGGCTGTCCGTGCACTCCGGCGGAGGTGGTGAACAGGACCCGTTCGAGTTCGTCGGCGGCGAGCCGCGCGGCCTTCACCTGGCTGCCGCCGCCCGCGGCCATCGTGTGCACCCAGCGCAGCCCCCGGTTGGCGCGGACCGTCCGTGCCAGGGCGGCCGGGTCCACGTCGGGGATGCCGTAGAGCGCGTCGGCCGAGTCGAGGGACTCCTCGTAGGCCCGCTGTTGTGCCGGCGTGCGGTGCCAGGTCGGGTCACCGGCGAAGTCGGCCGGCCACCGCATCGGCGGGAGCAGCGCCTGGTCGACGACGAGGTCGATCCGTGGTTCCAGCGCCAGGATCCGCGCGCAGTTGTCCTCCGACAGCGGCGCGGCGACCGCGACGCGGAGCCTGCCGGGGGCTCGTTCCTCGGTTCCCATCAGGCGTTTCGACTCCGCAGCTCCGCGACCTCGGCGTCGAGGTCGGCCTCGCGGGCGACGATCGCCTCGACCGCCGTCAGCGCCTCTTCGGCGCGATGGGGTGGGATGACGATGACGCCGTCGCCGTCGGCGACGACGATGTCGCCCGGGTTCACCACGACACCACCGAGAGCGACGGGTTCGCCGATGGTGCCCGGTCCGTTCTTGAAGGGGCCGGCGGGCGTGAGCCCACGTGCGAAGACCGGTACGCCGAGCTTCTCGACGATCGCGCCGTCACGGACGTAGCCGTCGACGACCGCGCCGACGGCGCCGAACACGTCGAACCGCTGGGCGAGGTTGTCACCGATGATGGCGCGGCCCTCGTAGCCGAAGGCGTTGATGACCAGGATGTCCCCGGGGCGGATGTGGTCGAGCGCGGCGATCACCGCCTTGTTGTCACCGGCGACGGTGAGTACGGGCAGCGCGGTGCCGACCGCCTTCGCTCCGCTCCAGACCGGGGAGATCCCGCCGTCCACGATGTTCAGCCGGTCCAGGGCGTCGCCGAGATTGGCCACGGAATGCTCGCGGAACCGCTGAAGCAGCTGCTGGTCCGGGCGCTCCCAGGCAGGAGCCACACGCACGTTGTCTTCGGTCATCACAGTCTCCTGCGGGTGGTGTCGGGGATGGGAGCCAAGGGCCCGTCCGCCCCGTCGCGGCCGGGAAATGCGAAAGGTTTCGCGTTTCGCGAGAGTCAGTGTGCATCCATCCGTGCCCCGAGACAAGGGCGGGCCGGGGTGGCGACGGCCTGGCGGGCCCCGTCGCCCGGAGCCTGCGGCCGGGAGTGTGGCCTGGTCGGCGCCTTGTGGACCGGCCGGGGAGTGTGGTGCCCGATCGGCGCGGTGGCACCGGGGCGCGGTGGGGGGTGGCGGGCTCGCGGGCGGCTGTCGGCCGGCTTTTGGGTGGTCGATGGCCGGCCGGTGGGCGGTCGCCGGACCGCCGTCTCTCCGGTGAAGTCCTGGTGGCCGAGGGTGGAATCACGCCGGAACCACAAGTTTTACCTGGAGGCAACTTCCATCCTTGACCGCCTCGGAATGCGAATCTATTCTCATTCGAGATTTGAGTCGCAACTTGGCTCGGATGTGCCCCTACGATCCGCTCCAGAACGTGCTCCACTGGCGCGAACGGGGCGGGTGGGGGCGTCACCAGCCGTCCACCGACACCTCCAGAACATCCTCCGACGACACCGAGGCCCGCTCTACCGCCGAGGTGTCATCGTCGCCTTCCCACGAGGATCCGGAACGCAGGCGGAACACCCCGGCACATGGGCCACCGCAGGCAGCGACGACGTTCAGCGTACGACTGTTCAGGACACCGTCCCCGGAGTCCGCGACCGAAGGTGAACGTATGACAACGTCAGATCGGCTCGACACGACGTCAGATCGTCACGACGCATCGTCGGACCAGCTCGACGCGACCACGGCCGGTGTGGTCACGGCCGACGGCAAGATGGTCCGCAAGGTCACGGTCGCCGGAGCCATAGGCTCCTTCGTCGAGTGGTACGACTACGGCATCTACGGCCTGCTCGTCACCTATCTCGCGATCAACGTCATGGGGGAGGCGGAAGCCGGCGGGCTCTTCCTCACCAACGTCGGCTTCCTCGTCAGCTTCGTCGCGCGGCCGTTCGGCAGCGTCATCTGCGGCTACCTGGGAGACAGGCTCGGGCGGAAGAGACTGCTGGCCACCCTGCTGGTGCTGATCTCCGCCGCCACGGCGGCGATCGGCCTCATCCCCTCCCACGCCGCCATCGGCGTCGCCGCGCCCGTGCTGCTGGTCGCGCTCCGTGTGCTGCAGGGCTTCTCGGCCGGTGGCGAGGTGGCGGGCGCCATGTCGTTCGTCGGCGAGTACGCCCCGGACGCCCGCCGCAACTACATGATGAGCTTCATCGCCGTCGGCTCGTTCATCGCGCTCATGGTCGGCAGCGCCTTCTCGGCCATCCTCATCTCGACGCTCGGCGACGACGCCATGGCCTCCTGGGCCTGGCGGATCCCCTTCCTCGTCGCCGTCCCGCTCGGCTATGTCGGCTTCTACATCCGCCGCCAGCTGGAGGAGACCCCGCACTTCAAGGCACTGCGCGAGCGCAACACCGTCGTACGCAACCCGCTGAAGGACGCGCTCACCTCCCCGCGGCACCTGAAGGCGATCGTGCTCACGATCTTCCTGCCCGCGCTCAACGGACCTGGCTACTACCTGCTGTTCGTCTACATGCCGACCTATCTCAAGACCTCGCTCGGCGACGACAACAACTTCTCCATGCTGCGGGCGCTCACCGTCACCGCCGTCAGCCTGGTCGCCATCGCCGTCTGTATCCCCCTCATGGCCCGGCTGTCGGACCGTATCGGCCGCAAACCCGTCCTGCTGATCTCCGCCGTCGCGATGGCCGTGGTCTCGTACCCGATGTTCCTGCTGATCACCACCGGCGAGTTCGCGCTGGCCTGTATCGGCACCACCGTTCTCGCGATCGCCTTCTCCGGCCACGCCGCCGTCGTGCACACCGTGCTCGCCGAGATGTTCCCGACCACGGTTCGCTACTCGGCCTACAGCATCGGGTTCAGCATCTCGACGATCATCTTCGGCGGCAGCGCCCCGCTGCTGATGACCGAGCTCATCGAATCGACCGGGTCCAATCTGATCCCCGCCTTCGCCGCCATCATCACCGCCCTGATCACCCTGGTCAGCATCGCGTTCGTACGCGAGACCAAGGGTCGTCCGCTGGCAGCCCACTGACCGCCACCACCCCGGGAGACACCATGGGAATCAACTCGGTAGCCGTCGTCGCAGACCTCGGCGAGAGCTTCGGCAACTACACGATCGGCGACGACAACGCCCTCCTCGGCCTCGTCACCGCGTCGAACATCGCCTGCGGTTTCCACGCCGGCGACCCGCGCGTCATGGACAAGACCGTCGCCGACTGCGTGGAGCGCGGTATCGAACTCGGCGCGCACCCCGGATACCCCGACCTCGTCGGATTCGGCCGCCGGCTCATCGAGGCGTCGGAGGAGGAGATCCGTACCGACGTCCTCTACCAGCTCGGCGCGCTCGACGCGTTCGCAAGGGTGCACGGCGGGACGATCACCCACGTGGCGCCCCACGGCCGGATGGGCTCGATCGCGCAGACCGACGCCAAGCACGCCCGCGCCATCACGGACGCGATCGCCGCGTACAACACGGACTACGTCGTGATCTGTCAACGCGGCCTGCTCGCCGAGGAGTCGCGCAAGCGCGGCCTAGAGGTCGGTTACGTGTTCCTGGCGGACCGCGGCTACGGCGACGACGGCATGCCCGTCTCGCGCTCGCACGAAAAGGGTCTGATCTACGACCCCGAGCTCATCGGCGAGCGCTCCGCCCAGGTCGTACAGGAGGGCACCGTGCTCTCGGTCGACGGCAACGTCGTACCGCTCGGCCACGACGCCGACGTGCTGCTTCTGCACGGAGACCACCCGACCGTCCTGCAGAACGGCCTCGCGCTGCGGGCCGCGCTCGACAAGGCGGGAGTTCGCGTCGCCGGCCTGCGGGACGTCCTGAAGGAGAAGGCCGAGGTCGCGCTCGCCCGTTGAGGGCAGCGCGCGGGAGCCAGCCGATGACCAGTGCACCGTTCGGTACCGTCGCCGTCGAGCCCTTCGGGGACTCGGCGGTGATGGTGACCGTCCCCCACGCCGAACAGGCGATCCGCAGATCCGCGATCGTCGCCTTCCGCGACCGGTTCCTCGCGCACCGCCCCCACGGCGTGCTCGATGTCGTCTCCGGTCTGGAGTCCCTGCTCATCGAGTTCGATCCGCTGCGGACCGCGCCGGAGCACGTGGAGTACGCGGTCCGGCTGCTGGCCCGGTGGGCGCCGGGCGATGGTCCGGAACTCCCGCGTGCGGTACGGGAGTTCGCCGTGCCGGTCGTCTTCGACGAGGAGACCGGCCCCGATCTGGTGTCCGTCGCCGAGGAAGTGGGCCTGGAGCCCGCCGAGTTGGTCGACTCGATCGCCAAGTCCACCTTCACGATCGCACTGTTGGGCGCCGCGATGGCTCCGATGATGGACGGGCTGGAGCTGCCCAAGCCGGTGCGCCGGCGTGCCGAGCCGCGTACGGACGTCGCTCCCGGCGCGATCATGATCGCCGGTGACAACGCGATCATCCAGCCGTTCCCCGGCCCGACCGGCTGGCGCGTGGTCGGGCGCACTCCGCACACCATCGTCGACATCTCCCGCCCCGACCCCGTCTCGTTCGGCCCCGGCGACGTCATGCGCTTCGTACCCGTCACGCGGGACGAGGCGGCGGAGCTGGACGCCGGCTTCCTGCTGCCGGTGGAGGTGTCCCTGTGACGACCGTGAAGACAGCCATGGCGATGAGAACCGTGGCGCTCGAATTCACCGGCACCGGATGGACCACCACGTTCCAGGACCTCGGCCGCCGCGACACGGAACGGCGTGGTGTCCCCACCGGCGGCGCCGCCGACCAGCACTCCGCGGTCGTCGCGAACCTCCTCGTGGGCAACCCCCGCGGCGCGACCCTGATCGAGAACCTCGGCGGGGAGCTGGCGCTCGTTCCCGACGCCGACGTCCTGCTCGCCGTGACCGGCGCACCCGCCCGCGTCACCGTCGGCGGCGCTCCCGTCGAGAGCTGGTCGCCGCTGGTGGTACGGAAGGGCCATGAGGTACGGGTCCACGCCGACGCCAACCGGGGGACCCGCACGTATCTCGCCGTGAACGGCACGCTCGCCGCGGAGACCCTGCTGGGCAGCGCCGCCCCGGACGCCCGGATGGGGTTCGGGCAGATCGTCACCCGGGGCTCGCGCGTGCTGCTGGAAACGGAGTTCCAGGGTTTCCGGCGACGGCTCTTCGAGCCGCCGTTGTTCCGGCTGCCCGTCCCCGTCCCGCGCTTCGACGAAGGGCCCTGGGTCGTCGATGTCGTCGCGAGCCACGGCATCCACGCGATCCCCGGCATCCGCGAGGTGATCGAGGAGTCGGAGTACGTCGTCACCCCCCGCTCCAACCACGTCGGGCTGCGGCTGGACGGCCCGGTGCTCCACCCGGACACCGACACCGAGATCGTGTCGCACGGGGTCCCCGTCGGGGCGCTGCAGATCCCGCACGCCGACGAGCTCATCGTGCTCGGCAGATACCGGAGCCTGACGGCGGGCTATCCGATCGTCGGCGTCGCCTCACGGGCCTGTCTGCCGCTGCTCGGGCAGGCCGGTTCGGGGCGGCGGCTGCGGTTCCGCTGGACCGACCGGGAGAGTTCGCTCCGCCGGTTCGCGCGGCGCGAGGCGGAGGTCCGAACGCTGGAACACGCGGTCGCGGAGGCCTTCGCCGCGCTCGGCTTCGAGACGTCCTTGCCCCGGCAGTAGCTGCGAAGCTATTCTCATTTGAACTTGAATTCTCATATCGATCGTGTCGAGCATGCTGATCATGGAGGAGGAACGGTGACGACGTCGGCCGGCAGGACCGCGCTCATCACAGGGGCCGGCAGCGGGATGGGGCTCGAAACAGCGCGGCTCCTGGCCCGGGACGGCGCCACCGTCGTGCTCGTCGGCCGCAGGCAGGAGGCACTCGACGAGGTCGCGGCCACGATCCGCGCCGAGGGCGGGACCGCACTCGCCCTCGCCGCGGACATCACCCGCACGGACGACGTGACGCGGGTCCTCGACCGGGTCCACGCCGCCCTCGGCCCGGTCGACATCCTGGTCAACAACGCGGGCAGCGCGTCGACCGTGCTCAACCCGCAGTGGCTCCCGCACGACGAGTGGCGCCAGGTCCTCGACGTGAACCTCACGGCCGTCTTCCAGCTCACCCAGGCCGTGCTTCCCGACATGCTCGGCCGCGGCACCGGAACCATCGTCACCGTCTCGTCGCTCGCCGCCGTCAACCCCAACCTGCTCGGCGGCGCCGCCTACGGCGCGGCCAAGGCCGGGGTGCGCAACTTCATGACGTTCCTGCACAACACCTTCCGCAACCAGGGACTGCGGGCCATCACCGTGCTGCCCGGCGAGGCGGACACACCCATCCTCGACAACCGCGCGCGACCGCCGGCCGCCGAGGAACGCGCCCACATGCTGCAGCCCGAGGACGTGGCCGAGGCAGTCCGCCTGGCCGTCGCCCTGCCCCAGCGCGTCGTCCTCCAGGAGATCGTCGTCGCCCCCACCCGGCAGCGGGACACCTCCGCCGACCTGGAGATCAGCCGCTGGGCGGGCGCCCCCGCCGACGCCGCACCGCAGCCCTGACCACCTCGTCTCCAGCCCTGCTTCGAGCACCCGCTTCCAGCACTTCGCCTCCAGGAGGAGCGCATGCCGTCAACCGTCTCCACGTACCCGCCCCGGTTCGCCACCGCCGAGGCCGTCGCCCGGATAGCCGCCGCCTCCCGCCGGACGCAGCAGCCGCAGTCCAAGGGCGACCTCGTCTCCCTCGCCATGGGTGAGCCCGACTTCGACACGCCCCAGCAGGTGACCGAGGCGGCGGACGCCTCGCTCCGCGCCGGACGCACCCACTACTCACCGCTGCTCGGCGAACCGGAACTGCGCGAGGCACTCGCCGAGAAGCTGAAGGGCATCGCCGGAACGCCGGTCTCCGCCGCGGACATCCTCATCACGCAGGGCGGTACCGCCGGCCTCGCCGCATCGATCCTCTCCATCGTCGACCCCGGCGACAAGGTGGTCATCCCGGACCCCACGTACTCCCTCTACGCCGACCTGGTCAGCATGGCCGGCGGCACCGTCGTACCCGTCCCGCTCGCCCCGGACCTGCACTGGGACCTCGACCGGCTCGCCGACGCCCTCGACGGCGCGAAGCTCTTCGTCTTCTGCAACCCGAGCAACCCGACCGGCATCGTGCACAGCCGCGCCGAACTCGACGCGCTCGCCGACCTGTTGGACGGCACCTCCACGATCGTCATCTCCGACGAGGCGTACTCGGACCTCGACTACACCGGCCGCCCCTTCACCTCGGCGATCTCCCTCGACGGACTGCGCGACCGTACGGTCTACTGCCAGACCTTCTCGAAGAGTTACGCGATGACGGGCTGGCGCGTCGGCTACCTCTGGGGCCCCGCCCCGCTCATCCAGGCCGCCGCGCGCATCCACAACACGTTCAACGGCTCCGTGAACACCTTCATCCAGGACGCCGCCCTCGTCGCCGTGCGGACCTGCGACGCCGACATCGCCAGGATGCGGGCCGCCTACCAGGAGCGCGGCGCGATCATGCGCGCGGGACTCGCCGAGATCCCCGGCCTCACGCTCAGCGCGTCGGAGGGGGCGTTCTACCAGTTCCCGCGCTACGACCTCGACCTGCCCGCCGTGGAGGTCGTGGCGGCCCTGCGCACGCACGGTGTCGCGGTCCGGCCCGGGAGCGAGTTCGGCGCCCGGGGCGAGGGGCACCTGCGGCTGTCGTACGCTGCCAGCCCGGAGTCCATTTCCGAGGGTGTTCGCCGGCTGGCGTACGGCCTCTCGGCCCTTCAGTGAACGCCGTTCCGCAGCAACGGGGGAGTCGACCCATGCGCAGTGACACCGAGCGCAACCGCAGGTACCTCATCAAGGCCGCCGCGCTGCTGTTCGAGAACTCGCCGACGCCCGTGAGCCTGGCCGAGATCGCCAGGCAGGCCGAGGTGTCGACCGCCACGGCGTACCGGCACTTCTCCTCCGTCGAGGAGATCCTGCACGCCTTCCGGGCTCAAGTCGGCTCCGAACTGCGCGACTTCAGCGCGCGGCAGAGCACCCGGGGCATGGCGAGGCTGGAGGCGGTGTCCCGCTGCTGGGTGTCGCTCGTCCTCGAACACGGCGGGGCGATGGCGCAGATGCGCTCGCACCGCGGATATCTGGAGCGGCTGCGCGAGGGCACCGGCTATCTCGCGCCGCAGGCCGAGGCGCTCGCCGAACCGTTGCGGCAGACCACCGAGGAACTCGGGCTCGGCGACCTGGGCGACGAGGCCCTGTTCCTGTGGAACCTCCTGTTCGACCCCCGCGACATCCTCGACCTCATCAAGAGCGGTCACACCGAGGAAGAGGCCGCCACCCGCCTGGTGACCGCCCTGCGCGGCGCCCTCGTCGGCTGGTCCGCGGCGGCGGACGGGAATCACTGAGGCCGCTCCGAAGCACCGACGAGGTCATGCCCCTCACGTCATCCCGGCGATGGCCCTGTCGGCCTTCGCGCGTGCTGCTTCGACATACTCCAGTGCCTCGCGGGTCGACTCGAACGGGAACACGGTGTCGACGACGGGGCGGATCCGATCCGGGCCGGGCCCGGACATGCCCGGGCCCGGCCCGGATCGGATGATCCCGGACCGGGCCGGACCGGCCGTACTCGGCTGCCGATCAGTCGAAGGCGGCGGCGAACATGCCGGGCTCGTAGGAGCCTCCCCGCTGGTGCACGATCACGGCGAGTCGGTTGGCCGCGTTGATCAGGGCGACCAGGCAGACCAGCGCGGCGATCTGGTCGTCGTCGTAGTGCTTGCGCGCCTGGGCCCAGGTCTCGTCGGACACGCCTTGGTGGGCGTCGGCGAGCCGGGTGCCCTCTTCGGCGAGCGCCAGCGCGGCCCGCTCGGCCTCGGTGAACACGGTGGACTCGCGCCAGGCGGCGACCAGACCGAGCCGGACCGCCGTCTCACCGGCGGCCGTCGCCTCCTTGGTGTGCATGTCGATGCACCAGCCGCAGCCGTTGATCTGGCTGGCGCGCAGCGACACCAGCTCCTGCGTGGACTTCGGCAGCGGCGACTGCTGGATCACCAGGCCGGTGCCTGCGAACCGCTTGGCGAACTTGCCGGCGATCTCGTTGCCGAACAGGTTGAAACGGGCGTCCATGACTTCGTCCTCTCGCGGTGTTGCGCCGGCGTGGTGTCGCGCCGGCCGAACACGAGATGCCGGCGCCCCGCTCCCTGTGACCGGACGGTCGTGTGACGTGGGCCACCGCTCATGGATGTCACAAGACGGCGGCGACCGGCGTCTTGTGCGCGTGACACCGTCGACAGCGAACAGGCAGGAGCAGCCGGTGACGAGCGAGCACGGCGAGCGCACAGAGGACACGGCCGGGCGGCTCGCCGACGGCGGACGCACGGACGCCGCCACCGAGGCGTTCGTCGCCCATCGCAACCTGCTGTTCACCGTCGCCTACGAGATGCTCGGCTCGGCCGCCGACGCGGAGGACGTCCTTCAGGAGACCTGGCTGCGGTGGGCGGGCGTCGACCTCGGCACGGTGCGGGACCAGCGCGCGTACCTGGTACGGATCACCACGCGCCAGGCACTGAGCCGGCTGCGTACGCTCGGCCGCCGCAAGGAGTCCTACGTCGGTTCCTGGCTGCCCGAGCCGCTGCTCACCGCGCCCGACGTGGCCGAGGACGTCGAGCTGGCCGACAGCGTCTCGATGGCGATGCTGCTCGTGCTGGAGACTCTGCAGCCGACCGAGCGGGCCGTCTTCGTGCTGCGTGAGGTGTTCGACCTCGGGTACGACGAGATCGCCGAGGCCGTCGACAAGAACCCCGCCGCGGTCCGCCAGATCGCGCACCGGGCCCGGGCGCATGTCGCGGCGCGGCGGCCGCGCGGGGTCGTCTCCCCGGCCGAGACCAGAAACGCGCTCGACGCGTTCCAGCGGGCGGTCGACACGGGTGACCTGCAGAGCCTGCTCGACATCCTCGCGCCGGATGTCGTCCTCCTCGGCGACGGCGGCGGGGTCAAGCAGGCCGTGCTGCGGCCCATCGTGGGGGCCGACAAGGTGGCCCGCCTGCTGGTCGCGGGGCTTGGCAGGGTCGCCGACGCGGTGTCGCTGCGGCCTGTGCAGGTCAACGGCCATCCGGCGCTGATCGTGCGGCTCGACGGCGAGCTCGACACCGTCGTGGCGGTGCGCATCGAGGACGGCCTCATCACCGGCCTCTACGCCGTCCGCAACCCCGAGAAGCTGTCACACATGCAGCGGGAGACCGCCCTGCGCCGCTGAGACAGGGGCCAGAGGTCAGAGGCCAGGGGCCAGGGGCCAGGGGCCCTCGGAGTGAACTCCGGTCTGAGCGGGCCCGCGAGCCCGGGACGGGTGGTTCACGATCGAGGGCGGGCGCCGGGTCCCAGCCGGGCGGTGACATCGCGGGGAGTCAGGGCGGAGTGTTCCGCGGAGCACTCGACGACGACGCGGACCGGGGCGTCGCAGCCGGTGTGACGGACGTCCAGTACGAGGCCCTCGGGGGCGGGGGCGTAGGTCTCGCCCCACTGGCCCAGCGCCATCAGGACCGGCCACAGGTCCCAGCCCTTGCGGGTCAGGCGGTACTCGTTGCGGGAGCGGCTGCCCGCCTCCCGGTAGGGGACGGTCTTCAGGATGCCGGCCGAGATCAGCTTCCGGAGCCGGTCGCTGAGGACGGCCTCCGACAGGCCGATGTGGCGGTGGAAGTCGTCGAAGCGGCGGACTCCGTTGGCGGCGTCACGCAGGATCAGCAGCGTCCATTTCTCCCCGATCACGTCGAGCGTCCGCTGGACGGGGCAGTTCTCCGTGCTCACCTCAAGCCACTCCATCCCGTCATCGTAAGGGCCTGGCTTCGTCATTGACAGTCAGGTGAACCGGAAGCTAGCTTCGTTTGCAGAAGCCAGATGGGGAGGCGCCGGATCGTGGGACGAACGCGTACGTATCAGTGGGAGGACCCAGCGGCCCTGGCGGAAGCCGCCGGACGCATGGCGGGCATCGACTTCCTGCGCGAGCTGCGGGCGGGGCGACTGCCGGGGCCGCCCATCAGTTACACCATGGACTTCACCCTGGACGAGGTGGAGCCCGGCCGAGCGGTCTTCTCCCTGACGCCGGGGGAGGAGCACTACAACCCGATCGGCAGCGTGCACGGCGGAGTCTTCGCCACTCTGCTCGACTCGGCGGCGGGTTGCGCGGTCCAGTCCACCCTCCCGCAAGGCATGGCGTACACCTCGCTCGACCTGACGGTGAAGTTCCTGCGGCGGATCACCGTGGACACGGGCACGGTGCGCGCCATCGGTACGGTCGTCAACCAGGGCCGTCAAACCGCCCTCGCCCAGGCACAGTTGGTCGACACGAAGGACCGCCTGCTCGCCCACGCCACCAGTAGCTGCCTGCTCTTTCCGGTGCCGCTCGTTCAGGGGTGAGACGCCGCCTCGGCCGGTGCCGGTGCATGTTGCCGTGCCGGTCGGCGCCAGTCGTTGTCGGGCGGTCGGCATCCGTCAGTGTCGGACGGCCGGTGTTCGTCGTCGGGCAGTTGCTCGCGCTGGACCGTGCTCAGGGGGATGGGTTCGCGGCCGAGCAGGGTGGCCAGTGTCGGGTCGACGACGGCGAACTCGGCGGCGCGGCTCGCTGTGAAGATGCCGGGCAACTGGTCCGCCGCCTCGGCGGGGACGTCGCGGCCCGTCAGCTATTGCCGGAACCGGTCGTCGGGCGCGGGGCTCCTCGTGATGGTGACGCCGGTGACGCCGGTGACGCCGGTGACGTCGGTGGCGATGCGGGCGATGTTGTCGAAGGTCAACGCCTGTGCCGCGGTGAGCGGGGCGTGGGGCCGTCGAAGCGGCCTTCGTCGGCCGGGACGGCGGCGGGCGCGTCGGCGAGTCGGCGTGGTCGGTCCAGCTGACGGGTCCGTCCGCGGGGAGCACGACCTGGCCGGATCGCGTGGCGTGGCCCAGGAACCGCACCGCGCCGGCGGCGCCAGAGCCACGCCGCCCGTATGGTTCCCGGCACACCTCTGAGAACGCCCGACGCGCCACTGAGGGCAGTGCCCCGGCGTAGCCCGAGCGGTGCCCCGGTGCAGCCCGTCGGTCGCACCGTCCTCGGCAGACCTCTCGGCGACGGAGCCCCTGTCACCGCGGGCTGTCCTGGGTGTGCCGCACCTAGGGAAACGGCGGCCTGGTTGCCGTGCGGGCGTGGAGCGAGTCTTGGGCCGGAAGCCACTCGGCCGAGACGCGGCGCCTCCCGCGGCGCCTTCGAAGAGCCACCCGAAAGGGGCCCGCCATGAGCACCGACGACACCACCAGCGCCGGCCTTCTCGAACAACTGCGACGCCGGTCCGCCGATCCACGTCGGCGCATCCTGTTCACCGGCGCCACCATCGTCACCATGGACCCGGAACTGGGCATCCTGCACAACAGCGACCTGCTCGTCGAGGGTGACGCCATCGCCGCGATCGGGTCGAACCTGACCGCGGAGGCTGCGGAGGGCGCGGTGGTCGTCGACGCCTCCGGCACGATCCTGGCACCCGGCTTCGTCGACACCCACCGGCACGCCTGGGAGACCCAGCTGCGCCGGATCATGCCCGACGTCGACGACCTCGGCGGCTATGTGATGTCCACGCTCGCCGGACACGCCACCGTCTACCGCCCGCAGGACATGTACGTCGGCACCAGGCTGGCGGCGCTGACCGCGATCGACAGCGGTATCACCACCATGCTCGACTTCTCCCACAACTCCCGTACCCGCGAGCACTCCGACGCGGCGATCGAGGCTCTGCGGGACACCGGTATCCGCGGGGTGCACGCCTCGATGGGGCCGCACTTCGGGGAGTGGGACCGCCAGTGGCCGGCCGACCTGACCCGCCTCAAGGACCAGTACTTCAGCAGCGACGACCAACTGCTCACGCTGCGTATGGCGACGCTGGCCACCGACGAGATCGCCGGCCCCGTCCTCGCGTACGGCCCCGAACTCGCCCGTATCGCAGCCGACTTGGGCATCGGCGTCAGCGTCGACGCGGTCTTCGGTACGGCCTCGTCGGAGGCTGTACGGTCCTGGGCCGAGCACGACATCCTCGGCCCCGATGTCACCCTGATCCACGCCACCGGTCTGACCTCCGAGGCATGGAAGGCGATGGGGGAGTCGGGCACCACGGTCGCCCTCGCGCCCACCTCGGACGCACAGATCGGG
Organism: Streptomyces sp. NPDC020747; assembly: GCF_044334695.1. Lineage (NCBI taxonomy): Bacteria > Bacillati > Actinomycetota > Actinomycetes > Kitasatosporales > Streptomycetaceae > Streptomyces > Streptomyces sp. NPDC020747. The sequence goes on along the minus strand of NZ_JBIRTJ010000001.1, from coordinate 874,942 downwards.
CTGGAGACCGCGATCCCCGCGGTGGACGAGGCGCTCGCCGTCGGCATCCGCCCCGGCCTGAGCATCGACGTCGAAGTCGCCCTCGCCAGCGACATGTTCACCCAGATGCGAACCCTGCTCGCGATCCAGCGGATGCGCGCGGTCAACGCCGCCTACGGCACCGGCGGCGACCTCTCCCGCATCACCACGCACGACGTCCTGGACTTCGCCACCCTCCAGGGGGCGCGGACCAGCGGCCTCGGCGACGTCACCGGCTCCCTCACCCCTGGCAAGAAGGCCGACCTGCTGGTCGTCCAGGCCGAGGATCTCAACAACATGCCGCTCAACGACCCCATCGGCACACTGGTGTTGGGCTCCGACGCCCGCAACATCACCGGCGTCCTGGTGGGCGGCCGACCCCGCAAGTGGAACGGTCAGGTTCTCGACGTGGACCTCGCGGCGCTGCGGAGCGAGGTCAGCGCGTCCCGGACGTACGTACTCAACACACCAGCGCGCTGACCGGAGTTCGAGCCGCTCCTCGCTCTACGGCGTCATCTCCGCGGCGGCCTCTCCCGTGACAGTCCTCCCCACGACTGCCTCGCCCCCGACGGTCCCTTCCGGCCGCCGCCGCTCGGTCGGCACGCGGCAAGCGGAGTCGCCTGCCTGAGTGCCGCGACATGGCGTACGGCGCCAACGGCAGCTTCGCCCGCCAGGTGACTGCCGGATCACTCCGGATACGCCTCCGCGTCCTTCTGCAGCTGTACGGCCGCCAACAGGCTCAGCTGCGGTTCCGCCTGGCGGAGTGCCTTCACCGCCTCGACCGAGGTGATGTCCCCGGTGAAGCCCGCGTCGGCCAGCCGGGAGCGGACCCAGCGGGCGCGCAACTGGGTTTCGGTGGCGGCGGCGGTGGACTCGACGAGTGCGGCAGCGCGTTCCAGGCCCGGGCGCTCTTCAGGCGAGGCCCCGGCGAGCGCCTGACGCAGGGCCGCCGCGACCACGTCCGCGTCCCGGATGGCCAGCACGAAGTTGTTCTTCTTGCTCAGTCCCATGATTCCTGTCATGCGGAACAGCCTGGCCGTCATGATCCGTCCGTGCCAAGCGACTTGAGCAGGCTCAGAGGGTGGGCCACCGGCTACGAGCCGCCGGCTGTCCGCCGACCCGTCATGGCGGGGGAGGAACAGCCGAGCGCATGAAGGCGACGGTCTCGGCGACGTCGATGCTCTGGAGTACGTCGATGTCGTGGATGAGGTCGGCCATCAGCTTGGACGCGTCGGGGTCGGTGACGTGGTCGGGCAGTTCGTGTCGACCATGCCGGGCTCGACGGGCAGCAGCCGGGTGAGGTGGCTGATGTACGCCTTGGTGCCGGAGTGGACGGAGAACCTCGCCAGGAGTTTCAGCACCAATTCCGCGGCAAGCGCCGGTGACAAACCACGTAGCCATGGGGAAAGCCTCTTTCGTCGTTTCCCCTTTTCGGGGATTTCCTGCTGACGTATTCGGGTCTGTCCGTCGGCTACGACGCGATGAAGGCTGCGCTTTTCCTGGGAGTCCCATTCCTGGGAAGGCGAGGCGGACGTCAGGGAGGTACTTCGGGCGCGCTGATGGAACCCAGCAGGGACAGGCGGTCCGCGGAGAGGGAACCCGGCTCCGGCTGCAGGATGACGAGCTGCTGCCCCGGAGCGCTGCGGATGGTGAGGGCCTCATGCCTCAACTCCAGGTCTCCCACGCAGGAGTGGTACATCTCCTTGACCTCGTACGGCGGGACCCGGGTGTACTCGCGTGCCCACAGGGAGCGGAACTCGCCGCTGCGCACCGACAGTTCACCGACGAGCTCCAGGACGCGGGGATCCTCGGGAGTGCTCGCGGCGGTCTGCTGAAGGTCGGCGACAGCACGGTTCCTGGCCCGTTCCGGGTTCCGGTAGAAGGTCTTCGCCGCGGGGTCCAGGAAGAGCATGCGCAGTACGTCGTCGTGCTGCGCGAAGTCACAGTAGAGGGCGTCCGCCAGTGCGTTGGTGGCCAGCAGGTCCTGGGCGTGGCCAATGATGAAGGCCGGTGTCCTTGTCCAGCTCTCGATCAGTCGCCGCAGGTGCGGGCGGACACGCTCGACCCGGATGGGGGACCTCGTGCGGCGGGTCGCCGGCCGGGCCGGCCGGAGGAGTTCCCTCTTGTCCTCCTCCCCGAGGTGCAGCACGCGGGCCATGGCCTCCAGAACCCGTGGCGAGGGGCTGAGTTCACGGCTCTGCTCCAGCCGGCTGTAGTAGCTCAGGCTGACACCCGCGAGCGCCGCGACCTCGTCGCGCCGCAGTCCGGGCACCCTTCGCCGGCCGGCGCCCGGCAGTCCCGCTCCCGCGGGGGTGAGGCGTTCCCTGCGGGAGCGGAGAAACCGACCCAGCCCTTCAACCAGGTCGGGGCCCGTGTCGTTGTCCATGATGTCGAGGCTAGGCGGAGAACACCCGGAAATGGTGTGCGGACGGTGGGTGCGTTACACCCAGGATTGCGGGGCGCACTTCAATCCATGGCTACGCTGCGTAGACGTGTGTGTCGCCTGGTGCCAATATTGTGCAACCTGGACTTCTGGTCGGCCGGAATCCATCTAGGCTTGCCGCATGAGCAATGGGACACCCTTGGGTGATTTCCTCAGAGCCCGTCGAGAGGCCCTCAAGCCGCACGACGTCGGTCTGCCCGAATACGGACGACGTCGGGTGCCGGGACTGCGCAGAGAGGAAGTCGCGCTGCTCGCAGGAGTGAGCTCCGACTACTACATCAGGCTGGAACAGGGACGTGAAAGCAGCCCCTCCGCGCAGGTGGTCGAGGCCGTGGCACTCGCGCTGAAACTGGACGCGGAGGCCGCCGGCCATCTCAACCGCCTCTGTCTCACCGCCTCGCAGCGCCAGCGGGGCCGGGGCGAGGAACAGGTCAGCCACCAGCTGTCGCAGCTGATGGACGGGTGGGAGCACACTCCGGCCTTCGTGGTCGGCCCGGCCCTCGACATCATGGCGGCCAACTCCCTCGCCACGGCCCTCCACAGCGGATTCGACCAGTTCGACAACCTCGCCCTCATGGTGTTCGTCGACCCGGCAGGGCGCGAGTTCTACCAGGAATGGGAGCAGGCCGCGCAGTCCTCTGTCGCCGAGATCAGGGCCGCCTACGGCCACGATCCCGCGTCGGCCCGTATCGCCGAGGTCGTCGCGGAACTGTCTGCCCGGAGCGAGGAGTTCGCCGCGCTCTGGAAGACGCACGAGGTCAAGAGCAAGTCCCAGGAAGGCAAGCGGCTCAGGCATCCCGAGGTCGGAGACCTGAACATCAAGTTCGCGGCTTTCACGGTCAACGGGGCTCCGCATCAGCAACTGGTCGTCTACCAGGCCGAACCGGCCGGCCCCACGGCGGCCGCCTTCGAGACGCTGAGGGCCCTGGCAGCCGCACCGAAGCAGGCCCGGGCCGTCGAGCCGGAGCAGCCCCGGGAGACCCCTCCCGTGACCGCCCCGGACCGGCCTCTGGGGCACGATGCGCTCCGCTATGCTCGCCCCCGTTCGAGTGAATGACGGCCGGTGGGTGTCCAGGCCCCGCCGGGAGGGAAATGTGGGAGCGCGTGTTATCCGGAGATGGCGATCACCAGGCGGGGATACGTGCGGAGCGCGGCTCGGGGCGGCTGATCGCCGGCCGGTATCTGCTCGATGACGTCCTCGGCAGGGGCGGGATGGGCACGGTCTGGCGGGCTCATGACCAGTTGCTGGACCGTCCGGTCGCCGTCAAGGAACTGCACATCCTCACCCACAGCGACGAGGAGCAGCGGGTACGGCTGCGTCGTGCGGTCCGTGAGGCGCGTGCGGTCGCGCGGGTGCCGCACCCGCATGTGGTGGGTGTCCATGACCTGGTCGAGTCCGAGGACCGGCTGTGGATCGTCATGGAACTCGTCCAGGGCCCCTCGCTGGCCCACCACATCGCCGAGACCGGACCGCTCACCCCGCGGCACACCGCCGCCCTGGGACTGCAGTTGCTGGACGCGCTGGTGGCGGTGCACGCGGCCGGCACCCTGCACCGGGACGTCAAGCCGGCCAACGTCCTGCTGCGCCGCGACGGCAGCGCCGTCCTGAGCGACTTCGGCATCGCGGTCCTGGACGACGGCGAGTTCCTGACCACCACCGGCGAACTGATCGGCTCCCTGGAGTTCATGGCCCCCGAGCGGGTGACGGGAGCCGACGTCGGCCCGGCCTCCGACCTGTGGTCGCTGGGCGCGACCCTGGCCACGGTGTGCGGCGGACAGTCCCCCTTCCGCAGACCGGCACGCCCCGCCACCCTCCACGCGGTGGCCTACGCCGAACCCGCCCTGAACGAACGGCTCGGCCCGCTGCGCCCGGTCATCGAGGCACTCCTGCGCAAAACCCCCGACGAACGCCCCACCGCCGCCCACACCCGCGACGCCCTGCACCACATCGCGGCCGGCCACCCGGACACCGAACCACTGCCGCTGCCGTCACCGACCGCCCACACCTCCCGGCCGTCGCCCCTGCTGTCCGACGCGGACACCATGACCAGCGGCCCCCGGCACCCGGCCCCCTACGGACAGACCATGCCGACGGCACCGCACACCACCTCCCTCAGGCCCTCACCCCAGCCCTCCTCCCGCCCCCGGAGCGCGAAGCGTCTGGGGTGGGCGCTGGCCGCAACCGCGGTACTGGCGGCGGGTGTTGGCGGCGCACTGTTCCTCACCGGGATGCTGCCGCTCAAGAAGGACCCCGTCACCACGACCACCCGCCAGGCCGTGAAGTCCACCACCGGCTGGCAGACAGTGACCGGGGTGACCGTCCAGCAGGGAGACAAGGTCACCGTGCGCTTCGTCTCGGGCCGGTGGACCGTCGACCACGTCAACATCCCCATGACCGGCCCGGCCGGCTACAACACGGCCATCGACCAGTCCCTGAACGGCGCCAAGGACTGCAAGATCAAACCCCAGGCACCGTTCGGCACCCTGCTCGCACGCCTCACCGCCGAGAACGACAACCTCCCCATCCGCACCGTCGGACGGAAAATGACCTTCGAAGCAGCCACCGACACCACCCTCCAACTCGCCATCAACGACACCGCCGACAGATGCGTCCAGGACAACCAAGGGGCCATAACCGTGCAAGTCAGCGTCACACACCAACCGTGACGGGCGAACGGTCCGCTGACGCGGTCGAGGATTGCCGAGCGTCTCCGTACGTCATGGGGACGGCCGCCCCGACTTCCTCGCCTTCAGTCGTACGCGTACGCCGCATTCGTGCCGCTGTTGCGGCTCCGCCGGCGCGGGCTCGTGGCCGCTCGGGGCCCGGTACGGCTCAAGTTCCTTGAGCTGTGCGTTGGTTCGTCGGTTCCGGCGGAGGCGTTCCGGAAGCGGGGTGCGGGAGTCCGGCAGCAGGCGCTGGGCGCGGAACGCGGACTTCAGGAAGACGCGGACGACACGCTCGCGGCGGGGGCCGATCCAGCCGATGCCGTGGAGTCGGCAGACCCTCTCGCCCGCGAGGTAGCGGGTCAGGTCGGTGCCGAACGACCGTAAGGGGGCGGGGAACCAGCGCTCGGCGAAGAAGTCCATCATCGCGGTCGCCACGCGATGGCCCGACTCCGTCGGCTCGTACGGCCTGGACTCGAACTCGACGGCGAACGCGTTCATCGCGTCCCAGTTCTCGGGGAACGCCTCGTCGGACAGTGGGCCGGACTCGCGTTCCAGGAGCCGGAAAAGCGTCTGCGCCCATCGGTGCCAGGCGGTCTTCATGGGTTCGCTGGTGCCGGGCAGGCCCAGCGAGGTCTGGAGACGGTCGCCGAACGTGGCCAGCAGCACCAGTGGATAGACGAAGTCGTCGGTGTCGTCGAAGTTGCCGGGTAAGTGCGGGGTTCCGCGGGCGACGGCCAGGTGGATGCGGTTCAGCCGTGCGGCGGCCCCGCGGCCGGCCGTACTGGACAAGCCGTCCACCATCCAGGCCATCAGGAAGTCGTTGCCGTCCTGGAAACGCCGGTGGGGCCTCGTCTCCAGCTTCGAGGTGTGGGCCAGCGTGGCGGACCCGAAACTCGGTTGCATCATGCGCATGGTGCCCGGATAGACCATCATCGCCAGGGCGAACTCCGGGACGCGGTGGCCGACATAGAGCGAGACCATCCGCTCCCAGTCGGTCTCCGGGTCCATCCGGGACAGTTCGCGGTCCACCCACTTGTATCCGCGGCGCAACGTCGGTTCCCCCTGTCTCCGACCATGCGCTGTGGCGTACTACCGGCCGCACGTCCGTCGGCCTCGTCCGCAGGACGGCGCATGATCCTCGTGGGGGAGAGGACGCTCCCGCTCCTCCTCTCGGTACCGCGGCTCGTTGTGACTTGCGCCATATCGCCGACGCCCCGCGAAGCAACCCTTCCAGGCGCGCGGGCGTCCTTCCCGGCGTCGTGTTCGGAGGATCAGGACCAGCCTCCGTCCACGTGTACCGGCAGTCGACTGAAAGGGCGCAGTCCATGGAGCTCGATCCCGATCTCTGCCTCGACGTTCCGGAGGGTTTCGACGACACGGATGCCGAGAGCCAGGTGCATCCCGTAGCCAGGAAACAGTTCCCCGCCGCAACCGCCGCGGAGGCCTTCGGCAAAGCCCAGGAGTGGGTGGGGGAGAACCAGGTCTTCCTGCTCGACACCTCATGGGACTTCGCGTACGACGAGGACGAGCCCTACGTGCTGGGCATCTACTTCACGTTCGAGCTGGAGCCCGAAGACGCCTGACGGCAGTCGGCCGAGGCGGTCGCGGTAGGCGCGCATGTGTCGTCGACCATGCCGCACATGCAAGGTGGAAGTCCCCTTTTGCTTTGCCTGAGCCGGAGTTGCTGTCCTTAGGAGTGGCATGTGCGTTTGTGTGGGGCGGGTGTCCGGGTACGGTCATGCGGGAGGTGGTAGCCCGTGAGCCAGTCCCTCGCAGCCGCCCGATCCGCGACGAGTACCTGATCGTGGACGGCGGCGCACTGGCGGGAACGGGCGCGCACTCGTACTCGGTCACCACTGGAACCCGGTCATCACCTGACCGCGCGCTGGTACCTGGTCACCAAGTGACCGTCCTCCCGGCCGAGTTGTGACCGGCGGAGGCCATCACCGTTCCCCTCAGGAGCGGAGGCCACCCCCGCTCCCTCAGGCGCGGTCGATGTGCACGTTCGTCGACTTCACGCGGGCGGTGGCCTCCACCCCGACCTCAAGACCCAGTTCCTCCACGGCCTCCCGGGTCAGCAAGGACACCAGCCGGTGCGGCCCGGCCTGGATCTCCACCTGGGCCGCGACATCGCCGAGCTTCACAGCGGTGACGATGCCGGGAAAGGCGTTGCGGACGGAGGTGTACGAGACGTCCTCCTCGCTGCCGCTCCTCGCCAGCTCGACGGAGAAGGCGGCCAGGTCCCGCCCGTCGACGAGGCGCCGCCCGCCCTCGTCCCGGTGCGTGGCCACCCGGCCCGCGTCCGCCCACCGCCGAGCGGTGTCAGGACTCACTCCGAGCAGCCGCGCTGCCTGGCCGATCGTGTAGGACTGCATACGCGTCAAGATAGGCGATCACGCGCCGACGTACGCCGCCAGGTGCTCGCCGGTGAGGGTGGAGCGGTCGGCGACGAGGTCGGCGGGAGTGCCCTCGAAGACGATCTTGCCGCCGTCGTGGCCGGCGCCGGGGCCGAGGTCGATGATCCAGTCGGCGTGCGCCATGACCGCCTGGTGGTGCTCGATGACGATGACCGACTTCCCGGAGTCGACGAGCCGGTCGAGCAGCCCGAGCAACTGCTCCACGTCGGCGAGGTGCAGGCCGGTCGTCGGCTCGTCCAGTACGTAGACGCCGCCCTTGTCCCCCATGTGCGTGGCCAGCTTGAGCCGCTGCCGCTCGCCGCCGGACAGCGTGGTGAGCGGCTGGCCGATGGTGAGATAGCCGAGCCCGACGTCGGCGAGCCGCTGGAGGATCCGGTGAGCGGCGGGCGTGGCAGCCTCGCCGGCGCCGAAGAACTCCTCGGCCTCGGTCACCTGCATCGCGAGCACCTCGCTGATGTCGCGCCCGCCGAGGCGGTATTCGAGCACCGACGCGTCGAACCGCTTCCCGCCGCAGTCCTCGCAGGTGGTGGCGGTGCCGGCCATGATCCCCAGGTCGCTGTAGATGACGCCGGCGCCGTTGCAGCTCGGGCAGGCGCCCTCGGAGTTGGCACTGAACAGCGCGGGCTTCACGTCGTTGGCCTTCGCGAACGCCTTGCGGATCGGTTCGAGCAGTCCGGTGTACGTCGCCGGGTTGCTGCGCCGCGAGCCGCGGATCGGGCTCTGGTCGACCGACACCACCCCCTCCTCGGTGGGGATCGACCCGTGCACGAGCGAGCTCTTGCCGGAGCCCGCGACACCGGTGATGACGCTGAGCACCCCGAGCGGGATGTCGACGTCGACGCCCCGGAGGTTGTTCGCGGTCGCGCCGCGGATCTCCAGCGCACCGGTGGACTTGCGGACCTCCTCCTTGAGGGAGGCCCGGTCGTCGAGATGGCGGCCGGTGATGGTGTCGCCGGCCTTCAGCCCTTCGACGGTGCCCTCGAAGCAGACGGTGCCGCCCGCCGTACCGGCGCCGGGGCCCAGGTCGACGACATGGTCGGCGATCGCGATCACCTCCGGCTTGTGCTCGACGACGAGCACGGTGTTGCCCTTGTCCCGCAGCTGCAGCAGCAGGTTGTTCATCCGCTGGATGTCATGCGGGTGCAGGCCCGCGGTGGGCTCGTCGAAGACGTACGTGACATCGGTGAGCGAGGAGCCGAGGTGGCGGATCATCTTGACGCGCTGCGCCTCGCCGCCGGAGAGCGTGCCCGACGCCCGGTCGAGCGAGAGGTAGCCGAGACCGATCTGCACGAAGGAGTCGAGGGTCTGCTGGAGCGCGGTGAGCAGCGGCGCCACCGACGGCTCCTTGACGCCGCGGACCCACTCGGCCAGGTCCCTGATCTCCATCGCGCAGGCGTCGGCGATGCTCTTCCGGTTGATCTTCGACGACCGGGCCCCCTCGGTCAGCCGGGTGCCGTCGCACTCGGGGCAGGTGGCGAAGGTGACCGCCCGCTCCACGAACGCCCGGATGTGCGGCTGCATCGCTTCCTTGTCCTTGGACAGGAACGACTTCTGGATCTTGGGGATCAGGCCCTCGTAGGTGAGGTTGACGCCGTTGACCTTCACCTTGGTCGGCTCGCCGTAGAGGAAGGCCTGCATCTCCTTCTTGGTGAAACTGCGGATCGGCTTGTTCGGGTCGAGGAAGCCCGACTGGGCGTAGAGCCCCACGGTCCACTGGCTGTCCGACTTCCAGCCGGGGATGGTGAACGCGCCCTCGGCGAGCGACTTGGAGTCGTCGTAGAGCTGGGTGAGGTCGATGTCGGAGACCTTGCCCCGGCCCTCGCAGCGCGTGCACATGCCGCCGGTGCGGTTGAAGGTCGCCTTCACGGTCTTGGTCTTGTCGGCGCCGCGCTCGACGGTGATGCCGCCGCTCGCCCGGACCGAGGCGGTGTTGAAGGAGTACGCGCTGGGCGGACCGATGTGGGGCTTGCCGAGCCGGCTGAAGAGGATGCGCAGCATCGCGTTGGCGTCGGTGGCGGTACCGACCGTGGAGCGGGGGTCGCCGCCCATCCGCTGCTGGTCGACGGTGATCGCGGTCGTCAGCCCGTCGAGTACGTCCACCTCAGGCCGCGCCATCGTCGGCATGAAGCCCTGGAGGAAGGCGCTGTACGTCTCGTTGATCAGCCGCTTCGACTCCGCGGCGATCGTGTCGAACACCAGGGAGCTCTTGCCCGAGCCGGAGACGCCGGTGAACACCGTCAGCCGCCGCTTGGGGATCTCGATGCTGACGTCCTTGAGATTGTTCTCGCGCGCGCCGTGCACGCGGATCATGTCGTGGCTGTCGGCATCGTGCGTCGCAGGCGACTGCGCGTCCGTCCTCGTGGTCCTGCTCATCGTGTCTCCCTCCGTGGGACGGGACCGCTGGCGCGGTGCTCCGTCGGCGTCGCCTGGCTCGATCCGACCGGCTTCGAGCAGCATGTCTGGTTCTACTTCGTCGGCGCCGGTCGCGGCAACGGTTCGCCGTCATTCCTGGTCGGCGGCGTCGGCCGGGGTGACCCGACGCCCGCCGGGCCGACGCGTCAGACCGACCAGCGGCCGTCTCGCATCAGCTCGCGGTCGTCCAGTTCGTTCACTTCGCGCCACGCCTGGACGCGGCGCGGCGAGATCCGGAACCAGCGGTACGGCGTGGCCAGTGTCCGCGGATCGAAGTCGGTGTGCGCGGCGAACCGGTCGCCCCTCTCCTTCGGCAGCGCGTCGATCTCCAGGACCTCGACCTCACCATCGATCATGACCACGTCCCGGGTCGGGCCGAGCCCCAGCCGAACGGTTCGGGTGGCGGCCAGGTTCCGGCCGGTGGGGCTGTTGGCCGGCGTGGCCACCAGCAGCGCCTCGCCGTCCCAGTCGAAGGACAGCGGTACGAGGTAGGGCGTACCGTCCGCCGAAGCGCTCGCCACCCACAGATCGACGTCGTGGGCGAGCCGATGCTCGGTGTCGCGACGACGGCGGGCGCGGGAGCGCGGGGCCTCGGCCGGCTTCGCCTCGGTGTCCGGCACGGTCTTGACTCCCTGTGCGGCGGAGCCGGTCATGGTCACTCCTGAATCGATCGTGTCGGGAGGGGAGGCCGGGGACGCGCCCGGGGACGCGTTCGTGTCGTCGCGCGGCGGGAATCCTGGCTGGCTGGTGAAGCACATGCCGGCCACGCTAGCCGCGGCCCGAAGGCGACGCTTCTCGATTCCTGACCGATGCGTTTCAGCTGCTTCACGAGGTCGATCGGGTCGTACGGGGAGGCCGTCCGCGGAGCAGCCGTAGACCTCCTCCTTCAGTTCAGGTCCTTCAGACCTGTCGCCCGGCCCTCCTCGTCCCACTGGATCTCCAGGACGCGTTCGACGGCGTCGCGGTCGAGGGGGCCGAACACGTGGGGGAACAGGACGCCTTCGTCGACCCCCGGCGGCGGGGTGGGATCCGGCGCCTCCCATACGCACCTCGCGCTGAGCCGGGCTTCGTCGAGGAGCAGCGCCAGCAGGGGCCTGGGCGCGTCCCGGTAGAAGGCGTCGACGACGGCCAGCGTGGTCGTCTCGTCGGGGGAGCAGTGGACGAAACCGTCCTCCGCCAGGGACGCGGGGGCGTACGCCCGGTCGGGACGGGCGGTCCAGTCAGCGAGCGTCACAGCGTGGTAGATCATGGGCCGGTTATACAACGGCGGGCGGGCGAGCATACGGGCATGTCGGAGGCCCCGCCCGAGCCGCTTCCGTCGGCGTGCGCGCTGGGAGGCGTCGCGGGTTCGGCTCGGCTCGGGGATGTGGCAGCGTGGGTGTGTGTCCCCGTGGATCAGCCGACACGCTTCGGAAGCCGGAAGCCGGAAGCCGGAAGCCGGAAGCCGGAAGCCGGAAGCCGGAAGCCGGAAGCCGGAAGCCGGAAGCCGGAAGCACAGGGCGGGGACATGCAGGACGTGAAGCCGTACGTGAGGCCATGACGCAGAGGAGAGTTCGTGTCGAAGCCGCCGCTTCCCGAGGCCGTGGTCGCCATGCTGAGGAAGCCCAACCCCGCCGTCATCGCCACCCTCCGGTCCGACGGACAGCCGGTGTCCGCGGCCACCTGGTACCTCTGGGACGACGGGCGCGTGCTGGTCAACATGGACGAGGGCCGCAAGCGGCTCGACCACATCCGCAACGACCCGCGGGTCACCCTGACGGTGCTCGACGAGTCGGGCTGGTACACCCATGTGACCCTCATCGGCCGTGTCGCCGAGATCCGTGACGACGAGGGCCTGGCCGACATCGACCGGCTGTCCACGCACTACCTGGGCCGCGAGTACTCGGGCCGGAAGCGCGCCCGGGTCAGCGCGTGGATCGAGATCGACCGCTGGCACGGCTGGGGCAGCCACCGGGACAGCAACCAGGCGATGGGCTAGCCAGGGGTCGCCGCCCCGCGCGACGGAGTCCGATGTCCGGTACCACCGACGCATGGGGACGGAGCGGTTCAGCGGCATCGACCTCGCCTGGGCGCACGGGATCAGGGTCGGGTCACACGGGATCCGGGTTGAAGGAGCGGTGGTAGCTCTCCGGTGGTGCGAGGTAGCTGGTGGGCAGTCCGCCGGTGTCGATGACGATCTGGTCCACGGCGATCGCGGGGTCGACCATGAAGAGCCTCAGGACGTGCTCGCCGGGTTCGGAGACGGTCACGGTGGTGGTCAGTTTCTCGATGCCGTCCTCGACGTTACGGGCCCAGGCGTCACCGCGGTTGCCGGTGGCGACGGACTGGCCCGACAGGACGGTGACCGGCTGGTCGTCGAGGGCGACGGCGACCCGGCGATGGCCGCGTTCGTCGAGGGAGGGGAGGCGGAAGACGGTCACCCGGAAGACCCCGGTGGAGGTGAAGCGCACTCGGTAGCGCAACTCCGGTGCACGGGTGGGGAGTTGATCCGTGATCGGCGCCGCGGTCGACGGCACCGTCTCCAGGGCGGCCGTGCGGCGACCGAGTCCGCGTACCGTCCGCCAACGGGCTCCGCCGCGTGCCACCCGGCGGTCGAAGTGCGCGGCGTCGATCGAGACGTACCCGTGCGACTCGACGAAGCCGCGGGCCCGACCGCGCGCCCGTTCCCCGTCGTTGAGCACCCGCAGGGGTACGTCGAAGCTCTTCCCGGCGCCGGTGAACGTCACCTTCGCCTCGTGCGCGCCCTCGGGCACCCGCTCCCAGTCGATCTCCACCCACACCCGCGTCTGCTCGGTCATCGCGCCGCCGGAGGTGCTCGGTCGCACCCAGGGATGGCTCGCCTCGGCGGTCCAATCCAGCGCGAGGAAGCCGGTGTTGAACACGTCGACGAAGCGCCGGCCCCGGGTGTACGAGGAGAAGGACAGGGGCCGCCCGGTCCCGGTCTCGTTGCCCTCGGCCGCCACCCCCAGCCCCGACGTCTCCTGCCGGGCGATGCGGGTGACACTGGGGCGGCCCGGTGCCTGGGGAATCTGCGAGGGGTACGGGTTGACGATCCCGTTCCATTTCCCGCCCGCCACCTTGGTGTTGTAGCGCCTGGTGATCGCCTGTTCCTCGGCGTGGGCGGCGTCGGACAGGTCCGCGAAACGGTTCACCCCGGCCCCGCGACCCTGGCGGACAGCGAGCGCGTTGCTCTCCGCCCAGTAGAACTTCAGGTTCATCAAGTACGCGCCGTGCACCGGGTATTCGACCAGTTCGTAGAAGGCGTCCCGGTAGGCGTCGGGCAGTTCGGCGCCGAGCGCCCGGGCCCGCTCCAGGAGTTGTTCGTACGCGGCCATCCGGCGGCCCGCCTCGTCACCGTGGTGGACCAGGGAGAGCAGACCGCGGGCGATGAACTCCGGACGCAGCTCCGCCGCGAGCCGGTAGTACTCGGTGCGGATCGCGGCGATCTCCCGGCCGTGGCGCTGCCCGAACTGCCGCCCGGCCCACTCGACGAGGAAGTCCTCCACGTCGTCGGCGTCCAGGCGGTCCACGTCCCAGGCCATGTCCATGGAGAAGGACAGCCCGGTCTCGATCGACTTGATGTCTCCCACGTTGAAGATCCACATACGGTCGGCGCCGTGCTCGTACACCCGTCTCAACTCCTGCCAGACCTTGCCGAGTTGTGTGGTGTCCAGCCACAGATAGCTCTTCGGGCGGCCCCAGTAGGAGAGGTGGTAGTAGATGCCGTTGCCGCCCGAGCGCCGCCGCTCCGCCTCGTCGGGAAGCTGGCGCATGTTGCCGTGGTTGTCGTCCGGCCAGATCAGCGTGACGTCGTCGGGCACCTGGACACCCGCGTTGTAGAGCTCCAGGACCTCCTTGTACGGGATGAAGATCTGCGGTTCTGCGGCGGCGCCCACCTCCTCGGCCAGGAGACGGCGCTGGTCCGCGATGATGTCGTTCATCACCACGACCTTCTCCGGAACGGTGGTGGCGTACCGCGTCTCCAGCGGGGTGTCGTGCAGCCCGCGCATCCCCAGCGTCCAACTGCTCTCGTAGCCGGCGTTCTGCCGCGCCCGCGCCCGCCAGTAGTCGGAGATGACGGCGGGGTTCACCGTGTAGTCGTACACCGGCGGGCTGCCGTCCGCGGCCGGGTGGTCCCTGGCCCACGGCTCCCACTCGTGAACTCCGTTGCGCAGCATGGCCTCGGGATGGCTGGAACCGACGACGATGCCGTACTGGTCGGCGAGTTCGGGGTTCTCCCGGTACTTGTTGAAGAAGTCGGAGTACGGATGCATGGCGGGCCAGAGGTAGTTGGCCTTCAGGCGGAGCAGCAGCTCGAAGACGTGCCGGTAGGTCTCGGGGCCGATGTTCTTGTCCGGCTCCTGGGTCCGGTGGGACCAAGTGGTGAGGTTCTGCTCGTCGTTGATGAAGATGCCCCGGTAGCGGACCGACGGCTCGTACCGCTTCAGGGGGCCCGACGGGACCGTCACGGTGTCGCGGTGTTCGACCGGGACGTCGGCCCACCAGTGCCATGGCGAGACCCCGATGCGCTCCGAGGTGTCGTAGATCCCGTAGACGGTTCCGCGCCGGTCGCTCCCGGCGATCACGAGTGCGTGCTCCACCCCGGGCAGCGGGCGGTCGACGACCTGGGTCACCGACGCCTCCCAGCGGCCCTTCACCCGGGAGACGTCCAGCCGCCGGTCCGCCACGAGCCGGTCGATGACCGGGCTCGCGCCGATCGTGCCCACCAGGACCAGCAGTGCGGCCTTCTCCGGCAGCGTGTGCAGCAGTCGCGGCCGCACTCCGGCGACCCGCTCCACGTCCGCTTGCAGGTCACCGGCCGCACGGACCACGGCGGGATCGTCCGCGGGGTCCACGAACAGGTCGACGGCCACGCCGCCCCGTACCAACGCGAAGCGGGAGCCGGAGCGGTCCGGTGAAGCGGACGCGGCCCGGGCCGTCGAGGGCAGCACCCCGGGGAGCAGCGGGACGACCCCGACGGCCGCCATGCCCCGCAGGAACGACTTGCGGGTCCACGCGGGCGACGGGCTCCGTGATTCGGCGTAGGGCGGTTCGTTGCACGGCAGTTCATCGCGTAGCGGTTCATGGTGCGGCGGTTCGTTGTGCGGCACGAGGCGCTACCTTTCCGCGTCGGGCATGACCATGTCAGAAAGCGCTTACTTCGGCACTCTAGGCCGGGCCTGCCGCAGGCGTCCAGATCCTGGACCGCGGGACATGGCGCGAGGCAGGAAGAACGATCGCGAGGCAGGAAGAACGACGCACCAGGGAGGCGGGTCGAAAAACCCGGTGCCCCGCT
Source organism: Streptomyces sp. NPDC020747 (assembly GCF_044334695.1). Taxonomy (NCBI): domain Bacteria; kingdom Bacillati; phylum Actinomycetota; class Actinomycetes; order Kitasatosporales; family Streptomycetaceae; genus Streptomyces; species Streptomyces sp. NPDC020747. The sequence goes on along the minus strand of NZ_JBIRTJ010000001.1, from coordinate 859,689 downwards.
CCCGCCCCGTTCCCTAGACTCGCCCCACAACGCGCGCCGCACACCACCGTGGCACGCTCCGTGACCGTTGAGGGGAGCCCAGCCATGCGTTACCGCACCGCTGTTGTCGTTCCCCCGTCGCGGTTCGAGGTGATCCTCGTGTCTTCGGGTGTCCGGTGTCGGCTGCGCGGCCGGCCCCGGATGGCCCTGACGAACGCCTGACCTCCGTACCCCCGTCGCCCCACCCCGCCCCACATGCGTATCCGCTCGCGGTTGCGCGGGTTCGGGCGTGCCCGTAGGGCATGGGGCGTAGGTCATGGCCCGTTCGTCCGGGAATTGCGCCGACCCCTTCTGGAACATCCCGAAAGGCCATGGGCCGTGCGTACCGAACCTCACCGAAATCCCGTCAACCCGCTGACCACCGTCCGCAATCTGGGCATCCTCGCCCACGTGGACGCCGGGAAGACCACCGTCACCGAGCGGATCCTGTATGTCACCGGGACCACGCACAAGCGGGGTGAGGTCCATGACGGCACGACCGTCACGGACTTCGACTCCCAGGAGCGGGACCGAGGGATCACCATCTTCGCCGCGGCCGTGAGTTGTGGCTGGGACGGGCATCGGATCAACCTCATCGACACTCCGGGACACGTCGACTTCTCCGACGAGGTCGCGCGTTCGCTGCGGGTGCTCGACGGGGCGATCGCGGTGTTCGACGCCGTCGCCGGGGTCGAGCCGCAGAGCGAGTCCGTGTGGCGCCAGGCCGACCGGTACGGGGTTCCGCGCATCGCGTTCGTCAACAAGCTGGACCGGGCCGGTGCCGATCTCGACACGGCGGTCGACTCGATCCGGCAGCGGCTGCATCCGGCCCCGCTGGTCGTGCAGTTGCCGATCGGCGCCGAGGACGGGTTCGGCGGGGTCGTCGATCTGCTGCGTATGCGGGCGCTGGTCTGGGCCGACGGCCGTGACTCGGTCGCGGAGAGGCCCGTACCCGACGCTCTGGTGGACGAGGCGCGGCGACGGCGCCGGGTGCTGGAGGAAGCGGTTGCCGAACTCCATCCCGGCGCGCTGGAGGAGTTCTGCGCGGAGTCGGCCGTCTCCGCGCGGACCCTCGAAGGCGCGCTGCGCGACCTGACCCGTACCGGTGACGGTGTGGTCGTGCTGTGCGGCTCGGCCTATCGCAACCGGGGGATCGAACCACTGCTGGACGCCGTGGTGGCCTATCTGCCCTCGCCGTCGGACGTACCCGCCGTGCGCGGTGTCCGTGGCCGGGACGGCGGGGAGGAGGAGCGGGCCGCCGACCCCGCGGCGCCGTTCGCGGCGCTCGCGTTCAAGGTGAACGCCACCGCCACCGGGCGGCTGACCTATCTGCGTGTGTACTCGGGAACGATCAGGAAGGGAGAGGCCGTGACCGTGTGGGACGGGGGTGCGGTGCGCACCGAGCGGATCGGGCGGATCCTGCGCGTCCAGGCCGACCGGCACGACCGGTTGGACCTGGCGGTGGCCGGGGACATCGTCGCGGTGGTCGGGCTGAAGACCGCCCGCGCCGGTGCGACCCTGTGTGCGCCCGGGGCCCCGCTGGTCCTCGAACCGCCGACCACCGCCGAACCGGTGGTCTCCGTGGCGGTCGAGGCCCGTGCCCGTACGGACACGGACCGTCTGGTGTCGGCGTTGACGCGGCTGGTCGAGGAGGACCCCTCGCTGGTCGTCCGGACCGATCCCGAAACCGGGCAGACGCTGCTGTCCGGCATGGGTGAACTGCATCTGGAGGTGGCGGTGGAGAAGATCCGGCGTGCCCACGGGCTGGACGTCCGGGTGGGCCGGCCGAAGGTGGCGTACCGGGAGACGGTCGTACGCGGGGTCACCGGACACGTCCACCGGCACGTCAAACAGGACGGTGGCGCGGGCCAGTTCGCGCATGTCGTCCTCGACGTGGAACCGCTGCCGGACTCCTCGGACGCGGCCGGTGACAGTGCGACGGGCTTCGAGTTCCGGTCGGTCGTCGTCGGCGGACGCGTACCGCAGGAGTACGTGCGGGCGGTGGAGGCCGGTTGCCGGGACGCACTGGGTGAAGGGCCGGTCGGCGGTCATCCGGTGACCGGGCTGCGGGTGGTCCTGACCGACGGCGCGACCCATTCGAAGGACTCTTCGGAGATGGCGTTCCGGACGGCCGGACGGCAGGCGCTCCGGGAGGCACTGCGCGCCTGTGCGACGGTCCTCCTGGAACCGGTGGTCGAGGTCACGGTCACCGTGCCCGAGGACTCCGTGGGCGGGGTGCTCGGCGACCTGGCCGCGCGGCGTGGGCGGGTCACCGACTCGACCACGCGCGGGGGTGCGGGCACGGGTGCGGGCACGGCGGTGATCACCGCCACCGTGCCCCTGGCCGAGCTGTTCGGCTACGCGACCCGACTGCGCAGCCGTACACAGGGCCGGGGAGTCTTCACCACCCGGCCCACCGGTTACGCCCCGGTGCCGGCGTCGAGCGTGGCGTCCGACGGGACCACTGCCCGGTAGCGGGAGCTGACGTCCGCTCCCGCCCGCACTGACGGTCCCGCCCATGAGTGGGCGGGGCCGTCACTCCGCCGGATCCGCGGGACCCGCCGGGGGTACCGGCGTCCCCGTCAGCGCAACGTGTCGCGCAGCAGCCTGGCGTTCTTCAGAGCCTGGCTCGATCCCTTGCGGTCGGCCAGTGCCGTGACCTCGGGGATCTCGCCTTTGGCCCCGGAGCGGGAAGCGCATTCGACGGCGAGTGCGAGCATGGTCGCCGCGCCCCGGACCGGGGTGTCGCCCAACAGGCCGGGCAGAGCGGCTTCGAGTACGGACCACACGGTGGCGTACGCACCCGTCTCGGCGGCGGTCCGCAGCGAGCCGCTTGCCTTGTCCGCGAAGGCCCACCCGCGGTTCAGCAGCGCCTCCAACTGCCGTCCGAGCAGGTCCGTGTCCAACTGCTTCCGTGCGGCGAGTACCAGCACGGCGTCCACCACCGCGTCGCCGTCCGTCTGCCAGATCAGCCCGAGCGCCAGCGCGAGGTGCACCGAGTAGCCCGCCGGACCGCCGGACTCCACGACGAACGGCAGGTTACGGGGCCACCCCTGCTGGGACATGCGCGGCTCGAAGTAGTCGCGTGCCATCAACTCCTCGCGGTGATGCGGCAGTTGGGCCACCCAGAAGGGTGCCATCGGGTCGGCCAGGCCCTGGTTGCCGACGTACGGCCCGATCAGGGACGCGGCGACCTGCGGGAGCGGGGGATCCATGACGACCCCGGGGCGTGCCGGTGTCCACCACCCCTGCGACGCGGGCTTCGGCGGCTTGCAGTGGGGCCACCCCTTCGGCTCCGAGTCCTGGTGCGCCGGGCCGCCCTCGCGCAGCCAGCGCGCCAGCCGCCGTCCGGCGTCGGAACCGAGCTTCTCCGCCGCGCGCAGCACCTGTTGGTCCGCGGTCGGGGTGACCCGCAGCAGAGCCTGTGCCAGGTCGACGGGCGCGGGGGTGACGCCGAGTCCGTCGAGCGCCGAGACCCGCTCCACCAGTACGGCGGCGTCCAGCGCGCCGGTGGCGAGGGTCGGCACGGCCAGCAGGAACGGCTGGGTGCCGGACTCGATGACGTCCATCGCCTCGGTCAGACGTGCCGCGAGCATCGAGCCGGCCAGTGAGTGACTGCGGCTCGGGGTGGTCCGGTTGATGTGGACGGCCCGGTGCATCAGGACGGCCCGTGGCCTCGGCTCGTCGCCGCGTACCGCCCCCGCCACGTCGTAGAGGTCGGACTGCACCCAGTCGACCCTGCTCTTCGGTTCCCTGCGCATGACCGGCTTCAGCGCCTCGGCCAGCGCGGTCCGGTCGAGATGGGCGTGGCGGACCAGTCCGTCCAGGGCGCGCTCGAACGCCACCACGTCCCTGTCGTTCGCGACGACCGCCGCGACCTCCTGCACCACCTCGGCGGCGGTCGCGATGGGGCCCGGCACCGGGCGTGGTTCGGGCACGGCGGGCAGTACGTCGGCGTACGGCTGCCCGGTGGCGGCGTCCTCGGCCGTGCCGAGCGCTTCGGCCGTGCCGAACAGTTCGGCGGCCCGCGCCGAGAGCCCCGGGCTCAGCTGCTCGGCGGCGGTCCGCAGCTCTGTCAGTACCGAGTCGTCCGCGGCCTTGAGATGCTTCGCGACCAGTTTGAGTGCCTGCTCCTGCAGTGTCATCTCGCGGTGGCCGAACGTGATCGCCGCGTCGGCCAGGGCCCGGCCCGCCCGCGCCGGTTCCCGCCGCGCCACCCGGCCTAGCCAGGCGAGTTGGGCGCGCACCAGCTTCTTCTCCGGTCGGAGCAGGACCCGTTCGCACGCCTCGGTGAGCAACTCGGGCTCCAGCAGCCCCGCTTCGTCCAGCCCGGTCAGGACCTCCTGGGCGTACGTGGCGACCGGCAGCGACCGGTCGAGCAGCGCCAGGTAGTCCCTCACCACGAGCGCCTCCTCGTCCGGTGTGGGGGCCAGGGCCCGCAGGAACGCCAGGAACGGGGCGGTCTCCTTGCGCGTGCCGTCCTCAAGCAGACGCTCCAGAGGACGTTCGACCAGAGTGGCGCGATCCCGGGCCACCCCGGCGTGTTCGGCCGGGGTGAGCGCGAGCGCCTCCAGCACGATCGCCGCATGGTGCCCCCACGGCGGATCACTGACCATGTCCGCGAAGAGGTTGTGGATCAGTTCCCCACGGTCGACGATGCCTTCGGCGGCGAGGCTGATGACCGCTTTCTGCAGCCACTCCACCCGACTGAACACGAAACGCCCCGGTCGCGCCACGGCCGACGGAAGGAGCTTCGGTGTGAAGTCGTCCGCGCGCAGCCGCTCCAGGAGATCGGCACCCGGCGCTCCGCCCAGCAGCTGCGGGGGCCGCTCCCGGTTGTCGTAGCGGTCGACCAGCCAAGCCAGGGTGATCTCGAGGGAGGTCGGCATAGGACAACCGGTGTCGCGGACGAGGTGTTCGGTGATCGTGAACACCGTGGCCGAGACCGCCGCGTGTTCGCCGAGCACCGCGACCAACTCGGTCCGCCATGCCGCGGGGTACAGGTTCAGGACCTCCACCGTCCAGGTGTCCACCCTGAAGTACCGGTACGTCAGGAGCCAGGCCGCCGTGGCCTCGGGAGTGACCTGACACCCCAGTTGGGCGGCGAACAGGGCGGCGATCGTCTCCGCGGTGTTCTCCCGCCGGGCGATCGCCTCGCGGTGGGACGCCAACTCGGCTGCGCACGCCGCCCGCTGATCGGGCGTCAACTCGCCCAGTTCCCGGACCACTCCGGCGACGTCGCCGGCCTCCACAAGCTCGACCAGCTTCATCGTGCCGCCTTCGTCGTCGTGTCCCTGACCATGCTCACCGCGAGCGCGTGCTTGCACGGGCCGCGTCCGCCCCGGTACTTCGCCCACCACAGACAGGTGCAGCTCAGCCGCCCCGCGTCGTCGGCTCGGACCACATGGACGTGGTCGCCCTTCCCGACCCGTGCCAGGGCGCCGTCGAGGCGGACCGTACCCTCCGCGACCAGCGCCCGCGCACCACGCAGCCGGGGATTGCGTGCCTCCGCACCGCCCGCCGAGAGCGGCAGGTGCCGGTGGAAGTGAGCCTCCTCCGCGAGGTCGTAACCGAGCTGTCCGGAGGTCCCCAGCACCGTCAGCGCGGCGCGCACCCGCTCGGCGGGCAGGCCGGCCTGCCGGGACAGCTCGGCCACGTCGATCCTCGGCTCCCAGGCCAGCAGCGCCGAGACCAGGTCCGCGTCGGCCGCCGCCGTTCCCGTGGCGAGATCGTGCAGTACGCCGCCCTCGCCGGAGAACCCCCGCGAGGCGTTCTGGGAGAGCATCAACGTCAGCCGCATGCCCGGCAGTTGGACCTCCCAGCCGACGGCGGCCACGTCGGACTCCGCGCGGACCGGGGCGTACACCCGCACGGTCGTCGCGTGCCGCAGCACCTGCTGGAGCGCCGGCAGTCGTTCGGGGCCGGGCAGGCACACGGCGTCCGGCGACGGCCTGCTCGTGGGGCGCAGGGTGCGGCCGCCCACGGGCACCGCCCAGCGCGTCGTACGGGCACCGGACCGGAGGGTGGGGCGTGGCAGTGTCCGCAGGAAGGCGGACGCCTCCGTGGCCGGGATCTCGGCACGCAGGGTGAAGCCCGCCGCGAGCACCTGTGCCTCGGCGAAGCCTCGCAACCAGCGTTCGGGCAGCGGGACTCGCTTCTCCACGTACCGTCCGTCGAAGGTCGTGACCGCCAACTCGCCGGGTCCGACGGTCAGTTGCAGGGGGTCGAGTCCGCCGATCCTGGCGAGGGCCCTGCGGAGCGGGGAGTTGATGTCGACGTTGGTGGTGCCGTGGCCGACGTCGTCACCGTCGAGGCCGGGCGCCAGCACGTCGAGGCGCGCGTACACCCCGCAGCAGCCGGAGAAGGACTCCATCCGCAGGCGGTCCCCGTCGGCCGTCACCACCGGGTCCAGCGAGGCGGACGCCGCCGGCTGGTGGTAGCGGGTGGCGGCCACGTCGGCGACCGTCAGCATCGCAGCCGCGGCGGCGGCCGGCGCGGTCAGGAACCCGTGGAAGAACCGCGGGTTGGCGACCTCGCCGACCGGGGTCGCGCCGCCCGAGGTCTCCAGCGCGAGGGTGCGTCCGGCCGAGGACTCGCTCACGGCCGAGGGTTGTAAGTAGGTGTACGAATGTATGAGTGATGTCACGCGGCCACGCTAAGGCCGACCACTGACAGGAGCGCCCGCGGCACCACGGTTCGCCGCCTCGGCCGCGGCCCGACGCCTCGGCGCCCCGAAAACGCTTGCCCCGCTTGCCCCTTGACGAGGACCGGGTGCCGCGCACTCACGGGCGTGACAGGATTCGCCGCTTTTCTGTGAGGCTCGCTGTTGCGGACGTGCAGTCGCAAAGCTGTGGCTAGACTCGCGCCCCATGCGTAGCGCCAGCCCCATCCGGCAGTGGAAGACGACATCCCCTCGCGCATCGCGCGCCGACGTTCACGGCTGGAGAAGAACGACCCGGCACCCGGACCCACGAGGCGGCCGGACGCGCCTCGGCCTGTCCGCGGACCACGCCGAACACACCACGCGGGAGCCGTACCGCATAGTCGCCGAGAGGGGGGACGACGGCCCGTGAAGGCTCGGCACAAGCAGTCCCGCGACCCGCGCGCACACTGGCTGCTACTGATCCTCGTCCTGCCCGCGATGTTCGCGGCCCTGCTCTTCGAGGGCTGGACCAACCACGAGGTGGACGACGCGACGACGCGGTCCGCCTGCACCTCACCCGCGCCCGATGCCGTGGCCGGCGGCGGTCCCGTGGTGGGGATCAACGGCAACGGGATACAGACCGCCTCGATGCCCGCCCGCACCGTCGCGCTCACCTTCGACGGCGGCCCCGACCCCGTGTGGACCCCACGCCTGCTCGACCTGCTGAAACAGCACCGGGCGCGCGCCACCTTCTTCCTCTTCGGCTCCCAGGCGACCCGCCATCCGGACCTGGTGCGACGGATCCGCGCCGAGGGGCACGAGATCGGCTCGAACACCTACACCGGGGGCGCCCTCGGCGAGGCGTCGTCCGCCCGATTCTCCGCCGAACTGGACCTGACCCAGGCCGCGTTGGCGGGCACCACCGGCATCCGCACCAATCTGCTGCGGATGCCGCGGACCACCTCGCCGGACACCCTCTGCGGCCGTGAGTGGACCGCCGCGCGCCGCGCCGCCGCCCAGGGATACGTCCTCGTCGCCGCCGACAAGGGGTCCCGGAAACCGGCCCAGGGCCTGGTCCGGCAGCTCAGCCAGACCGCGACCGCGTACCGGGAGACGGAGAAGCTGCTCAAGAACCCGGGCGTCGACCGCTTCACCACCGTCTCGGCCGGCCTCCGGCTGACCCCGTACGAGCCGGTCTCGGCCTTCGAGCGCTGGCGCGGCACCGCCCTCGTCTGGGCCACCACCCTGGGGCGCGCGTTCTCGAACGCGATGACCTGGGTGCTCGGTATCGCGGGGGCCCTCGGGGTGCTGCGGCTGGTGCTGCTCGTCTTCTTCGCCCGGGCGCACGTCCGCCGGCTCGAACGCTCCAGGCCCGGCGCGCCCTGGCTGCAGGAGGTCGCCGAACCCGTGACGGTGCTCGTGCCCGCCTACAACGAAGAGGCCGGGATCGAGTCCACCGTCCACTCCCTGCTCGCCTCCGACTACCCCCAGCTGGAGATCATCGTCATCGACGACGGCTCGACGGACCGTACGGCGGAACTCGCCGAAGGCATCGAGGATCCGCGCGTGCTGGTGGTCCGCAAGCCCAACGGAGGCAAGGCCGAGGCCCTCAACACCGGTCTGGGGCACGCGAGTCACGACATCCTGGTGATGGTCGACGCCGACACCGTCTTCGAACCGGACGCCATCCACCACCTGGTCCAGCCGCTCGCGCACCCCGCCGTGGGCGCGGTCAGCGGCAACACCAAGGTCGGCAACCGACGGGGCCTGCTCGCCAAGTGGCAGCACCTGGAGTACTGCTTCGGCTTCAACCTCGACCGCCGGATGTTCGAGGTGCTGGAGTGCATGACCACCGTTCCCGGCGCCATCGGGGCGTTCCGCCGGGACGCGGTCGTCGGCGTCGGCGGGGTCAGCGACGACACCCTCGCCGAGGACACCGACCTCACGATGGCCCTGTGGCGGGCCGGCTGGCGGGTGCTCTACGAGGAGTCCGCCGTCGCCTGGACCGAAGTACCCACCTCGCTGCGGCAGTTGTGGCGTCAGCGCTACCGCTGGTGCTTCGGCACGATCCAGTCGATGTGGAAGCACCGCGGTGCCGTCCGGGAGATGGGCGTCGCGGGACGCTTCGGCCGCCGCGGACTCACCTACCTCGCGCTCTTCCAGGTCGCCCTGCCACTCCTCGCGCCCGTCATCGACGTGTTCGCCCTGTACGGCGTGCTGTTCCTCGACCCGCTCACGTCGGCCGGGGTGTGGTTCGGCTTCATGGCCGTCCAACTGCTCTGCGCCGGTTACGCGTTGAAGCTCGACGGGGAGCGCGTACGGACCCTGTGGTGGATGCCGTTCCAACTCGTCGTCTACCGGCAGCTGATGTACCTGGTCGTCATCCAGTCCGTGGTCGCGGTGCTCCTCGGCAGCCGGCTGAAGTGGCAGCGCATGAAGCGTTCCGGCACGGCGGCTGAACAGATCGAGGGTCCGACGCCGTATAAGAGCGTGCCGACGAGATGACCCCATGTGGTGAGGGACTGGACAGGGCGATGAGCGAAGGGACCGACCTGCCGGTGGGCTATGACCGGAGCGGTGGTGCGGCACAGCCTCCCAGCGGCGTCACGGGCCGGGTGGCACGCGGGAACGCGTCCTCGCCCTCGACCCGTACGGCACCACTGCCGGGCATGCCCTCGCCCGCCACCCCGGGTCGCACCGGGCACGGACGCCGGCCGCCGGGGGACGCGGGAGGCGGCAGGTCTCCCAAGCCGCCCCCCAGCCGGCGCCGCAAGGTCACGCGGCTCGCGATCCTCCTGGTCGTCGCGCTGGTGGCCTCCGCCGCCGGGACGTATGTGTGGGCCGACACCAAGCTCGACCAGGAGGTCGACCTCGGCGCGCTGCCGGACCGCCCGCAGGGGGGAAAGGGCACCAACTACCTGATCGTGGGCTCCGACAGCCGCGCCGGGCTGTCCGAGCAGGCCAGGAAAAGCCTGCGCACCGGCTCGGCGGAGGGCCGTCGCACCGACTCGATGATCCTGCTGCACACCGGCGCGAACGGCACCACGATGATGAGTCTGCCGCGCGACTCGTGGGTGACGGTTCCGCCGTACGTCCGCCCCGAGACCGGCAGGAGCTACCGCGCCGAGCCGAACAAGCTGAACGCCGCGTTCTCGCTGGGCGGCCCCGACCTGCTCGTACGGGCCGTGGAACGCAACACCGGGCTGCACATCGACCACTACGCGGAGATCGGCTTCGCGGGCTTCGTCGGGGTGGTGGACGCGGTCGGCGGAGTGGACATGTGCCTGGACCGCGCCGTCAAGGACGAGAAGTCCGGCGCGGACCTGCGCCAGGGCTGCCAGACCCTCGACGGCGCCGAGGCGCTGGCGTTCGTCCGGCAGCGCAAGCAGGAGGCCGAGGGCGACCTGGGCCGCACCCGCAACCAGCAGAAGTTCCTGACCGCGCTCGCCAAGAAGGCGGTCACCCCCGGCACGCTCCTCAACCCCGCCAGGTCCTTCCCGACACTCGGCGCGGGCCTCGACACGCTCGTGGTCGACCAGGACACGGGCCTACGGGACCTCATGTCGCTGTTCCAGGCGATGCGGAGCGTCTCGGCGGGCAACGGCAGGCAGATCAACGTGCCCGTGTCCGACCCCGGCTTCGCCACCACCAAGGGCAGCGCCGTGAAGTGGGACGACCGCCGGGCACGGCAGCTCTTCGCGGAACTGCGGGACGACCGGCCGGTGACGACGCTCCCGCCCGGGAAGTGACCCTGCCGGGCCGGAGCGCGTCGGACCTCAGGTGCGTCAGACCGGCTGCGCGGAGGAGTGCAGCGCCGGGGTGAGAACCGCCGGGTCCGGCATCCCGCGGGTGTGCGGGAAGTCGGCCGCCCGGTGCTGGAACGAGAGGATCTTCGGGTTCATGACGACGCCGTCGCGGATCTCGATGGCGTTGCTGATCGTGGCGTCGGCGTCCCATGCCGCGGGGCCGCTCATCACCTTGCGCAGATAGGGGAGCAGCGCCTCACTGATCTCCCACGTGGCCGAGTTCCACAGATGGGAGGGGCTGTGGTCCACCCCGTAGTAGTGGCAGCCGGGACCGACCGTGGGCATCGGATCGCCGAAGGTCGTCGGGCGGGCCCAGGTGAAGCCCATGCCCTCGTCGCAGGCGACGTCGACGAAGAAGGTCCCCGGCTTGAACAGGGCGAGCTCCTCGTCGGTGACGAAGGTCAGCGGCGCGTCGGTGTCCTGCCGGATGCAGTTGACGATGATGTCGAAGCCGGCCAGGTACTCCGCGAGCGGTACGGGGCCGAGCCCGGTGAGTGCCTGCAGTCGCGAGGGATCGTCCGGCCGCTCCTCGAAGTGGCCCATCACCACGGACGGCATCGGCGAGGCCACCGCGGCCGCGGCGCGCTGGGTGAGCACCGTGACGTCGGAGACCCCCATGGCGCCCAGACCCGTCACCGCTCCGCGCGCCGTGGCGCCGAAGCTGATGACCACCGCGCGCATACGGCGTCCGTAGCTGCCGGTCAGCCCGCCGAGCTGCAGGGCGTGCAGCACCGAGCAGTAGCCCGCCAGCTCGTTGTTCTTGTGGAACACATGGACACTGAAGGCGCCCGTGGACGTCCAGTGGTTCATGGCCTCCCAGGCGATGAGGGTCAGCTGGCGGTCGATGCCGAGCTGGGTCATCGTCTCGTCCTGTACGCAGTGCGGCCATCCCCACAGCACCTGGCCCTGGCGCAGTGCGGCGACGTCGTCGTGCATGGGTTTGGGCAGCAGCAGCACATCGCACTCGTCGAGAAGTTCCTCGCGCGAGCGCAGGCCGGCCACTTGCCGCCGCAGCGCATCGTCCGCGACGCCGAACCGTTCGCCGTAGCCCTGTTCGAGGAAGATCTTCTCGCGTACGTCGGGTGCGATCCGGCCGAGGTGGGCCGGGTGCAGCGGGAGGCGGAACTCGTTTTCCTTGTGGGAGGAGGCGAGTACTCCGAGACTCAGCAGGCTCATGCGCTTCCTCATCATCATTTCGTTCGTGTCATGGCGTTCGCGCCAGGTCGTTCTCGTCGTGCTGTGTGCTGTGTGGCGCGTTGTGCGTGCCGGCTGTCCGGATGGATCTCCGGTCAGGAGGCGGCGCCGGGCCGGTGCCCGCGGACGCGCTCGGTCAGCGGGAGCGGTGTCTCGGCAAGACCGTTCACCGACCCGCACGCCATGCGTGCGCACGTACCGTGGCAGGCGAGCAGCTGCTTGCCGTCGCGGTGGGAGACCACCACCGCCTCCGGGTCGGGCGTGTTGCGGTAGTCGGTGCCACAGATGAGGCAGGCCAGCCCGGAGAGCATCTCGGCGGTCGGCTCGGGGCGGCCGCGGCGGTGGCCGGAGATCGAGTCCTGTGAATACATGTGTCCGCATCCTCTTGATCGGTTCGAAGCCGTGCGCGGGACGCCGGAATGCGTCGGAAGCATCCCGGTGGGCAGAAGATTCGCTACCGCGCTGCGCGGGAACGGATGCGGAAGGAGGCGAGACGGTACGAGCCAGAAGGCATGTGCGGCCCATTTCCGGCCGGATCCGAGGTGCGCCGGCCTGTGCCGTTCCCCGAGGGCGACGCCGAAACGGATGACGGCATGCGAGGTGCGCTCGGTGCTTCCAACCGTACTCCCCTCCGGACCCGCCACGTGCCGGATCCCACACCCCGGGAACGTTGCCGACATCCCGGACGTTGTAGGGAACGGTTGTGGTTGAAGTTTGCGAACGTGGAAGCGCCCGCGGAGTTCCGGCAGCGGGCGTTTCGTCGTTTCGGGTGTTTTCTTCGACGGCTGACGACCGACAGCGCTGACGACCAACATCCCGGGACCGCGCGAGCGCGCGGCTCTCCCGAACGGCTCGTCATCTCGAAGGAGACATCACATGGCTCAAGGCACCGTGAAGTGGTTCAACGCGGAGAAGGGCTTCGGCTTCATCACCTCCGATGAGGACGGCGTCGACATCTTCGTGCACCACTCGGCGATCGACGCCGACGGCTTCCGCTCCCTGGCAGAGAGCCAGCGCGTGGAGTTCACCGCGAGCCAGGGCCCCAAGGGCATGCAGGCCGACCAGGTCCGCGCGCTCTGAGGACATCTCGTCAGGACAGGCCCGCACCTGCGGGCCTGTCCCGTGCGGCATCCGTCTGCGTCTCTCCGCACCTCTCCGTATCCAGCTGCTTCCGTACGGGCTTCCCGCGTTCGGCGCCCTGCCCCCGCGCCGGTGGAATCGGCCCGCGCGTCCCGAAAGGAAAGCCGTGAGCACTGATTTCATCAACCGGGGCACCGATCCGACGGCCCTGCACGCCCAGACGACGAAACCCCCGCCCGGCGCCCGGGGCAGCGACTACGCCGCGCTGTCCCGTGAGGTGAGGCAGCGCGGGCTGCTCAAGCGACGCACCGGCTACTACAGCGTCAAGGTCGGCGGGAACCTCCTTCTGCTGGCCGCAGGCTGGACCGCGTTCGCCCTGATCGGGCCGTCGTGGTGGCAGTTGCTGACCGCCGCGTTCCTCGCGGTGATGTTCACCCAGACGGGGTTCATCGGACACGACGCCGGACATCACCAGATCGCCTCCTCCAAGCGCGTCAACACGCTCCTCGGCCGCCTCCACGTCGATCTGCTGATCGGTCTCAGCTACGGCTGGTGGATCGCCAAGCACAACCGGCACCACTCCCACCCCAACCACGTCGACCGCGACCCCGACATCGCCGAGGGCGCGATCGCGTTCACCGAGGACCACGCCCGCGTCCGCAGCGGGGCGTACGCGTGGCTGGCCCGTCACCAGGCCTGGCTGTTCTTCCCGATGCTGCTCCTGGAGGGCTTCGCCCTGCACGTCGCCGGCGTACGGGCGGTGTTCGACCGCACCCGCACGGCGACCTCACGGAGGACCAGGCTCGCCGAGGCAGGCCTGCTGGCGGCGCATCTCGGCGGCTATCTCGCCGCCCTGTTCCTGGTCCTGTCCCCGCTCCAGGCCATGGTCTTCCTCCTTGTGCACCAAGGGCTGTTCGGGCTCTACATGGGCTGCTCCTTCGCCCCGAACCACAAGGGCATGCCAATCTTCGCCAAGGACGACAAGATCGACTTCCTGCGTCGGCAGGTGCTGACCTCACGGAACATCCGCGGCCACCGCTTCACCGACTTCGCGCTCGGCGGGCTCAACTACCAGATCGAGCACCACCTGTTCCCCTCCATGCCGCGCCCCAGCCTGCGCCACGCCCAGGAACTCGTACGCACGTACTGCGCCCGCCACGGCGTCGCGTACCACGAGACCGGTCTCCTCGACTCCTACGGCCAGGTGCTGAGGCACCTCCACGATGTCGCCGGGCCGCTGCGGCTGCGGGTGCGTCCCGAGCTGGAGTACTGAGTACCTGTCCGTCGCGTTCACGATCCGGCAATCCCGCACCCGGTGACAACGCACTCGCCATCATTGGGGCATGCAAAAGCTCGAGGCGCACGAGATGCCCCTGCACAAGGTCTTCAGCAGCGACTACGACTTCGAGATCCCGGACTACCAGCGCCCCTACGCCTGGGAGGAGGAGCAGGCGGTCCAGCTGTTGACCGACGTTGTGGAGGCACTTGACCGCGGGACCGAGGAGCCGTATTTCCTGGGCTCGGTGGTACTTGTGAAGGGAAGCGAGACGCCGAAGGCCGACGTCATCGACGGTCAGCAGCGTCTCACCACCTTGACGATTCTGTTGTCCGTGCTCCGCGATCTTGCCGAGGATCCCGAACTCCGCGGTGACCTCGACCGTTTGGTGACGGAGCCGGGCAACAGGATTCGTGGGCTGGCTCCGAGGCCGCGCCTCACCCTGCGCCACCGCGACGCCGAGTTCTTCGCGACGTACGTGCAGACGAAAGGGGCCATGGCCGCACTCCTGGCGTTGAATGTGGACACGCTTCGTACAGACGCGCAGAAGGCCGTTCTCCGTAATGCGGCTGCGATTCACCGGCAACTGGCCGGCTGGTCGGAGGCCCGTCGGCTCAGTCTCGTCCAGATGCTCGGAGAGCGAACGTACCTGGTTGTCGTCAGCACTCCCGACCTCGACAGCGCGCATCGAATCTTCAGTGTCATGAACTCCCGGGGGCTTGATCTGTCGCCCACGGACATCTTCAAGTCGCGGATCATCGGTGATCTCGGGCCTGAGGCGTCCGACGAGTGCGCCATCAGGTGGGAGGACGCCGAAGAAGCGCTGGGCCGGGACGACTTCGCCGACCTCTTCCTGCACCTTCGGATGATCTTCGCCAAGAAGCGCGCCGAACAGGAACTGCTCAAGGAGTTCCCCGAACAGGTGCTCAACCAGTATCTGCCGGGCAAGGCCGAGGCATTCGTCAACGACGTCGTCCGCCCGTACGCGGACGCCTATGAGCAGATCCGCGACACCGCCTACGAGGCAGCGTCAGGTGCGGAGAAGGTCAACGCCTGGTTCGAGCGACTGCAGCAGGTCGACAACAACGACTGGCGGCCTGCCGCCCTCTGGGCCCTGCGGCATTACGAGAGCGACCCGGCATGGTTGGACCAATTCCTCCGGGCCCTGGAACGGCTGTCGGCCAGCATGTTCATCCGACGCGTCTACACCACACCCCGGGTCACACGCTATGCCGAGCTTCTCCGCCAGCTCGATCTCGGCCAGGGACTCGACTCCCCGGCGTTCGAGCTGACGGACGTGGAGCGGGCGGAGACCCGCACCAGGCTCAACGGCGACCTGTATCTCGTGAGCAGGATCCGCAAGTACGTGCTGCTTCGGCTCGACGAACTGCTCGCCCGGGGGCAGGGCGTGACGTACGACCATCCGCTCATCACCGTCGAACACGTCCTCCCGCAGAACCCGAAGCACGATTCGCAGTGGGCCGCCCTCTTCGACGAGGACGAGCGAGCCCAGTGGACGCACCGGCTGGGAAATCTGGTCCTCCTGAACCGCTCGAAGAACTCCGCGGCCCAGAACTACGACTTCGCCGCGAAGAAGGCCAAGTACTTCACCGGCCGTGGCGGCGTCGTCCCCTTCGCGCTGACGAGCCAAGTGCTCCAGCACACCGAATGGACCCCCGACCTGTTGCAGGCAAGGCAGCAGCAGCTCGTGGAAATACTGGCCGAGGAATGGCGTTTGTGACAGCCGGTGTATGCGGGCCGCGCCCTGTCGCGACCCTGAAAACGGCCAGTTCTGGACGGGGCTGGCCGGGCTGACCTGTGACGCCGAACGCCACGGCCGAGCGCTGTGCTAGGCATGTGCTCATGCCGCTCCCGCGCTTCGTGCTCACCGATTCGCAGCGCCGCCTGCTGGCGGAGCTGGTACTTCAGCCACTCCCGCATCCAGTCGCAGGCGAAGCAGCGGAAATGGTCATACTCGCGCGAGAGCTGGATGTGAGCGAGGTTCTCCGGGATGCCCGGGAACTCGCCTTTCTGGGGCTGGCCGTGGGCGAGAACGGTGAGATGGCTGCCACTGATCTGGGCGCAGCCATTCACTATCGGGCGCTTCACGAGGCCGCGGAGTCCCTGTTGTCCGATGTGGTGCGGCTAGTCACAGCTGTTGAGGACGACGATCCCCGTCTTACACGCGTCGTGCGGCATCTGGCGCAGGGCGAAGTCTCGCTGGACCAGGCGCTTGCGAGCATGGACAGGGAGACCTGAACCAGGGATCGCCTCATTCGCCGTCGCCGTCTGCTTCTGGATCGAGAAACAGTCCACCGGTCGCGCGCAGCCTCGCTTTGCGAGCCGCCGGGCGCACCGGCAGGACTCCCGCGCTCTTGAGGTCTGTCTCGGTCACGGTCGGACCGGCCAGGATCTCCGAGAGCAGGTCGGCCTGAACAGGAGCGAGATCGGTGAGCCGCCGCAGCACGGAGAGCAGCTCGATTAGCTCGCCGGTCCATTCCGGAGGCCAGCTCTCGACATGGATGTCGTCCAACGGGCTGGTCTTCTTGCTGTTCGGTGACGCTTTGCGGTAGCCGAACCACTTCTTGACGACCTCCATGCCACCGACGTCGTACGTCCACACAGCCTCGGGCACCGGACTGAATGCTCCGTCACCGACGTGCAGCGTCTCGGTCTCGGGTTCGTAGCGGATACGAGCCGGGAGCACATTGCCGATGTGGGTCACGTACTTCACCTGCCGTACGTCACCGAGGGCAAACCCGATGTCCTCGGCCGGACGTCCTGCCGCCGGATCCGCACACCGCTCGCCGAAGGTGGACGCCCACACCAGCTCGCGACCGAGCGCCACTGCCCTCTCCCACAGTTCGCCGACGCGGGTGAGGGGAAGGCGTACGCCAGGAGTCAGCAGTTCCTCCGTGAACCGCTCGGTGAAACCGGAGTGCCCGGCAACGGCGAGGGTGTAGACCGCCAAGTCGTACGGGCTGACGTTGGCGCGGTCGAGAGTCCGGGCGAGGTGTGACAGGAGACCGGTAGGGGCATTGGGAGTGCCATCGGGATGCAGCAACGGCATGATCCGGCCGCCGCGGCCGTTGAAGTGGTGCGTATCGGGAATCAGATGTGTCGCCACCACTGCGGGACCCGAGCTGATCTCATGTGACGACTGCTGGTTGAGAAAGAGTTGACCGTCCTGTTGGGATGCCCAGAGATCGGGGCGAGGGCGGTCGAGTACGCGGTTGTCGGCGATGAGGTACTGGCGGTCGAAGCTGCGCAGGGCTGTGCGCACGAGTTGCGGGGAGGTATGGGTTTCCTCGGCGAGGGGGCGGGCCGGAGAAGCCGTGCCCGGTAACGGCTGTCTTCTGTCTGTGAGTTTCCGGTCGTCCGTCTCTTTGAACAGTACGGCCTTCTGCGCCGGGTCCGACTCGCGAATGAGCCGGGCCCACCTCCGGCGCAGGATCTCGGCCGAAGGCGCGCTCACCCAGGAGCGATTCGGTTTGGTTCCCGGACTGCCCCAGGGAAACAGGTCGTTGAGTTCGGGGAAGTCCTCCCAGCCGGACTCCGTGGTCGGAGTCAGGGGGCGCGTTCCCTGCGTATGGGTGTCACGCCACTCGTCGTCATCGAGGCGGATCTGCTTGAGCTGCCTGAACTTGTCGGCGCGTGTCCCGGTCACGGCCCGGTAGTGGATGTGGGCCCGGTGTCCCGGCCCGCGTTCCATGCCCGCCCTACGGACGAAGATGTAGATGGCGAGTGGCTGGGCTACACCGGGGAACACCCGGGTCGCGATCTCGGGCCGCTGGCCCTCGGGGGAGAGGTTGATGACCCACCCTTCGTCGCAGGTCCGCCGCAGATAGTCCCGCATGCCCCGGCCGCCGGGTCCTGTGGCCCACCCCGATGGCGTGATGAGACAGACCACGCCGTGTCGGTCGGCTGGGTGGGCGTCGAAGACCTTCCAGGTGGCCCAGCGCCAGAAGTACACGTACATGTTTTTGAGAACGTGTTCATAGCGACCGTTGCCCTCGTACCGAAAGGCGTCGAGTATGGGCGGCTCTTTCCCCTCAGGCCGCTTCTCCACCCAACCGCCGCGGCCCTCCGCCTTGTCGTCGTAGGGCGGGTTCGCGGTGACGGTGGTGACCGGGATGTTCGCCTTGACTTGGTTGGCGCGTTTGCGTGAGAGGGAGAGGGCTCCGTATGTCGAGGCCAGGTACTCCTCCTCCACATGAGGATTGTCCAGGGTGTCCGTGACGAAGAGGTTGAGGCCGCCCTGGGGTAACGGCACCTTGTACTTCTTCAGCAGGTCTGACGCGCGTAACTCGGATACCGCGAAGGGCCCCATCTGCAGCTCGAAGCCGAACAGGCGGGACGCGAGCCGGGAGATGGCGTCACGGGCCATCGCCGGGCCGTGCCGCTCGACAGCCTGCTCGGCCACCCGCTCGATGATGGTGTGGAGGAACGTGCCGGTACCCATGGCAGGGTCGACGATTCGTACGTCTTCCGCCGCGAACCCCAACTCCTGATCCAACCGCGTGCGGAGTACGTCCTCGGTGAGGCGGACCATCTCCTCGACGACCTCGCGCGGCGTGTAGTACGAGCCGCTCTTCTGGCGAAGCATCGGGTCGTAGACCGTGAGGAAGTGTTCGTACAGATGGAGGTAGGCATCCCGATTGCCGCTCCGGATGGCGGGCCAGACCACTTTGGCGATGGTGCGGGTCAGTAGGTCGAGGGTCACGGTGAAGCGTTCGTTGACGTTGTCCGTGAGCAGTTGGAGGGCCTTGCCCATGAGGGCATGGTCGGCGTCCAGGCCGCGGCCGATCTCATGGAACGAGTCGGGCTTCAGCGGGATGTCCTCCGTGCGCGCCAGCAGCAGAGCGAAGGTGACGGTCTGGGCGTAGCCGTCAGCAAAGGTGGCGTCGTCCGCCGACGGGAACAGGTACCTGCGCCAGTCGTTCTTGAGTCCGGTGAAGGGCCGCGCTCGCATGTCGTCGTCCGGGGCCGACGATCTGGCCTCGGCGGACAGTTGCTCCACTACCGCGGCTCGCAGCAGCCGGCACAGCGGCGCCACGTGCTGCACAAGGCGGGCCGCCTGCGTGATGGGCTCGGGCTTCCACATCAAGAACTGCTTGAGCAGAGTGTCGAAGGCAGCCGGTTCAGCTGCACTCAGCTTGTCACCCGCGCTCTTGAGGTGGCCCGCGAAGAGAACCGTCTCGCCGATTTGCCGGCCGTCGCGGAAGAGACGCCATTCCGTCCCGTTGGAGTACAGCAGGTTGGGCAAGTCCCGGAGTTTCTCCCACTGTTGACGGTTGCTCTTGCCGAAGGTATTCGGGTCCACGGACAGGCCGGGGCGTTTCAGTTCGATGTAACCGATGATGTCCTGCCCTGCCCGGACCGCGTAATCGGGGCGCACTCCGAGGTCCCGCAGGGCGTACTCGTCGTGCCAGGTCACCTCGTGCTGTTTGTGGTGTTCGCCGACGGTCTGCAGCAGGACTTCCAGCGGACCGCGTATTGAGGCCTCCGGACTGCCGCCGCCCGACAGCTTCTGCCTGCACGACGCGCCGAAGCGTGCAATGGCAGAACGCAGCCACTCGTACTCGTCTCTCTGCATGGGCTCCCCAGGAAGAGGCCGTCGTAGACGATGGTCGTTGGCTCAACTTCCTTATTTTCATGGGGCATCGGGGGAAAGTCAGGGGTGCTGCAAGCTCTTTCCAAAGGAATATGCGCTGCGGTGGGCGCGCGGTCTGGCCCTGTGCCCCTCGGCGTGCGCCCGGCTCACTTCCCGGCGCCGAGCAATAGAGGGCTGGACGTACCGGTACCGCAAGCCCCTTGAGGGAGTGCATCGTGCTGATGCCGACGACAACCGGATCGGCCGCCGCGTTGCCGCGCAGCCGCATGACCGGGATCCCCGGCCAGCCGGTTACGCGTGCAACGAGCGCATCGAGCTCGGTGTCCACTGTTGTGACGCCGTACCTCGGGGCCGTTGTCGTGCGCGGTGCCGAGCGGTAGTCAAGGAGGGTCTCGCGCATGGAGCGGTAGTTCTGGCGCATCTTCGTCGACCGATCCGAGACCGCGATTCCCACGGCCTCATCGGGACGCGGCAGGCGCCACTGGGCGGAGGTGCAGCCCTGTGCCTCGTCGCCCACGACGTGCTGGTACGCGTACCTTCCGCCCGTTGTCGATCGGTGGCCGTCCAGTAGGCGCAGAGGTGCGTTCGCCGCTCACCTGCAGCGCCTTGCCACGGCCGTGCCGTTCGCGCACCTCGTACGACTCCGGAAATCGCAGGTCCTGAGCCAGGGCCACGTGTTTGTCGTCCTGTGCGAGGGCCTGCGCGGTGCCGGTGAGTACTTCAAGTCCAGCCGGTGTCAGGCATGAATGGCGGTCGGGTGAGCCACGCCGTGGACGCGCTTGCCGAGCAACGGTGGCTGAGCCTCAGGTGGCTGAACCTGATCGATGCGGTCACAAATTCGTACAGTCGGGCAAGAGTGAGAAATATCCCAACTGTGGTGCGTGATGGGGCTAATGTACGCCTCGATACGTGAGCCGCACCGGACCGGGGTGGGCTGACGTGGGGGGGTGATATGGCACTGCTCGAACGCAGCCAGCCGTTTCTTCCTGCCCTTAGGTCAGCGGAGCGCGAGTCGCTCATGGGCCTTGGCGGCAGGCAGGTGTTCCCGCCCGGGAACCACCTGTTTCAGGAAGGCGAGCGCGGCACGCATGTGCTCGTCGTGCTGCGCGGCTGGGGGGTGGTGTCCACCGCGACGCAACGCGGCACCGCCAGGCTGACACTAGGCCTGCGTGGTCCCGGTGAGCTGTTGGGGGAAATGGCCGCACTGGACAGTCAACCGCGCAGTGCCACCGTGACCGCGCTCGGCGTCGTCGAGACACTACTGGTTCCGGGCGATCGGTTTCGCCGGTTCCTGATCGAGAACCCGCACGCCAGCGGCCTCGTGATGAGCCAGCTGTCGTCCCGACTGCGCAGTGCCGACGGGGAACGCCGGTCTCTCGCGTCGCTGACAGTGCTTCAGCGGCTCGCCGCCAGGCTGCTGGAACTTGCCGAGGGGAGCCCCTCCGCGTCGGGGTCCAGCGCCTGTCCGGGCGTGAGTCTGGCTCAGGAGGACCTTGCGGCGGCGGTCGGCGCGACGCGCGAGGCGGTCGCGAAAGCCCTCGGGTTGCTCAGGAACCAGAAGATCGTCCGCACTGGAACGCGGCGGGTGGAGATCACCGACACAGATCTGTTGCGTCTGCTGGCCGGAGGGTACGCCGCCCCCTCGGACGGCCGCCTGGAAGGGCAGGACGGATAACAAGGAGGGCCCGCCTGCGCGCCGACGCGGACCGCGATCCGCGGACTGGCCGCTCAGGGCATGTAAACGGTCACAGACGGCGCGGGTTTACACAGAGAAGCTGATGGCAGTGGCGCAGAGGCACACGCAGGGGGACGGCTATGAGTGACGACGACATCAAGCCCGCGACGTACCAGCTGGTGATCAGTGTGGACGCACGGAGGTCGGGCGAGTACGACGACGGCGACAAACCGGAGCTGCGCAAGCAGCTCTACCACGTGGTCGAACCCGCGTTCCTCAAAGCCGGTGCGGTGGGTGGCTCTGTCCACATGGAGGACCGGGGGGACGGCATCCTGGCAACGGTCGCTGCCTGTGTGCCGCCCTCCGGTCTGCTCGGCGTCTGGCTCGTGGAGGTGCACGAGCAGCTCCGGGCGAGCAACCGGCGGCTGGCGCGTCCGCTGGGGTTACGGGTGGGCATGCACGTCGGCCCGGTCCGTGAGGATTCCCGGGGAGTGAGCGGACGCGCCGTCGACCTGGCGTGCCGGCTGGCCGACTGCGATGAGGCCAGACGTCTGATGGACGCCGTGGAGGCCGACCTGATCTGCGT
Source organism: Streptomyces sp. NPDC020747 (assembly GCF_044334695.1). Classification (NCBI taxonomy): domain Bacteria; kingdom Bacillati; phylum Actinomycetota; class Actinomycetes; order Kitasatosporales; family Streptomycetaceae; genus Streptomyces; species Streptomyces sp. NPDC020747. Next base: position 837,797 of record NZ_JBIRTJ010000001.1, on the reverse strand, counting down.
CGTCTCGGACTCGCTGTACCAGGACGTGGTGAGACCTGGCGGCTGGGGGATCAGTGCGGAGACATACCGGCCGGGCCCCGCGCGGCTCAAGGAGGGGGACGTCACCGCGTGGTTCCACCTTCCGGGGCTGGGCCGGGCGCAGTCGTCCGCCACGGATCTCCGTGAGAGCTCCGACCGTACGGCCGACGACGTCACGGACGATGTGCCGGAGCCCGGCACGGGCTACGTCACCATCGGGCGCGACCAGCACAACCACAACCAGCCGGTCTACCGGGCCCCCGTGCACTTCGGGGACACGCACGGGGAGGCCGGCCATGAGTGACGAGGCCGCGGGCGGCGCCCGGGAGCCTGCCGTCGGCCCGGCCGAGCCGGAGCGCCCTGCGCCGAAGAACGGCGCGGAACCGGGGCGCGGGGACCCGCAGAAGGCCAGAGCCAAGGACGCCGACGCCAAAGACGACAAAGAATCCATGGACGACGGCGCCGATCAGGAGAAGCGTGAGCGCGAGCTCAGGGAACGCGAACGCGCCGAAAGCCTGTTCCGCGAGGTGGGAAGTGATCCCCGTGAGGAGGGCGAGAGGGACGCGGCGGACGCGGCGGCCACCGCCCAGGCGCACCGCTCGGCCAGGGCCTCCTTCGACATCCGCCGTGACCAGCACAACTTCCACCGGCCGGAGTTCCACGCCGCACACTTCGGCGACATCAACCTCAGTCTCGAGTCGCTGCGGGCGACGGCCGTGTTCAGCGGCCCGGTTCCCGAGGAGGAGCTGGAGCGGCTGCGCCGGGTGTACCAGGAGCCGGCGGGCTTCGGGGATCTGGAGCAGGCCCTGCGCGCCCGACGGCTGCTGGTGCTCGTCGCGGCGCCGGGCAGCGGCCGTACGTGCACGGCGCTGGTCCTGCTCGACCAGGTGACCGCCACTGCACCGGACCCTGAGAAACCGCGGGCCGACCCGTTCGCGCCGCGTGTGTCCCGCCTCGACCCGCGCACCGTCCTTTCCGAACTCACCGCCGACAACCTGAAGGAACGGGGGACGGGCCACGGATTCGTCCTGGAGATCCCCGAGGGCAATGACGGGACCCTGATGCCGGCCGAGGTCCACCTCGACGCGCTCGCGGCGGCGCTGAAAACGTGGAACTCGTACGCCGTCGTGATCGTCGCCTCAGGTGCCGCCACGACCGCGTTGCTGTCCGGGCGCTACGGCGTGCTCTGCCCTGCCGCCCCCACCGACGAGTTGCTGGCCTCCCGACTGGAGGAGCATCTGGCGTCGTTGTCCGCAGAAGCGGGAGCGGACAGCCACGCCGACGCACTGCGGCGGGCTACTGAGCTCGCGTACGAGCCGGACGTCAGCACCGCCCTCGGCCTGGAGGAACTGCGACCGGCGGAGGCCGAGACACTGGCCGACCTGCTGGCCGGCCACATTCTCGGCCGGCTCTCCCGGGACGACCTGCTGGCCGGGTGCGGCGGCTTGGCCGACCGCCAGGCCCACGCCTGGTTCACGGGGCTGGACCGGGAGATCGGCAGTGAGTACAGCCCCGGTGTTCCCTCCGCCGCCGCCGTGATGTACCCGGCGGCCTTCCGCATCGCCCTGTCGGTGTTCAACGGCTCGACCCACGGCATCGTCGCCGAGACCGCCCACGCCCTGGCCTGGGAGCTCGCGGTGAGCCGTGAACCGGAGCGTGCACCCGCGCGCCCTCTGTTCTGCGACGACCAGTCGGTGGCGTTGGGACTGTCCCGGGCGGCACTCGCCGAGGGACGCGTCCTGGTGGCCGACGTACCCGTGCCCGTGCGCACTGTCCGATTCCGGGGCGGCGCACTCCCCACGGCCGTGCTGAAGGAGGTCTGGACGCGGCACCACGCCGCCCGGGCTCCCGTTGTGCGCTGGCTCCGCTCGTTCGCCGACGACCCCCGGCCGCAGGTGCGGATTCGCGCGGCGGTCGCCGCCGGGGAACTGTGCGTCCACGACTTCGAGCACGGATTCGAGCAGCTGATCCGCCCCATGGCCACCGCGTCCGGGGCCCGACGCCGGATGTTCGCCGCCGCCGCGCTGGACCAGGCCGCCCGCCACGACTCGCATCGGGCAGGAATCCAGGCGCTGGTCAGGGCGTGGGCCGGGGCCGAGTCCTCGCCACTGCGCTGGACCGCCGCGGTGACACTGGGGTACGGGCACGCCACGACGACGGTCGGTTCCGCGCTGGACCTGCTGGCCCGGATCGCGACGCGGGACGACGGCGAGCACCTGTCCGTCGTGTCGCACAGCACGGTGCTACTCGCCGCCGGCTCCGACGACATGACGGTGCTGCGTCGCGTCGCCACCTGGGTGCAGGGCCGCCGCAGGGACCGCCAGGATCAGAATCTCGGGCTGCTCAGCGTGGCCCGGCTGGCCGCCACCAGAGTCGGCGACATCTGGGACGACAGTGCCGCACCCGACCTGGCGGAGTATCAGAAGTGGCCGCTGGCCCTGGCGTTGACCGTGGCGCGGGAGGGCCGCACGGTCCCGGTCGCCGACCTGCTGTGGCACGCCCTGCGGGTGCTGCGTTCGCGCGAGGCGGTGGGCGCTTCGCTCAGCGCCTGGATACGCCAGGCCGCGGAGGAGGACGGCGAGGAGATGTCCGCGGGCTTGGACGACCTGCTGCCGCTGCTGGTGGACGACAGCGAGGACCGGGAGCAGTTGCGCTGGCTGATCAACCGGATGGTGGAGGACGAGGACGACCCGCTCCCCACCGAGCAGGCACGACGTATCTGGCGGACGGTCGAGCCGGGGCCGGCGCCGCGGGCAGACCGGGAGAGGGAGCGGGTATGAACATGGACCGTCGCGAGCTGATCCTTCCGGAGCAGCTCAGGGGACCCTTCCAGACCGAGTACGACCCCGCCGGCACCTTCCGGCACCCCGGTTCGCAGCTGACCTCGGTGCTGTTCTACCGCAGCGGTGGCTACAGCGTGGTCTCCGCCATGGGGACGGAGCACTTCGGCAAGCGCTTCGGGGCGAAGCCGTACACCGTGATCGAGGTGGCGCGCGGTCAGCACACCACCAGTTTCGAGTTGGAACTGCCGGCCGCGGGGGGCGCCGCGTTCTTTCGGGCCCAGGTCGATGTGCAGTGGATCGTGATCGACAACTTCCGGGTGGTGGACCAGCGCCTGGTGGACGTCGCGGAGGTGCTCGGCCCGCAGATCAAGAAGCGTCTGCATCAGGTCTCGGAGCGTTTCGTGGTGGAGGACGCCCAGCGCGCCAACCAGGCGGTGAACAGCGATCTCGAAGCGGGGGAGTGGCGGGACCTGGGCGCCGATGTGGGGCTGCGGACCAAGGTGTTCGTACGCATGGCGGTGGACGACAAGGCCGTCCGGCAGGCAGAGCAGGATCGTGACCTGCGGTGGGAGCAGCACGAGGTCAAGGTGAAGCAGGAGACCGCCCGGCTGAAGGAGCGTCACCAGAGCGAACTGCTGACGCTGCGCATGGAGTTCTTCCGGGCGATGATGGCGGGCGGCCAGGGGGCGCAGATCAACTACATGCTGGCGCAGGACGACGCCAACGCGGGCGCTTTCCTGGAGGCGCTGCGGCAGGAGAAGCGCAGCGACCAGGCCGAGATGCTGGACCGGGTCATGCAGTGGGTCTCGGAGGGCGTGATCCAGTCCCCGGACATCGAGCGCCAGGTACGCAGGATGCTGCTCAGCGGTGGCCGGGTGCCCGACGAGCCCGGGCGGGAACTGCCTGAGCGGATCGAGATCCAGCGGGTCCAGCCGGAGGAGACGTATTTCTCGGCCCCGGACTCCGGCCCGGGGAACGGGATCGGTGAGACAGCCGATTCCTTCGATCCGGACGACTGGCGGTCCGCGCGCGGGGAGCGCGCCCACGACGATCCCCCGGCCGCGGAGCCGGATTGGGGCACGGGCCCGGCCGACGGGGAGGCCGGCAGCGCGGAAGGGTCCTCGTCCCAGTCGTCGGCCCGTTCCCGCGAGGAGCGCAGGAAGAAGTTCGAGTGGTAGTGGAACCGGCCGACCGCTACGTCGCCGAACGGCTGCTCATGGCCGCGCGGGAGGACGTCGGCCGCGCTGACAGCAAGGCCGCGGTGCTGCTGTCCGGCGCGCTGGCCCTGCCGGCCCTGCTGCTGGGCGGTCGCTGGCGGCCGACCGGCCTCGACCGGTCCGGGGTGGTGCTGCTGGCTTCGGCGGGGGTGCTCTGGCTGGCCGGGGTGGGCTGTCTGGTGATGGTGGTGCTGCCGAGGCTCGGTACCAGCCGGACCGGCCCCGGGCTGACGTTCTTTGCGGACTTCCTGCACAGGGACGGGCCCGAGGCGCTGTCGGTGCGGGTGGGCGAGGCGGCCAGGGACCCGGTCCACTGGCTGGTGGTCCAGACCCTGGACATCTGCGTGATCCTGGCCGCGAAGTACCGATGGCTGCGCTGGGGGGTCGGCGCGCTGACGCCGGCGGCGGTGCTGGCGGCATGCGGGTTGGCCGCGGGCTGACAACCCAAGAGCGCGTGGCCTGACTGAACGTCGAATGTGACCGTACGTCAAAAACCTTTCTCTTTCTGGCTTTGTTCTTTCTTTTGTCCTTCTTCAGGGACAAAGGCTGATAACTATCTAAATGAGCCCTAGGGGGCCGAGGGGGTAGTCATGGCACATGAGTTCCACGCGTCCAGACGCGTCACGGGGCGGTCCGCACGCCCGTCACCAGCGATACCGCCGCCGAGGCGCCGAGCGACCCCGCGCCTCGCCGCGCTGCTGGTCTCGGCGTTGCTGGCCGCAGGCCTCCCGCTGCTCACCGCAGCCGAACCCGCGGGCGCGACCTCGGAGCAGGGCGCGAGCGCCGCCGCCATCGACCCGATCGACTTCGCGATCGCTGTGGACGAGTCCGCGAGTCTCAGCGACGCGGACATGCTCCAGGAGCGCGACGCCGCCGAGCGGATCGCCCTCGGCGACGTGTCGGCCGACTCCACCGTCGACATCTTCGGCTTCGCCAGTGCCGACGAACCCCCGCAGCACGCCGTGGACACCCCGTGCCCGCAGCTGAAGCTGGACTCCATCGGACGCGCCCAGGTCGGCGCCTGCACCGCGAAGCTCAAGATCCGCGAGGCCGGCACCGGCACCGGCACCGACTTCCCCGCCGCGATCCGGCAGGGCATCGCCGACCTGAAGGACGGGACCGCCGACACTCCCCGAGTGCTGTTCATGCTCACCGACGGCTATCTGGACGTCGAGGACAGCAGCTCGTACGGCGACAAGCCGCACCGCGAGGCGGAGGGGCGGCGCCAGCTCCGCAAGGCTCTCGACGAGGCCAGGGCCGCCCGTGTACAGATCTGGCCCCTCGGCTTCGGCTCCGACGTGAACGAGAAGACGCTGCGGCAGATGGCCGACGGCGGCTACCAGCAGTCCTGCCCCGGCATCAAGAACACCGCACCCGCCGCGCAGGACGTGGACAGCTCCGCCGATGTCGGTGCGGCGCTCGAACGGGCCTTCGCCTCGGCCCACTGCCTGCACCACGAGAAGCCGTCGGAGGGCGCCTACCCGCCCACCACCCAGCAGGTGCACATCTCCGCGGTCGCCACCGTCGGCGCCATCGTGGTGTCCAAGGGCGACAAAGCCGTCACCGTGACCTACACCGATCCCGACGGCAAGCAGCTCAAGCCGGACGCCCCCGTCTCGGGCACCTTCAACGGTTCCAAGTACGACCTGGCCGGCCAGGACGAGACGGTCGAGTCGCTGCGGCTCACCGACCCCGTCCCCGGCGACTGGTCCGTGCGCATCGACGCCCCTCCGGGGCACCGCAAGCAGTTGGCCAGCGTGAGCGTGCTGTGGCACGGCGAACTGCGCACCTCGATCACTCTGGACCCGCCCAACCCGGAGCCGGGCGGCACAGCGAAGGTGACGCTGCAACTGCTGACGAGGAAAGACACCGCGATCACCGATCCCAAGGACCTGAAGGGCCTGCGGGTGAAGGCGGCTCTGGCGGGCAGCGGGTTCACCGACCAGCCGCTGAAGCTCACCGACGACGGCTCCGATCCCGACGACGAGGCCAGCGACGGCGCCTTCACCGGCACCGCGTCCATCCCCTCCACGGCGGATGGCGCGATCCGGGCCACGGCTACCCTCAGCGCCATCGGGCTGGCAGCAGACCCCGACCGCAGCGAAGGCGGCCAGGTCTCGCTCGGTGAGCCCCTGGTGTCCTCCCGGCTCGTTCTGACCGGTGCGAAGGCCCACCCCGGCGGCAGCCTGCACGGCACGCTCGAACTGCGCAACAACAGCAAACAGGCGCACACCCTGCGGGTTTCGGTACGGAACACCGCCGGCCGTCTGCTGACCGCGGACCCGTCGTCGGTGTCACTCGCGGCCGGCGAGGAACGGAAGGTCCCGCTGGAGCTGGAGGTCGCCGACAGCCGTGCCTTCGAGGCGGCCGGCGTCTCCACGACCACCCGGCTCGGCGGCGCACTCACGGTCACCGACCGCTCGGCGGGCGGCGGGCCGCTGGGCCAGAACCCGCTGTCGATCTCCGTCACGCCGAAGCCCACCTTCATGGACGAGCACGGCGGCATGGTCGGACTGGGGGCCACCGTGCTGCTGTTGCTCGTCGCGGCAGTCGTCCTGGCGCTGCGCCTGCGTATCTGGAACCGCACGGCACGCGGCCTGCGGCTCGAACTCAGCCTTCCCGACGGCACCTCGCTCAGCACCCTGCCGGCCGGCCGGGCGAGCAAGGGCAGCTGGTTCGAGTTCAAGGTCGTCGACAAGACCGGCGACCACCCGACGCTCGCCGCCGGGCCCGGCGGCGGCTACGCGGTGCGCCGCGACCCGAGGGCCGGTGTCCTGCTCCGCACGGTCGGCGAGGGCGAGCAGTCGCTCACCCGGGGCCGGACGGTGACGCTCGACACGGGCCAGGACCGCACACTGCGCCTCTCGCTCGCCGAAGGCGGGGGCTCCCAGGGACCCAGACCCGGCGGGTGGCTGCAGCGACTCCTGGGTCGCCGCACCCGGGTGAGGCCCACCCCCGCGACCCGGCCCGGAGTCGCCGGGTCCGCGGGCCTCGACGACGACTTCGATCCGCTCCTCTGACCCCAGACGTCCGCCCCGGACTCCCGGGGCGGACCACAGTCGCCGTTCAGACAGTGTTCAGACAGGGGGAAACACGTATGAAAGTCTTCCAGCCCATGCTCTTCGTCGGCCTGGGTGGCACCGGCGGGCAGGTCGGCTCCGAACTGGAACGCAGGCTCCGCACGGAGCTGTGCGGCCCCGACGGCACCGCCCTCAGCCGGATCGGCGTACAGCTGCCCTACCAGCTGCCGGAATGCCTGCAGTTCGTCTACGCGGACTTCAGTGAGGCCGAGCTCGACCTGCTGCCGCTCAACAGCGTCAGCGACCCGACGCTGCGTACCGCCTACCGCAAGACCGCCAGAGTCACCCACGACCTGCTGCCCCCGGAGGACAGTTCCTCCGACGTCAACCGGGTGCTGCGGGCCAAGTTCCGCCGGGAGACCGAGAGCTGGCTGCCGGCGGAGCGCAACGAGCCCCGGATAACACCACTGAGCAAGGGAGCGGGCCAGTACCCGACGATCGGCCGGGCCGCGCTGTTCGGCACACTCCAGCACAGCCTCAAAGGGGTCATGGATCCCCTGACCGAGGCGATCAACGCGATCGCGCGCTCCGGCCCGGCGCTGGCCCAGCTCGGCGGAAACCAGATCACCGGCTGCGACGTGTTCGTGTCCTTCTCGGTGGCCGGCGGCACCGGGGCCGGAATCTTCCTGGACTATCTGCACCTCATCGCGGAGGCCTTCAAACAGAAGGGCTTCCAGAACATCAAGATCTATCCGCTGGTGGTGATGCCCTCCGCCTTCACCGCCGAGGCGGGCGGCGGGCCCGCGGCCGAACTCAACGCGGCCAGGTCGTTGATCGACCTGTTCCGGCTGGTGGACGAGCAGAACCGACCGGTGTCCAGCGCCGAACTCGGGGACGTCGAGGAGAACGCGGGGGGACTGCGGATCACGTACCCCACTGCGAGCCCGATCCGGATGCGCCCCGGGCTGATGCCGACCGGCTTCCTGTTCAGCCGTACGGCCGGCATCCGCCCCGACGACCTCCGGCGCTCCATCGTGTCGCTGGTGATGTCGCTGATCGGCACCGAACTGGGAGACGGTCCCGCCAACGGCGGTGTGGCCCGGGACAGCAACGATCAGACCTTCGCGTCCAGCTTCCTCAACCGCGGGCAGCAGCGAACCGAGCGCGCTCCGTCGGGCATCGGCTTCAAGGGAGTCTCCACCAGCCTGGTCGCGTCGCTCACCGTGCCGGTGGACGAGCTGGCCGAAGTGATGTCCGCGCGGATGCTGGCCGTGGCCGTGGACGCCCTCGCCGACGAGGGCCGCCGGTCGGAGCTTCCTCTGCGCCCGCTGCTTGAGCAGATGTTCGACACCTGCGGGTTGTCGGACCTGCTGCACCGGCCGTTCGAACCGGCGTCGGACCCGACAGTGCTGCCCCGCGGCAGGGCCGCGATCGAGCAGGAACTGCAGGACCGGATCGTCGCCCTGGAGGCGCAACTGGAGAACCTGCGAAAGAAGGTCGCGCGCCGGATCCCGGACCTGGTCCACGCCTTCAAACCGCTCCACGCCATGGACGACATGGTGGGCAAGGTCAATCCGTTCGATCTGACGCGGATCGTGCTGGGCGACGGCAGCGATCCGGACAAGGCCGTCCAGCAGGGGCTCCTCGGCATCCTGCAGCTACGGGGCCGACCGCCGGCCCGGCCCGCCGACGTGGCGGGCGAGAAGCCGCCCTCGGTCCCGCGGATCCGCAGTGGCAAGATCGCCCGGCTGCACTGGAACGACTCCGAGGTGCAGACGGCGGTGGCGGAGCAGGACCGCTGGTACGCCTGGCGCTGTCAGGCCGTCTGGCACTCCGCCTGGGCGGCCCACCGCACGTCGTGGGAGCGGTCGGGCAAGCTCCTGGAGGGCGAGGTCAAGCGGCTGACCTCGGCGTTCCTCGGACACATCGACGACGAGAGGAAGACCCACAAGCGCGCGGTCCAGGAGCTCTACCAGGACCGCACCGGAGTCGCGTACCTGCTGCCGTCGCAGCGCGATCTCCGGGAGTTCTACGGTGACCTGGCCGATCGCCTCTCCAACCGGCACGGCCTCGACGAGAACGACGACGAGGGCACCCTGCTGCTGAAGTTGGTCAGCTCGGACGAGTGGACAGCGGCGATGCGGGCGGTGCGCAAGGAGAAGCCCGAGATCGCCGTGGGCGAGGTCAAGTCCATGGTGAAGAAGCGGGTCAAGACCCTCTTCGCCGAGCGCCTGCGGCACGAGGAGGAGCGCCCGCTGCTGCCGTCGATGGGTGCGCTGCTGGCCGCGGCCGCGGGTGACCGGGGCGCGGCCGAGGGGGTCGGCGAGGCCGCGCTCGCGGACTTCGGGCACAAGATCAAGGGGCTGCTGCCGATCGGCTTCAGCCCCGAGGGCAACGGCCCGATGAAGGTGCTGCTCGTCTACCCGCAGGTGCCCAACCGGCAGGAGGTCGAGGACTATCTGCGGACGGTGCTGCCGTTGCCCAGGGACACCAAGCGGCTGATCGAGTTCCGGGGCGTGGAGACCGAGTCGATCACCGTCGTGCTGTTCCGCAGCGAGATGAGCATCACCGAGGTGCCCGAGGCCCGCAACGTGCTGCGCAACTGGGCCCGCGCGGCCCGCAGGAACGGGGCGATGCTCAACTGGCGGCAGCGGCTGGGTTATCAGGACAGCTGGCTGGCCAGCACCGAGGACGACCGGACCCACATCCTGTACCGGCTGCTGTGTGCCATGTGGAACGGTCAGGTGGAGGTCGTGGAAGGCAGCCAGGACTCCCCGGAGCGGATTCGGATCTGGCTCACCACCGACACCAGGCCGGGACAGCCCGGCATCACCCTGAGCCTGGACGAGTACCAGGACGGCACGTCCAGCTGGGTGGGGCTGCTGCGGTCGTACGAGCGCTGGGCCCTGCTCGACGAGGGCACCATCGTGGACACGTACTGCGACGTGCTGATGCAGATCACACCGAACGGACTGGAACGCCCGGGCAGCAAGCCGCACCCGCTCTTCGTCCATCTGGTCGAGAAAGTGGCTCCGCAGGAACTGCAACTGATGGCACGCCGCGAGGACTTCGACGATCCGCGGACCACCGCCCGGCTCAAGCCGCTGCACCGGTTCTGGTCGTTCACCCTTCCCGAGGCGCTGAACGTCGACGCCGAGGAGCAGGAGTTCCAGGTCAGCCTGCGGGATCTGCTGGACGCCTTCCGTGAGGGGCAGCCGCGCCGCTGGCGGGTCCGGCCGAGCGCGGCGGAGACGGCACAGCGGGCGTTCGAGCGGCCTGCTGACGAGGACTTCGGAACCCAGCCGCTGGCGGCCTCCGCCCCGCCCCGCGAGCCCACCCGGGGATCCAAGACCCGCCCGGACGACACCCGGTCCCACGAGAGGGAGCCGTACGAGGGAGAGCGGTACGGGACGGAGCCGTCGGAGAAGGACACGTTCCAGGAGGAGCCGCACGAGAAGGAGCCGCTCCGGAGTGCCCCCGAGAGCGTCCCGGACGAGGCCGGCACCTACTCCTGGGAGCGTGATCCCGAGTGACCGGCGCCCAGGGAAGCTCGCAACCCGTGATCCGTCTGAGTCTGCTGGAGGACGCGGAGCGGTTCGACGACGACCAGCGGCTCGCGGCCGCCATCGGGGCGTCACTCGCCCCCTACGGCCGCACAGCCCCCGGCACCTACCGCTTCCTGGTGGTGGACACGCCGGCGGGACTGGTCCACCACCAGTCCGTCTACGAACGGCTGCTGCGCTACCAGCGGGCCTCCAGGATCAGCCTGCTCTGCGTACTCGCCGGGGATCTGCGCCCGGGGTCAGGCACCTACGAGGACTCACCTGTGCTGCGTCTCCCCGGCATGCTCAGGACCACATCGGTCGGGGTCCTGTGGACGGGCGACATCAAGGCGGCCCGGCGGCACGGGCCGCCCGCGCCCCGCAGCGCGACCGACCCTCGCGCCCTGGGCACACTGACCGGGCTGCTCCTCGTCCCCGAGCTCTTCGACCAGGTGCTGCTTCGCCTCGGCGCCACCTGCAACGGGGTCGCCGCCCCGGGCGCGCGGCTGCTGGAGTACGACCTGTCGCCGACGGCGTGCGACCGCGCGTGGGAGAAGGGGGCCGCCCGCTTCGTCGGGCAGCCGTCCCAGAGGGCCGGCGTGCACGTCACGGCGGACAGAGCCGCCTCAGGCCCGTCCAACCTGCCGGAACCGCTTGACCGGCTGGCCGACGGCAGCGGAGCGCAGCACGCCGTCGAGTACACACGGGGAGGGCCGCTGGAGGCGACGCGGAGCCGTTGCGTCGGCGCCCTGCGCGATGCCGGGCAGGCGAAGAACCATCTCGCCACCGTGGGCGGCCTGTTCGCCGACCACGGCGCGGGAGCCTTCTCCGTGGCGCTGGCCGGCGCCAGAACCGCCCTCGGCGAGTACCGCCGGCAGGTGAGCGACGTCGTCGAACTGGGCGCGCGCCCACAGGCGGCGACCGAACCAGCCGAGGCCGGGCTGCGGCTCAAGGAACTCGGGCTCACCCTGCCGCCTGCCGGCATCACCCCGGAGCAGTCGGGCGAAGGACTGCGCGAACTCGCCGAGCGCCTCTTCGGCGCCGGTCTGACCCTCAGCGGCGTCGCCGACCGCTTCGAGGACTGTTCGGCCCGGATGATGCCGTACCAGAACGACACCCTCACCGAGGGGCCCGAACGTGCCTGCCCGCAGGAACTGCTCGCCCCCGGTGGCGGCGGCCCGCCGCAGACGTCAGAGGGAGCGGCGGGGGCACGCGTCCTCACCTTCCTGGCCGGCGCGCTCGCCGGACTGGGCGTCTGGCCCTGGGCGGCTGCCACGGTCGGCGTCCTGCTGCTCGTCCTCTTCGGCGCGACCCTGATACCCCGTCACCTGCCGGACAGCGCGCCGAGGGTGCGCGCCGCGTTCGGTAGCGGGTACGCCTGGGCGCAGGGCACCGCCGCCCTGCTCGGCGGTGCGGCCGCCGTCACGCTGGGGACCCTGCTCGGGCTGCCCACCTGGACCGCGCCGATCGGCCTGCCGGTCGGTCTGGTCCTGGCCTGGATCGTGGTGGTCCGCGAGTGGAACCGGGCCGTGCGGCAGGTGTGGAGGGACAGTGGCGCGGCCGCGCTGCAGGGGGCGGTGCGCGCGCTCGACGAAGTGCTCGACCAGGCGGTACGGCAACGCTGGTGGGCCGAGCCGGAACGGACCGGCTGCGCCGAGGCCGCCCGGTCCGTGTCCGTGGTGCTCGGAGGAGTGAGCGCGACCGTCACCGCCGAGGCCGCCGCCGGGGTGCGGACCGCGGGACCCGCCCCGGGCCTCGACGCCGACCGGGACGGGAGGGGCCCGGGCACCGCTCATCGGCCCGACGTTCCCGCCTGGATGCCCCGGGCCCCCTCCGCCGCACGTCCGGGATCCGGACCCGCGTCCGGGGCAGGGCCGGCCCTCGCACGTCCCGGCGGCACGCCGGACGACCGGACTCCGCCCTGGGTGGACCGGGAGGACGGCGACGGCGGCCCCGACCTGGTCGCCACGCTCGGCGGCGACTTCGCAGACCTGGTGGTGCGGGCGCTGGAACCGTACTGGGAATCGGTGAAGGGCGGTCACTCCGCCTCCGGGGCGGCGAAGCAGGTGGCCAGGAGGGTCAGGGAACTACTGGACGAAGCCAGGCGGCATCTGCTGCACAACGGCGTCATCCCGGCTCCCCCGTACGCCGATCCCAAGCGCGCCCGCAGCGGCCCCGCAGGACTGCTGGGTCTCGGCCTGGACCGGGTGGTCGAAGTCGCGGCCCCCGGCGCGGACCAGGACCTGGTGGTTCAGCTCGTCTCGCCCGCACAGCTGCCGCTGTTGAGCCGCGACCCGACCGTCGTCGAATGGATCCGGTTCGCCCCCGCGGCCGTCCGCGACCAGGTCGACGGCCCGGAGGCCGACGGCGACGGAGCGGTGTGGACGTACTCGGGCCGCTACGCGGGCCAGTTGAGGCTGACCCCGCTGCGGGCGGGCTCCGTGGAGACGCTGATGTCCTACGGCGGCACGCGGGACCCCTACGACCGGCGCGCGGGACACCCCGCCGGTGGCCGAGCCGCCGGCGAGGCCACCGCGCCCGCTCCCGAGGAGGAACAGCCGCACCCCGCGAACGACCCCTCGGACGAGGAGCACTCATGGTGAACCCACCCGCCGAACCGCCCGGGCCGAACGGAGGGCCGACGGGCAGCCCCCTCCGGTTCACCGATCCCGCGGGCCGGCGGCACACCGCGCGGATGGTCCCCGGCGAGGAGCTGCCCCACCTGGTCCCGGGCCCCGCCGTCGCCCGGTGGGTCACCCTGGACGGCGACTACGACCTGGTCCAGGTCCGGCTGCCGTCGGCCCAGGCCCGCACCGCCGAGGCACAGCGCGCCCTTGAGGCGGAGGTGGGCGCGGCGCTGGACATCAACTCCGCGCTGCGCGGCACCGGCCATGAGCGGCTCTTCCCGGTGCCGGTCGGCTACGACATGGACGTGGCCGAGCCGTTCGTGCTGTATCTCGGGCCGAGCGGTGATCCGCTGTCCGTGGCCGACGGCGTGCAGATCAGGGAACAGCGGCTGATCCAGCGCGACCTGGTGCTCGCCGTCCACCTGCTGGAGGATCTCGGCCTGGTGCATCGCGGCATCTCTCCGGCGTACGCGCACTGGGACCACGGCACCGTGCAGCTGTGGGACCTCGGCGCGGTCACCCGGACCGGCCGGCCGCGCACCGCGTACGGTCTGGCCCCCTACGCCCCTCCGGAGCAACTGGCCGGGATCGGCGAGGCCGATCCGCGCGACTCCCTGTGGAGTGTCGCTCAGCTGATGTACGAGCTGGTGGCGCGGCGGCCGGGGAATGCCCACGGGAGGCCGGACGACCTGGCCAGATATCCCTCCCTGGTACCGGACGTCGGACCGCTGTTCGCCCCACTGGCCAGGGACCGGCCCGGCCCGAAACAACTGCTGGAGCGGCTCCAGCCGGGTTTCGGCCGCGGCAGGGCCTCGCCGGCCGGACACGACTCGCTGGACCCGCTCCGCAGAGAGTTCGACGCCGCCATGGCACGCAAGCGGCTGTCGGGACAGGCGCGTTCCGTACCCGCTGCCGGGAGGCCGCCCGGCCGGAGCGGGCCGGCCGGGTCCGGGCCGGTCGACTGCCCCTACTGCCTCACGTCGATGACGTACGACCAGAGCAAGCTGTTCATCGTCGATGCCCAGCTCCAGTACCAGAAGCTGGATGTGACATCCGAACACAACCCGAAGCGGCTGGCGGATCTGCTGCGCCGGGCGGTGCAGAAGTGCCCGGGCACACACGACTCCCCGACGCACTACGTCCCGGTCTCGTACCTCACCAACGGGCGACCGCTGATCGTCGCCATGGTCGGCAACTCCCACAGCGGGAAGACCCATCTGCTGACGCAGATGATCGGCGAGGTGACCGCCGAGGCGCTCGCGCCCTTCGGACTGCGATGGCAGTCCGTCAGCCCGCAGATCCACTCCGACTTCTACACCAAGCGGGTGGCCCCGCTGCGCAGTGGAACCGAACTGGGTCACACCCTGCAGACCGCCTTCGCGCAGTTCGCGGAAGCCGTCCTGATCACCGACCGGCACGGTGCGACCCGCCCCGTCGCCTTTTTCGACCTGGGCGGCGAGGACCTGCTCAAGACCAACGAACTGCTGAACTTCCTACTCAACGTGGACGCCCTGGTGTTCGCCGTCGACCCGCTGCTCGCGCTCCCGCTGCCGCAGCTGGACGAGGCCCGCGCCAAGGACGCGGTGAACGTCAGCCCGGGGGGCGACCCCACCTTCGAGACCGTCCTGGACCGGCTTCCGTCCGACCATCAGGCGGTCGCCGCCCTGGTCGTGGGGAAGTCCGACCTGATCAGGTTCGAGAACCCGGTCTGTCAGTGGCTCGGTGAGGTCACGCAGGCCTCGGGGACCGCTCTCGACCAGGAACGGCTTCTGAGGGAGAGCCGCGACGTCTACGCCTTTCTGCGGCTGCACGCGCACCGCCCGTGGCTGCGGCCGTTCGAGAGCGTTCCGCGGTGCACTCTGCACTTCGCCTCCGCCACAGGCGGCCGGGCCGAGGACGGCCGCTACCCGCACGGGGTGCGGGCGAGACGGGTGATCGAGCCACTGCTGTCGGTGCTGGCCATGTGCGGCGTCATCGACTCGACCATCGATTCGACCGAGGAAGCATCCGCCGAGGTGGGGGCATGAACGACTGGGAACGGGATCACGACCTGGTCGACCAGGTCTTCTTCCGCTGGCAGGGCAACGCGCACAGCCCGCAGAGTCAGCGCAACGGCATCGCCCCGGTGGCGCATTCCTGCGACGAGGCCCGCGCCTGGCAGCTGTACCAGGAGCTGGCTCCGCTGCTGCGGGTCGAGGGCGGACCCGACCGGCCCAGCCTGGTGCGGACGGTCGTCTCGACCGGCGAGGTGGTGCTGATTCACCGCCTGGCGGGCAAGGAGCCCGGCGGCCGCCCCACCACCAACTGCCATGCCCTGGTGGGCAGCAGAAAGCAGCTCAGCATTCTCCCGAGCATCGCGCTGGTGGCCTGGAAGTGGCCGGCGACGCCGGAGATTCCCTACGCCGAGGGAGGAGGCCCCCGGATCGATCCGGTCCGCCACGACATCCTGCGGGTCTCCTGGCGGGAGACATCGGATCGGATGAGGCGGCTTGCGCGGGAACTCACCCCTCAGCTCACCGAGGTCACGGCCGCCGTGCTGCGGGCTCCCGGGCACCGGCTGTCCGTCAAGTCCGAACGGCTCGCCGACCCGGGCGAGCTCAACATGGCGGCGCCGCTGTTGTGGGGCCTGCACGAGATCTTCGGCAACCGGTTCACCTCGGAGTTCAACTTCGCGACCTTCGACACCACGGACGAGCACGGGCTCGGAATCGTGTTCGTCCCCGAGTGGCAGGCCTCGGCGGCCGGAGACCCGCTGCTCAGCCGGATCTCTCTCGAAGGCCTCCCGGAGCCCGGCGCCGTCCCGCCGCGGGACAGGGCGGAGGAGATCGCCCGCGAACTGGTCAGACGCTACGAGTCCTCGTCAGGGCGTGAACGGTCGGTGGCGGAGCTGCTCAAGAAGGCGCCCTGGAAACCTGCCGCCCCCGTGGAGCAGCAACTGGAGGATCTCGCCGCGCTGCTGGAGCTGAGGCAGCGCGCCGGGGACCAGCTCCTGCCACCGCCCACCGGACAGCCCAAGGACGAACGGTTGCC
Source organism: Streptomyces sp. NPDC020747 (assembly GCF_044334695.1). Classification (NCBI taxonomy): domain Bacteria; kingdom Bacillati; phylum Actinomycetota; class Actinomycetes; order Kitasatosporales; family Streptomycetaceae; genus Streptomyces; species Streptomyces sp. NPDC020747. The sequence goes on along the minus strand of NZ_JBIRTJ010000001.1, from coordinate 821,560 downwards.
GCCGCCGGCGGAGCCGCTCTTCGACGAGACGTTTCCGGACGGCGAACTCATCGACATGACACCGCACGAACCTCCTTCGGTGCCGATGGCGGCAACCGGGCACGGCCACGTGACGCTGGCCGAGGCGGGGAGGGAGCGGGAGTTCGACGTTGAGGTGGACACCGAAGCGAACATCGACACGCTCGACGCGGCGGCGGCGTCCGTTCGCTACGGCCCGGCCCAAGAGCCGGACCCGGACCCGGACCTGACACCGGCCCCAGCCTCCACCTCGGCGCCGGCCCCGCTCCTCGTGAACTCCTTCACCATGCCGGACCGGTTCACCGTCCGGGCCTTCCTGGGCGAGTGGCGAAGGCGGCGCCGCGCTGTCCGCCGGGACTGGGACCAGTCACACTTCGGTTCCCGCCAGAACGACCTCTTCGGGCTTCCCTCGACCGCGACGAAGGAGGACCCGGCCTGGCAGAAGCTCCTGGGGCAGCTCCGCTGCCTGCCTGACGCACGCCTGCTGAAGATGCTGGAAGACAGGGAACTGCACCAGGCCGCGCGGAACCTGCTGCTCCAGGCACTGGCCGACCGCACCCGTCACCGTGGGCCGCGTGAGGCCCGGCGCCTGTGTACACGGCTGCTGCAGGAGCGCCTGTACCTCTATCCGGACGAGAGCCGCCTCGACCGGCGCGGAGACGAGGGGAAGGAGCAGCGCATGGACGAGTCCGCGGTCCACACCGCTTCGTGGCTCTTCGCCTGGGGGGTTCGGCCCTACGTCCGAGACCGGGACCAGCAGGCCGGCCTGGCCGACCTGCTGCGGACGGTCGCAGTGCTGCCGACCGGTGCCGACCGGGCTCTGCTGCTGCGCATCTCGGTCGCCCCTTACGACGGGACACCGGCGGACTTCACGCCGCGGATCTGGCAGAAGCTGCTGGAGACGCTGGTCCCTGAGGCCCGGAGCGCGGCGGACGTGTCCCGGGCGAAGGACCAGCGTGCGCGGCAGCACCGTCGCCGCCGGTTCAGCTCAGGATCGCCGGCCCGGCCGTCGGGCGACCAGACCGGCGCCGGGGGCCGGACGAGGTGGTCGGTGGAAAGCCGGGTCTTCGTCGCCGGAGCCATCCTGTTCTGCGTCCTGCTCATCCTGTTGTTCCTCGCCTTCTCCTAGCGAACGCCTGGTGAAGGCTGGAGGAACCGGGGCGCGCGCCGGGCCCGATGGGCGGGTGTCCCCGTCATCGACGCCTTGCGGGGGTGCAGTTGCGTGGGCGCTTGGAGGTCAGCGGGCTGTACGCACCCCGTCCAGCGCGACGGACAGGATCCGGTCGCGCTGGGCGTCGTCGTCGAAGGTTGTCGCGGTGATGCCCGAGACCATGCGCAGCAGGTCGAAGAAGTTCATGTCCGTGCGCGCCGTGCCGGTCCGCTGAGCCCGCTCGAAGAGGGGGCCGCCGGCCGCGTACATCGAATCGCGGCAGGCGGTGAAGATCTCCGACTCGTCGTTGAGCGCCTCCCGGACGGCCCGCTTGGTCACCATGTAGTCGGCGAACCGGTCGAGCCAAGTGGTCAGCGCCTCCCACGGCTCCAGGTCGGTGACCTCCTCGGCGACCTGGCACAGGGCGTTGACCTCGTCGGCGTAGACGCTCTCGAAGAGGTGCCTGCGGGTGGGGAAGTTCCGGTACAGCGTGCCGATGCCGACGCCCGCGCGTCGGGCGACGTCCTCCAGGGAGGCATCCGCGCCGTGCTCCGCGAAGGCCTCGCGGGCGGCCGCGATCAGGGCGTCGTAGTTGCGCGCCGCGTCCTTCCGGTGCGGCCGCCGGGACGCGACGATCTCGCTGACGGGGAACGACTGGGCGGTCACTGCTGCCTCCCGGGGCGGGACGAGGTTGAAGCGGAGGTATGCCTCCGCTACAGTGGAGGGGTACCTCCACTTTAACAGTGCGGGGTGCGTACGGCGTGGACGCGTGCGGCCGCACGCATCGACGACGCGACGCCACCCGCATACGGGCGGGCCCTTGGGCCACCTCGCACACGGACGGGCCCCGAGCCCGTACCCGTGCGGGTCCCGCGCCGGAGCGCATCGCCCGTCCCCCTGACACTTTCCGCGACCTCCCCCGGCTCCCGGCCGCGCCCGAAACCGGGGGGACCGCCACCCCGCGACCGTCGCCGTGCCCTGTGCTGCCCGCGGGCAGGCACCGGGCACGTACGGCCGCGGTCCGAGGCTCTCGGCCGCAACCAGTTCGGAGAGGCTCTTCATGCCCCGCAAGTCCACCCGCCTCACCTTCGCGGTCCTCGCGACCGGTGCGGGCGTGTTCTCCATGCTCCAGTCGCTGATCGCGCCGGCCCTGCCGACCGTTCAGCACGCACTGAACACCTCCCAGTCCACCGCGACCTGGGTGATGACGGCATACCTGCTGTCCGCCTCGGTCTTCACGCCGATCCTCGGCCGGGTCGGCGACCTGATCGGCAAGAAGCGCACCCTCGTCGCCGTCCTGGTGGCCGTGCTGCTTGGGTGCCTGCTCGCCGCACTCGCCCCGACCATCGGCGTACTGATCGTCGCCCGGGTCGTCCAGGGCATCGGCGGCGCGCTGTTCCCGCTGTCCTTCGGCATCATCCGGGACGAGTTCGCCGCGCACCGGGTGAGCCCCAGCATCAGCAACCTGTCCGCCGTGATCGCCGCCGGCGGCGGTGTCGGCATGGTCGCGGCCGGTCCCGTCGTGACCGCACTCGGCTACCGCTGGCTCTTCTGGCTCCCCGTCGGCATCGTCGCGGTGACCACCCTGATCGCCCTCCGGTACGTCCCCGAGTCGCCCAGCCGGGCCGAGGGCCGGGTCAACTGGCTCGGCGCCGTCCTGCTGTCGGCGTGGCTGGTGGCGCTGCTGCTGCCGCTGAGCCAGGCGGGCCAGTGGGGCTGGGGTTCCGTCCGGGTGATCGGGCTGTTCACCGCGGCCGTGGTGCTCTTCGCGCTGTGGCTGCTGGCCGAGTCCCGTTCCCGCTCCCCGCTGATCGACCTGCGTGTCATGCGACTGCCCGCCGTGTGGACCACCAACACCGCCGCGCTGCTGTTCGGCGCCGGCATGTACTCGATCTGGTCCTTCCTGCCGGGCTTCGTCCAGACACCCAGCTCCGCCGGGTACGGCTTCGGCGCGAGCGTCACCGCGTCCGGACTGCTCATGCTGCCGATGCTGATCGCGATGTTCGTCTCGGGCATCCTGAGCGGCCGGCTGGAGCCGGTACTCGGAGCGAAGAAGCTGCTCACCACCGGTGCCGCACTCGGCGCGGTTGCCTGCGGCTTCCTCGCCCTCTGGCACGACGAGCAGTGGCAGATCGCCTTCGTGTCAGGCGTCTTCGGCCTCGGCATCGGTCTGGCCTTCGCCTCGATGGCCAACCTGATCGTGGGCAGCGTCCCGGCCGAGCAGACCGGCGCCGCGACCGGCATGAACGCCAACATCCGCACCATCGGCGGATCCATCGGCGCCGCCGTGACCAGCGTCCTGGTGACCGGCCACCTACAGCCCTCGGGCCTGCCGTACGCCTCCGGCTACACCAACGGATTCACCCTGCTCGCCCTGCTCTGCCTCGCCGCGGCCCTGGCCGCGCTGCTCGTCCCGGGCCGTCGGGCGAACCGTCTGCCCCGCGTACCCCGCGCCGCCGCCGACGACCACGAGGTGTCGCGTACGGACCAGGAGACCGTCACGTCCGGCGTACGCGGCTGATGTGATCGCGGACCGCGCACCGGCCGTCGCCGAGGCCCCCGCCAGGGGTCTGGGCGACGGCCGTCACTGCTCGTCGACGGCCTGGTGCTCGTCGGAGCCGGTCAGCTTCCGGCTCTCGCCGGAGGAGGTCGCCGTCAAACTCCCGAGTATGGCGAGCAGTTCGGCGTCGCGGCTGCCCGGTTCGGCGTGGAAGACCTTGAGGATCAGGCCGTCGGTGCCGTTGATGGCCAGCTTGTTGGACTGCAGTTCGAGGTCGCCGACCTTCGGATGGCGCAGCCGCATGACGCGCGCGTGCTTGGGCCGCACGTCGTGACGGCCCCACAGCCGACGGAAACGCTCACTGCGTACGGACAGTTCGCCCACGAGTTCCACCAGGCGGGGATCGTCTACATCGGGCCCGACGTTGGCCCGCAGGGCGGCGACCCCGGCCTCGGTCAGTTCCTCCCAGTCCCGGCGCAGTTCCCTTTCGGACTCGTCGAGAAAGATGGCCCTGATGAGATTGACGCCGGGGGAGTGGTTCGGGGACAGGGCCGTCGCCAGCGCGTTGGCCGCGAGCACGTCGGTGAACCTGTTCTCGACGTACGCGGGATTGCCCGGCCAGCCGTCGATGAGCTGGAGGATGCCGGTCGGCACGGGCTCGGGCTTTCGTGAAGCCCGTCCACCGTCGCCGGCACGGCCCGGACGACGGGCCTGGGACGGGCGCGCCTGGGTCAGGCCGATCAGGTGCGCGGTGGCGGGGGCGTCCAGGTCCAGGACGTCGGCCAGGGCTTCCAGCACCTGGAGCGACGGGTTGCGGTCGCGGCCCTGCTCCAGACGCAGGTAATAGTCGGCGCTGATCCCGGCCAGCATCGCGACCTCCTCGCGCCGCAGTCCCGGCACGCGCCGCAAACCGCCGCCGCGGCGGATCCCGGCGTCCTCGGGCCGTATCAGCGCGCGGCGGGCCCGCAGGAACTCTCCGAGGGCGTTCGTGGCGTCCATGAATCAACCGTAGTTCCGTCCCGGCGCCGGTGACTGTCCCTGTCACTCCCAGGAACAGCGGGGTACTGCCGACCGCGGCCGATCAGGCGAAGAGTCGGCAAGGGCGGAGGACGAACCCGTCCACGTACATGAGGACGAACCCGTCCACGCCCACACAGACACAGAACAGCCATGGACACGCAGTGAAAGGCACCCCATGACGGACGCAACCGGCACGGTCTCCGGCGGAACCCTCACCCCGGCGGACGGTCTCACGATCACCCGCATGGGATACGGAGCCATGCAGCTGGCGGGTCCCAACGTCTTCGGGCCGCCCAAGGACCGGGACGAGGCGGTCGCGGTACTGCGGGAGGCCGTCGAGCGGGGCATCACCCACATCGACACCAGCGACTTCTACGGGCCCGTCGTCGTCAACGAGATCATCAAGGAGGCCCTGTACCCCTACCCCGCCGACCTGCGCATCGTCACCAAGGTCGGCGCCCGCCGCGGCGACGACGCCAGCTGGATCCTGTCGCGGGACCCCGAGGACCTCAAGGCCCAGGTCCACGAGAACCTCCAGCACCTCGGCGTGGACGCCCTCGACGTGGTGAACCTGCGCGTCGGCTCCAACGACGGGGGAGTTGACGAGGAGCCGCTGAGCGAGCAGTTCGGCGCACTGGCGGAGCTGCGGAAGGGAGGCCTGATCCGCCACCTCGGAGTCAGTTCCGTGTCCGACGCCCAGCTGACCGAGGCCCAGGCCATCGCCCCGGTCGTCACGGTGCAGAACCTCTACAACCTGGCCAACCGCCAGGACGACGCCCTCGTCGAACGGTGCGCGGCGGAGAACATCGCGTTCGCCGCGTTCTTCCCTCTCGGCGGCTTCAGCCCGCTGCAGTCCCAGACGCTGACCGACGTGGCCGCCCGCCTGGACGCCTCGCCCCAGCAGGTGGCCCTGGCCTGGCTGCTCCAGCGCTCCGCGACCACGGTCCTGATCCCCGGCACGTCTTCGCGGGCCCACCTGCGCGAGAACATCGCGGCGGCGGAACTGGCCCTGCCGGCCCACGAGATCGCAGAGTTGGACGGGATCGCCGGCTGATCCGGCATTGCCCAAGAGGCGCGGGACTGCATCGATATGCGGCCTTCGCCGCGTGGACGCGCCCAGCCACACACAAACCCGCAGCCAAGGGTCGTACCTCGGCTGCGGGTTTGTGTGTGGCCGGGTGCGCAGTTCCCCGCGCCCCCAAAGGCACCCCCCTACGGGGCGCCCGCGCCGGCCGGCTCCCGGTGGAGGAGCTCCACCTCCGCCGCCGCGGCCTCCCGCTCGGCGGAGCCCCGCGTCCGCCACAGCCACGCGATGTCACGGCCGAACGACCAGGTCAGCAGGCCGAGGGCGAGAGCGACGACGCCGAACGTCACGGCGTACGGGAGGATCCCCGAGCCCGCGAGCAGCAGCAGGACGCCCTGGAGGGCGGCCACCGTCTTGCGGCCCGTGCTGGGCGGGAGCGTGCCGTTCAGCCACGGCTGGAACTTCGCGGTGGCCACGAAGGCGTAGCGCATGCCGCCGATCAGGAGTGCCCAGGGGCCGACGGTCGTGGAGACGTACACGCTGAGCACCAGGATCAGGAACGCGTCGACCTCCATGTCGAAACGTGCGCCCAGTGCGGTGGAGCACCCCGTCCGGCGGGCGACCTTGCCGTCGACCGCGTCGAGGATCAGGGCGACCGCGGTGAGGGCCACCAGGACCGTCACCGGCGGCGGGCTCTGGAAGGAGTCCGCGACCAGCGCGGTGACTCCGCCGACAAGGGTGGCCCGGCCCAGGGTCACGCGGTTCGCCGGTCCGAAGGAACGGGGGCGCGTGCGATGCAGGGCGCGTGAGAGCACCGCCCACGTCGCGAGCGCGAACGCCAGTCCCGTCAGCCAGCCCACGGGCCCCATGCCGAGCGCCGTGCCGAGCACGGTGAGCAACAGAAGCTGCACACCCGCTCCCACGGCCGTCTCCTGCTGCAAGAGCCTCGCGTCATACGTGTTGTTCAGGGCCACCGCACATCCTCCGGCCAGGTGACAGAGACGATCATTGCCGCGTACCTTGTGCGCGGCTTCGCAAAGGTCGGTACGTGGCTCGCCGCCCGATCGTTCAGCCGTTTTGCTCAGCCCATTCACATGGACCACCCAGGAGGATGCCGAATGGACCGCTCCGCCCGCGCCTTCTGGCTCCGCTCGCCCGGCCTCGGCGAGATCCGGGACGCCGAACTGCCCGAACCCGCCGAGGGCGAGGTCGTGGTGCGAACACTTTTCTCAGGGGTGAGCCGCGGAACCGAGACGCTCGTCTTCCGCGGAGGCGTGCCCGAGAGCCAGCACGCCGCCATGCGGGCGCCCTTCCAGGAGGGCGATTTCCCGGGCCCGGTGAAGTACGGGTACCTGAACGTGGGAGTGGTGGAGGCGGGACCGACGGACCTCCTCGGGCGAACCGTCTTCTCCCTCTATCCCCACCAGACCCGGTTCGTCGTCCCGGCGAGCGCCGTGACGCCCGTGCCCGAGACCGTGCCCGCCTCGCGCGCCGTCCTCGCCGGAACCGTGGAGACGGCCGTCAACGCCCTGTGGGACGCGGCACCCCTGATCGGCGACCGGATCACCGTGGTCGGCGCCGGCATGGTCGGCGCGAGCGTCGCCGCACTCCTGGCCCGGTTTCCCGCGGCCCGGGTCCAACTGGTCGACGCCAACCCGGCGCGCGCCGACATCGCACGAGCCCTCGGCGTCGACTTCGCGCTCCCGGCGGACGCGGCAGGGGACCGTGACCTGGTCGTCCACGCCAGCGCCACCGAGGCCGGGCTCGCCCGTTCCCTCGAACTCCTCACACCGGAGGGCACCGTCCTCGAACTGAGCTGGTACGGCGACCGCAAGGTCAGCCTGCCGCTCGGCGAGGCGTTCCACTCCCGCCGCCTGGTCATACGCAGCAGCCAGGTCGGAACCGTCTCCCCGGCCAGAAGTGCCCGCCGCACCTACGCCGACCGCCTCGCCATCGCCCTCGACCTGCTCGCCGACCCAGCCCTCGACGCCCTGATCACCGGCGAATGCGCCTTCGAGGACCTCCCGGAGGCGATGGCGGAACTCGCCGCAGGACAGACGACAGCGCTGTGTCACCTCGTGCGGTACGACGCCACTCCCGTCCCGGATCGCGACACGCGACCCGTCGGGCCCACCAGTCACCCCGAAGACACTCCGTAGTCACCTGGTGTCCATCGGGTGACCAAGTCCTCACACCGGTAACCAACTTCGCACTCACCGTCTCTCTGTCCGCCTGTACTGGGCACCATTGGCCGAAACTCCGAGCCGAACCCCCTGAACACGGAGAACGGACCGGCCGTACTACACGGCACGCCCCGGCAGAGGGGTCAGACGCGCCGCACCTGGAGGGTCGTCCGTTGTTCAGCATCACCGTCCGCGATCACCTGATGATCGCCCACAGCTTCCGCGGAGAGGTCTTCGGACCCGCGCAGCGCCTGCACGGAGCGACGTTCCTCGTGGACGCCACGTTCCGCCGCGCCGAGCTGGACGACGACAACATCGTCGTCGACATCGGACTGGCCACCAGGGAACTCGGGGAGGTGGTGGCCGAGATGAACTACCGGAACCTCGACAACGAGCCGGTGTTCGCCGACACCAACACCTCGACGGAGTTCCTGGCCAAGGTCGTTGCCGACCGCCTCGCCGAGCGCGTGGAGAAGGGCCTGCTGGGCGAGGGCGCCCGCGGCCTGGCCGGCATCACCGTCACCCTGCACGAGTCGCACATCGCCTGGGCGAGTTACGAGCGTGCCCTGTGAGCCACAACGCCGACATCATCCCCATGTCCCTGCGCGCCATGCACTTCGTGATGCCCGGCGGAGTGGACGACCCGACCATGCCGAGCGGCGGCAACGTCTACGACGCCCGGGTCAGCCTCGACCTTCCCGGCTTCGGCTGGCAGGTCCACAAGCACGCCATCGGCGGCAGCTGGCCAAAGCCCGAGGCCCCGGCCCGCGCCGAACTGGCCCGCACCCTCGCGGACCTGGCCGACGACACCGTCGTACTCCTCGACGGCATCGTCGCCTGCGCGGTCCCCGAGATCGTCATCCCGGAGGCCGAACGGCTGCGGCTCGTCGTTCTCGTACACCTGCCGCTCGGCGACGAGACGGGACTCACGCCCGCGCTGGCCGCGGACCTGGACGCCCGGGAACGCCGCACACTGCGATCCGTGCCCGCCGTCGTCGCCACCAGCGAGTGGGCGGCCCGCAGGCTCGTCGCCCACCACGGCCTCGCGCCCGACCGGGTCCATGTCGCCGCGCCCGGCGCCGACATCGCACCCCTGGCCTCCGGTACCGACGGCGTCTCGCGGCTGCTGTGCGTCGCCTCGGTCACCCCGCGCAAGGGACAGCACCGACTGGTCGAGGCCCTCGCCACCGTCACCGACCTGCCCTGGACCTGCGTCCTCGTCGGCGGCCTCGACCACGACCCCGAGTACGTGGCCCGGCTGCGGGCGCTGATCGACCAGCACGGCCTCGGCGACCGGCTCCAGCTGGCCGGCCCGAAGTCCGGCGCCGCGCTCGACGCGAGCTACGCCTCCGCCGACCTCATGGTCCTCACCTCGTACGCCGAGACGTACGGCATGGCCGTCACCGAGGCGCTCGCCCGCGGTATCCCCGTGCTGGCCACGGACGTCGGCGGACTCCCCGAGGCGGTCGGGCGCGCGCCCGACGGCGGGGTGCCCGGACTGCTCGTGCCGCCGGAGAACCCCGCGGCCCTCGCGGCGGAGCTGCGCGGCTGGTTCGGCGAGGCCGACGTACGCCGTCGTCTGAAGGCCGCGGCGCGCGCCCGCCGGGCCTCCCTCGGAGGCTGGGCCGCCACGGCCCGGAGTCTGTCGGGTGTCCTGGGGCGACTGAAGAGCGAGGCAAGGAGGGGGGCGGCATGAGCAGTACGAGTACGACGCCGGCCGGGATTCCGGCGCACGGCACGACGGCCGAGCAGGGCCTCGACGAGGAGACGACGACCGCCTCGCTGGGACGTGGTGAGGCGACGCACACGGCAGGGCGGGGGCGTGACGGTATGACGACGACCGAGACCGAGGTTGTGGTGCCGGGCCAGGCGCGAAACGGCGAGGGGCGGGACACAGGAACGATTCGGCTCGGTGACCGCACCCGCGGTGAGGCCATCGACGACACGACCCGCTACGCCCCCGAGTGGCTGGAACTGCGCGAGCCCGTCGACGCGGCGGCCCGGGCGGCCGAGCTCCTCGACCCGCTGCGGATCCGGCTCGCGAACCTGCCGGGGCGTGGCGGGCTCGTCATCCACGACCTGGGCTGCGGCACCGGCTCCATGGGCCGCTGGCTCGCGCCCCGGCTCGACGGGCCCCAGCACTGGGTGCTGCACGACCGCGACCCGTATCTGCTGCACTTCGCCGCCGTCGGGTCGCCCCGGTCGGCCGCCGACGGCAGCCGCGTCACGGTGGAGACACAGCGCGGCGACGTCGCCCGGCTGACCGCGGACGCCCTGGCCGGCGCCTCGCTGGTGACGGCCTCCGCGCTGCTGGACGTCCTCACCCCGGACGAGATCGAGGCCCTGGCCGCCGCCTGCGCCGGAGCCGGCTGCCCCGCGCTCCTGACGCTCTCCGTGGTCGGACGCGTCGAACTCACCCCGGCCCACCCGCTGGACGACGAGATCGCCGGCGCCTTCAACGACCACCAGCGGCGCGGCGACCTGCTCGGTCCGGAGTCGATCAACGCGGCCTGCGACGCCTTCGCCCGCCACGGCGCGACGGTCCGGGTGCACCCCAGCGCATGGCGCCTGGGCCCGGACGAGTCCGCGCTGACCGCGGAGTGGCTGCGCGGCTGGGTCGGCGCGGCCGTCGAGCAGCGCCCGGAACTGGCCGCGCGCGCCGACGCCTACCTCAAGGAGCGCCTCGCGGCCTGCGAGGCGGGCGAGCTCAACGTGGTGGTGCACCACAGCGACCTGCTGGCACTGGCCCGCCCGACAGGGGGAGCCTGATGAGCACGCCGGCGATGGCGGACGAGGCACAGTCACTGGCCCTCCTGGACGACGAACTGTCGTCGGCGGTCCGTGACGGCGGTGCGGAGGAACGAGAGACCGGACGAGTACGTCTCGACGGTGAGAACGGCGGGGACGGCGAGACCGGGGCGGCACGTGCCGACGCGACGGCGGACACGCCCACCGCGGGTCCGCGCAAGACCCTGGCCCGCGTCACGGGTCCCGTCCTGGCCCGCCTCAATTCCCGCGTCCTGCGCACCCACTTCGGCACCATCGCCGGCGTCGTCATCCTCACCGTGCTCACCTGGCGGCTCGGCACCGGGGTCTTCCTGGACGGCCTGCGCCGGATCGACGGCCCGACGCTCCTCGCGGCGCTCGGCATCGGCCTGCTGACCACCGTGTTCAGCGCCTGGCGCTGGTGCGTGGTGGCCCGCGGGATGAAGCTCAGGCTGCCGCTGGGCCCGGCCGTCGCCGACTACTACCGCGCGCTGTTCCTCAACGCGGCCCTGCCGGGCGGCGTGCTCGGCGACGTGCACCGCGCGGTACGGCACGGACAGAGCGCCGGTGACGTCGGCCGCGGAGTACGCGCGGTCGTCCTGGAACGGGTCGCGGGACAGGCGGTCCTGGCCGTCGTCGGCGTGACCGTGCTGCTCACCCAGCCCTCACCGGTACTGACCGAGACCCGGCAGCTCGCCGTGCTGCTGGCCGCCGTCTCGCTGTGCGGGGTCGTCACCGTGGGCGCGGTCCGCAGCAGGGGCAGGGCGCCGCGTGCGTCCCGCCGCTACCGGGCCGTGCGCGCCGCGCTCACCGAGGCGCGCGGGGCGCTGCTGGCCCGCGGCAGCTGGCCGGGCGTCGTCATCTCGTCGGTCGTGGTGCTCGCGGGACACGTCCTGATGTTCCTGCTCGCGGCCCGGGCGGCCGGCTCGTCCGCCTCCACCGTCGAGCTGGTGCCGCTGGCACTGCTCGCCCTGATCGCCATGGGGCTGCCCCTGAACGTCGGCGGCTGGGGCCCCAGGGAGGGCGTCACCGCCTGGGCGTTCGGCGCGGCGGGTCTGGGCGCGACCCAGGGCCTGACCGTGGCCGTGGTCTACGGCGTGCTCAGCTTCGCCGCGAGCCTGCCCGGTGTCGCCGTACTGGTGGCGCGTTGGTACGCGGGGCTGCGGCGCCCGCAGGAGAGCGCGGCCGCCGAGCCGGGCCCGGACTCCCACCTGGAGTCACCGGCGCCCCGGATCTCGGCCCGCGCGGAGGGAAACGGGGACACTCAGTGCCGATCGACGACCGCAGGAAGCCCGGTCTCCGATGTCAGCAGGGAGAAGTACGCTCCGAAGGAGCCGGCCAGCGAGGCGAGGAGTTCCTTCCCCTTCTCGGCGGACGCCCTCGAAGGGCGGCCGATGACACCGGACTTGGTATAGGCCGACATGCCCAGCGTGAGCAGTTGCCGGCGGTCGTCGGCCTCGAAGTCGGAGGTCTCGTAACCCGGCCTGACCAATTCGGGATGCCTGTGCAGCAGAATGGAGGTCTCTATTTCCCCCGCGTGCATATCAGTGAGCAGCGAGGTCTCTATCCCGGCCCGCTCCCGCGCCGTCTCCCAGTCCTCGGCGGCCGGGAAAAGAGCCATCCGGGCACCGGCGGCGGTGGATTCCTGTACGACATTGCCCAACACGTAATTGCCGCCATGTCCATTGACCACGACGAGGGTGTCCACACCCGACCGACGCAGCGAGTCGGCGATGTCCCGCACCACCGCATGGAGCGTCACGGAGGAAATGCTCACCGTTCCCGGCCAGGCCGCGTGTTCGTGCGAGCAGGAGATCGTCACCGGAGGAAGGAGGTGAACGGGGAATGCGGCAGCTACTTCTTGGGCTATCGCGCAGGCGACGAGCGTGTCCGTCGACAGCGGAAGATACGCACCGTGCTGCTCGAAGCTGCCCACGGGAAGCACGGCGACCTGCCGGGCAGCACCGGCACCTCGTGCGCGTACGTCCTCCGTGGTGTCTGTCGGCAACTGTCCTGACACCGTGAGTCGTATTTCCGAACCGCCCGAATTGCCCATGTTCTCGCGACCTTTCGTCTCTGCTTAGGAACCAGAATCATGACAGAAATAGATGGCGTACTTGCCGGGAAAGCCCACTCCGCCGGTGTCGAGCGGGTCGTGAATGCCCCGCTGCCCACGGTGTACGGCGATTTCCAGGCCGTCGGCTACCTGGACCGTACCCGCGGAGACGAACAAGTGGCTCTGGTCTACGGGGACATCCAGAAAGACGGAATGCTCACGCGGCTGCACTCCGAGTGCCTCACCGGTGACGCGTTCGGATCCCGGCACTGCGAGTGCGGTCCCCAACTCTCCACCGCACTGCGGGAGATCGTGACCGAGGGGCGCGGCATCCTCATCTATCTGCGGGGCCACGAGGGCCGCGGGATCGGCCTGCTCGCCAAGCTCCAGGCGATGAAGCTCCAGTCGGAGGGCCTCGACACCGTCGAGGCGAACCTCGCGCTCGGGCTGCCCGTGGACGCCCGCGACTACGGCGTGGCCGCGGAGATGCTGCACGACCTCGGCGTCCGCTCCGTGAGACTGCTGTCCAACAACCCGCGCAAACGCGAGGCGTTGCTCCGCAACGGCATCAAGGTCGACGCGCAGGTCCCGCTGCTGATCCCGCCCTGCGAGGACAACATCACCTATCTGCGCACCAAGCGGGAGCGCCTGGACCACGACCTGCCGCACCTGGACGCGGTGGTGGGCCACCGCGTCTGACCCGACCGCCCGGCCCGCAGCCGGCCCCGCGCGCCGCGCGTCCCCAGTGGCGCGCGGCGGCCGGCGGCCGGGCAGCGGTGTGATCAGGAAGAGTGTCACCCGGACGCCCCGACCGCGGTGACATCGGCGCGGACAGGGGAAGGGAAGAGGGATGACCGACGACGTCCTCCACCTCTCCCGCGACCAGGTGGCCGCCCTGCTCGACACCGACACCGCGATCCGGTCCCAGCGAGCCGCCTTCACCGCGCTCGGGGACGGTACCGCCGAGCTGCCCGGCAAGATCATGCATCCGAGCGGGTTCGACGACAGTGTCGTGTTCGCGTACCTCGCGCGGCTGTCCGCGGGCACGGGGGCCGTCGCCAAGATCGGCAGCGTCAACCCGGGGAACGCGGCCGCCGGGCTGCCGACGATCCATGCCGTGATCAACGCGCTCGACCCGGTCACCGGGCAGCTCGTCGCCGTCATGGACGGCACGGCGGTGACGACCCTGCGCACCGCCGCGGCCAGCGCCGTCGCCTTCGACGCGCTCGCCACCCCCGACAGCGCAGAGCTGGGCCTGATCGGCTCCGGCACCCAGGCCCTCGCGCACGCACGCTCGGTCGCCCGGGTGAGGGACCTGAGAGCCGTACGGATCTGGAGCCCGTCCCCGGAGCGCAGAGCACGGGCGGCGCGGCTCCTCGCGGCCGAACTCGGGATCCCCGTCAAGGCCGTCGACTCGGCCGAGGAAGCCGTGGCCGGACTGCCCATGGTCGCCGCCTGCACCCTCAGCAGCACGCCCGTCGTCCGGGGCGAGTGGCTGGCGCCGGGGTGCACCGTCGTCAGCGTCGGATCCTTCGAGCCCAGCCGCAGCGAGGTCGACACCGAGGTCGTACGGCGGGCCGCGGCCGTCGTCGTCGACGACCCCGAGACCGCGGCGGAGCACGCGGGGCCGGTCGTGGAAGCGCTGCGCTCCGGGACGCTCGCCCCGGACGACCTGATCCCGCTCGGCGGGGTACTCACCGGCCGCCGCGAGGGACGCACGACCGGGCGGGACATCGTCTACTACAACAGCGTCGGCATCGGCATCCAGGACGCCGCCGCGGCCTGGGCCGTCATCGACGCCGCCCGCGATCAGGGAGTGCGCTGATGACCCGTGTTCCCGGACGCGCGGGAGTCGTCGTCATCGGCGGCGGGGTGATGGGCACGAGCATCGCGTACCACCTGGCGCGCGCCGGAGTGCCGGACGTGGTGCTCGTCGAGCGGGACGAACTCGCGTCCGGGTCCACCTCGCGGGCCGCGGGCGGAGTGCGCGCGCAGTTCTCCGACGAGCTCAACATCAAGCTGGGCGCGCGCAGCCTGGAGGCGTTCGCCAACTTCGGCGAGGAGACGGGCCACGACATCGGGCTGCACCGCGTCGGCTACCTCTTCCTGCTGTCGACACCGGAGGAGGTCGAGGCGTTCGAGGCCGGGGTGCGGCTGCAGAACGGACTCGGTGTGCCCAGCCGCATGCTGGACCCGGCCGAGGCACGCCGCCTCTCGCCGCTGATCACCACCGACGGACTGCTGGCCGCCGCCTTCTCCCCGGACGACGGCCACTGCACCCCCGAGGCCGTGGTCCACGGATACGCGGCGGCAGCCCGCCGCCACGGCGCGAAGGTCGTACGCCACTGCGAGGTCACCGGTATCGAGACGCGCGGCGACGACATCACGGCCGTCGACACCGCTCTGGGCCGGATCGACACGTCTGCCGTCGTCTGCGCGGCGGGCGCCTGGTCGCGGGCCGTCGGCGCGATGGCCGGCGTGGACCTCCCGGTGGAACCGCTGCGCCGCCAGATCGCCGTCACCGAACCCGTCCCGGACCTCCCGCCCGACCTCCCCATGACCATCGACTTCACCAGCAGCCTCTACTTCCACACCGAGGGCCCGGGCCTCCTCGTCGGCATGTCCGACCCCGACGAGGAGACCGGCTTCGCCACCGAGACCCACGACCGCTGGATCCCCCGCCTCTGCGAGGCCATGGAGCACCGCGCACCCGCCCTGCTCGACCTGCGCAGGACGGGCGGCTGGGCGGGCCTGTACGAGATCACCCCCGACCACAACGCGCTGATCGGAGAGGCCAGTTCGGTCTCCCGCTTCCTGTACGCGACCGGGTTCTCCGGGCACGGCTTCCTCCAGGGGCCCGCCGTGGGCGAGGTCGTCCGCGATCTCTTCCTGGGGCATGATCCCTTCGTCGACATCACCCCGCTGCGTGCCGAACGGTTCGCCGCCGATGCCCTGAGACCGGAGGTCAACCTCGTATGACCGAACTCCACTTGTGGCTGCGCCACGAGACCCGCACGACCGAGCGACGTACCCCGATCGTGCCGTCCGACGCCCGACGGCTCCTTGAGAACGGCGTGACGCTCACCGTCGAGGACTCCCCGCAGCGCGTCTACCCGACCGGGGCGTACGAGGAGGCGGGCTGCCGTGTCGTCGAGGCGGGCTCCTGGGTCGACGCCCCGGCGGACGCGGTGATCGTCGGTCTCAAGGAACTCCCGGACGGACCAAGCGAGTTGAGGCACCGGCATCTCTTCTTCGGGCACGCGTACAAGGCGCAGCCCGGGGCGGAGGCGTTGCTGCGACGGCTCGCCGCCGGGGGAGGGACGCTGTTCGACCTGGAGTACCTGGTGGACGACAACGGCCGCAGGCTCGCAGCCTTCGGCTACTGGGCGGGCTATGTGGGCGCGGCCCTCGCGGTACTGCACCACCGGGGCAGGCTGAGCGCTCCACTGCGGCCGGCGTCCAAGAAGGAACTGGACGCCGAACTCCAACCTGCCCCCGGCGACGAGGAGTTCGCATCACTGGTGATCGGCGCGCTCGGCCGCTCCGGACGCGGTGCGCGGGCCGCGCTCGCCGAGGCGGGGCTCGACCCCACCTGCTGGGACCTCCCCGAGACCCGCGACCTGGACCGACAGGCCCTGCTGGAGCACGAGTTGATGGTGAACACCGTGCTCACCACCGGGCCGAGCACCCCCTTCCTCACGGACAAGGACATGGACGAGCCGGGCCGTCGGCTGCGCACGGTCTGCGACGTGACCTGTGACGTCGGCTCCCCCTACAACGTCCTGCCGGTCTACGACACGGTCACGGACTGGTCCGCCCCCGTGCGGCGCCTGCACGAACGGCCCGCCCTCGACCTCATCGTCATCGACAACCTGCCGTCCCTGCTGCCCAAGGAGGCGAGCTGGGACTTCTCGGCTGCGCTGACGCGACAGCTCCTGGAGTTCGGGGTGGCCGGGACCTGGGGACGCAACCTGGACAGGTTCCACCAGGCATGCCGTGAACTCGGCCTGACACAAGGGGAGTCCCGCGATGGCTGAGACCGCCGCCCGGCCTGCCGGCGTCCCCGCCTCCGGCACCGTCCACTGGATCGGCGCGGGCCTGTCCACCGGCAGCGGTCTCGCCGCGCTGTGCGACGCGGCCGACCGCGTACGTCTGTGGCACCGCACCGAGGAGCGGGCCGCGCAGGGCCTGGAGGCTCTCGGTCTCACCGGCCGCGCCGAGCCCCGCGCGTACACGCTCCAAGCCCTCACCGCCGAACTGGCGCCCGGTGACGTGGTGGTCTCCATGCTCCCGGCGCCCGAACACGCGCCCCTGCTCGCCGCCTGTGTGAGCCGCGGGGCCCACTTCGCCTGCTCCAGCTATGTCTCGGACGCGGTCCTCGACCAGGTCCCCGCCGCCACGGCCGCCGGGGTCGTCGTCCTCACCGAGGCCGGCCTCGACCCGGGCATCGACCACCTCTTCGCGCACAGCCTCATCGCCCGGGCCCGCGAGGAGATCGGCGCCGACACGGCCGCCGAGGTGAGCCTCACCTCGTACTGCGGAGGCATCCCGGCCGTCCCGAACGACTTCAGGTACCGCTTCAGCTGGGCCCCGGCGGGCGTCCTCAACGCCCTGCGCTCGCCCGCCCGTTACATCGAGGCCGGCGCCGAGACCACGGCCCCGCGCCCCTGGGAGGTCACACGCCCCCACGTGGTGGACGGCGAACCGTTCGAGGTCTACCCCAACCGCGACAGCCTCCCCTTCGTCGACCAGTACGGACTGCCCCCGGCCTGGAAGCCGCAGACCTTCGTCCGCGGCACGCTGCGCCTCGACGGCTGGCTCGACGCCTGGCAGCCCGTCTTCGAGGAACTCCGCCACGGCGACGACCGGCGAATCACCGCCCTCGCCCAGGAGTTGGCCGCCCGCTACCCGACCACCGACGCCGACCGCGACCGCGTCGTCCTCGCCGTCTCCCTGGATGTAAGCGACGGCTCGGACCGCACCTGGTCGGGCCGCTACCTGCTGGATCTGGAGGGAGACGAGGAGGAGAGCGCGATGGCCCGGTGCGTGTCGCGGACGCTGGCACTCGGGGTGCGGCGGATCCTCCACGACGGCCTGCCGCCCGGCCTCAACAGGGCCGCGGAGACGGCCGAGCGTTCCGAGGACTGGCTCGCCGAACTCGCCCGGGACGGCGTCGACTTCACGCTGCGCACAGGTGGGCCCTCCTGACGTCCGGGGAGCACCCGTGACGAGACCTGCCGCTACGGTTGATCCTTCAGGGCGTCGGGAACGGGGAGTGCGGGATGCTGGAGCCCATGTCGGTGGCCGCCGTGGCGGGTGTGCTCGGGGCCGTGGGCTCCGGGATGGCCAACGAGGCCGGGAAGTGGGCCTGGGAGTCGGCCGGCGGGCTCGTACGGAGGATCGCCGGGCGTGAGGTGGCCGCGCCCGCGAACCCGGCCGAGGTCGAGGCCGTGGCACGGGTCGTCCACGAAGGAGTGCTCGGCGATCCACGACTCGCCCGCGCCTGGGCCGAGTTCGCGGGCGGAGTACGGCCGCCCGGCGGTACGGTCGGGCGGCCCTGTCTGCCCCCGTCCATACGGTCCTTCACCGACCGGCGGGACGCGCTGAAGCGGCTCGACGAGGAGGCCCGGCGCAAGGCCGACGGCCGGCCCCGGCTCGCGCTGCTGCACGGGCCGGAGGGCATGGGCGTCACCACACTCGCCACACACTGGGGCGTACGGGCGGCCGAGCTGTTCCCGGACGGCCAGCTCCATGTGGACCTGAGCGGCGGCGGCACGGGCACACCCCTCGACGCGGCACGGGTGCTCGGCGAGGTGCTGCGACAACTCGGCCTGAGAGAGGAGGAGTTGCCGCCCGCCTTCACCGAGCGGCGAGAGCTCTTCCGCCGGTACGCGGCCGACCGGCGACTGCTGGTCATCCTCGATCACGCGCGGTCCGCCGCCCAGGTGGAGCCGGTGATCGGCTCGGCGCCCGGGGTCTTCACGATCGTCGGCGCCCGGCATCGTCTGACGGGCCTGGACGCCCTGTCGATCCCGGTGGGGCCGCTCACCGAACGGGACTCGGAGCGGCTGCTGGCCGCCCTCGTCGACAAGCCCGCCCTCGCGGCCGCCCGCGCCACGGTGCCGTCCCTGCTGGCCCGGGCCGCGGGTTCGCCGTACGCCATCAAGGCCGCCGTCCCCCGACTCTCCGCACCCGCGCCGGAGGCTCCTGCCGTGTCGCCCGAGACCGATCCCGTACGCGCCGCCGCCGAGGACTCGTACCGGCTGCTGGCACCCGGCGCGGCACGGCTCTACCGGCTGGCTGCGCTGTGCGATCTGCCCGCGCTCGACGCGACGGGAGCCGCCCGGGCCGCCGGTCTCCAACAGGCCGAGGCGGACCGGTGGTTGGCGGAACTCGCCGAAGCCATGCTGCTGGAGCGGGTGGGCGACGGACGCTACCGCTACCGGGAGGGCGTACGTGCCCACGCCGAGGCCGCCGCGGCGCGCGAGGACGGGATCGTCGCCTGCTCGGCTGCGATGAACCGGACCATCGAGGGACATCTGCTGTCGGCGGTGAGCGCGGCGCGGGTGGTGCTGCCAGAGAGCTGGCGGATTCCGGAGTTGCCCGCCGGGGCGGCTGCCGTGCCGTACGCCGACCGGGGTGCGGCACTCGACTCGCTGGCCGCCGAGGCGGGCAACCTGGTGCGTGTGATGGGCCTCGCCGAAGAATTTGGCGACGCGGACACCGTCGTACGGCTCGGTCGGGCGCTCTGGCCGCTCCAGCTCAAGGCGGGACACCACGACGTCCTGCTGCCCGCGCTGCGCATCGCCGTACGGGCGGCCGACGAGCGCTTCCCCGGCACGCGCGAGGCAGGGGCGCTGCATGCCCAACTCGCGCACACCCTCACCGAGTCGCGTCTCTGGGACGAGGCGGAGCACGAGGCTCGCGCCGCGGCGCGGGACGAACGAGCCGCCGGGCATCCGCGCGGGCACGCCTCCGCCGTCGAGTTCCTGGGGCTGCTTCGGTTGAGGCAGTGGCGGTTCCAGGAGGCGTACGACTGCTTCGAGGAGTCGTACGGGATCTACGGAGGGATCGGTCCCGAGGACGAGGGCGCCGGTGATCTGCCGCGTGCCCTGGCCCTGTTGGAGCGGCACCGGGGGCGGGCGCTGCGCGGGCTTCAGCGACGGGCCGAGGCACGGGAGAGGCTGGAGCGTGCGCTGGCGTTCTTCCGGGAGAGCGGCGAGGCCTACAACAGGGCGCGCACACTCACTGACCTTGCCGAAACCCTTCTGGACGGCGAGGAGTTCGCGCAGGCGCTGCCCCTCGTCGACGAGGCGATCGCCGCACTCACCCCGGAGAAGGCCGAGTACCACCTCGCGTATCTGCGGACGTTGCGGGAGAGGTGCGTCGCCGTCAGGCCGGAGTGACCCGGACGGACGTGATCTGTACGGAGTGAACGGCCGCGCCGGTCCGGACGGTCAGGCCCTCCGGCATCAGCTCCTCCACCGACTTGCCCGCCGCGAGCCAGGCGTGAAGCGCCGAGGCGTAGACGGAGGGGTCGGCGGTCGACTCGGTCGTGAGATGGAGGAGTCGGCTGTCACGGGTGCGAACCGTGCATGCGCTGGGGGACGTCACGTACGCCGCCAGGGCGCTGTGCGGGTGGCGGAGGAGGGTCTCGGCCGTCCACCGAGCCGGGGGGCCGAAGCGGGGATCGGTGGCCGAGCCCTCGCGGAACACCACGTCTGCGATGGCGAGTTGGGCCGGGTCCCGGGTGTCCTCGTGCACGGCCAGGTGGACCTCGCCGTCGCCGGGCGGGTGGGAACTCGGCTCGGAGCGCGGGTCGGCGTACCGCTCCACCGTGACCTCGCCTGAGCCCCGCAGCCAGGTCAGAACCCTCAACGGGGCGGTACGGGACGGGGGTTCGTACGGAGGCAGCGGGAGCGGTTCGAGGAGGGCCGGCCCGTCCGGCTCGGGCAGACCCAGCTGTCCGTAGAAGAGGCGGCGCAGCCGGGCCGCCGACCCGCCGGGGTGCGAGGTGGTGAACTCCGCCGGGCCCGGCAGGGGTTGGTGCTCGGAGATCAGCGCGTCCAGTTGCGGGCGCAGGGGAGCCGTGGCGTTCAGCCGGGGCGCTTCCCGCACGAAGTCCGAGATCGGCGCGTCGGGATCGAGCGCGGCCAGGGGAGCCGCGCCCAGGAGTACGGGGGTGCCGAGCGCGGCGGCGTAGTAGGTGACCGAGCCGTGGTCGCCGATCACCGCGTCGGCGGCGAGCAGGGCCTGCCGCCAGCCGTCGAGGGGGTCGACCAGGGTGAGGCCGGCGCGGCGGGCGCGGTCCAGCCAGATACGGATCTGGCCGGGGCTGTGCCCGTACCAGATGTTGGGGTGGAGGACGGCCGCGACGCGGTACTCGTCGGCGGGGAGTTCGGAGGTCAGCCGGGGGAGGAGGGCAGGCAGGAGGTCGTCACCGCCGTCGCCGAACAACGACTCCGTGTGCCAGGTGGAGTTGAGGAGCACCAGTCGCTGGCCGGGGTGTGTGCCGAGGGCCCCCCGGTAGCGCTCGCGATTCCCGCGCGCCGCCAGGACGCGGTCGAAGCAGGGGTCTCCGGCGAGCACCGCCGTGTGCACCGCCTCGGGACAGGCCGCCCGCAGTCGCTCCAACTGCTCGGGGTGGGACAGCACCAGCGCGTCCGCGACCGGCGCCCCGTCCTCGCCGAGCAGCCACTCCCGCGACAGCCCGAACACGGGCGCACTCCCGGCTCCCGGCTCCCGGCTCCCAATGTCCGGTGTCCGGTGTCCGGTGTCCGGTGTCCGGTGTAGCCAGCCTCTTAGTGTAGCCAACTCCGTGGGACAATATGGTCAATTGGCCTGAAAGTGCGGCCAGTTGGCCGCCGAAGCTTGCCGAGATCGCCAGCTGCACCGGCAGGCGAAGCGCCTGTTCCCACGGCACCACCGGCACACCGACCTCCGCGAACAGCTCCGCGAGACCCGCGCGGAACGCGGAGGATCCGGGAGTCGTCGCGAGGAGCTGTACCCGGAGGTCGTCGTGGAACAGCGGCAGGACGTCCAGGAGCCGCGTCGCCGCGGTGACGTTGTGCACGACGAGCAGTACGGGACGGCTGTCGGCCCGCGTCGCCCAGCGGGCCGCGTCGTCGCCGACCGGCACCCGTATCCAGCCGTCCCGCCCCGTGTCCATCCCGCGCCCTCCCGAAGTCACCGGCCCTGGGCCGTGTGGTCGGGCAACGATAGTCAATGACCCGCCGGGCCCTCCTCAGCCGCCGAGCGCCTCGCTCACGAACCCCTTCAGTTCGTGGAAGGAGAGCATCCCCGCAGGCCGCAGCTGTGTCATGAGCTGGACGGTCAGATCGTTGCGCGGGTCGACCCAGAAGGTCGTACCGCCCGCCCCGCTCCAGCCGTAGGACCCCTCGCTCTCCGGGGACTCCGTGCGGCCCGCGTCCACCACGACCGACACGCCGAGGCCGAAGCCGAGGCCCGCGTTGCCCGGCTGGCCGTGGATGGGCTTGCTGCCGAAGGCGTGGAGGTCGGTGGGGAGATGGTTGGCGGTCATGGTGTCCACGGTCTCGGGGGACAGCAGCCGGACACCG
The DNA here is from genome assembly GCF_044334695.1 of Streptomyces sp. NPDC020747. NCBI lineage: Bacteria > Bacillati > Actinomycetota > Actinomycetes > Kitasatosporales > Streptomycetaceae > Streptomyces > Streptomyces sp. NPDC020747. The sequence continues at coordinate 799,265 of NZ_JBIRTJ010000001.1, read as the reverse complement.
TCGAGTTCGCCGCGCCGGCGGAGGAACTCCATGAAGCGGTGATAGTCGCGGGCCGTCCCCACCAGCCCGCTGACGCAGGAGAGCAGGCGCGGGCGCTCACGCACCGGTGGGCCCGGGATCGGCGCGAACCCGCCGTCCTGGTCCTGCTGGTAGAGGACGGCCAGCCGGTCCGCCCGCTCTCCGGAGGCCCAGAAGCCGGTGTCCGTCATTCCGAGGGGTGCGAAGACCCGCTCGGCGAGGAACGTGTCGAGCGGCCGGCCCGTCACCACCTCGATGAGCCGCCCGACCACATTGGTCGCGACCGAGTAGTTCCACTCGGTCCCCGGCTCGAACTGGAGCGGCAGACCCGCGTACACCGCGCAGGCCTCGGCGAGGTCCGCGTCCTTCGGTGCCTGGATCTCGACTCCGGCCGCCAGGTAGAGCGAGTCCACGGGGTGGGTGCGGTACGCGCCGATGGTCAGGCCCGCCGTGTGGGTCAGGAGGTGCCGGACCAGGACGGGGCTCTCGGCCGGGCGGGTCCTGATGTCGTCGCCCGCACCGCTCTCGTAGACCTGGGGATCGGCGAAGGCCGGCAGGTGGCGGGAGACGGGGTCGTCGAGGTCGAGGAGGCCTTCCTCGTGGAGCATCAGCGCGGCGACGGACGCCACCGGCTTGGTCATCGAGTAGAGCCGCCACACCGTGTCCGCGGTGACCGGAATGCCCGCCTCCTGGTCGCGCAGACCGTACGACGTGAGATGCGCGACACGGCCGTGACGAGCCACGGAAATGAGGTACCCGGGCAGCAGGCCGTCGTCCACGCGACGGGCGTAGAACCGGTCGAGACGGTCCAGCGCCACCGGATCGAGACCGACCTCGACCGGATCCACTTCTTGCTGCAACTGATCCATGGTCTGCCTCCGGTCGACGGTCGGAAAGGGGCGGAAACGGGTTGGAAGGGGACTGCGGCAAGAGGTCGGCAATGGGGCGGGGAGATCGAGAAGCGCTACGAGAGTAGCCGTGAGGGGGGTGTCCTCCGAATGAAATTCGTGGCCACGGCCGGACGTGTACAACGACCCGTGGTCCGGCGCGCGCAGGCGCCGCCGGCCCCGGGGCACCTCACGGGCGCGCGAGGCGTTCGAAGGGTGAAGGTGTGCGCCAGTGCGCTGAACTGCGGCTCGGCCCCGGATCCGTAACCCCGGGACGTGCGTCATAAGAGGCGAATGACTGCCCCATGCACGCAGGATCGGCCCGGTCGGATCACGTCACGGACCGTACTCGTCCGATGACTACGCTGCGTGAGGCAACCATTCGCCTGTTCGATTCGTATATCTCCGTGGAAGCCCTGCAAACCTGTCAGGCGACGTGACGCCGGAGCGTCACGATCCGCTTCACCGGTTCGCACCGAGCAAGGAGAACCGATGCGACCGTTCGCGCTCAACTACGCCCGTCCGGCCCAGCAGTTGGAGGTCAGCGTTCCGTATGCCTATGACTCCAGACTGCAGTTGAACGTGCTCCCGGACGGGCGGCTCGCCGCTCATGACTACGCCGTGTTGCGGGAGTTGGGGGCAACCACCTCCACGGCGGGCTCGAAGACCCACTTCGACGACTGAAGCCGGACCTCCGACGATGACGGTTCTGATCCTGACGTGCGAACAGGATGTGACCGCGGACATGGTGGTCGCCGAACTCGACGAGACCGGAGTTCCGGTCGTCCGCCTCGACCCCGCGGACCTGCCGGGCCCCGTGGCCCTGTCGGGCGAGTACGTGCACGGCGCCTTCCGTGGACACCTGTCCGTAGGTGGCCGGCTGGTGAGCATGAACGGGTTGCGGTCCGTCTGGGTCCGCAGGCCCGGCGTGCCCGCGAGTCTGGCCGCCGAGCCCTCCGACTGGCTGACCGAGGAGTCCGCCCAGGCGCTCTACGGCATGCTGCGCTCCACCGACGCGCGCTGGATGAACCACCCCGACGCGGCCCGGCGGGCACGGCACAAGCCCTGGCAGCTCCACCTCGCCCAGCTCAGCCGACTGCCCGTACCCGCCACACTGATCACCACATTCCCGCAGGCGGCCCGTGACTTCGCGGACCGCTTTCCGGATCTGGTGGTCAAGCCCGTCTCGGGCGCGCACCCGCAGGAGCCGCCCCGGGCGGTCCCGACCAGCAGGGTCGCGCCCGACGCGGACTTCGCGGCCGTCGCATTCGGCCCGACCCTGCTCCAGCGGCGGGTGGCCAAGCGGGCCGACATCAGGCTGACCTGTGTCGGCGACCGGATCCACGCCGCCCGCAAGGCGGTCGACCCGGACGCCGACCCCGAAGAGGTGGACGTACGGTTCGCCACCTCCGACGCTCCCTGGCACGCCGCCGACGTGCCCTCGTGCGTCGCCGCCGGTGTGGTCACCTATCTCCGGGAGGCCCAACTGGCCTACGGCGCCTTCGACTTCGCCGAGGACGCCGAGGGCATGTGGTGGTTCCTGGAGTGCAACCAGTCCGGCCAGTTCGGATTCATACAGATCGACTCGGGCCAGCCCATCGCCCGGACGGTCGCCGACTGGCTCTCCGCCCCGGCCTCGACCGCCACCCCGACCAACGGCGGCAGAGCATGGCTGGTGGAGGGCCACTGACGAACTCCGGCGCCGGGCGACACTCCGGCGCCGGACACGAACAGCGCCTCTTCTCGGGGCGCGGGGCTCCGCCGCGTGGGTGCGACCGGCCCCTACCGACCCGCAGGCAGATCACCACGCCCGGCGGAGCGCTCTCGTGGAGCGCTCCGCCGGGAGCGACTACGTGAGCCGCACGGACAACCCACGCCCCGTGAACACCTGCTCGGCGTGGAGCCCCTCCACCGTGACGCTCCCGAACCGCCCCTGCAGCACCCGGCTCTCGATCACCGGAAGAACGGCACCCCGCCGCGGCCGGTAGGAGCCGTCCAGCCGGACGACAAGCCGACTGCCCCGGTCGAGCACCACACGCCGGTCCACCTTCAGAGCCGCCGCGCGATCCTCGTCGAGCGTCACGTCGAGGACAGCGCCGGACGCCTGGGTGTACACCCCCCGCACGCGAAGCGGCGAACTCGCCCGCAGCGCCCCGCCCTTCACCCGCACGTCACCACGGCCGAGCGCGTCCGCCGAACCGGTCGCGAGGACACCGCCCTCCACCGTGCTGCCGCCGGAGTACTCGTTGTCGCCGGTGAGCGTCAGCGTGCCGCTGCCGTGCTTGACGAGCGCTCCCCGGCCGCCGATGTCGTTGCGCCAGGTGTCGGCGGCACCGAAACCACCGGCCGCGCCGTCCAGCGTGACGCGCACCTCCGTGTCGAAGGCGCCGTACCCGTCGGCGGCGGCGAAGAGGTTGAGGCGCCCCCACTGCTCGAAGCCGTCCAGCAGGACGTAACCGGCGGGCAGCGCGGTCGTCCGTAGCACCTCGCGCCGCTGGGCCGCCGTGAGATACGGCAGACGCGTCTCCAGCAGAACCTCCGCGCCCTTCGGCACGGTCATACGGTCGTGGGAGTGCCGCTTGGGCAGGACGTACGTCAACCGGGGCTCGACCGCTGCCCAGTTGGCAGAACGGCTGGCGTACGGGTCGGTGTCCCGGCCCGCCGAGTGCGCGTACGCGTACAGGGTGTCCGCGGTCGTGCCCGTCTTCTCCTGGAAGTACGCGGCGGCCTGGGCGCGGGCGGCCGCCTTGAGGCCGGCGTTCTTCGGGTCGGCGAGCGCCGCCGCCGCGAGGGCCGTGGCGAGGACCCGGCCGCCGACCACGTCCACGGTGTTGTGCATGCCCGCCACGATGCGGGTGTGGGCGAGCTCGGAGGCGCGGGCCACCAGCTCCTGGAACCGCTCGGGAACCGCGTACCCCATCGCCAGCGACGCCAGGTAGAAGGCGTTCGTGTGGCCGCTGGAGAAGCCCCCGTCGTCGGCCGGGTCGGTGCCGCGCTGCCTCAGCAGCTGGGGGACGACCACGACGTCGGACTCGTAGACGGGGTAGCCCAGTTCGTCGGTCCTCCCGGTGTCGACGACCTCGCTTTCCTCGTTCATGCGCCACGGACGCGGGTACTGGTAGGCGAGCTTGGAGGGGTTGCTCGACGCGAACGGACCGCGCACCGTGTCGACCAGCTCGGCGACCTTGCCCAGGTCCGAGGTGTGGGAACCGGCGCCCAGCGCGGAGCCCTCGGGCGCGTCGGCCGGGAGCGTGTCGTTGATCTTGTCCGCGGGAATGCCGTCCGGCGCCGAGGTGATCCCGGTGACGGCCTTCGCCCCGCTCCGGTAGAGGCCGGCGAGCGGGCCGAGGCCCGCGATCACCGCGTAACTCTGGTGCTGGCGGTCCTGGATGAACGCCGTCCGGGCCTCGGCGTCCGTGCGGCGCCGGGTGACGCGCACGGAGTACCGCACGTTGGCGCGCAGGACGTCGGGCATGAGCGGGGTGCCGGTGTTCCAGGCCGTGCCCGTCTTCCAGATGCGCGCGAAGCCGTCGAGGATGTGCACCGCCGCGTTGGTCTCGGACGTGAGGTTGCCGATGACGTTCGTGGTGTACGAGTCCACGAAGGCGGCGGACGCGTTCGTGGCCGCCGAGGCCGTGGCGGCGGGCCAGGCCACCACGGCGGGGCCCGCGACCAGTCCGGCCGAGACGCCCACGGAGGTCCGCAGGAACACACGCCGGTCGAAACCGGAGCTGCCACGAGGGGGACGGGGGTGCGCACCGGGCATGGAGGTGCCTCTCCTTCTGGAGTCACAACGGGAGGAATGAACTCGACCGTCACGAAAGCGAGAGCGACGGCCTCGAAAGCGATGAACTCGAACTGATCACGTGAGCTGAACCCGGACCGCTGAACGGGAGTTGAACGCGTGGACGCATCCGGGAGCGGTCAACTCAACGGTCCGGGAAACAGCTCGGACCGGGCCGCCTCACCGGAGCGACCTGGCCAGTGCCACGGCGCCCTCCACCGGGGGAACGCGCAACGGCCGGGGCCGCGCCGACGGCAGCGACTCGGCGAGCGCGTCGGTGAACGCCTCGTACAGCGCGGGCTGGACGAGCACCGTGCTGCCCGCCACCACCACGTCGTCCACGGGAACCCCGCGCCCGGCGAGCCGTACGACGAGCGACGCCAGCGCGCGGCCGCCCTCGGCGATCACCCGGCGGGCGAGCGGTGAACCGTCCTCGGCCGCCGCGAACACACTGGGCGCGTGCCGCCCCCACTCGGCGGACGGCTGGGTCGCGCGCTCCAACGCCGCGCCCAGGGACGGGACTTCGGGAACGTCGAAGGCGGCGGTCAGCCGGTCCGCGAGCGCGTCCGGCGGATCGCCGCGGTCGTGCGCGGCCCAGAGGGCCCGCGCGGCCTCGCGTACGAGACCGGCCGAGCCGCCCTCGTCGCCGAGCACCGCGCCCCAGCCGCCGACCTGGACGGTGTCGCCGCCGGGCAGTCGCCCCACCGCGACCGAACCGGTGCCGGCGACGAGGCCGACCCCCTTGTCCAGACCGGCGGCGGGTACGAGGAGTTCGGCGTCTCCCACGACGAGGCAGGGGACACCGAGAAGAGTGTGGAGCGCGGAGCGGATCTCCTCGCACTGGCGAGGCGTTTCGCAGGCGTGCCCGCCGACGGCGACCGCGGCCGGGCGCGCGCCCCGGGGCAACGCCTCGTCGATCAGCGCGGCCAGCCACGCGGCGGCGGACACGGGATCGTGGGGCCGCCAACCCCTGCTCGTACGCACGTGATCGGCGACGCTCGTACGCACGTGATCGGCGACCGCACTCTGCCCGGGGCCGGGGTTTCCCCCGGCCTCCGCACGGAGATGCGTCTTCGTGCCGCCCACGTCGATGCCGACGGCGATGGGCGTGGAGTCCTGCACGGAGCCTCTTTCGTCGTTGCGCGATACCGCGCATGCGGAGCGAACGGCGGGCGAACCGTGTCTTGGCACGAGCGATCGTGTCTTCGGACGAGTTCTCGGGAAGCCCCGGGACGGGCTTCTGATGAGCGCGGCAGGCGTGTACCGCTTGAGTTCGTTAGGAAGTTAACTAACGAAGTAGGGTGCGTCAAGGGGTACGGAATCCCGGTGCCGTACGACCATTGCGACCACATCGCCGCGGCATGACCTGAGGGAGCCCATGAACCTGAGTGAGAGTGCCCGCGCGGTGTTCGCCGTGCTGGCCGAGGCGGGCACCGCCACCCGCCCCCAGCTGGCGGCCGGCGCGCGTCTGTCCAAGCCGACCGTCTCCTCTGCCGTGGCCGAGCTGGAGACCGCCGAACTCGCCACCCACTCCGGCACCGTCTCCGGCGGCACCGGCCGGTCCGCCGCCGTCTACGGGCTCGGGCCGGCCGCCGGCACCGTGCTGGCCGTCGACCTCGGCCCCGCCCGGACCCGGGTGCGGGGCTGCGCCCTGGACGGCACGCTGCTGGCCGAGGGCACCGGCACCCGGCCGGAGGCCGCCGACACCGTACGCGAGGTCCTCGACACGCTGCCGGCCGGAGTACCGCTGCGCGCCATCGTCGTCGCCGTCGGTGACGTCACCGCACAGGACAGGGAGGGCGCCGGTATGCGCCCCGCGACCGAGAAGGCGGGCCCGGTCTTCGACGCCGTGGCCGTCGCGCTGCCTCCGGGTGTTCCCGTCCACCTGGAGAACAACGTCAACTGCGCCGCGCTCGCGGAACTGCACGAGGGCGCCGCCCGTGGCCGGGACACCTTCGGCTATCTGCGGATCGGCGTGGGCATCGGCCTCGGTGTCGTCATCGGCGGCCAGGTGCTGCGCGGGGCGAACGGCGCCGCCGGTGAGGTGGCCCGGCTGCCCTACCCCTGGAACGACGGCGTCGAACCGCGCCACGAGGCCCTGGAGGAGCGCATAGGTTCGCCGTCCCTCCTGCGCCGGGCCGCGCAGGCCTGGCAGAGCGCCGACGGCCCGTGCCCCCCTACCGCCGAACGGCTCTTCGCCCTCGCCGAGGAGGGCCATGCGACGGCCCGGACCGTGGTCGCCCTGCACGCGGCCGAGGTGGGCCGGCTCGCCGCCGCCGTGGCCGCCGTGCTGGACCCGGGACTGATCGTGCTGGGCGGCGGCACCGGCGCGTTTCCGCAGCTCCTGCCCGGTGTACGGGCCGAACTGGGGCGGCTCAGCTGGCCCACGGAAGTCGTCAGCAGCACGGTCGGCGACAGCGGCACGGTGGTGGGCGCGAGCCGTCTCGCCGTGGCCCGTGGACGTCAAACCGTGACCGGTGGTAGGGAGGCGAAGCATTGACGGCCTACGTGTAGGTCTGCCAATGTCCGGACAAGCGCTTTCCATAGCCGGTGGGACCCGGCTCTGGATGAGGCGTCCCGCTGTACGTGACGTACGGCAGCCGTGCGAGGGCGCGCTCGTACGACTGCGGCCCGCAGTGGCCGGGGATCCCCATCCGTCAGTGCGCAGCGGCCGGGCGAGGCCGAGCGCGGGAACGCGTACTCCAGTGAAAAGACCCGAGCCGCTCGTTCGGCCAGGGGATCCGTCACGCACATCCAGGAGGACCCGGTGGGTCACCAGATCTCGCGCAGAACTCTGCTCCGGACCACGAGCGGTATCGCCGTCGCAGGCGCGCTCGGCAGTGCGCTCGGCGCCTGCAGCGGAGGAACCGGAGCCGGCAGCACCAGCAGCGACCTGACCATGATTTGGTGGGGCAGCGACGACCGGCACGCGGCCTACAAGAAGGCGCTGGCCGCCTTCCAGAAGAAGAACTCGAAGATCAAGATCCGGGAGACCTACTCCGGCTACGACGGGTACTTCGACAAGTTCAACACCAACATCGCCGGCGGCAGCGCCCCGGACCTGTTGCAGATGGACACCGCCCTGGTCGCGCAGTACGCCCGCAAGGGAGTCCTCGCTCCGATCGACTCCTACGTCGGCAAGAGCCTGGACCTCACCGGCTTCTCCAAGACGCTCCTCGCCGCCGGCACCGTCGACGGCAAGCTGTACGGCGTCCCGTCCGGCATCGGCGTCAACCAGCTCACGGTCAACCGCACCGGCCTGGAGAAGCTCGGCCTGAAGCTGCCCGACCGCGAGTGGACCTGGGCCGACCTGAAGAAGATCTCCCAGGAGGTCTACAAGAAGAGCGGCGGCAAGGTCTACGGCGTCGACGACGGCGGCGGCTCCACCCTCCAGTGCTTCGAGGTGTTCGCCCGGGAGAAGGGCGAGACGTTCTTCTCCGACGACGGCAAGAAGCTCGGCTTCACCCCTGCCACGCTCCAGGAGTGGTGGGAGTTCTGGGCCGACATGCGCAAGGCCGACGCCTCCCCGCCGCCGGCCATCACCTCGGCCGCGCACAACGACCTCACCAAGAACGCGGTCGTCATCGGCAAGGCCCTGTTCAGCTTCGACTCCGGCATCTACGGCGCGGGCGGCTCCATCACCGACGCGCAGCTGGACTTCCTGCCCACCCCGCAGGGCGACTGGTCCGGCGCCCGCGAAGGCAACTTCGTCAACGGCGGTGTCCTGCTGAGCGCCACCAAGGCCAGCAAGAAGGTCGCCGACTCCGTCAAGATCATGTCGTTCTTCGCGCAGGACGCCACGGCGATCAAGGACATGCAGCTGCTGCGCGGCATCCCGCCGACCGAGAAGGCCCGCAACCTGATCGCCGCCGGTCTGACCCCGACGGACAAGCTGAACATGGAGAACGCCGACTACATCTCCCAGCGCGTAGGGAAGGCGACCAACGCCCTGCCCGCGCCGGTGCCCCCGCCGCAGGGTGCCGACCAGATCTGGGACCTGCTGTTCCAGTCGAACCTCGCCGTGGCCTTCGGCAAGAAGTCGATCAAGGGCCAGCTCGGCGAGTTCTTCGACCAGGCGTCGGGGATTCTGGGCGGCTGAGCTCCGCCGGGAGGCGGTCATCCGGCTGCGGGACGTCGGCTGCGGGTTGTCCGTGGCTGGTCACGCCCACGCGGCGGAGCCGCAGATCGACACAGCCCCGCGCCCCTGACCGGGGCGCGGTACGCCCGCCTAGTAGTGCCGCACCACCGCAAGACCGGAGAGGGCCAGGGAGAGATGAGTATGACCACCGCGAAGACAGACGAGGTTGTGAAGGAGCAGTCTGCTCCCACGACCCCGTCCGACCAGCGGGAGCGCGACCGTATGCGCCGCCGCCTCGCCAGACGGCGGGGCGGCGGCTGGTGGCCGTACGCCTTCCTGGCCCCCTGGTTCATCGGCCTCTTCGGCCTGACGATCTACCCGATGCTGGACTCGCTGTACCTGTCCTTCACCAACTTCGACCTGCTGACGCCGGCGCAGTGGGTCGGGACGGACAACTACAGCAAGATGTTCACCGACGACCCGGTCTTCTGGGACTCGGTGCACGCCACGCTGCTGTACGTCGTCGTCTCGGTGCCGCTGAAGCTGGCGCTCGCGCTCGGCGTGGCGATGCTGCTCAACCGTGACCTGAGGGGCATCGGCCTGTACCGGGCCGCCTTCTATCTGCCGTCGCTGCTCGGCGGGGCCGTCGCGATCGCCATCGTGTGGCGGCAGGTCTTCGGCGGCGACGGTCTGTTCAACGACTTCCTCGCCTGGTTCGGCATCAAGGGCCAGGACTGGATCTCCAGCCCCGACACCGCGCTCTACACGCTGATCCTGCTGGCCGTCTGGCAGTTCGGCACCCCGATGGTCATCTTCCTCGCCGGTCTGAAGCAACTGCCGAAGGACGTGTACGAGGCGGCCGCGATCGACGGCGCCTCGCCCGTCACCCGGTTCTTCAAGATCACCCTGCCGCTGCTGACCCCGATCGTGTTCTTCAACGTGGTCCTGCAGATCATCGACGCGTTCAAGACGTTCACCCCCGCCTTCGTCATCAGCAACGGCTCGGGCGGACCGCTCAACTCGACCATGCTGTACTCCCTCTACCTGTACAAGAAGGGCTTCACCGACCTCCAGATGGGATACGCCTCGGCTCTCGCCTGGGTGCTGTTCCTGGTCATCGCAGGCTTCACGGCGGTCAACTTCATCGCCAGCCGCTACTGGGTCCACTACGACGACTGACGCCTGAAGTCTGAGCGAGGAGTCCTTCAGCCATGTCCGCCATCACCTCGGCCCGTGCCCCGAAGTCGCCGTTGCGGAAACTGCGTTCGGCCACCGGATCGCGCCGCATCCTCATCCACACCGTGCTCATCGGCGTGGCGATCGTCATGCTCTATCCGCTGCTGTGGATGCTGAGCAGTTCGTTCAAGCCCGACACCCAGATCTTCACCCAGCCGGGCCTCATCCCGAGTTCGGTGCGCCCGGAGAACTACTCGGAGGGCTGGAGCGGCTCCGGCAACTCCTTCTCCCTCTACATCACCAACTCGCTGATCGTCACGATCGGCGCCGTGATCGGCAACGTGATCTCCTGCTCGCTGGCGGCCTACGCCTTCGCGCGCTTCGAGTTCCGCGGCAAGAAGATCTGGTTCGGCCTGATGCTCGGCACGCTCATGCTGCCCACGCAGGCCGTCCTGATCCCGCAGTACACGATCTTCTACAACCTGACCTGGATCAACACGTACCTGCCGCTGATCGTGCCGAAGTTCCTCGCGGTGGACGCCTTCTTCATCTTCCTGATGGTCCAGTTCATCCGCTCCATCCCGCGCGAGCTGGACCACGCGGCCATGATGGACGGCGCGAACCCCTTCCAGATCTACTGGAAGATCATCCTGCCGCTGATGAAGCCGGCCCTGATCACCACCACGATCTTCACCTTCATCTGGACGTACGACGACTTCCTCCACCAGCTCGTCTACCTCCAGCAGAACGACAAGTTCACCGTCCCCCTCGGTCTGACCCTCTTCATGGACCAGACCAGTGGTTCCTCCTACGGTGCGATGTTCGCGATGTCGACGCTTGCCCTCCTGCCCACGCTCATCTGCTTCCTCATCTTCCAGAAGAGGCTGGTAGAAGGCTTGGCGACCTCGGGCATGAAGGGCTGAATTCCGTGCATCTTCCCCACCAGCGCGGCCAGTTGCACCACCTCTCCGACGACCCGGCCGCGTACGACGCCGTGCTGGCCGCCGTCACCGAGGCGGCCCTGGCCCGCCTCACCCCCGAGGGCAACCTGGAGAACCCGGCCGCCGTCGACGACATCGGCGACACCTCGCTCGGCATCACGTCCCTGCTCGCGCTCGCCTGGCACCGCACCAAGGACCCGCGGCTGCCCGAGGCGGTCCGCCGCAGCCTCGCCTTCCACCTCAACTCGCGCGTCTACACCGAGGACAACCCCGGCTACCCGAACCTGACGGCACGCAACTCCCGTCTGCCGTACGCCCGTTACACACTGGCGGCGGGCGCCCACCCCATCGGCGACTGGCCGAGCACGGTGTGGGCGCTGCTCCAGGCCGTCAACGTCCTCGACGCGGCGGACGGCCTCGTCGACGAGGAGCAGTACCACGAACTCCTGGGCGTCGCGGGCGGCTACTGGCGCTGGCTCACCGAGGTCACGTTCTTCAACCCGCAGGACGCGGCGAACCAGGCCATCGGCTGCGTGGTCGGCGGCCTGATGCTCGCCCGCCACCTCCCGCCCGAGGAGGGCGAGCCGGTCCGGCAGCGGGCCCTGCGGCTGTACGAGGACGAGATCCGCGCCCGGCGTGTCCGGGACCGGGGCGCGCCCCTGCCTCCGGAGCACGGCGGCGCCTACGACAACAACTACGGGCCGATCTCCCTGTCCTTCCTCGCCCAGGCCCACCGGGTCAGCGGCGAGGAGGTCTTCGCGGAGGACGGCGACACGCTCGCCCGGTACATCGACGCGCGGGTCTGCGCGAGCGGCTTCGACATCGGCGGGCCGCGCTACAGCGAGCAGCACTCCGCCTTCGAATCCGTCCTCGGGCTGCGGTACTTCGGCCACCGCATCGGCGCCGACATCGGCCGCTACGCCGGTGACTCGCGCTGGGCCCGCCACGCGGTCGGGGCCGACGGAGGCGTGGACGGGCACTTCGCGTACATGCTCGTCTGGCAGATCCAGGACACCACGAGCTGGCACCGCACGCCGAGCACGGCACCCGCCCGACACCAACTGCGGTCCGGTACGGTCACGGTGTCGTTCGACGACCGGATGACGCCCTCCGTGATCGAGGCGGGCGGCACGGCTCTCGTGGCCGCCGCCGTCAACCGGCAGCACGGCTTCGGGCCCGTGACCGACGACTTCCTGCTGTGCCGCCCGGCGGGGGCGGTGCGGGTGGCGGACGTGCGCGCCGGCGGACTCGCGGCCAAACTCGTGACCAAGCCCGTCGTCGGACGTGACCATGTCCTGCGCCGTCTGCGATCGCTGTACGTCACGGACGGCACCCGGCTGTGGATGACCGTGGTCGTCGAACGGCTGGACGGGGAGCGGTACTTGCTCGCCGGGATGCCGTATGTCGCCGCCGACGGCGACCGGTTCCGGCGGGTGGGCGACTTTCCGCTCGTCGCGGCCGCCGGTGAGCTGCGTCTGACGCACCCTCAGGAGGACACCCCGGACTCCTTCGACGCCCGCGCCGAACTCACCCAGCAGCAGGCCGCGTTCGCGTTGGCCGCCGATCCACGCGGATACGGCGATCCCGACGCCGGGTGGCGGCACGTACGGACCACGACCGCCCTGGAGGTCGGGCCCGCGCCGGACGCGCCGGAGGGGCTCGACGTCTTCGCCGTGCGGTACGGGTCGGCGGCCGACGAGCCGCTGAGCGTGGTCTGCGAGCGGGGGGAGGAGGGGCTTGTGCTGCGTACGGGGTCCTTCACCGCGGTGCTCGGCGAAGCGGATGAGCGCGGCGAGCCGCAGTTCACATTGACTGCCGCGGGGACCTGACCTCCCTGGCGGATGCGCCCGAGCCCCCGGACAGCTGATGCTGCCGGGGGCTCGGGCGTTCCGGAGGGGGTTCGCCCCCGCCGCCCCTACCCATTCCCGTCCCTTTTCGGGGGCCAGCCCCCGAACCCCCGCTCCTCAAACGCCGGAGGGGCTGAATACATTGCGGCCCGGGCCGACACATTCAGCCTGTCCGGCGTTTGAGGACGAGGCCGTTCAGGCCGATGCGGGGGTCTGGGGGCGGCAGCCCCCAGGGACGGGACAGGTAGGGGCGGCGGGGGCGAGATCAGGCCGAGACCGCCTCCCGGGTCGGGGACTTCTGGGGGAGCCGCTCGCCGAGGTGTTCCGTCGGTACCTTGTGGGTTTCGCGGGCCGTGAGTGCCGCGATCACCGGCGGGACGCACAGCGCGGCGGTGAACAGGGCCACGGATACCCAGTCGTCGCCGTCCGGGCCCGCGATCTGCGCGGCGAAGGTCACCGCGAACCCGGCGATCGCGAAGCCGATCTGCGTGCCGATGGCCATGCCCGAGAGGCGGACCCGGGTGGAGAACATCTCGCCGTAGAAGGACGGCCAGACGCCGTTCGCGGCGCTGTACACGACACCGAAGGTGACGATGCCGAGGACCATGACCAGCGGGTACGAGCCCGTGGAGATCGCCCACAGATAGGCGACCATCAGCACACCACTGCCCGCGGCACCGATCAGGAAGACGGGGCGGCGGCCGATGCGGTCGGACAGGGTGGCCCAGAGGGGGATGGCCCCGAGGGCGACGAGGTTGGCGAGCGCGCCCACCCACAGCATCGACGTACGGTCCATGCCGACCGAGTCGCTGGTCGCGTACGACAGCGCCCACACCGTGAAGATCGTGCTGACCGAGGCGACGAGCGCGGCCGCGACCACCCTGAGGACGTCCGCCCAGTGGTCCCGCAGCAGCACGGCCAGCGGCATCTTCGCGACGCCCTCGGTGGCGGCCTGCTGGGTGAAGGTCGGAGTCTCTTCGAGGGTGCGGCGGATGACATAGCCGACCACGGCGACCGCGATGCTCATCCAGAACGGGACCCGCCAGCCCCAGGAGAGCAACTGGTCCTCGGGGAGCGCGGCGACCGGGATGAACACCAGCGTGGCGAGGAGCTGGCCGCCCTGCGTGCCGCTGAGCGTGAAGCTGGTGAAGAAGCCGCGTTTGTCCGGCGGCGCGTGCTCCAGCGACATGGAGTTCGCGCTGGCCTGCTCGCCGGCGGCCGAAATGCCTTGCAGGACACGGCAGATCACCAGGAGCACCGGGGCCAGCGTGCCGACCTGGTCGCGCGTCGGCAGACAGCCGATGAGGAACGTCGAGAGCCCCATCAGGATCAGCGTGAAGACCATGATCTTCTTGCGGCCGACCTTGTCGCCGAAGTGCCCGAGGAACAGCGCGCCGACCGGCCTGGCCGCGTACGCGACGCCGAACGTGGCCAGCGACAGCAGGGTCGCGGTGGCCGGGTCCGACTCGTCGAAGAAGACCTCGGGGAAGATCAGCGCCGCCGCGCTGCCGTAGATGAAGAAGTCGTAGTACTCCAGCGCGCTGCCGATCCAGGCGGCCGTCGCAGCCTTCTTTGGCTGGCCGGGTGGCGCGTCGAGGGGCGCTGCGGGGACGGACACGGCTTGCTCCTTCGGGGGAACTCCAACGTAAGCGGAGTGAGCGGAGGGGGAGAAGTGCCGGATCCCTGGGGTGCGGGGCGGCCGTGCCGGGTGCTACCCGGCTAATTAACCCACTGGGTAGTTAGTAGCGGTTGGCTACGGATGTTGCGCTCACGTTTCCCGGGTGTCAAGAGGTCATGCCGAAGGATCTTGCGGTGCCGTGCCTGGGGTGCGCCCGCGTCCCGCCCGCACCGCGCCGTGCCCCCGGTCCGTCGGGCGGTCCTCCGTCAGTCCGTCGAGCGGTCCGCCGTCAGATAGGCGATGACCATGTCGCCCAGCATGTTCCGGTAGTGCTCGCGCCGGCCGGGGTCGACCAGGTCGCGGCCGAACAGGGCCCCGAAGGTGTGCCGGTTGGCGACCCGGAAGAAGCAGAACGAGCTGATCATCGCGTGCAGGTCGACGGCGTCCACGTCGGCCGTGAAGAGACCCGACTCCTGTCCCGACTCCAGGATGCGGCGGATCACGTCCAGGGCGGGCGAGCCGATCTTGCCGAGCTTCTCGGAGGCGGCGACGTGCTCGGCCCCGTGGATGTTCTCGATGCTGACCAGGCGGATGAAGTCGGGGTGCGCCTCGTGGTGGTCGAAGGTCAGCTCGGCCAGCCGCCGGATCGCCGCGACCGGGTCGAGGTGCTCCACGTCGAGCCCCTGCTCGGCCTCGCGGATGACGCTGTACGCGCGTTCCAGTACGGCGGTGAACAGCTGGTCCTTGCCGCCGAAGTAGTAGTAGATCATCCGCTTGGTGGTCCGGGTGCGGGCGGCGATCTCGTCGACCCGGGCCCCGTCGTAGCCGGCCCGGGCGAACTCGTGCGTGGCGACGTCGAGGATCTCGGCCTGGGTGCGGGCGGCGTCACGGATGCGCCCGTTCGGTCGTGCCGGTTCTTCGACGCTGGTCATCGGGCTTCCTTCGGGCGAGGGGCGTGTGCCCGAGATTCTAGAAGCAGGCCCCCGCGCACGGTTCCGGGTTACGGGCCGGGCCTTCCCGTGGCTCCTCGATACTGGTATAGCTAACGTACTAGTTCGTACATTAGTGAGCCGCTCTGGAGGTCCGTCGTGGTCGCCCTGGTCAAGGACTCGTATCTCGTCGGACTGATCGGCGCCGGGATCGGCCCGTCGCTCAGCCCGGCACTGCACGAGCGGGAGGCCGACCGGCAGGGCCTGCGCTATCTCTACCGGCTGATCGACATCGACGCGCTCGGTGTCCGGCCGGAGGCGGTGGGGGAGCTGGTACGAGCCGCCCGCGACCTGGGCTTCGACGGGCTGAACATCACGCACCCCTGCAAGCAGCTCGTCATCGAGCATCTGGACTCGCTCGCCCCACAGGCCGAGGCGCTCGGCGCGGTGAACACCGTCGTCTTCGAGGGCGGGCGCGCGGTCGGGCACAACACGGATGTCACCGGGTTCGCCGCCTCGTTCGCCCGTGGCCTGCCGGACGCCCCGCTGGAGAGGGTCGTGCAGTTGGGCGCGGGGGGAGCGGGCGCGGCCGTCGCGCACGCCATGCTCACGCTCGGAGCCGGGCACGTCACCGTCGTGGACGCCCTGCCGGACCGGTCGGCCGACCTCGCCGCCTCGCTGAACCGGCACTTCGGTGCGGGGCGGGCCGCCGCCGCGGGCCCGGAGCGGCTGGCGGCGCTGCTCGGCGGTGCGGACGGCATCGTGCATGCCACGCCGACGGGGATGGCTGCCCATCCCGGGCTGCCGCTCCCCGGTGAGTTGCTGCATCCCGGGTTGTGGGTGGCCGAGGTCGTGTACCGGCCGTTGGAGACCGAGTTGTTGCGTGCCGCTCGGGGAGTGGGGTGTGCGGTGCTCGACGGTGGGGGGATGGCTGTCTTCCAGGCCGCGGACGCGTTTCGGCTGTTCACGGGGCGGGAGCCGGACGCGGTGCGGATGCTCGCGGACATTGCGGAGTTGGCCGGTGCGGCTGGTGCCACCGGGGCTGCAGGGGCGCGGAGTTGAGGGCGCCTCGGGAGTGGGGGGCTTGGAGTGTGCGGGCCCGTGGGGGTTGAGCGCGCAGTTCCCCGCGCCCCTTGAAAGCAGGGCCTCAGCTGTGTCGTGAAGTGGAACCGGAGGAGCATCAACGTGCGTACGTCCATTGCCACCGTCTCTCTCAGCGGGGCCCTTACCGAGAAGCTCGCGGCCGCGGCGCGGGCGGGCTTCGACGGTGTCGAGATCTTCGAGAACGACCTGCTCGCCAGCCCCCTCACGCCGGAGGAAGTGCGGGCCCGCTGCGTCGATCTCGGGCTGAGTATCGATCTCTACCAGCCGATGCGTGACATCGAAGGAGTGCCGCCGGAGGAGTTCCGGCGGAATCTGCGGCGGGCCGAGCACAAGTTCCGGCTGATGGAGCGGCTCGGGGCCGACACCGTGCTCGTGTGCTCCAGCGTGTCACCGCTCGCCGAGGACGACGACGCGCTGGCCGCGTTCCAACTGCGGCAACTCGCCGAACTGGCCGGGGAGTTCGGCATCCGCGTCGCGTACGAGGCGTTGGCGTGGGGCCGTCACGTCAGTACGTACGACCATGCCTGGCGCATCGTCGAGGCCGCCGATCATCCCATGCTCGGGACCTGCCTGGACAGTTTTCACATCCTGGCCCGCGGCTCCGACCCCAAGGGCATCGAGGACATCCCCGGGGAGAAGATCTTCTTCCTGCAGCTGGCCGACGCGCCGTTGATGGCCATGGACGTGCTGCAGTGGAGCCGGCACTACCGCTGTTTCCCCGGACAGGGCGGCTTCGACGTCGCCGGGCTCGTCGGGCATGTGATGCGTGCCGGATACGAAGGGCCGCTCTCGCTGGAGGTGTTCAACGACGTGTTCCGGCAGGCGGAGGCCGGGCCGACCGCAGTCGACGCGTTGCGTTCGCTGCTCATGCTGCAGGAGAGCGTCGGCCTCAGTGAGCCGCCCGCCCCCGTCGTACCGACCGGCATCGCGTTCGCCGAACTGGTCACTCCCGACGTCGAACCGCTGTCGGAGATCCTCGAAGCGCTCGGCTTCGCCCGTACGGCCCGGCACCGCAGCAAGCCGGTCGACCTGTGGCAGCAGGGCGAGGCCCGGCTGCTGCTCAACACCGGTCCGGCCGCACGACGGGACGGTACCCAGCTGGCCGCCGTCGGTCTGGAGTCCCCGGATCCGGCGGGCGCGGCCCGGCGTGCCGAGGCCCTGCTCGCTCCTGTGCTGCCGCGTCGGCGGTCCCCCGAGGACGCCCCGCTCGACGCGGTCGCCGCACCCGACGGCACGGAACTCTTCTTCTGCGCCACGGACCGTCCCGAACTGCCCAGCTGGACCGGCGACTTCGAGCCCGTCGCGCACAAGTCGCCCGTCGCCGGGGGCGTTCACCGCATCGACCATCTGGCCCTCACCCAGCCCTGGCACCAGTTCGACGAGGCGGCCCTCTTCCATCACAGCGTCCTCGGGCTCGGCGCGCAGGAGAGCGTGGACGTCGCCGACCCGTACGGACTGCTGCGCAGCCGTGCCGTCACCAACGCCGACGGCAGCGTGCGGATAGCCCTCGGCGTCGGTGCGGCCCCGAGCGCCGACGAGGGCGGCCGTGCCCAGCACATCGCCCTCGCGACCGGCGACATCGTCACCGCGGCCCGCCGGTTCCGGGACGCGGGTGGCCGTCTGCTGCCGATTCCCGCGAACTACTACGACGACCTCGCGGCCAAGTACGAGTTGGCCGACGGGGAGTTGGAGGCGTACCGCGAGCTCGGCATCCTCTACGACCGGGATGCCGGTGGTGCCTTCCGGCACTGCTACACGGAGACGGTCGGCCGTGTCTTCTTCGAACTGGTCCAGCGGGACGGGGGCTACCGGGGGTACGGGGCGCAGAACGCTCCGGTACGGCTTGCCGCGCAGCATGTGCGGCGGCCGGGGCGGTGACTGTACGCGGGGGTGCGTCCCTCCATCGGGCAGCAGCCGCCGCGGGGCTTTCGCCCCCGCCGCCCCTACCCTCCCCCACTCTCGGCTTCGCTCGAGCGGGGGGACCCCCATCGTCCCTTACTCGGGGGCTCCGCCCCCAGGGACGGGACGGGTAGGGGCGGCGGGGGCGAGAAACCTACGCAGGCGGAAGGGTGTTCCACTCCGTGATGACCGGGCGGTCGTGCTCCAGGGAGAGCCGGCTCAACGTGCCGGTTCCGAGTTGGAACAGGCGGCCGTCCGCGGCGGGCAGGCCGAGCCGCCGCGCGGTCAGGACACGCAGGAAGTGGGCGTGCGCGACAAGAACCACGTCCCCGTCGCCGAGCGACTTCTCCGCCCGGGCCAGGACACGATCCGCCCGCTCACCCACCTCGGCGGGGGATTCGCCCGGATGACCGTCCGGCCCCGCCGCCGGCACCCCGTCGTTCCACAAGTACCAGTCGGGACGAGTGCGGTGGATGTCGACGGTGGCGATACCTTCGTACGCCCCGTAGTCCCACTCGTGCATGTCCGGATCGGACACCGCCCCGGTCAGCCCCGCCAGCTCCGCGGTCCGCATCGCCCGCCCGAGCGGACTGGTGAGCACGAGCGCGAAGTGCCGCCCGGCGAACAGCGGGACGAGGGACTTGGCCTGTTCCTCGCCATGCTGGGTGAGGGGCAGATCGGTCCAGCTGGTGTGCCGGCCCGACCTGCTCCATTCGGTCTCGCCGTGCCGGACGAGAAGGAGGTCGCCCATGACCACTGACTCCTACTTCGCGGACTCGACGGCGTGGCCGCCGAACTGGTTGCGCAGCGCCGCGACCATCTTCATCTGCGGCGAGTCGTCCTGCCGGGACGAGAACCGCGCGAAGAGGGAGGCCGTGATGGCGGGCAGCGGCACGGAGTTGTCGATGGCCGCCTCGACGGTCCAGCGGCCCTCGCCGGAGTCCTCCGCGTAGCCGCGGAGCTGCTGCAGGTGCTCGTCCTCGTCCAGCGCGTTGACCGCCAGGTCGAGCAGCCAGGAACGGATGACCGTGCCCTCCTGCCAGGAGCGGAACACCTCGCGCACGTCCGTGACGGAGTGCACCGCTTCGAGGAGCTCCCAGCCCTCGGCATAGGCCTGCATCATGGCGTACTCGATGCCGTTGTGGACCATCTTCGAGAAGTGGCCGGCGCCCACCTTGCCCGCGTGGACGAACCCCGCCTCGCCCTCCGGCTTGAGCGCGTCGAAGATCGGCTGGACCCTGGCGATGTGTTCGGCGTCGCCGCCGACCATGAGCGCGTAGCCGTTCTGCAGACCCCAGACACCGCCCGAGACACCGGCGTCCACGAAGCCGATGCCCTTGGCCGCCAGCTCCTCGGCGTGCTTCTCGTCGTCCGTCCAGCGGGAGTTGCCGCCGTCGACGACGGTGTCGCCCGGCTCCAGCAGGTCGCCGAGCTCGTCGATGACACCCTGGGTGGCCGCACCGGCCGGGACCATCACCCAGACCACGCGCGGGCCTTCGAGCTTGCCGACCAGTTCCGTCAGGCCGCTGACGTCGGAGAGGTCCGGGTTGCGGTCGTAGCCGATCACGGTGTGGCCCGCGCGGCGGATCCGCTCGCGCATGTTGCCGCCCATCTTGCCGAGGCCGATGAGCCCGAGCTGCATCGCAGTCATGTCAGTTCACTTCTTTCGCAGGGTGCGGTACGTGGCCACGAGGGCGGCGGTGGAGGGATCGAGACCGGGGACGTCGGCGCCCTCGGTGAGGGCGGGTTCGACACGCTTGGCGAGGACCTTGCCGAGCTCGACGCCCCACTGGTCGAAGGAGTCGATGTTCCAGATCGCGCCCTGCACGAACACCTTGTGCTCGTAGAGGGCGATCAGCTGACCGAGGACGGACGGGGTCAGCTCGGCGGCCAGGATCGTGGTCGTGGGGTGGTTGCCGCGGAACGTGCGGTGCGGGACCTGCTCCTCGGGCACCCCCTCGGCGCGTACCTCGTCGGCGGTCCTGCCGAACGCGAGCGCCTGGCCCTGGGCGAAGAGGTTCGCCATCAACAGGTCGTGCTGGGCGGCGAGTTCGGCACCCAGATCGTCGACCGGGTTGACGAAGCCGATCAGGTCGGCCGGGATCGCCTTCGTGCCCTGGTGGAGCAACTGGTAGTACGCGTGCTGGCCGTTGGTGCCCGGCGTGCCCCACACGACAGGCCCGGTCTGCCACTCGACGGGGTTTCCCTCGCGGTCCACGGACTTGCCGTTGGACTCCATGTCGAGCTGCTGCAGGTACGCGGTGAACTTGGACAGGTAGTGCGAGTACGGCAGCACCGCGTGCGACTGGGCACCGAAGAAGTCGCCGTACCAGACACCCAACAGACCGAGCAGCAGAGGTGCGTTGGCCTCGGCGGGGGCGGTTCGGAAATGCTCGTCGACGGTCCTGAAGCCGTCGAGCATCTCCCGGAAGCGGTCCGGACCGATCGCGATCATCAGCGACAGACCGATCGCCGAGTCGAACGAGTAACGGCCGCCGACCCAGTCCCAGAACTCGAACATGTTGGCCGTGTCGATACCGAAGTCCGCGACCTTCTCGACGTTCGTCGACAGCGCCACGAAGTGCCGGGCCACGGCCTCCGGTTCACCGCCGAGACCGGCAAGCAGCCAGGACCGCGCCGAGGTTGCGTTGGTGATCGTCTCGATGGTGGTGAAGGTCTTCGAGGCGACGACGAACAGCGTCTCCGCCGGATCCAGGTCCCGTACCGCCTCGTGCAGGTCGGCCCCGTCCACGTTCGACACGAAGCGGACCGTCAGATCGCGGTCGGTGAAGGCGCGCAAGGTCTCGTACGCCATCGCCGGACCGAGGTCGGAGCCGCCGATGCCGATGTTGACCACATTGCGGATGCGCCTGCCCGTGTGGCCGGTCCACTTGCCGGAGCGGACCTGTTCGGCGAAGTCGGCCATCTTTTCGAGCACGGCGTGCACCTTCGGCACGACGTTCTCGCCGGCGACCTCGACGACCGCGTCGAGCGGGGCGCGCAGCGCGGTGTGCAGCACGGCCCGCCCCTCGGTGACGTTGATCCTCTCGCCGCGGAGCATCGCGTCCCGCAGTCCGAACACATCGGTGGCGGTGGCGAGTTCCTGGAGCAGCGCGAGCGTCTCGTCGGTGATCAGGTGCTTGGAGTAGTCGATGCGCAGATCGCCGACCCGCACGGTGTAGCGCTCGGCGCGCTCCGGGTCCGTGGCGAACAGTTCGCGCAGGTGCGCGTGGAGGAGCGGACCGGCGCGATGGTCCTCCAGGGCCGTCCACTCGGGGCGGCGGTTGAGCCGGGGAGTGGCGGTCCCGGACCCGGTTGCGTCAGGCACCGCTCTCCTCCCTTCCGGTGTCGTCACCGCGCAGGGCGATGGCGTACATCTCGTCCGCGTCCAGGCGCCGCAGCTCCTCGGCGATCAGCTCGGAGGTGCTGCGGACCTTCAGCGCGAGGGTGCGCGAGGGCTGGCCGGGCAGCGACAGCGTCGCGAGGGGACCCTCGGGGCGGTCGATGACGATCTCGCCGTTCTTGGTGCCGAGCCGGACGGCGGTGACGACCGGCCCCGCGGTCACGACACGCTCGACCGGGACCTGGAGGCGGGCCTCCAGCCAGCGGGCCAGCAGTTCGGCGCTCGGGTTCTCGGCCTCGCTCTCCACGGCGGCCGAGGTGACCTTCGTACGGGCCTGGTCCAGGGCGGCCGCGAGCATGGAACGCCACGGGGTCAGCCGGGTCCAGGCCAGGTCGGTGTCGCCCGGCGCGTACGAGGCGGCGCGGGCCTCCAGGGCCGCGAGCGGTGTCTCGACCGCGTACATGTCGGTGATCCGGCGCTGTGCGAGGGCGCCCAGCGGGTCCTTGGCCGGGACCTCGGGTGCGTCCACCGGCCACCACACGACGACCGGGGCGTCCGGCAGCAGCAGCGGCAGGACCACCGAGTCGGCGTGCTCGGACACCTCGCCGTACAGCCGCAGCACGACCGTCTCGCCGGTTCCCGCGTCGGCGCCCACGCGGACGTCGGCGTCGAGGTGCGAGTTCGTGCGGTCGCGCGGGGTGCGGACGTGCCGCTTGATGACGACCAGGGTGCGCGAGGGGTGCTCGTGCGAGGCTTCCTCGGCCGCCTTGATCGAGTCGTAGGCGTTCTCCTCGTCCGTGACGATGACCATCGTCAGGACCATGCCCACGGCAGGTGTGCCGATGGCGCGGCGGCCTTCCACCAGCGCCTTGTTGATCTTGCTTGCCGTGGTGTCGGTCAGGTCGATCTTCATGGCCTGCGCCAGCTCCGTCCGTCTCGTGCGAGCATCTCGTCGGCTTCCCCGGGACCCCAGCTGCCCGAGGCGTACTGCGCGGGCCTGCCGTGCTTGTCCCAGTACTCCTCGATCGGATCGAGGATCTTCCAGGACTCTTCCACCTCCTGGTGCCGGGGGAAGAGATTGGCGTCGCCGAGCAGGACATCCAGGATCAGCCGTTCGTACGCCTCCGGGCTGGACTCCGTGAACGACTCGCCGTAGGCGAAGTCCATGGACACGTCCCGGATCTCCATCGAGGTACCCGGCACCTTCGATCCGAAGCGCACCGTCATGCCCTCGTCGGGCTGGACGCGGAAGACGATGGCGTTGGCGCCGAGCTCCTCCGTGGCGGTCGAGTCGAACGGGGAGTGCGGGGCGCGCTGGAAGACGACCGCGATCTCCGTGACCCGCCGGCCGAGCCGCTTGCCGGTCCGCAGGTAGAAGGGGACGCCGGCCCAGCGGCGGTTGTCGACCTGCAGCTTGACGGCCGCGTAGGTGTCGGTCTTCGACGTGGGGTCGATGCCGTCCTCTTCGACGTAGCCGGGCACCTTCGCGCCGCCCTGCCAGCCCTCCGCGTACTGCCCGCGAACGGTGTGCTCGCCCAGGTTCTCCGGCAGTCGCACCGACTTGAGGACCTTGAGCTTCTCGGTGAGCAGCGAGTCCGCGTCGAAGGCGATGGGCTCCTCCATCGCGGTCAGCGCCATCAGCTGGAGCAGGTGGTTCTGGATGACGTCACGGGCCGAGCCGATGCCGTCGTAGTACCCGGCCCGGCCGCCGATGCCGATGTCCTCGGCCATCGTGATCTGTACGTGGTCCACGTACGACCGGTTCCAGACCGGCTCGTACATCTGGTTGGCGAAGCGGAGCGCCAGGATGTTCTGGACGGTCTCCTTGCCGAGGTAGTGGTCGATCCGGAAGACCTGCTCCGGGTCGAACACGTCGTGCAGGACCTTGTTCAGCTCGCGGGCGCTCTTGAGGTTGTGGCCGAACGGCTTCTCGATCACCGCGCGCCGCCAGGAACCCGCCGGGGCGTCGGCCAGCCCGTGCTTCTTGAGCTGCTTGACGACCTTCGGGAAGAACTTCGGCGGTACGGAGAGGTAGAAGGCGTAGTTGCCGCTGGTGCCCCGGGAGGCGTCCAACTCCTCGACCGCGGTGCGCAGTTGCTTGAACGCCTGATCGTCACCGAAGTCACCGGGGATGAACCGCATGCCCTCGGCGAGCTGCTGCCAGACCTCCTCGCGGAACTCCGTACGGGCGTGTTCGCGCACCGAGTCGTGGACGATCTGGGCGAAGTCCTCGTCCTCCCAGTCGCGCCGGGCGAAGCCGACGAGGGAGAAGCCCGGCGGAAGCAGCCCGCGGTTGGCCAGGTCGTAGACGGCCGGCATCAGCTTCTTGCGGGCCAGGTCGCCGGTGACACCGAAGATGACCAGCCCGGACGGCCCGGCGATCTTCGGCAGACGGCGGTCGCCGGGGTGGCGGAGCGGGTTGTCCCAGTCGGAGGCGAGGTCCAGCGCCTGGGCGAGGGACCCGGGCGTGAGGTCGGCGGCGGTGGCGTCCAGCGCCTCGTCGGCCGAAGCCCCCGTTGCCGAGGCCGGTTTCGTTCCAGACCCCTTCGCCGGGGCTCCCTCGGGAAGCTTGTCGCTCATTCCCCGTCAACTCCCTTTCCCTTGTGGCTCAGTGAGACGGCGACCGCGTCGAGCAGTTCGCCCCAGGCGGCCTCGAACTTGGCGACGCCCTCGTCCTCCAGCTGTCGTACGACCTCGTCGTACGAGACGCCCTGCTTCTCGACGGCCTCCAGGTCGGCGCGGGCCTGGGCGTAGCCGCCGGTCACCGTGTCGCCGCGGATCTCGCCGTGGTCGGCGGTGGCGTTCAGCGTGGCCTCCGGCATGGTGTTGACCGTGCCGGGCGCGACCAGCTCGTCGACGTACAGCGTGTCCTTGTGGGCCGGGTCCTTGACGCCGGTCGAGGCCCACAGCGGACGCTGCTTGTTGGCACTCCCGCCGAGGGCGGTCCAGCGGTCCGAGGCGAAGACCTGCTCGTACGCCTCGTACGCGAGCCGCGCGTTGGCGAGTGCCGCCCTGCCCTTGAGCGCGAGGGCCTCGTCGGTGCCGGTCTTCTCCAGCCGCTTGTCGATCTCGCTGTCGACGCGGGAGACGAAGAAGGAGGCCACGGAGTGGATCGTGGAGAGGTCGAGCCCCGCGGTCCGCGCGTTCTCCAGACCGGCCAGGTAGGCGTCCATCACCTCGCGGTAGCGCTCCAGGGAGAAGATCAGCGTGACGTTGACGCTGATCCCGCGGCCGATGACCTCGGTGATCGCGGGGAGACCGGCCTTCGTCGCGGGGATCTTGATCATGACGTTCGGGCGGTCGACCAGCCAGGCGAGCTGCTTGGCCTCGGCGACCGTCGCCGTCGTGTCGTGGGCCAGGCGCGGGTCGACCTCGATGGAGACCCGGCCGTCCCGGCCGCCGGTCGCGTCGTACACCGGACGCAGGATGTCGGCGGCGGCGCGGACGTCGGCCGTGGTCATCATCCGTACGGCCTCGTCGACCGTGACGCCGCGCGTGGCGAGGTCGGCCAGCTGCTCCTCGTAACCCTCGCCCGAGCCGATCGCGGCCTGGAAGATGGAGGGGTTGGTGGTGACGCCGACGACGTGCTTCGTCTCGATGAGCTCGGCGAGGTTGCCGGACGTGATCCGCTTGCGGGACAGGTCGTCCAGCCAGATGGAGACGCCTTCCGCGGAGAGGTTCCTGAGGGTTTCCGCGGTTGCGGTTGCTTCGGTGGTCGCGGTTGCTTCGGTCACAGTGATCATCTTCCTTCGGGCGATCGGATCAACCGCGCGCGGCGGCGAGGGATTCCCGGGCGGCGGAGGCCACGTTCTCGGGGGTGAAGCCGAACTCGGCGAACAGGGTCCTGGCGTCGGCGGAGGCGCCGAAGTGTTCGAGGGAGACGATGCGTCCGTGGTCACCGACGTACCGGTACCAGGTAAGACCGATGCCTGCCTCGACCGCCACGCGGGCCTTCACGGACGGCGGAAGCACGCTCGCGCGGTACGCCGGCGTCTGCTCCTCGAACCACTCGACGGACGGCATCGACACCACGCGCGTTCCGACGCCCTCGGACTCCAACCGCTCGCGCGCCGTGACGGCGAGCTGCACCTCGGAACCGGTCGCGATGAGGATCACGTCCGGGGTCGCGGTGGAGGAGTCGCGCAGGACGTAACCGCCCTTCGCCGCCTCGGGGTTGG
The DNA here is from genome assembly GCF_044334695.1 of Streptomyces sp. NPDC020747. Taxonomy (NCBI): domain Bacteria; kingdom Bacillati; phylum Actinomycetota; class Actinomycetes; order Kitasatosporales; family Streptomycetaceae; genus Streptomyces; species Streptomyces sp. NPDC020747. The sequence goes on along the minus strand of NZ_JBIRTJ010000001.1, from coordinate 773,463 downwards.
CCTCGTACGTCGGCACGCCCTGACGGGTGAGGGCGAGGCCGTGCGGGGCCGGGTTTGTGGCGTGCCGCTTGAGGATCTCGGCCCAGGCGATCGACGTCTCGTTGGCGTCGGCCGGGCGCACGATGTTCAGGCCCGGGATGGCGCGGAGCGAGGCCAGGTGCTCGACCGGCTGGTGGGTCGGGCCGTCCTCGCCGAGACCGATCGAGTCGTGTGTCCAGACGTACGTCACCGGCAGCTGCATCAGGGCCGAAAGGCGGACGGCGTTGCGCATGTAGTCGGAGAAGACGAGGAACGTACCGCCGTAGATCCGGGTGTTGCCGTGCAGCGCGATGCCGTTCATCTCCGCGGCCATCGAGTGCTCACGGATTCCGAAGTGGACGGTTCGGCCGTACGGGTCTGCCTCCGGCAGCGGGTTGCCCTTCGGGAGGAAGGACGACGTCTTGTCGATGGTCGTGTTGTTCGAGCCGGCGAGGTCGGCGGAGCCGCCCCACAGCTCGGGGAGCACATCGCCGAGCGCCTGGAGGACCTTGCCGGACGCGGCACGGGTCGCGACGGACGTGCCCGCCTCGAACACCGGGAGCGCGGACTCCCAGCCCTCGGGGAGCTGACCGGCCACGATCCGGTCGAAGAGCTTGGCGCGCGCGGGCTGCGCGGTGCGCCACTCGGCCAGCTGCTTGTTCCAGGCGGCATGCGCCTCGGCGCCCCGGTCGAGGGCCCGCCGGGCGTGGTCCAGCACCTCGTCGGCGACCTCGAAGGTCTGCTCCGGGTCGAAGCCCAGGAGGCGCTTGGTGGCCGCGATTTCCTCCGCGCCGAGGGCCGAGCCGTGCGAGGCCTCGGTGTTCTGGGCGTTGGGCGCGGGCCAGGCGATGATCGTGCGCATCGCGATGATCGAGGGGCGGCCGGTCTCGGCCTTCGCCGCGGTGAGGGCCTCGTGGAGCGCCTGCGGGTCGATGTCGCCGCCGAGCGCGGGCTCGATCCGCTGCACGTGCCAGCCGTACGCCTCGTACCGCTTCAGCACGTCCTCGGAGAAGGCGGTCGCGGTGTCGCCCTCGATGGAGATGTGGTTGTCGTCGTAGACGAAGACGAGGTTGCCGAGCTTCTGGTGGCCGGCGAGCGAGGACGCCTCGGCGGAGATGCCCTCCTCCAGGTCGCCGTCCGAGACGATCGCCCAGACGGTGTGGTCGAAGGGGGACTCGCCCTCCGGGGCCTCGGGGTCGAACAGGCCGCGCTCGAAGCGGGCGGCCATCGCCATACCCACCGCGTTGGCGACGCCCTGGCCGAGGGGGCCCGTGGTCGTCTCGACCCCGGCCGTGTGCCCGTACTCCGGGTGTCCGGGCGTCTTCGAGCCGTGCGTACGGAACGCCTTGAGGTCGTCGAGCTCCAGCTCGTACCCGGATAGGAAGAGCTGGGTGTAGAGGGTCAGCGAGGTGTGGCCGGGGGAGAGGACGAAGCGGTCGCGGCCGGTCCACTCGGGGTCCGCCGGGTCGTGTCGCATCACCTTCTGAAAGAGGGTGTACGCCGCTGGGGCGAGGCTCATCGCGGTGCCGGGGTGGCCGTTGCCGACCTTCTGCACGGCGTCCGCCGCAAGCAGACGGGCCGTGTCGACGGCTCGCCGGTCCAGGTCGGTCCACTCAAAGCTGTCAGGTGTCTGCGTACTCATCTTCAAGAAGTCCTCGGTAGAAGCCCAGTAACTGCTCGGTTGCGTTCAAACTTAAAAGTCAGACTTTTGCCGGGGAAGGTGACCCTGTGCCAGCCTTTGGTGAAAGTGGGACAACGACTGCGGGACCGAGCCGACGCGAGAGGGACATGGCGGACAGAAGCACCCAAGGCGGTGGAGGCCGTGACGGCGATGGCCGGGACGGTGACGTCGGCGACGGGATCAGAACCTTTCCCTTTCCCGTCGACCTGAGCGTCTGCGGAGTCGGCATGCAGGTCGGCCCGATGGAGCCGGGCCGGACCTGGCACACGAACGAGGCGATCGAGCGCGTCCACCGCATCGACTTCCACGTGGTCATGCTCTTCGGGGACGGCCCGGTCCGGCACATGGTCGACTTCACGGAGTACGAGGTGTCCGCCGGTGAGCTCCTGTGGATACGCCCCGGCCAGGTCCACCGTTTCTCCAGCACGGAGGCTTATCGCGGAACGGTCCTGATCATGCAGCCGGGCTTCCTGCCCCGCGCCACGGTCGAGTCGACCGGCCTCTACCGCTACGACCTGCCGCCCCTGCTCAGGCCCGGCCCGGCCCAGCTCGCCGGACTGAGGGCAGGCCTCGCGCAGCTGGAACGCGAGTACGTCGACACGGCCACGCTGCCGCTCACCCTGCACACCTCCGTGCTGCGGCACTCCCTGACGGCGTTCCTGATGCGTCTGGCCCATCTCGCGGCCAGCTCCGCCGACGCGGCACGCGACCAGGCGGACACCACCTTCACCCGCTTCCGCGAGGCGGTCGAGAAGGGCTTCGCCACCAACCACAGCGTCAGCGCCTACGCCGACACCCTCGGCTACTCCCGCCGCACCCTCGTCCGGGCGGTCCGCGCCGCGACGGGCGAGACCCCGAAGGGCTTCATCGACAAGCGGGTCGTCCTGGAGGCCAAGCGGCTCCTCGCCCACACGGACATGCCGATCGGCCGCGTCGGGGTCTCCGTGGGATTCCCCGACGCGGCCAACTTCACCAAGTTCTTCCACCAGCACACCGGGGTGGCGCCGGTGGCCTTCCGGGCGGAACTGCACTGAGGAATCAGATGAGTTGAAGGAACTGGAGGAGGGGGCGGGCCTGCTGAGCCGAAGCTCAGAAGTTGTCACCGACGAAGCCGGATGAGCTGGCGGACAGGACCGGTCGAAGCAGCCTGGTTGTCACCAACGAGGCAATCGACTTGTCTCAAGCGCTGATTCGACAGCCTTTCTGTCACCAGTACCGAAGATCCGGAGTTCCTGGAAGTTGAGGGCGGTTCCGCCCAGCAGCCCCGAGGGTCATGTTTCCCGAGGAGGGCTCGGCTGCCGGAGGTGTCGATGATCGAGAACAGGACAGCCACCGACAGGACGTGTGGTCACCGGCATTCTGTAGTCGGTCAAGAACCTTCCCTGCGCTGCGCAAGTACCGCATCAGAGCGGTCGCCAGTAGGGGGCGAGTGGTCGACACACTGAACCCCAGTCACCCACAGAGACGCACTCCGTTCTTCGAATGTGACCGTCCGTATCGGATCTAGTGCGTTGCGTGACGGTCTCTTTAGGGTCAAAGCGACGCCAACACCGTATCCCTGGAGGATTCGTGGCACGCTTCCGTACTCGTCTGGCCCTGCTCGGCTCGGCCGCAGCTCTCACCGCCGGCGCCCTCGTCCCCGCGCAGGCCGCCGGGGCGCAACCCGCCGCCGCGGCCGTGGATTACCAGTGGGTCGCTCTCGGTGACTCCTACACCGCCGGGGTCATCCAGGCCGCGGGCGACACCTTCGAAGTCCCGCGCGACGGCTGCGAGCGCACCGACCGGTCCTACCCCCAGGTCATCGACCGCGACCTCGGCGGTCTCTTCGACCTGACCAACGTCAGCTGCGGCGCGGCCACCATCGAGAACGTCACCGACGAAGTCCAGCACCCGATCGGCCGTCACCTGCCGCCCATTATCGAGGACCCGGACTACCCCTTCCCCCCGGTGCTCCCTCAGTCCGAGGCGGTGGACTCCGACACCGACGTCATCACCGTCGGCGTGGGCGGAAACACCCTCGGCTTCGCCGACCTCCTCGCCAAGTGCCCGGAGCTGGGCGGCGAAAGCGACGGTGCGGGCACCCCGTGCAAGGACGCCCTGGGTGCCGGCATCCAAGCCCGGCTGGACAAGGTGAGCGAGGAATACGACCGGATGCTCACCGTGCTCCACGAGCGCGCCCCGAAGGCGAAGATCCTGACCGTCGGCTACCCCACGCTCGTCCCCCAGGACGCCTCCAAGTGCGGCTACGGCGACCTGACCAAGTTCGGCACGATCACCCAGGGCGACCTGGACTGGCTGCGCACCGACGTCCTGGAACCCCTCAACAAGGCCATCGAGAAGTCGGCCGGCACGCAGGAAGCTGCCAGTTTCATCGACCTCTACACCTCCTCCCAGGACCACAGCGTCTGCGACGACACCAAGTGGGCGGAAGGCTTCGTCACCCTTCCTGACCAGATCTCCTTCGTGCACCCCAACGCCCTCGGCCACCGCAACGCCGCCGACCACATCGAAGAAGTGATGCTGAACGCCATCGGCGAGAGCTAACCCGCACCTGGCAGCGAACTGGCCTCCGGCTGGTGTCGGAGGCCAGTTCGCGATCTGCTCAGCCGAGCTCAAAGTTGTGCGACAACGGTCACCCTTCCGTGCGCTCGCGGCCCCGCCGGTGACAGAAGGCCTGCCTATGTGACAACTATCGTGCTGGGGCTCACCTGCCCGGCCCGCCCCCCTCCTCGCCGACTCGGCTCTCAGTGAGCGAAGTTGAACCAGTTCACGTTCACGAAGTCCGCCGACTGCCCGCTCGTGAAGGTCAGATAGACGTCGTGCGTTCCGGTGACGTTGCTGATGTTCGTCGGGACGGTCCGCCAGCTCTGCCACCCGCCGGTGTTGGCGAGCGCGAAGGTGCCGATCGGCGCGTTCGTACGGCTGTCGAGGCGGACCTCGACCAGGCCGCTGGCGCCGCCTCCCACACCGCTCGCGACCCGGGCGCTGAACTGCCTGGCCGCCGTGGAGCCGAAGTTGACGCCCCGGAAGAGGGCCCAGTCACCGTTGGCGAGGGCGCCGATGTTCTGGCCGCCGCCCGAGTCGGTCGTGGTCTCGGTGATCGTGCCGCTCTGACCGTCGAACGACTCGGCCTGGATCGCGCTGTACGCGTCACGGTTGCCTGTCGGTGGAGGTGTGGTGCCGCCCCCGGACTGGAGTACCTGGACGTAGTCGACGACGAGCGGGTTGCCGGGCACGGTGGCGCCGTCCGGGCCACCGCCGAAGGCGTCCACGAAACCGCCGCCCATCGCCACGTTCAGGATGATGAAGAAACCGTGGTTCGTGGCGTTCGACCAGGTCGTCGCGTCGACCTGATTCGCCCGTACGGTGTGGTAGTTGACGCCGTCGACGTAGAAGCGGATCTCCTCCGGGCTCGTCGACCGGTCCCACTCCATGCCGTACGTGTGGAAGCCTGCCTGGCAGGTCGCGCCCGGGCAGGCGGTGGAGCCGCCCAGGCCGGTCGTCTCGTTGCAGGGGCCGCCCGGGCTGGTGCCGCAGTGCATCGTGGCCCAGACGGTGTTGAGGCCCTGGACGTTCTCCAGGATGTCCAGCTCGCCGACGCTCGGCCAGTTCTGGTAGTTGCCGCGGTAGGGCGCGCCCAGCATCCAGAACGCGGGCCAGTAGCCGCGGGCGGCGGCGCCCGTCACGTTGGGCATCTGGATCCGGGACTGGACGCGCAGCTTGCCGCCGGCGGGCGGCTGGAAGTCGGTGCGGTTGGTCTCGATGCGGCCCGAGGTCCAGTTGCCCGCGGCGTCGCGGCGGGGGGTGATCCGGAGGTTCCCGGTGCCGTCCAGGGCCACGTTGTTGGTGCTGGACGTCATGTTCTCGATCTCGCCCGTGCCCCAGTTGGAGGGCCCGCCCGGGTAGCCGTGGCCGGTCGCGTACTGCCAGTTCGAGGTGTTGACGCCGGTGCCCGCCGTGCCGTTGAAGTCGTCTACGAAGACCTGGGTCCAGCCGCTGGGCGGCGCGGGCGCGTCCGCCTCTGCTGCCGATGCCCCGGCCGCCGCCAGGCTCAGCACGCTGACCAGCGCGATGAGCGTGCGTCGGAGTGGACCGCGTCTGACGGGGGTGCCTGAAGTTTCCCTCATGGGTGCCTCTTCGGGTACGGAGTGGGGGTGCGCGGGTGTTTCGGGGGTGCGCGGGAGTCGTTGAGAGCGCTCTCACAGCTGCGCGGCCAATGTGCTCTTCGGCACTCCGGTCGTCAAGAGGTAAAGCAGAGAAAGCCGTTGAGGGGGCGGGGAGTTCAGGCCGTGAAGGAGGGACGGGAGAGGACGCGGCGGGGCACGGTCCGGGTCCTGTTCGGTCACGTGTCGGAGAAGGCGTGTGCCCGGTGTCGGCGGCCGGGGGAGTGTGCGGGCATGGCGAGACGCGGGGGATGTCTGACGGACGGCTGTCTGGGCGTGCTGGGGCTCGCGCTCGTGATCGTCGTGGGCGTGCTGGTGTCGATCTGGAACACCGGCAGGGAGGCCGGTGCCGAGGCTCGGGATCAGGTCACGGAGTCCGTCGAGGGAGCGAGAGACCGTCTGGCGAAGGCGGCCGCCGACGGAGTTCTGCTGGACACGGAGATCCAGCGCGCGGTGCTGAACATCGGGAAGACGGGGGAGGCGATCGAACGGCGTGACGGGCGGGTGACGGTCACGGCTCGGTTGATCGGGATGGTGAACGTCGCGTTCGGGGGCAGGCAGGCCCAAGGCTGCTATCGCTTGGAAGTCGACACGGCCCCGCCCCCGCCGCCCGTCTCCGTACGTGAACTGGCGGACAAGGCATGCTGGTTCCGGTCGGCGAGACTCTACCGAGAGCCCGCGGCCGTCGCTGAGGACGTCACTGCCGAGCTGCGCACGGCGGTGGCCGAGGGTGGTCCGGAGGGTGCCCGATCCGCCGAGGTCTGGAAGACCCCGGGCATCGAGGTCGAGGACGCCGAGATCAGGGGCGGTCAACTCGTCGCTCTGGTCCGGCTGTCCGGTGGCACGGGACCGCAGGGTGAGGACTGCTACGAGTTCCGGGCGAAGGCGAAGGCGAAGGCGAAGCACGGCGCGGTCGAGGCCAAGAAGCTGAAGCCGGACGGCTGTTACCGCCTCCAGCGGGAGCGCGACGCACTGGCCGAGAAGGCCCGCCGAGCCGAACTCGACGTGAGCGCCCGGAAGATCGAGCGACGGCTGGAGGACGCGTTGGCCGACGGCCGGTTGACCGACACGGAACTGCCTCGGGCTCTCTCACTCCCGACAACCGATGACATCAGCGGCGAGTCGGTCGCCGGCCCGGTCGTCGCGCCCGAGAACGTGGAGCGCTCGTCCACCGAGGTGCTCGTCGTCGCGCGGGTGACCACACCGAGCGCCATGTGGTGCTACGAGTTCCGTGCCCGCCTCCCAACACGGTCCGTCACCCGCCACTACCTCACTGACGGCTGCACGTTCTGACCAGGCGTCAGCGTCAGTGTCAGCGATGGCCCCGGTCCGAGGAGGGATCGGGGCCAACGTCCAGTGTCTGGCCGGGAGTTCAGAGCTGCTTGGTGTGTTCGGGCACGGCAGGAGGTGCCTCCTCGTGCAGCCCGAACCGGTAGTGGGCACGCCGCAGCCACCCGGGCGCCCACCACGCGTACCGCCCGAGCATCGCCATCGTCGCCGGGACGAGGAGCATCCGTACGAGGGTCGCGTCGATCAGGACCGCGAGCAGCAGCGCGGCGCAGGTGACCACCCGGCCGGAACGGCACCCAGGCTGAGCAGGTCGTGGCGATCGTGCGGAGCGGGACGAGGACCGAGCCGGTGAAGGCGAAGAGCAGGGCGAAGATGCCGGGCAGAACGGTGGCGGCGGCCCACGGCGCACGGTCGGTGAGCATTTCGCGGAAGTCGACGAGCCGGGCGGCGGGTCCGGTGACCTGTACGGGCTCGTCACCCCGTACCTCCCTGATCCGTTGGACGAGATCGGTCGCGGCCTTCCCGTCGACGCTGCCGCTCGGCTGGAGTTCGAGCACGGTCGTCCCGCCGGGCGGCGTGCGGATCCGGGTGGTCGGTGAGAGGCCGCTGATCCGGTCGGCGGTCGCGGCATCGGTGCCCGGCCTCAGGACGACGGTGATGGGCGTGACCTTCGCACCGGGCGGGAAGTGTGCCCGCACGGTGTCCTGCGACTGCCGTGCCTCGCTGCTGGTCGGCAGCTGGGTAGCACCATGACGACCGGCAACGAGATCGACTCGGCCTTCTTGACGTCCTCCTGGGCCTGCCCGCCGAGCTGCTTCCCGAGCAACGGGCCGCCGTTGACGTGGACTTGGGGTGCGTCCATCTCCTCGATGCGGTCCACGGTCGAGTCGATGGCGGCTTCCTCGGCGTCGTCGTCGAGCCCGCTCCTGAGCGTGACGGGCACGATCAGCGCCCGCCGTCCGGACTCGGAGCCCGGCACGTCGTCGGACAGCTTGTCGAAGACACCGGTACCGAGAGCGAACCCCAGCACCAGGAAGAGCACCCGGACGGCGATGACGGTCAGCGGGCGGTGAGTTGCCGCCCGGGGTGAGTGTGGCGAGCACGGTCCCTCTCGCGGGATCGGTGGACATCACCGACCAGGCTGCTGCCGGGCGGGGCATGACCGGATCGCCGGGGCGAGCGGTTTCGGGGACTTGCTCGTGCGGGGGAGACGCGGGGCGGGATCGGTCGCCAGGGGGAGCGGGCAGCGGAGGAAGGGTCAGCAGGCGGTCGCCGGAGTGATCTTCCGGACGTCCGGCGCACGGATGACGAGCGGCTTCGTGGTGTCGCCGGAAGCGGGCAGGAGGGTGACGCCCGAGGGGACGTACGAGACGAGGCGACCGCAGAACTCCCCGGCGGACGTGCTGACTTTGACCAGGTCGGCGGCGGGTTCCTCGGTGTGCGTCCAGGAGACGCCGAGGGCGCCCGCCACGAGAGCCATGCCGCAGGCGAAGGCGACCGTGCTCAGGTACAGCGCCCGGCGCACACGTCGGATCTCGGTCAGAGTCCACTTCCGCAGCGACTGCCCGCCGAGATGGAGTACTTCGCCGGGCTTGCCGAAGGAGGCGCGTACGGCGGTCAGTGAACCAGCCACGAGGAGCAGGAAGGCCGCGCCGAGCAGTGAGGTCGCGACGGTCTGCCAGGGCGAGGGCAGCCTGGACAGGTCGTCGCGGCCCTTGAGCACGGCCAGGACGGCGACGAGGGCGGTCAGTCCGATCAGCCCGTTGCGCCAGCCCTCCGCCTGTCTGCGGAGCTGGTCGAGCTGGCTGAACTCCAGTTCCCGGGCCAGCTCGGCCCACCGTCGGTCGACGCCGGCGCTCACGGGGTGCCGCCGATGCCGGACCCCGACGTCGATCCGGGCCCGACCTTCCACTGGGCGCCGCAGCCCTCGAAGAGGGTGTTCTCGGGCTGGTCGGCATGCGCGAAACCGCACTCGCAGAAGAACGTCTCGGTGGCCTTGAGGGCGGCCTGTTCGGCGGCGGAAGGCGGCTTGGCCCCGGACCGGCGGAACAGCCCCTTCGTCCCGGCCATCCCCTTGGGGAACGTGGTGGAGGTGTCGCCGTGACAGCGGGGGCAGGCGCCGCTGACGGTGATTCCGTCGGTGTCCGCGGCGACCTGGAAGACGTCGTCGACGGTGCCGAGACCGACCTGCTCGTACTTCAGGTCCTGATCGTGGGGGTTGCTCAAGACGCCTGCTCCTGGGGATCGTTCGGCTCGTGAGGGCTGTCCGTGCCGACGGTTTCCGCCGCCCGTGCGGCTTCCGGCTCCGCTTCCCCGGCCTCCGCCCCGACCCGCAGCCGGAACATGGCCGCGTAGACATGAAGTCGCCGCACCACCCAGTCGCTGTCGGTGTCCAGTTCGCGGGCCAGAGCGTCGATCTGGTCCGCGGAGACGGTTCCGTGGAGGGCCGGTTCGCGGCCGTTGAGGCCTTCGCTGAGGAGGACGAGATCCTGCCAGAGCGGGAGGACGGCGGGGGCGTCGGGGACGTCCACGGTGACGCCGAGGGGTTGGTAGCGGCTCAGCCGCTCGTACACGTCCAGGACCGTCCGGCCCAGGCGGGCCGCCAGGGACAGGAGTTCCAGGGGCCCGATGGGGGAGGGGCCACGTGGTTCTTCGCCGCCCATGTTCTCGGACAGGGCGAGAAGGTCGTGCGAGCCGGGCTTGAGACCGGTCACCAGGTCGCGCTGCTCGTCGGTGAGTTCGGGGACCAGGGCACCCAGGGCGCGGTACGGGGCCAGCCGGTCGAGCGCCCTGTCGATGGTGAGGCCCGCCTTGTGGGCGTAACCCGCGAGGTGGAACGCCGTGATGTCGATCCAGACGGCTTGGAGGGGGCCGCCGGTGTCCATCCCGCTCAGCTCGGTCAGCAGGGCGGAGTCGGCCGCGCCGGGGCTGAGTGGGCCAGCCGTGTCGGGGAGGCTCGGGACCTCCTTGCCGAGCTCGGGCCCGTGGACGGCCAGCCGTCGTAGGCAGTCGTCCACTGACTCCCTGAGCTCGCCCGCCAGACAGATGACGGTGGCCGCCGTCCAGGGAACGGCCGGATCGAGGCTGCCGACGAGGAGGGCGATGCGGTCGCGCGGGGAGAGATCCACCCAGTGACGGAGGGGTTCGAGGTCGTCGGGGACGGACATCCCGAGTGCCGCGAGCCGCTCCACCCGGGAGACGAAGACGTCCCAGGGTTCCTCGTCGAGGTCTCCGCCGAAACCGGGCATCTGTCCGCCCGGAGCGTGGCACATGGCCAGCCAGTCGATGCTGATCGAACGGCTGGGCAGCGGAGTGCGTTCGTTCTCGTCGATGGTGAGCAGTTTCCGGTCGCTCTCCTCCATCGCGGGCAGTTCGGCCGACGGCAGACGAAGGTCGGGCAGCCGCATCCCCGCCTGCCCGGCGAGATCCCCGACGGATCGCAGAACGGCGTCGACCGTCATCTGGCGACGCGTTGCCTCGACCAGCAGGAAGGGGAGAGTGGGAGACGACGTCTCCTCCCACGGGTCCCAGAAGCGGCGGAACAGATTCCACTGGTCGGAGCTGGGGGCGGACGTGAGCAACTCGTCCTCCGAAGGAAGCCGGTAGCCCAGGAACGCCCAGGCCCGCAGCTCGGTCAGCACCTCGGCGCCGGTGAGACCGAGCTGTTCCGCCAGCCGGGCGACATGGAAGGGCCGGACCTCCCTGGGCAGACCGCTGGCACAGTACGTGTGACCGTTCTCCGTCCAACCGGCCAGCAGTTCGGCGTCCCTCGTGGTCGCGACATGGGTGAGGACGCGGGTGCTGGGTACGGCGGGCGCCTTCACGCCCAGCGGCGCGTACCGAAGGCAGCGTTCCAGGAGCCGGCCGATGGTCATGCCGCTCTCGGCCGAGATGGAGAACAACGCCCCTACCGCCGGCTGCCGTTCCGCCCGGCCCGGCTGCGCCCAGTCGCGCATCCACACCAGCAGATTCACATCGACGCGCTCGGGAACGAAGTCCAGCGCGGGCGTCCGGTCCGCCGTGACAGGAGATATGTGCATCTTCGAGCCGAGGATCGCGTAACGCCTGAGGCCACGAAGGGTGTCGGCGACGGTCCGCCCGGTGGCGCAGGCGTGGTCGACCAGATCGGCCGCGCCGCCGGAGGCCCGTGGGATGAGGTCGCTGTCGCCGGGCCGTGGAACGGGGTGTCCGGAGACGTCCTTGGGCAGCACCGCTTCGCGAGTGACGCTCTCGTCGACCTGGATGTCCTGGTCACGGAGAACCGCCAGGCGCCACGAGCGCGTGAGGTCGCCGCCGCCGGACAACCTCGATTCGGGCGTCTGCGGAAGGAACTGCCGGTCCTCGGCGAACCAGCCGACGTGGTCCAGTGAGACGTCCGGCCGCCGGTACGAGGTGGTCCGGTAGACGGGCAGGGTGAGCCCCCGGCCCGCCAGCTCCGCTCCCACCACCCGAGCCATCGCGATGTCGGAGTTCTCCAGCTTCCACAGCCACTCGAGGTTCAGCCCCGGCCAGCCGGGCAGGTCGGCGGCGGCACGGTACACCTGCTCCGTGGCCCACTTCTCGTCCCAGCTCAGCAGACTGTTGCGGTTCACACTGAGCTGCGGGGCCTGCGGGCCGGTCAGGTTGACGACGTATCCGAAGGGCTTGTGGGAGGTGACGATGCCGTCGGCGAGCACCATGCCGTTGTCGGTCACCCACCACACATGGCCTCGGGCGTCCAGCGGCGGGACGGGCGCCAGGTCGTCCTCGGACGCCGGATGCCGCAGCTCTCCGGCAGGCCACACCAGGGGTTCGCCGTCGTCCTGGCGGAGGACCAATTCATGCTCGTTCAGCCGCACTTGATGCCGCAGAACCTCCAGTGCCGACACCCGCTCCTCGTCGCCCTCGGGCTCGCTCAGCATCAGCCGGACCCGGGTCCCGCCGTCCCGCATCGGATCGTCCCCGTCCTCGTACCCCCGGATCCGGAACAGACCGCTGCTGCTCGAGATGTCGACGCTCAGCGCCTGTGGGGCGATGGAGCCCTCCGCGTCCACCTCCCGGGTCACCAGGGTGACCTCATCGGCGATCATGAAGTAACTGAGGACGCCGATGCCGAACCGGCTGTAGGGGTGGAGGCGGAGTCCGGGGTCCACCTCCAGCCAGCGGGCCTGCTCCTGGCGGAACGCACGGGTCTGCGAGAAGCGGCGGCCGGCCCGGCTGAAGGTCTGTTCCAGCTGGGCGCGGCCCATTCCTACGCCGTTGTCGCGGCATTCGATGTAGGCCCGTCCCGGGCGGCCGTCGGAGGACGGTTCGCGACCCTGGGTGATGCGGATCTCGGCGGCCCAGTTGGAGGGAGCGCCGCCCCTGCGCTTGAGGTACTCCCACCTGAGTTCGCGGTAGCGGCAGGCGTCGGCGGCGTTCTGGTACAACTCCCGTACGGCCAGGGACCGGTCGCCGTACAGTTGATGTCCCATCAGCAGCTCGCGGATCTCGTCCTGGGCCAGCGCGAAGCGCAACAGCGGGGTGGAGTAGACGCGTTCCTCCGACTGCGGCCGGCGCGCGGGAAGCAGATCACGGGTGGTGACCCGGCCGGGCAGCCGGTCCGGAAAGTCGTTGTGCCGTTGCTCCCGGGCGGAGTGCAGGGCGCGCAGCACGGTGTCCGCGCGCAGCGCGAGGTCGGTGAGGCCCTCATGGAGGGCGGGATGCGGACACAGCATCTTCAGATGCAGGTCGTCGCCCTCGTACGCCCACTCCAGCTGGTCGTGCAGGGTGCGCACGACATCGGCGGGACGGATCGGATCCGCAACGCCCACGTGATCGGGCAGTACGTCGGGGAACTGCCGTACGTCGGCGGCCAGGAGACCGGCGAGCCTGACCAGTCCCAGCACGCTCCACAACCGCACCGGGCACCGTCCCTCGGCGGTGGTGAGAGTCGTGGGCGCCTCTCCCAGATACCGGTTGTACGACGGGAGATCGACGGGATCGTCGGCCAGACACCGGATGCTCTTCGCCAACAGCCAGCGGACTTCGTCCACTTGCTCCTGGTGATCCTGTCCCGGCCCGAGCAGCGCCCTGGCCAGCCGTCCGATCAGTTCCTCGCCGCCGGAGTCCGGTGGGTCGACGAGCTGCTCGGCCACCCAGCGGTGGGCGAGCCACGCCGCCAGCGCCCGGTGCGCGTCGGTCTCGCCCCGGCTGCCGTGTCCGCGGGCCTTGCGCAGCAACTGCGGGTGGCTTTCGTGCACGTACTGCAGTTCGGTGCGCATCTTGGTCCGCCTCGCGTCCAGGCGTACCGGATCGAGGTCGAACGGGTCCGCGTCGGCCAGCCGGCTGAGCTTGCGTGCCCACATGGCCTCCCGCAGGAACGGCAGAGCCACCAGCAGACCGGTTTCCACCGGGGAGCGTTCGGCGCCGCCGCGCAGCAGCTCCGGCATCACCCGGCGCAGGGTCCGCGTCGGCAGCCCGGGGTCGTTCCACGGGTCGTCGTCGAAGCGGCGCCGGTCCTTGAGGACGGAGACGGCGCACTCGCGCGCGAACTCGGCGACGCGTTCCCGCATGGGCGAGTCCGGGCCCTCCTCGCCCGGACCGGCGCCCCACAGCGAGGCCTTCTCCACCTCGTCGCGCCAGCGCAGCGGGATCTCGGTGCCCTCGCACAGCGCCGGGAAGTCCGAGAACTCCTCGTCGCGGGGCGCGCTGGTCATGCTCGGCCGCTGATCCTGCCCGGCCCGCAACGCGTAGGCGGTGGTGCGGTCCCTGGCCTGGCGGAAGACCGCTTCGAGAGTGCGCTGAGGGGCGTACGGGTCCAGGGCCTCGGCGAGTGCCCGGGTGAAGTGGCTCCCCGCGTCGTCGAAGTGGCACCGCTGCCCCCTCCCGCAGCCCACGAGCAGGGCGAGTCGCTTCGAAGGGGCGTGGACGGTGGCGGCCCCGAAGCCCGCCGAGACCTCGTCGGGGCCGCTGTCACGGCACGCGTCCACCGCGTAGACGACCGATTCGGCCCTGCATCCGTCCAGGTAGGACGTCATGTCGACGGGGAGCAGCGAGTCCCGCTGGGCCTGTGACCACTCCGATCCCCGCTCGGGGGCGAGCGCGTCGGCGGGAACCAGGTAGTCGGTTCCCTTGATGTGAACACCGTGCCCGGTGAAGTACACGAACAGCAGGTCGCACTCCTCCCGGGCCGCTCGTTCCAACGCGGTCGTGATGTCGTTCTTCTCCGCTGGGCCGTCGCCGTACTGCCCCACGGTGATGAGGGAGTAGCCCGACGCCGTCAGCTGCGCACTCATGGCCGCGAGGTCGCTCGCCACAGGGTCCGCCAGGGAACCGAACCTCGACGCGGCACGCGGGGTGTCTCCCACCCCGATGAGAAGAGCGGATCGTCTGATCGTCACGCTGGGACGTTAGCGCGACCACGGCCCGCCGAGAGCCGGTTCACACTGATGAGTGAGCTGTCGTCGGCCCGGCGGGCGGGCGGCCATCAGGTCGGTTCCGGTGTCACCAGCCCCGTCTCGTACGCACAGATCACCGCCTGCACCCGGTCCCGCAGCCCCAACTTGCCGAGCACATTGCTGACATGGGCCTTCACCGTGTGCTCGCTGACGAAAGGAGTCCTCGCGATCTCCGCGTCGGAGAGCCCGCGGGCCAGCAGCCGAAGGGTCTCCTCCTCGCGGGCCGGATCACTGCGTACCACCACCGGGCCGGCCTCCGCCTGCACCACCATGAGGCTCACCGCGTGGGCCAGGATGTCGTGCATGTCCCGGGCGATCCCGGCCCGGTCCCGCGCGACCGCCCGCGCGGTGTCGGCGGCCCGCTCCCGCTCCAGCCGACGGGCCCGGTCCTCCAGGGCCGCGGTGTACGCCCGCTGGAGACGGGACAGCGCCCCGAAGCCGTACGCGCTGACGCAGCTCAGCAACTGGAAGGCGTACTCGAAGGGTTCGGCGCCCTCCTTGTGCGTCATGGTCAGCGACACCCCGGCCGGCCGGCCCACCAGCATGAAGCGCCGCTGCCAGGGCAGGGCGATCGCCGCCGCCACACCAGCGGCACCGCCGTACCGGCGCCCAGCAGGAATCCCTGCCAGGTGAGGCGGTCGTCACCCTCGTCGGGGAACATCCACTGCAGCGACGCGGCGAACAGCACCAGCGCGGCGTGCGCGGTGTCGACGACGTAGGGATTGGCCGCGCGCACGCGGGCGACGACGACGGACGGGTTCGCCGCGCGCAGGCGGGCGACGGCGGATGTGGTCCAGGACCGGGCGGACATGAGCGGCGCCTCGGGGCAAGGGCCGGCCCAGTATCCGTGGCGGGCGGGCCGCGTCCTCACCGGTGAGAGGGGTATCCGACGGCCGCGGCCCGTGGGGAGACCGTCCGGCGTCACGACGGCTCCGGCTGCCACCCCAGCGCCCGCGAGATGCCACGTGCGGCGAGCCGTACCGCGGGGATCAACGCCGGTGTCTGCGCGTCCCGTTCGGGCACCACGACGGAGACGGCCGCGGCCACCGAGCCGTCCGCCCCACGGACCGGCGCGGCCACCGACAGCGCGTCGTCGGTGATCTGACGGCTGCTCACCGCCACGCCTCCGCGCCGGACTTCGGCGAGTACACGGCGCAGGGTGGTCCCGTCCGTGATCGTGTGCGGGGTGAATCCGGCGAGCGGCCCGCCGCAGTACGTCTCCTGGAACGCCGGTTCGCAGTGCGCGAGCAGCGCGAGTCCCACGCCGGTCGCGTGCAGCGGCCAGCGGGCGCCCACCTGGATCTTCACGCCCACCGCCGAACGGCCGGAGATCCACTCGATGTAGACGACCTCGGAGCCGTCCCGGACCGCCAACTGCACGTTCTCGTGCGTGGCTTCGTACAGGTCCTCCAGATACGGCAGCGCGATCTGCCGCAGCGCGAGACCGCGCGGGGAGAGCGCCGCGATCTCCCACAGGCGCAGGCCCACGTGGTAGATCCCGGACGCGTCGCGCTCCAGGGCGCCCCAGTCGCTGAGCGCGCCCACCAGCCGGTGGGCGGTGGTGAGGGAGAGCCCGGCCCGGCGGCTGATGTCCGTGAGGGAGAGCGCAGGGTGGTCGTGGTCGAAGGCGGCGAGCACGGCCAGCAGGCGGTCGGGGGCGGACGCCGCGGTCATGGGCCGAGGCCGGTCATGAGTCGACGCCGGTCACGAGTCGAGTTCCGCTTCGGCGATCCGCTGGAGCAACGTGTGCAGCATGTCCCGCTCGGCGGGGTCGAGGGGCTGGAGCAGGTCGTTCGTCACCCGCAGCCCCGCCTCGTCGGTGTCGCGCAGGAAGGCCCGGCCGTCCTCGGTGAGGACCACGATGCGGCTGCGGCGGTCGTCGGGGGAGGGGCGGCGCTCGGCGAAGCCGAGCTTCTCCAGGTCGTCGACCAGACCGACGATCGCGCTCGGGTCGTAGCCGAGCCGCGAGCTCAGCTCCCGCTGGAGCGCGCCCTCCGAGGTGGCCAGGAACCGCAGCAGCGCGTAGTGCCGCAGCCGCAGCCCCGACTCCTGGAGGAACGTGTTGAACAACTGCCCGGACCGCAGTCCCAGCCGGTACAGGAGATAGCCGGAGTCCGAGTGCAGCCCGCGCATCCACGGCTCCTGCGAGTCGATGGCGTCGGGGGGCGTGGCGTGCTGCTGGCCGGCGATGGCGGGCTCCCTGGGCCGGGCCCCCGCGGGGGCGGTGTGTACGTGTTTTCTCACAGCATGCCGCACGGACGAGTCGGCAACAACTATTGACGACAACAATGATTGTCTTTAGCTTCGATCTCGTAAGCTCCGATCTCGTAGCCGTCCTGCCCTCCGCAGGTGATCCGCTTCTCGAAGGGACCCGTCGTGCCCAGCATCGATCTCACCGGCAAGGTCGCCGTCGTCACCGGCTCCGGCCGTGGCCTCGGCCTGGCCTATGCGCATGCCCTGGCCGCCGCAGGCGCCTCCGTGGTCGTCAACGACGTGGACGAGTCAGTCGCCGAGCAGGCCGTCAAGGCGATCACCCAGGCGGGCGGCACCGCCGTGGCCGAGGTGGTCCCGGTCGGCACCACCGAGGCGGCGGAGCGCCTGGTCAACCGGGCCGTGGAGGAGTTCGGCCGCCTCGACATCCTGGTCACCAACGCGGGCATCCTCCGGGACAAGGTCCTGTGGAAGATGACCGACGAGGACTTCGACGCGGTGATCACCACCCACCTCAAGGGCACCTTCACCTGCGCCCGCGCCGCCGCCGTGCGCATGCGCGAGCAGGGCGAGGGCGGCACGCTGATCCTGGTCGGCTCCCCGGCCGGACAGCGCGGCAACTTCGGCCAGACGAACTACGCCGCCGCCAAGGCCGGCATCGCCGCCATGGCCCGTACGTGGTCGATGGAGCTGGGCCGCGCGGGCATCACCGTCAACGCGATCGTTCCGGTGGCCGCGACCGCGATGACCGAGACCATCCCGGCCTTCGCGCCCTACGTCGAGGCCATGCGCGGCGGCGAGCCGCTGCCGGACTTCCTCCGCAAGGGCGAGGGCTTCGGCACCCCCGAGGACTGCGCCGTCCTCGTCCCCTTCCTGGCCTCCGAGGCCGCCCGCGGGGTGACCGGCCAGGCCATCGGCATCGGCGGCGACAAGGTCGCCCTGTGGTCCCACCCCCAGGAGATCAAGGCGGCGTACGCTGACGGTGGCTGGACCCCCGACTCCCTCGCCGACGTCTGGCCGGCCTCGCTGGGCGCCGAGCCGCAGTCGGTCGGCATCCCCGCCCCGAAGTTCCCGGAGGCGTAAACCATGACGAACATCGATGTCGAGGAACTCGTCGCGATCGACGTCCACACCCACGCCGAGGTCTCCTCCAAGGGCACCTCTTCGCTGGACGACGACCTGCACGACGCCTCCAGCGCCTACTTCAAGGTCGAGGGCAAGCGGAAGCCGACCCTTGAGGAGACGGCCGCCTACTACCGTGAGCGGAAGATGGCCGCCGTGATCTTCACGGTCGACGCCGAGTCCGCCACCGGCACCCAGCCCGTCCCGAACGAGGAGGTCGCCGAGGCGGCCGCCGCCAACGCGGACGTGCTGATCCCCTTCGCCTCCATCGACCCCTTCCGCGGCAGGGCGGGCGTCAAGCAGGCCCGCCGCCTGGTCGAGGAGTACGGGGTGAAGGGCTTCAAGTTCCACCCCAGCATCCAGGGCTTCTTCCCCAACGACAGGTCGGTCGCGTACGAGCTGTACGAGGTGATCGAGGAGACCGGCACGATCGCCCTCTTCCACACCGGGCAGACGGGCATCGGCGCGGGCGTCCCGGGCGGCGGCGGGATCCGGCTCAAGTACTCCAACCCGCTGCACGTGGACGACGTCGCCGCGGACTTCCCGCACCTCAAGATCATCCTGGCGCACCCGTCGTTCCCCTGGCAGGACGAGGCCCTCGCGGTGGCCACCCACAAGCCGGGCGTCCACATCGACCTGTCCGGCTGGTCGCCGAAGTACTTCCCGCCGCAGCTCGTGCAGTACGCGAACACGCTGCTCAAGGACAAGGTGCTGTTCGGCTCGGACTACCCGGTCCTCACCCCGGACCGGTGGATGGCCGACTTCGCGAAGCTCCCCATCAAGGACGAGGTCAGGCCGAAGATCCTCAAGGAGAACGCGGCCCGGCTGCTCGGCCTGACGAAGCCGTAACGGGCAGCCATGTGCAACGAAGGACAGGGGCACCCCATGTGCGACGAAGGACAGGGGCACGGACATGCGCAATGAGGGACTGGGGTCGTGGCCCGCACGCCGGGCCCGCAAGACCCCGCACCGCACCGCCCTGATCCACGGCGACACGACGGTGACGTACGCCGGGCTGTACGAGCGCACCACCCGCCTCGCGCACGCCCTGCGCGCCTCGGGAGTGCGCCGCGGCGACCGGATCGCCTACCTCGGCCCGAACCACCCCTCCTACCTGGAGACACTGTTCGCGGCCGGCACCCTCGGGGCGGTCTTCGTACCGCTCAACACCCGCCTCGCCGGACCCGAGATCGCCTACCAGCTCACGGACTCCGGCGCGAAGGCCCTCGTGTACGGGCCCTCGTTCGCAGGCCTGGTCGCGGGACTGCCGGGCAACAGCGACGTGCGTACGTACGTCGAAGTGGGCGCCGAATACGACCAGTTGCTGGCCGAGGCCCCCGACGAGGCGATCGACGAACCCGTCACCGCCGACGACACCTGCATCATCATGTACACCTCGGGGACGACGGGCCGGCCCAAGGGCGCGATGCTCACCCACGGCAACCTGACGTGGAACGCGGTCAACGTCCTGGTCGACCAGGACCTGATCGCCGACGAACGCGCCCTGGTCTCCGCCCCGTTGTTCCACACGGCCGGGCTGAACATGCTCACCCTGCCGGTCCTCCTCAAGGGCGGCACCTGCGTCCTGGTCGAGGCCTTCGACCCGGCTGCCACCTTCGACCTGATCGAACGGCACCGGATCACCTTCATGTTCGGCGTGCCCACCATGTTCGAGCATGTGGCCCGCCATCCGCGCTGGGCCGACGCCGACCTGTCCTCCCTGCGGATGCTCAGCTGCGGCGGCTCACCCGTGCCGACCCCGCTCATCGCCGCCTACCAGGAGAGGGGCCTGACCTTCCTCCAGGGCTACGGGATGACCGAGGCCTCGCCCGGCGTGCTCTTCCTGGACGCCGAGCACGCGGTGAGCAAGGCGGGTTCGGCGGGCGTGCCGCACTTCTTCAGCGACGTGCGTATCGTGCGGCCCGACCTCGCCCCCGCCGAGACCGGCGAGACCGGGGAAGTGGTCGTACGCGGGCCGCACGTCATGCCCGGCTACTGGGGGCTGCCCGACGAGACCGCGGCCGTGTTCCACGACGGCTGGTTCCGCAGCGGGGACGCCGCCCGGATCGACGAGGACGGCTATGTCACCATCGTCGACCGCATCAAGGACATGATCATCTCCGGCGGCGAGAACATCTACCCCGCCGAGATCGAGGACCAGCTCCTCGCCCACCCCGACATCGTCGAGTGCGCGGTCATCGGCGTGCCCGACGAGAAGTGGGGCGAGGTGCCGCGCGCGGTCGTCGTGCCCCGCGAGGACGTCGAGCTCGACCCCGACGAGGTCCTCGCGTCGCTCTCCGGCCGACTCGCCAAGTACAAGATCCCGAAGTCGGTGGTGCTCGCGGACGAACTCCCGCGGACAGCCTCCGGCAAGCTCCTCAAGGCCCGTGTCCGCAAGCGGTACGGCACCAACTCCTAGGCAAGGAAAGCCACATGAGCATCACCGCGAACGGCATCGACGAACTCAAGAAGCTCGCCGGCAGCGACCTCGGCACCAGTGAGTGGATCGAGGTCACCCAGGAGCGCATCAACACGTTCGCCGACGCCACGGGCGACCACCAGTGGATCCACGTCGACGAGGAGAAGGCCAAGGACGGGCCGTTCGGCGCACCCATCGCGCACGGCTATCTCACTCTCTCCCTCTTCATCCCGCTCTTCACCGAGCTGCTGGAGGTCGAGGGCGTCACCACGAAGGTCAACTACGGCCTCAACAAGGTGCGTTTCCCCTCGCCGGTGAAGGTCGGCTCCCGCATCCGCCTCGTGGGAAAGCTGGCGGACGTCGAGGACGTACCGGGCGGTGTGCAGGTCACGGTCGACGGCACGATCGAGATCGAGGGCGCGCCCAAGCCGGCGGCGGTGCTGCAGAGCCTGTCCCGCTTCTACGCCTGACCCCTGACCGGCACCAGGTCGAGAAGTCGTTCCGCCGACTCCTTCGCGAGCGGGGTCAGCCGGGCGTACACCGTGCGGAACGTCTTCTCGGCCTGTTCGGCGGGCCAGTCGTCCGGCAGGTGTTTGACCGGCAGCCGCGGATCGCGCCGGACGACCTGCAGCCACTCCGTCGACAGGCGCAGCCGCAGCGCGAGCGCAGCGAGATGGGGGTCCCCCCGGCCGGAGGCTGGGGGAGCCTCGTCGGCGGCGGGCTCTGTCGTCTCCCAGCGCTGCCAGCGACGGACGAACGCCTCGTAGCGCAGGGCCAGTTCGCCCAGCGCCCAGGTCTCCTCGATCATGGCGCCGATGTCCATGCCGGCGTCCGCGTGGGCCCGGAAGATCTTCACGTGGGCGGACAGGCCGAGCTCGGTGACGAGCGCGGACACGTCCACCTCGCCGGGTGCGATCCACAGCCCGCCGAACAGCGGGCCGAAGCCGCTCCAGGTCAACTGCGCGCGCAGATCGTGCCGTTGACGCTGCCAGGACTCGGGCAGCGAGAAGCCGAGCAGCGTCCATGAGCCGTCCCACCGCCGGTTGACGGCCCCGTCCTCCCAGATCCGCTGCTCGCCGTCCCGCAGCACGGACTCCGAGCGCTCGGTCAGTCCGAAGTACATACGGCGTCCCTCGCGTTGCCGCCTCAGCAGATCGCGGCCCACCATGCGTGTCAGCGTCGAGCGGGTCGCGTGCTCGCCGACGCCCGCGCGCCCGAAGACGTCGATGACGCTCCCCGAGTACACGCAGACGTCACGGCCGAGCACCTGGTCGCCCAGGAACGTCAGCATGAGGGACTGGGGCCGCAGCGCCTCGTCAGTGGTCACCGGCCCACGGTACGCCCGTCGATCAGCTCGTGACCAGGTAGTACGGGCGCACCGGCACGCCCCCGGTACAACGCAGCCCCGGACCGGCCTCACCGGTGGCCGGCGACCTCCACGAACACGGGGTTGGAGTAGAACCACGTGTCGAGCCACGGATCACCGTCGCCCGGCTCGTGCGGGATCGGCCCGTGCGGGTCGACCGACGCGCCCAGATACCCGGCGCCGTGCCGGTTGCCGTCACTGCCGCGCAGCCGCACGTAGAAGGACTCGTCCCCGGCGGTCAGCGGGACGCGCAGGGTGTACGTGCCCTTGCGGCCGGAGACGTCAGCCGTGTGCACGACCTTGGTGGCGGGCGCCCGCCAGTCGTCCCGGTCGGCCGAAGGACCGCGCACCGCGCCGCGGATCACGTCCACGTGGGCGAGCTCGGGCAGGATGTCGTGCGGGTTGGGCCGGGAGGCCGTCGTCACGGTCACGCTCAGGGTGAGCTTCTCGCCCTTGCGGACACGCAGCCGACTGCCCAGCGTGACGCCCCGGCCGTGGTCGCAGTCCCGCTTCAGCCGTACGTCGAGACCGTCGAGCAGCTGCCCGTGGTCGAGCCAGACCCGGCCCGCGCGCAGGCCCGCCATCACCGCGCGGTAGCCGTAGCGGGACACGCCGACGTGCGTGCGGCTGAACTGGCCTGGCCAGAAGTCGCCGCCGGGCTGCGGCTCGGTCGTGTTGACCGGGTCGGGCAGCCGGCCCGTGTTGTCGAAGTTCTGCCCCGGCAGCCAGTCGCCGTTCTTCCAGGTGTCGAACACCACCCGGTGCACATCGGAGTTGGTGGTGATCGTGAACAGCCTGCCCTCGGAGAGCATGGCGTCCCACATGCCGCCGACGGTCGCCGTCATCCAGTCGAAGCCGCCGTAGGTGACGTACGCGTCCGTCGGATAGCCCGGCCAGGAGTCCGCCGAGGGCTTGTTCTCGTACTCGCCGCGCATCGACGTCGGACCGCGCCAGCCGGGGATGGCACCGCCCTGGGCGCCGGGTGCACCCTCCATGCCGATCATGATCTCGGGCGCCGCGTCCCGCCAGTTCCGCAGCTCGTGCGGGGAGTCGATGCCCAGGCGCGAGGGATGGTTGGCGAAGACCAGCACGTCGTCCACGTAACCCGAACGGCGTTGCGCTGCCAGCCACTTGATGGCCTTGACGGCGTGCGCCTCGTTGCGCGGGGTGTCGGGGTGCGTGGGGCCGCCCGCCGTGTAGCCGAGCAGCTTTCCGTCGTAGGCCAGCTCGAACTTCGTGAGCAGGTCCACCTCGTGGCGGCCGGGCGCCGCGAAGATCGTGCAGTGCTCGGCGCCCGGGATGTACCACTCCAGGCCCTGGAAGATCAGCTGACGCGGGTTCGCCGCACGGGCCTTGAGGATCTCCTCGTGCTCCAGCTTCGCCCCGTACTGGGCGTGCCCGAAGTTGGAGTGCTCGTTGAAGACCATCCAGTCGAGGCCGTACTCGGCGCTCGCCCGCGCGAGTTGGGAGAACGTGTACTTCGCGTCGTGGCTGTAGACGGAGTGCACGTGATGGTCGCCGACGAGATAGGCGAGGCGTGGGTCGTTGCCGCCGAAGCCCTTCGTGCTCGCCGCGGCGGGGGTCGCCAGCGACCCGGCGGCGAAGGCTGCGCCGAACAGGCCCGCGCGGCGCATGAGTTGACGTCGGGACACGCCCTGCGCGTCGAGGGCGGCGGGGGAGACGGACGGATCCGCCCAGGCGGGCAGCTGCTGCTCGGTCATGGTCTGGTGAGTCCCTCGAAGGTCGATGGATCAGTGGTTCATGAACGACGTGACGGGCAGGGCGCGTTCGACGATCCGCACGTCACCGAGCCGTCCGTGCAGGATCTGGTCGATTTTCCCGGCGTACTCGTAGCCGCCGAGGATCCAGGGCAGCCCGACCGAGGTGATCCCGACGGACGAGGCCTTCGGGTTGCGCACCACCGGGCAGCCCTGCACATACAGGGTGGTGTGCCGTCCGTCGTTGACGAGAGCGAGGTGCCACCACGTCTCCAACGGGGTCTGCTGGCCCCAGTTGGTCGCGATTCCCTGCTGGTTGAGCGGGCGCATGGCCCACTGCGGCTCGCGGTCGTTCGACAGTGACAGCGTGGCGAGGGGCTCGTCCGGGTCGTCGGCGGTCTTGCCCGCGGCGCCGCCGGTACCGGTGCGGCCGAGCAGCCCGGCCCACGCGTCGCGCGAGGGGTCCCAGTCGGCGGGCAGCCGGTAGAAGGCCTCGATGGTGTAACCCGCTTTGAAAGTGGCGGAGTTGAGCGGCGCGCGGTCGACCGTCCGCAGATAGGCGCCCTTGAGCGGAGGCTTGCCGCCGTGGAAGTCCAGACTGCCGTGGCCCGGCTGGTCCGGATGGTGGTCCGACGACCAGGTGAGCGAGCCGCCGGCCACCGTGACCACGGAGAGGTCGTTGCCGTGCCCGGACACATCGCGGACCGTGCCGGTCACGGCGGCCCCGTCGTCCTCGCCGTCGAAGCGCCAGTACGCCACCGTGCCCGGTATCAGCATCCTCGACGCGGGACGCGCCGGACGCGCGGGCACCGGGGCGAAGCCGGAGAAGCGCTCCTCGAAGTCGATCCCGACCGAGAACCGGTCGGCGTCACCGCTGAGTTCGCTCTCCTGGCGCTCCAGCTCGTTGAGCCCCTTCGCGGCCCGGCCGAGGATCCACGGGGAGACCGTCTCCACGTCCACGGTGTTCCGGTCGAGGTCGAAGCGGTAGAGGCGGATCATCGCCGCGCCGCCGAAGTAGCGGTTCTGATAGTTCGTCAGGTGCAGGTGGACGTCATGTCCCGCCGCGTTCTTGCGTGTTGCCCTGGCCGCCGGCCAGTAGTGGCCGTTGAGGGTGAGGAAGATCTGGTCGTGGTCCTCGACGAGCTGGTCCCACAGCTGCTGCCCGTACGAGGAGAGCGAGTCGTTCTCGTCGACCAGTTCGTGCGTCGTGAGGATCACCGGGGTCTTCGGGTGCCGGGCGACGACGTCCTTGGCCCATGCGAAGCCCTTCGCCGACAGCCGCCAGTCCAGCGCGAGCACCATCCACTCCCGCCCGGCCGCCCGGAAGAGGTGGAAGGAGTTGTAGCCGTCCGGCGAGGCGCCCCCGTACGTGGACCTGCCCTTGAAGCGGTCCGGGCCGAAGACGTCCAGGTACGGGGTCGGGCCGCGCTGGTCGTCCGTCGACGACTTCACGTCGTGGTTGCCCGCCAGGACGCTGTAGCCGACGCCCTGCCGGTCCAGCAGCCGGAACGCCTCGCCGATCGCCGCGCACTCCGCCTTCGCACCGTTCTGCGTCAGGTCGCCGAGGTGGGACAGGAACACGATGTTCTCGTCGCGCCCGTGGTCCAGCAGATAGCGCAGGGACGCCTCCACGGGTGCCTTGTCGATGCTGGGCCCGTCGAAGAGGTACTGCGTGTCGGGCATCACGGCCAGTGTGAAGCGGCGGCTGTCGGGGTCGGGTCTCCAACGGGCCTTCGAGCCGGGCACCGCCTGTGTGGTGGCCGCGGGCAGTGCGACCGCCGCCGTGGCGGCGCCGATCAGCGCGGTCGCCCGCAGGAAGTTCCGTCGGCCGGCGCCGGCCTGCTCGGCCTCGCAGTGGGTCTGGTCGTGCTCATGCGAAGTACACACGTCTGCTCCGTGAAAGGGGGATGCGTGGCTTGCGGAAACGGGGCTCAGAGCACGCGCAGCGTCCAGGCCCACCGATGGGTGCCCGGCGCGACGAGGTACTCGGCCGAGGTGTCGGGCCCGCACGACGCCGTGCCGAGCCCCCGGTGCGCGGCGTCGAGGTGCACGACACAGCCGGGCCGCGGCACCAGCTCGTCGTGGTGCGCGGCGGCGGCCAGCTCCTCGGCCCGGTAGCGGTTGACGGAGACCTGCCCCGGCGCCCCGAGCTCCACGGTGAGCCCCGTGGCGTCCGGCGCCGACAGCGTGAACCGCCGCATACCGTGCCGGCCGCCGCTCTCCTGGGGCCGCAGATAAGGGGTGAACAGCTCGTCCACCGGGAGCGAGTGGTGCCCCACGGGCGCGCCCGTGCTCCGGTCCGGGTAGGACTCCCAGGGGCCCTGCCCGTACCAGTCCAGGACATCGAGCCCGGGAGCCGTCTCGAAGACCGTGCCGACGCGGGCCACGTCGTCGAGGCCCTCCGGCAGTTCGGCCGACTCCTCGACCCGGAGGCCGCCGGCGACCTGGGTGAACACCTGCTCGTGGCGGACGGGCCCGGCCCCGGTCGCGTACTCGGCGACCACGACGACCCGGGAGCCCTCCTCGCGTACGTCCACGACCTTGCGTACGAGCGCGTCGAGCCCCCAGTCGCGCCAGCGGGCCGCCATGCCACCCAGCTCGTCGTTGTCGGTGGGCGCCCGCCACAGCGAGAGCACGGGCGCGGCGGTCAGCAGCGGATGGACCAGCAGCGCGTCCGCGTCCAGTGTGACGGCCGGGCCGGACGCGGGCTCCGGCGCCGCGTCGGCGACGGCCTCGCCCAGCCGGACCTGCGGCAGACACACCTCGGTGCCGAGCGGTGCCCAGGCCTCGTCGTCCGCGGTGACGACCCGCAGCGTCAGCCAGGACTCGCCCTCCGGAACGGGGAAGGGCAGCGGCACCGCCGCCGACTCGCCCGGCAGTACGTCGGGCAGCTCGGCCGGGGTGCGCAGCGTTTCCTGGCGACCGCCGTCGGCGCGCACGAGACGCCACTCGGCCGCCAGCCATTCCAGGCCCCGGAAGTGCTGCCGGTTGTGGACCAGTAGCACGCCCTGGTCGTAGGTGAGGCGGACCGGCGCCGCGATCTCCCGGTGCTCGTACATCACGGGCTTGGGCGTGCGGTCCGGGAACACCACGCCGTCGGCGATGAACGCCCCGTCGTGGATGGTCTCGCCGAAGTCGCCGCCGTAGGCCCAGCGATGGCCGGGCGCGGCGACTCCGTGCTCGTACAGTCCGGCGCCCCCACGCCCGGCAGGTCTTCCGTCGTTCACACGCTGGAGAATGCCGTGGTCCCAGAACTCCCAGATGAAGCCGCCCTGAAGACCCGGGGTCGACTCGATGGCGGCCCAGGTGTCGGCGAGCGTGCCGTTGCTGTTGCCCATGGCGTGCGAGTACTCGCACTGGATGAGCGGCATGGTCTGCTTCCCCGACAGGGCGTGGGCGACGCAGTCCTCGATCGGCGCGTACATCGGGCAGACGATGTCGGACGCGGCCGTCGGATCCGCCCAGTCGAGCTTGGCCGCCCCCTCGTACTGGATCGGCCGGGTCGGATCGTGGCGGCGGACCCAGCCCGCCGCCGCGTCGTGGTTGGCGCCGTAGTCGGACTCGTTGCCGAGCGACCAGACGATGACCGACGGGTGGTTCTTGTCGCGCAGCACCATGCGCGAGACCCGGTCCACGAAGGCGGGCAGATAGCGGGGGTCGTCGGCGATCTCGTGGGCGTGGTCGTGCGACTCGATGTTCGCCTCGTCCACGACGTAGAAGCCCAGCTCGTCGGCGAGGTCGTACAGCGTCGGGTCGTTCGGGTAGTGGGCGGTGCGGATCGCGTTGAAGCCGAAGCGCTTCATGACGACCAGGTCCGCGCGCATGTCGTCCGCGGTGACCGTCCGGCCGGTCAGCGGGTGGAAGTCGTGCCGGTTGACGCCCCGGATGTAGACGCGCTCGCCGTTGACCAGCAGGTCCCGGCCGCGGATCTCGACGTCCCGGAACCCGACCCGGTGGCGGGAGGTGTCGGCGACCGAACCGTCGGCCCGGTGCAGCCGCACGGTCAGGTCGTACAGCTCGGGTGTCTCGGCGGTCCACGGCCACACGTTCTCCACGGTGCCCCGCAGCCGGGCCTCACCGAGGAAGTCGGACACCCGCATGTCCTCGGCGTTGAAGCGGTCGAACTCGGTGTCCTGGGCGAGGAGTTGACCCTCCAGCGCCCCGGTGACGTACCAGCCCTGAGGCAGTGGACCCGCCGCGTCGCGCACCTGGCAGTCGACCCGGAGCCGTCCGTCCCGCCGGGCCCGCACGGTCACGTCCGCGAGATGCAGCGGATCGGTCGCGTACAGGAGCACCGAGCGGGTGATCCCGGCGTGCCACCACTGGTCCTGGTCCTCGATGTGCGAGGCGTCGGACCACTTGACCACGGTGAACCGGATGGTCGCCGGGTCCCCGGGGCGTACGACGTCGGAGAGGTCGAACTCGGCCGCGAGGTGGGAGTCCTTGGAGATGCCGACCGGACGGCCGTTCACATGGACCAGGAGAACGCTCTCGGCCGCGCCGACCTGGAGCACGATCCGGCGTCCGGCCCACTCGGCGGGGATGTCGACGGAACGCTCGTATATGCCCGTCGGGTTGGCGGCGGGCGAGGCCGGCGGGAACTCGCCCCACGGCATCTGTGCGTTGGTGTACTGCGGCAGGTCGTCGCCGCTCTGCGTGGTCCAGGTGCCCGGCACCTCGGTCCGCGTCCACTCGCCCGAGCAGCCCATGGGCGAGGGCAGCAGCTGGAAGTGCCAGGAGCCGTCCAGGGACAGCGCGCCGGAGCGCCGGTCCACCGCGTTCATGGCCAGCCGCCCCCAGGAGGTCACCTCCGGTGCCTCCCAGGGGCGCAGGGCGATCAGGTGATCGCGTCGCATCAGCGAATGGCTCCCTTGCCGAGATCCGCGATGATCTGCTTGGCGCCGATCGCGAAGACGATCAGCAGCGGGACCAGCGCGAGGAGCGCGCCCGTCATGACCATTCCGTAGTCGGTCGTGCCGTGGACTCCGTTGAGCTGGGACAGGGCGACCTGGAGGGTCACGTTGTCCGGGTTGGTGAGGGCGATCAACGGCCAGGCGTAGTCGTTCCACTGGCCCATGAACGTGAAGATG
The DNA here is from genome assembly GCF_044334695.1 of Streptomyces sp. NPDC020747. Lineage (NCBI taxonomy): Bacteria > Bacillati > Actinomycetota > Actinomycetes > Kitasatosporales > Streptomycetaceae > Streptomyces > Streptomyces sp. NPDC020747. The sequence goes on along the minus strand of NZ_JBIRTJ010000001.1, from coordinate 744,967 downwards.
CCGAGGAAGGCGAGACCGGGCCGGACGACCGGCAGGGCCACGTGCCAGTACTGGCGCATGAAGCTCGCCCCGTCGATCTTGGACGCGTCGAGCAGCTCGTCGTGGATCGCGCTCTTCATGTACTGGCGCATCCAGAAGATGCCGAACGCGTTCGCGGCGGCCGGCACGATCAGCGCGGTCATCGAGCCGATCCAGCCCAGTTTCGCCATGATCACGAACTGCGGGATGGCCTGGAGCTGCGCGGGGACCATGAAGATCGCCATCATCAGCACGAACAGCATCCGGCGGCCGGGGAACCGGAACTTGGCGAAGACGAAGGCCGCCAGCGAGTCGAAGAACAGGACGAGGAACGTCACCGAGAGAGCGACGAGCAGTGAGTTGAACATCGATCCGAAGAAGTCGATGTTGTCGAAGAGATTGCGGACGTTGTCGAGGAAGTGCGTGCCCGGCAGCAGCTTCGGCGGGTAGGAGAAGATCTCGGTCGACGAGTGCGTCGACATGATCACGGCCCAGTAGAACGGGAAGACCGAGAGCAACAGGCCGACGATCAGGGAGAGATGGAGTGCGATGCCCCGGCGCTGGTCGCCTTTGATGCCCCGGCCGGGACGTGTCCCGAGTTTGATGAATGCCATGGTTACGGGGCCCCCTAGTCTTCGCCCCGGCGCTGTACCAGGCGCCAGTTGATGATCGAGAAGATGATGACGACGAGGAAGATGCCCCAGGCCACGGCCGCGCCGTAGCCGAAGTCGTTGTTGTCGAAGGTCTGCTGGAAGAAGTAGAGGACCATGGTCTGGCCGGAGTGGCCCGGACCGCCCGCGAACGACGAGTTGTTGTCGGTGGTCTGCAGCAGCACCTGTGGCTCGGAGAAGGTCTGCAGTCCGGTGACGGTCGAGATGACGAGCACGAAGAGCAGCACCGGACGCATCATCGGCAGCGTGATGCGGAAGAAGGTCTGCACGGGCCCGGCACCGTCCATGCGCGCCGCCTCGTACAGCTCGCCCGGGATCGTCTGCAGACCGGCGAGGAAGATGATCGCGTTGTAGCCGGTCCACTGCCAGGTCATGAGCGTGGCGATGGCGATCTTGATGCCCCAGGGCGTGTTCAGCCAGGCCACCTGGTCCAGGCCGACCGCCTGCAACAGGGCGTTCATCAGGCCGAAGTTGGTGGAGAAGACGGAGCCGAAGATGATCGCGACCGCCACGATCGAGGTGACGTTCGGCAGGAAGAAGGCGAAGCGGTAGAGGTTCTTGAAGCGGACCGCCGAGTTGAGCATCACGGCCGTGACCATCGCCAGGAAGATCATGGGGATGGTGGCCAGTGCCCAGATGACGAGCGTGTTCCCGATCGAGTCCCAGAACTGGCTGTCGGAGATCAGATAGCGGTACTGCGACAGCCCGGCGAACTCCATCGAACCGAGTCCGTCCCAGCGGTGGAACGACAGGTACAGCGAGAAGCCGACCGGGATCAGGCCGAAGGCCAGGAAGAGCAGGTAGAAGGGCGAGATCGCGAGGTACAGCCGCCAGTGGCTCAGGATGCCCTTGGACGGGCGTACGGCGGGGGGCTCGGCGACGGGTGGCGGGGGCGTCTCAAGCAGAGGTGCGGTAGCCATGTCAGTAGGTCACCCCCAGATGGTCGGCGATGCGCCTGCACTTCTTCATGGCGTCCCTCCATGCCTTGTCCGGGTCTTTGCCGAGGATGGAGAAGTTCTTCAGCTCGTCGTCGATCGGGGTCTTGAGCGCGACGTCGTACGGGCTGTTGTAGGCGACCGGGATCTTCTCCGCCGCAGGTCCGAAGACGTCCATGGTGATCTGGTTGCCGAAGAACGCGTCAGGTTCGCGCAGCTTCTTCAGCTCGTAGGAGGCCGGAGTCGACGGGAAGAGCACCGAGTCGACGAAGCCCTGCGCCTGGTTGTCCGCGTTGAGCATCCAGGTGATCATCTCGAAGGCCTTCTCCGGCTCCCGGCACGCCTTGGTGATCGCCAGGAACGAGCCGCCGATGTTCGACGGTCCGCCCGGACAGCTGGCCACCCGCCACTTGCCCTTGGTCTTCGGTGTGTTGAGCTTGATGTCGCCGGCTGCCCAGGAGGCGTTCAGCTGGCTGGGCAGCAGACCCCGCTCCGTGGCCGAGATGTTGTCCGGCGTTCCGTTGATGATCTTCGAGACGAGCCCGCGGCGGGTGGCCTCGACGGCCCGGTCCCAGGCCGTGCGCACATGCTCCTGGTCGCCGATGAAGTGCCGGTCCTTGTCGACCCACCGCTTGGTCGTCTGATTGACCGAGATGCCGTAGATGCTCAGGGCGTCGGTGAGGATGAACGCGCCGGGGACGCGCTTCTTGAGCTGCTCACCGGCCGCCATGAACTGGTCCCAGGTGGCCAGTTCCCTGGAGACGTCCTCGGGTTCGTACGGCAGCCCGGCCTTCTCGAAGGTGGCCGGCTGGTAGTAGTGCGCGACCGGACCGCAGTCGATCGGGAAGCCCACCATCGAGCCGTCCTCGGCGATGCCCTCGTTCCACTTCCAGGGCAGGTACTGGTCCTTGAGCTTGTCCGCTCCCAGCGTGCGCAGGTCGATGAACTGGTCGGAGTTCGGCAGGTACGAGGCCATGTCCTCGCCCTTGAGCCCGGTGATGTCCGGGACGTGGGCCCGCCCTGTCAACGTGGTCATCAGCTTGGAGCGGTAGTAGCCGCCGATCTGGATGGCCTGGAGGCTTACCGCGCTGTCGTAGCGCGCCTTGGCCTGGTCGACGACCTTGGGACTCAGCCCGCCGCTCCAGTACCACAGGACCATGTTCCGCCCGGTCGAGCCGGTCGGTACGGCGCAGCCGGACGCCAGGCCGCCGAGCGCCGTGGCGGCCGTACCGGCCAGACCCGCGCGGAGCAGGCCCCTTCGTGAGAGCCGCACAGCTCCCACCGCCTTTCGGATGTGTTCGGTCTTCGCATCAGGGGAGATCGGGAACGCCGTGGGGGGCGGGTGGGGTCACCGGGGCGTGGGGGACCGGTGGGCCGGGGTCCGCGGGCATGCGGTCGGCCAGGAAGCCGTACGCACGCCGCAGTTCGGTGTTTTCGAGGTTCTCGGGGTTCTCGGCATTCCGGACCGACTGCCACCACCGGTGGACGCCGTACCAGCCGGGCGCGGCGAGAGCCCCGCCGTGCCGCTGCACGGACAGTCCGGCGGCCAGCACCGCGAAGCGCAGCCGCTCTTCGAGGGGCCACCCTTCGAGGGAGGCCGCGACGAAACTCGCGCCGAAGACGTCTCCGGCACCCGTCGCGTCCAGCACCTCGGTGGCGAGGGCGGGTACGTCCGCGTACTCGCCCGTGGTCTGGTCGACGGCGATCGCGCCGTCGCCGCCGCGGGTGACCACGGCCACCGGCACCAGCTCGGAGAGCTTGCTGAGCGCGTCGGCCGCGGTGTCGGTGCGGGTGTACGCCATCGCCTCGGCGTCGTTCGGGACGAAGGCGTGGCACAGGGCGAGCTGGTCGAGGAGCGCCGAGGACCACTGCTGGGTGGGATCCCAGCCGACGTCCGCGTAGATCTTCGTACCGTTCGCCGCCGCCTTGGCGAGCCACTCGCGGGGTTCGGCCTCGATGTGGACGAGGGCCGTGCGCGCGGCGGGCGGGTCGCCCATGAGCGCGTCCTGCGAGTACGGGGGTTCCTGGCCGTGGGTGACCAGGGCCCGGTCGTGGCCGTACGCGATCGAGACGGTGACGGGGGTGTGCCAGCCGTCCGCGGTACGGGAGAGCGAGAGGTCGATGTGCTCCTGGCCGGCGAGGACGTCACGGCAGTGGGCGCCGTAGTAGTCGTCGCCGAACACCGTGGCCAGCGACGTCCGCAGGCCGTAGCGGGCCGCGGCCACGGCCAGGTTCGCTATCCCGCCCGGGCTCGTGCCCATCCCGTCGGTCCAGATCTCCTCGCCGGGAGTCGGCGGTTTGCCCAGACCCGTCAGGACGAGGTCGTAGAAGAGCAGCCCGGTCAGCAGCACATCGGGCCGCGCGTCGGGCCGTTCATCACCCACGAGCGCATCCTCTCGTCAAAACTCTTCACTTTCGATGCACGGGATCGTGTTTCGGTGGACAGGATCGTGCGCGCCTCGGGCCGATTTGGCAAGAGTCGAGCAGAACTGAGCATAGAAATGATTGCGAATGACGAGTACTGTTCAGCGCGTGCTGGCAGAGAGACGACATCAACTCATCCTGCGGGCCCTGCGCAACGGGGGCCCCGCGGCCGTTACCGACCTCTCGGAGCAGCTCGGTGTGAGCCCCGCCACAGTCCGGCGCGACCTGCTCAAACTGGAGGAGGAGGGCCTGCTCACCCGCGTGCACGGCGGGGCGGTCGCCGAGGACGGCGACCAGCCCTTCGCCGAGGTCGCCGAGGTGCGCGTGGCCGAGAAGGACGCCATAGCCGAGCGTGCCGCCGCGATGGTCGAGGACGGCCAGTCGGTGCTGCTCGACATCGGCACCACCGCCTACCGGCTGGCCCGGCAGCTGCACGGCCGCCGGATCACCGTGATCACCAGCAACCTCGTGGTCTACGAGGAGCTGGTGGACGACGAGGGCATCGAACTGGTGCTGCTCGGCGGGATGGTCCGCCGCGAGTACCGCTCACTGGTCGGCTTCCTCACCGAGGACAACCTGCGTCAGCTGCACGCGAACTGGCTCTTCCTCGGCACCAGTGGAGTGCGCCCCGGCGGGCAGGTGATGGACACGACGGTCGTCGAAGTGCCGGTCAAGCGGGCCATGATCAAGGCGGCCGACCGGGTCGTCCTGCTCGCCGACCGCGCCAAGTTCCCGGGTACGGGGATGGCCAAGGTCTGCGGGCCCGAGGAACTCGACGTGGTGGTGACCAACGGACCGGCGGACGCCGGGACGCGGTCCGCCCTTGAGGAGGCGGGTGTGCGCGTGGTGCTCACGTGAACGGCGTGCGCGTCGGTTCGCGGACATCGAGGGACTCAAGGGCCTCGACGAACATCGAAAGGGCAGTTGCGTGAAGCTGACGATTCTGGGCGGCGGAGGATTCCGGGTGCCGCTCGTGTACGGGGCGCTCCTCGGGGACCGCGGTGAGGGCCGTGTCACCGACGTCGTGCTGCACGACCTGGACGCGGGACGGCTCTCCGCCGTCGCCCGCGTCCTCGCCGAGCAGGCGGCGGACGTCCCCGACGCACCGACCGTGACCGCCACCACCGATCTCGACGAAGCGCTGCGCGGCGCCGACTTCATCTTCTCCGCGATCCGCGTCGGCGGCCTCGAAGGCCGCGCGGCCGACGAGCGCGTCGCCCTCGATCAGGGCGTCCTCGGCCAGGAGACGGTCGGCGCCGGAGGCATCGCGTACGGGCTGCGCACGGTGCCCGTCGCCGTGGACATCGCCCGGCGTGTGGCCCGGCTCGCGCCCGACGCCTGGCTCATCAACTTCACCAACCCGGCGGGGCTCGTCACCGAGGCCATGTCCCGCCACCTCGGCGACCGCGTCATCGGCATCTGCGACTCGCCGGTCGGCCTCGGCCGCCGTATCGCCCGGGTGCTCGGCGCCAATCCGCGCGAGGCCTGGATCGACTACGTCGGCCTCAACCACCTCGGCTGGGTCCGCGGCCTGCACGTCGCCGGACGCGACGAACTCCCGCGGCTGCTCGCCGACCCGGACCTCCTCGGCTCCTTCGAGGAGGGCAAGCTCTTCGGCACCGAGTGGCTCCAGTCGCTCGGCGCGATCCCGAACGAGTACCTGCACTACTACTACTTCAACCGGGAAGCGGTCCGCGCCTACAGCGAGGCCGAGAAGACCCGCGGCGCGTTCCTCCGCGACCAGCAGGAGCACTTCTACGAGGAGATGAAGCGGCCCGACGCTTCGGCCCTCACCGCCTGGGACCGTACGCGCGCCGAGCGCGAGGCCACGTACATGTCGGAGAACCGGGAGACGGCCGGCGCGGGCGAGCGTGACGCCGACGACCTCTCCGGCGGCTACGAGAAGGTGGCGCTCGCCCTGATGCGGGCCATCGCCCGCGACGAGCGCACCACCCTGATCCTCAACGTCCGTAACCAGGGCACCCTCTCGGTGCTCGACACGGACGCCGTCATCGAGGTGCCCTGCCTCGTCGACGCGAACGGCGCCCATCCCGTCGCCGTCGCCCCGCTCCCGGACCACGCGACCGGTCTGGTCTGCGCGGTGAAGGCGGTCGAGCGCGAGGTGCTCGCCGCCGCCGAGTCGCGTTCCCGCACGACGGCCGTGAAGGCCTTCGCCCTGCACCCGCTCGTCGACTCCGTGAACGTCGCCCGCAGGTTGGTCGACGGCTACACCGGTGCCCATCCTGGGTTGGCGTACCTTGCGTAAGCGCTTTCCCCGCTACCTGGAGACTTGAGATGCACGACGAACGCCGCCGGATCGAAGAGCGCGTCCAGCGCGTCCACGACCAGCGCATCAAGACCGCGATCTACGCCGCCTCCGTACCGTTCGAGGTCGAGGCCTGGCAGGCTCCGGGCGAGCCCGTCCCCTTCGAGGAGGCAGCGGCCGCCTCGTACGAGCCCTTCGCGATGGACACCCTCTGGGGGCCGCCGTGGGGCACCACCTGGTTCCGGATGCGCGGGCAGGTGCCCGCCGAGTGGGCCGGCAAGCGCGTCGAGGCCGTCATCGACCTCGGCTTCATCGGCGACTGGCCGGGCAACCAGGCCGAGGCGCTCGTCCACCTCACGGACGGCACCCCGCTGAAGGCGGTCAACCCGCTCAACCAGTACGTGGCGATCGCCAACCCCGCCGTCGGCGGCGAGCGGATCGACTACCTGGTCGAGGCGGCCTCCAACCCGGACATCCTCGCCGACAACTTCTCCAAGATCACGCCCATGGGCGACAAGCTCACCGCGGGCGACAAGCCGATCTACACCTTCCAGCGCGCCGACATCGCGATCCTCGACGAGGAGGTCTGGCACCTCGACCTGGACATCCAGGTGCTGCGCGAGCTGATGCTGGAGCTGGGCGAGCACGACCCGCGCCGGCACGAGATCATGCACACCCTGGACCGGGCCCTGGACCTGCTGGACCTCGACGACGTCTCCGGCACGGCGGCGGACGTACGGGCCGCGCTCAAGCCCGCGCTGTCCAAGCCCGCCAACGCCAGCGCCCACATCGTCTCCGGCGTCGGCCACGCGCACATCGACTCCGCCTGGCTCTGGCCGATCCGCGAGACCAAGCGCAAGACGTCCCGCACCTTCTCGAACGTCACCTCACTCGCCGACGAGTACGACGACTTCATCTTCGCCTGCTCGCAGGCCCAGCAGTACGAGTGGGTGCGCGACAACTACCCGAAGGTCTGGGCCCGCATCCAGGAGTCCGTCAAGAAGGGCCAGTGGGCGCCGGTCGGCGGCATGTGGGTCGAGGCCGACGGCAACCTGCCCGGCGGCGAGGCGGTCGCCCGCCAACTCGTGCACGGCAAGCGGTTCTTCATCGAGCACTTCGGCGTCGAGACCAAGGGTGTCTGGCTGCCCGACTCCTTCGGCTACACCGCGGCCTACCCGCAGCTCGCCAAGCTGGCCGGCAACGAGTGGTTCCTGACCCAGAAGATCTCCTGGAACCAGACCAACAAGTTCCCGCACCACACGTTCTGGTGGGAGGGCATCGACGGCACGCGCATCTTCACGCACTTCCCGCCGGTCGACACCTACAACGCGCGCTTCAGCGGCGAGGAGATGGCCCGCGCGTCACGCAACTACCAGGAGAAGGGCGCCGCGACGCGTTCGCTGGCCCCCTTCGGCTGGGGCGACGGCGGCGGCGGCCCCACCCGCGAGATCATGGAACGGGCGCGCAGGCTCGCCGACTTGGAGGGCTCGGCGAAGGTCGAGATCGAGCACCCCGACGACTTCTTCGCCAAGGCCCGCGAGGAGTACCCGGACGCACCCGTCTGGGTCGGCGAGCTCTACCTGGAGCTGCACCGCGCCACCTACACCTCGCAGGCCCGCACCAAGCAGGGCAACCGCAGGAGCGAACACAAGCTCCGCGAGGCCGAGTTGTGGGCCACGACGGCCGCGCTGCACGCACCCGGCTACGCCTACCCGCACGAGAAGCTCGACCGGCTCTGGAAAACGGTCCTGCTCCACCAGTTCCACGACATCCTGCCGGGCTCGTCCATCGCCTGGGTGCACCGCGAGGCGGAGGCCGAGTACGCGCGCGTCGCCAAGGAGGTCGAGGAGCTGACCGCCGAGGCGGTCACCGCCCTCGGCACGGGCGGCACCCGCGTCTTCAACACCAGCCCGGTCGAACGCCGGGAGGTCGTACGGACCACCGACGGCACCCTCGCCCACACGGTCGTCCCCGCGAACGGCAGCGCACCCCTCGGCACCGGCGAGGCACCCGAGCCGGTGACGGTCGCCGGCCGCGTCCTCGACAACGGCCTGGTCCGCGTCGAGGTCGCCGAGGACGGCACCCTGGCCTCCGTACGCGATCTGCGCGCCGGTGGCCGTGAGGTCCTCGCCGACACGGGCAACCTGCTCCGGCTGCACACGGACCTCCCGAACTACTGGGACGCGTGGGACGTCGACAAGCACTACAAGAACCGCTACACGGACCTGCTGGACGCGGAGTCGGTGACCGTGGTCGAGGAGGATCCGCTGCTGGGCGCGATCCGTGTGGAGCGCTCCTTCGGCAAGGGCTCGCGCATCACCCAGACGATCAGCCTGCGCGCCGGCAGCCCCCGTATCGACTTCGAGACGGACATCGACTGGCACGAGGCCGAGAAGTTCCTCAAGGCGGGCTTCCCGGTGGACGTCCGGGCGGCGCACTCGTCCGCCGAGATCGCGTTCGGCCACATCCAGCGGCCCACGCACACCAACACCAGCTGGGAGTCGGCCCGCTTCGAGGTCTCCGGCCACCGCTGGGTCCACATCGGCGAACCGGGCTACGGCGTCGCGGTCATCAACGACTCCACCTACGGCCACGACGTCACCCGCACGGTCCGCGAGGACGGCGGTACGACCACCACGGTCCACCTCAGCCTGGTCCGCGCTCCGCGCATCCCGGACCCGGAGGCCGACCAGGGCAAGCACCGCTTCACGTACGCGCTGCTGCCCGGCGCGACCATCGAGGACGCGGTCGCCGAGGGCTACTCGCTCAACCTGCCGCTGCGGGTGGCGGACTCGGCGGGCACCCCCGAGCCGGTCGTGTCCGTGGAGGGCGGTGGCGGCGTGACCATCGAGGCGGTCAAGCTCGCCGACGACGCCTCGGGCGATGTCGTCGTACGCGTCTACGAGTCCCTCGGCGGCCGTGCACAGGGCACCCTGCGCACGAGCTTCCCGCTCGCGGGCGCCCAGCTCACCGATCTCCTGGAGCGCCCGCTGACGACAGTGGACACGGAGGGCGACAGTGTGTCCGTCACCCTGCGGCCCTTCGAGATCCAGACGCTGCGACTGGCTGTGGGGAACAAGTGACCACGCTTCCCACGAAGAATTGAGGAAGCGGTAAGACGCCTGGTCACGGCGGGTCAATCGCCCGCCGTGACCAGTGCCTGTTCCCTGTACGACACCTGGAGCTCGCCCGTCGCACCTCTGATGTGGGGCAGTGCGAGGGAAAGGTGTCACCGTGCGAGACCCGCGAACGTCCGAGATCGGCAAGGGGCTGAGGCGCCGGGGAGGGCTGATGGCCCGGGCGGTGAGCCCGCCGCGCCGGAATCTCGACGCCATGCCCGCGCCCAGGACCGACGGGGACTCGTACACCGCGCCGCTCGCCCCGCGGCTGGTGGACTCGCCGGGCTTCGTCCTCTCCTCCGTGCGCTCGGGCTCAACCCTGCGGAGGCCCCTGTCGGGCCGCATCCAGCAGGCCCGCCAGGCCGACCCGACGGCCCAACTGCCGCCTCGCCTGGCCGAGTTGGCGAAGGCGTGGGGGTACCCGGTCGGCTGACCGGGCACCCCTTCAGCCGGAAGCCCGGCGTGCGCGATCTCCCTGAACGTATGGCGGGTACGGGAGTTGGTGCGCTCACCAAGTCGGTATGGGCCAATCAGACGGTCAAGGGGCTGTCCGAAGTCTGAGCCGCCTGAGCTGCCTGTGCCGGATGAGGCGCCTGAGTGGTCTGGGCGGCCTGTGCCGGCTGTGCATCGACGGCGGCCTCCGCGGCTGTCGTGGTCGTGGCCGGGGGAACCGGAAGGTCCAGGTCCGTGCGCTGCTGCGGCAGTGACACCGGCCGTACCGCGCGCGGTCCCGCGATCACCGTGTAGTCCTGGCCGAGGAACGGCGGGACCACGTCGCCGGGCTCCTCGCCGAGCGCCAACCGCACCGCCGCCCAAGGGGCGTTGATGCCGCACTGCGAGAGCTGGTGCAGGCCGCCGGCCGGGCGGGTGTTCACGTCCATCAGGACCGGCTCGTCACCGAGCATCCGGAACTGAATGTTCGTCAGATAGTGCAGCCCGAACGACTCGGCGAGCAACCGGGACGGCTCGATCCACCTGGGGTCGAGCGTGAAGCCCCGCCGCCGGCCGTTCTTGGTCCGGCCCACGGCCATCCGTACCCGCCCGTCCGGACCGGTGAGGCAGTCCACGGACACCTCCGGCTGCTCCAGACGCGGCATGACCAGCCAGTCGACCGGCTCGTCGGCCTGCTCCAGCGCCTCGACGACCATGTCCAGCGGCACGTACGGGCTGGGGAAGCCGTTGAGATGCATCAGGGAGAACGGGGTCCGCGTGATGATGCGGAAACCGACACCGCCCGCCCCGGAGGCCGGCTTGAAGCACGCCTTGTGACCGTCGGCCTCCAACGCGTCGACCGCCGTGACCAGCTCCTCCGCGGTCCGCACCCGCCACCACGGCGGTGCCGGAATGCCGAGCTTCTCGACCGCCTCGTACGCGATCACCTTGTCCTGGAAGGTGTGCACGGCCTCCGCGGGCGGCGCGAGCAGCGCCGTACCGACCGCGGCGAACTCCTCGCGGTGCTCGACGAGCGTCGCCTGGTGCAGGACCGGCACGAACACATCGATGGAGTGCCGGGCGCACTGGTCGAGCGCGTACTCGACGTAAGCCGCCGGGGACAGCCCCTCCGGCTCCAGCGCGGCCACGTCGGCGGCGGCCAGGATGGGGGAGTCGGCGTCGCCGTGGGTCGCGTGGATCTCGACGGCCCGGCCGCACGGATTTCGCCGTAGCTGATCCATGAAGAACACGTTCTCCGCGTACGTGCGGTTGAGCCAGACGCGTACGCGAGAGCCCATGCAGGCCGCCTTTCAGGGTTCACGGGCACGGCGAAGCAGGCCGGGCCCGGCCAAGGAGTAAATGGGTACACAAAACCGCCGTTCGAAAACGGGAGTCCGTGGCGGTTGTGTAGGGCCGATCATAGGGCTTCCGCAGCGTGCTCGCTGCTACGTGCGTGTTACAGAATCCCCGGACGGGCCCACCGGTGCTCCTGAGGCACGTCAGGCCCCCTGGACCCCGCTCCCCTTGAAGGACTCCAGGCCCTCCTCGATCTCCGCGAGCACGTCCGCCGCCTCGGTACCGTCGATCGTGACCGTGCCGTCGAGGAAGGCCAGGGTGTGGCGGCGCTCGCGGGCGACAGGTGAGATCCTCAAGAGGCCACCGCCGGCGTGTGGATCCCCTCCAGGCTGACGGCCCGGCCTCCAGGGCCTCCGCCAGAGGCAGCGCACGGCCGGTCGTACGCTCCAGGAGCGTGAGGAGCTAGAGCAGGTGCACCGAGTCCCAGCCGGGCACCCGGTCGAGCCCCGCGCCGACGTCCGCGCCGGTCACCGGCAGGCCCAGGTCGTCCTGGAGGAGGATGAGGAAGTCGTCGATGGAGTTCACGAGCCGTCGTCTCCCGGGATCCCGGTGAAGTGGACGTGCGCGGGCGGCACGGGCAGGATCTGGAGGCCGTGCTCGTACGTCACGGTCGTGCCGTCGTTCCGGTGGGCGGCCGTTGTGTGGGCCGTCGTTGTGTGGGTGACTGTCGTGTGGGCGACTGTGGTGTTCTCGTCCTTGACCCGGACGAAGCCGTTCCTCGGGTAGAAGTCTCTGACCTTGGTGTTCTTCGGTGTGGCGCGGTAGTTCGCGCGCACCGCCCGGGCGCCGTGCGCGCGGGCGTGCCGCAGCACGGCACGGAGCGAGGTCTGCTCGATGCCTCGGGAGAACACCCGGCAGCTGAGCAGGAAGTTGTCGATGTGGACGGTGTTGCCGTGCCGGTGCTGAACACCGCGCCGACGACGCCGTTGTCCCCGAAGCGGTCGGCGGTGCGGTCGGCGGTGCGGACGGCGAGGACGCGTGCCGCCGGATCGTCGAGGAGAGCGCGCACCTCGGCGGGGCCCGCCTCGACGAGGTGCACCTCGACCCGCAGCTGCCGCAGACACTCGTCCAGGGAGTCGAAGCCGTCGAGGAAGTCCTTGAGGACCGGCTCGTCGCGGTACTGGGCGACCCGGGTGACGTCCTCGCGGGTCAGTTCCGGGGTGTCGAACCAGCCGTTGCGCAGCAACGCCTCGGTGTGAAGGGTACCGCCGGATGCTCCGCCACCACCTCGTCCGGGTCGAGCCGCGCCAACAGCTGCCCGGCCCGGGCGAGTTCGGTGTCCGAGGCATCGCGGAGCAGCCGCCGAACGCCGGGATACTCACGAACGAGCCGCCCCTCACGATGCAGTCGGGCCCGCTCTCCACCAGACGCTCGGAGCCGGACGCCCCTGTCATGGCTCTCCTCGGGCTCGGCGCCCCGTATAGGGGCGCGGGGCGCTGACATCTGCGGTTCCGCCGTGGAGCGCGAGCGACCGACAAGGGACCCGCACCCGGCAGACCGGCCGTGGCCACATCGTCGGCGAGGCCGCTGAAGCCGCTCTTGTACCGTGGAGGCGGTATGTGTTCTTGTGGTCGCATCCGGGCACGCCGAGGGGCGTTTCCGGTCCATGGAGGGGGCGAGGGTGACGACGGCTGACCGTCCGGGCCGGCTGCTGGCCATCAGCGACCTGCACATCGGATACGCCGAGAACCGCGCCCTCGTAGAGCAGATGCGCCCCGAGACCGACGACGACTGGCTCCTGGTGGCCGGCGACGTCGCGGAGACGGTGGCCGACATCCGCTGGGCCCTCGAAACGCTCGCCTCCCGCTTCCGCAAAGTGATCTGGGCACCCGGCAACCACGAGCTGTGGACCCACCCCAAGGACACCGTCACCCTGCGCGGCGTCGCCCGCTACGAGCACCTCGTGGAGGTCTGCCGCGAGCTGGGAGTGACGACCCCGGAAGACCCGTACCCCGTGTGGGAGGGCCCCGGCGGACCGGTCGCCGTCGCGCCGCTCTTCCTCCTCTACGACTACTCGTTCCTGCCCGCGGGCTGCGCGACCAAGGAAGAGGGGCTCACGTACGCCCACGGGACCGGCGTGGTCTGCACGGACGAGCATTTCCTGCACCCCGACCCGTACCCGAGCCGTGAGGACTGGTGCCGGGCCCGGGTGGCCGAGACCGGGCGCAGGCTCGCGGAGATCCCCGCCGAGCTGCCGACGATCCTGGTCAACCACTACCCGCTGGACCGCCACCCGACAGAGGTCCTCTGGTACCCGGAGTTCGCCATGTGGTGCGGCACCCGGCTCACCGCGGACTGGCACCGCGCGTACCGCGTCGCGGCCATGGTCTACGGCCACCTGCACATTCCCCGCACCACCTGGCTCGACGGCGTCCGCTTCGAAGAGGTGTCGGTGGGATACCCCCGCGAGTGGCGCAAGCGCTCGGAACCGCCGGGCAAGCTGCGCCGCATTCTGCCGATGGAGGTCGGATCCGGTGATCGAGGAGCTGCTCCCGGAGTCGGTCGTGGCCGTGGAGGCACACGGTGACGAGCGGCCCGGCGGCACGACGCCGTACCCCGAGCTCTATCCCGAGGAACAGGCGCTGATCGCGCGCGCCGTCGAGAAACGGCGCCGTGAGTTCACCGTCGTACGAGGCTGTGCCCGGCACGCCATGGAGAAGCTCGGCGTGCCCCCGCAGGCCGTGCTGCCCGGTGAGCGGGGAGCCCCGCGGTGGCCCGCCGGGCTGATCGGCAGCATGACGCACTGCGAGGGCTACGCCGCCGCGGCGCTGGCCCGCGCCACCGACCTGGCCTCGCTCGGCATCGACGCGGAGCCCCATCTGCCGCTCCCGGACAACGTCCTGGCGTCCGTGGCACTGCCCGACGAGGACCGGCGGCTGCGCGGCCTCGCCGCGCAGCACCCCGGCGTCCACTGGGACCGGCTCCTGTTCAGCGCCAAGGAGTCGGTCTACAAGGCGTGGTTCCCCCTCACCGGGAAGTGGCTCGACTTCAGCGAGGCGGACATCGACGTCTTCATGGATCCCGGACACACCACGTCGGGTGGCCTCCGTGCCCGGCTCCTCGTGCCCGGGCCCGTGGTCGACGGCCGTCGGATCGGGCACTTCGACGGGCGCTGGACGGTACGCCGGGGACTCGTGGCGACCTCGGTGACCGTGCCGCACGCCCAGGGCTGAGCACGCCCGTCCGGCTCGTCCCTCCTCCGTCGGCGGGCTGACGGTGCCTCATCAAACCTCCGGGCACCAGGTGTGCAGCAGGCGGAAGAACGCCTCCTCGTTGCCCGAGAGCCCCGCCGCGGCCAGCGCGCGCTCCGCCTCCGCGAGGGCGGCGGGCGGCACGACGGGTGGTCGGCCCGTGCCGGGAGGGCCGTCCATGGCGGCCCGGACCGTCTGCAACAGGCGCAGATAGGCCTGCACGGCGGTGCGTTCGTGATCGGTCAGTACGGCGGTCGGCATCGGACGGCTCTCCCCGGTTCGGCTCGGCAGCAGCGCCTGTGGCGGTTCACTCGCCCCCGCACAGCGGTGGCGCTGGGTCCAGCTTGCCGTCCGCCACTGACAATGCCCTTTCGGTACGCGTCGGTTCGCCCGGTTAGCGGAGGGGAAACATCACGGAAATCCCTTGTCGGACAAGGGTCCTACGCTGGAAGCCAGGGCCTGGAGCCGTACTCCCGGCGGCCCGGTGAGGAGAGGCGAGCCCGTGGTCGACGTCCCGCGACAGCACCCGAGGACCATCGCGCGGCTGCGCCCGGTGGGCGACGGAGAGCTGCGGCTGCACCACCGAGTGGTGCACGGCTACCGGCGTGCCTACCGGATGGCGGGCGAGGGCCCGGCACTCGTCCTGATCCACGGCATCGGCGACTCCTCGGCGACCTGGGCGGAGCTCATCCCCGATCTCGCCCGCACCCACACGGTGATCGCCCCCGACCTGCTCGGCCACGGCGCCTCGGACAAACCCCGGGCCGACTACTCGGTGGCGGCGTACGCCAACGGGCTGCGCGATCTGCTCTCCACCCTCGGCATCGAGCAGGCCACGCTGATCGGGCACTCGCTCGGCGGCGGCGTCGCGATGCAGTTCGCATACCAGTTCCCCGAGCGCACCGAGCGGCTGATCCTGGTCAGCGCCGGTGGCGTGGGCCGCGAGGTGAACCCCGTCCTGCGGGCGGTCTCGCTGCCCGGCGCCGACCTGGCCCTGGCCGCGCTGCGGCTGCCCGGGATGCGGATCCAAGTGGGACTGGTCGCCCAGCTGATGAGGCTCCTCGACACCGACCTGGGCCAGGACGCGCCGGAGTTGCTGACCCTCGTGGACGCGCTGCCCGACGCGACCTCGCGCAGCGCGTTCATCCGTACGCTGCGGGCGGTGGTCGACTGGCGCGGCCAGGTCGTGACGATGCTCGACCGCTGCTACCTCACCCAGGGCATGCCGACGATGCTGATGTGGGGCGACCGCGACAGCGTGGTCCCGGTACGGCACGCGTACGGGGCGCACGAGGCGATGCCCGGCAGCCGCCTGGAGATCTTCGAGGGCGCCGGGCACTTCCCCTTCCACACCGACCCCGCCCGCTTCCTCTCCCTCGTCGAGGAGTTCACCGGCACCACCAGCCCCGCCGACTGGAGCCGCGAACACTGGAGCGACCTCCTGCGCGCCGGCCACCCGGGCACCACGGCGGGCCGCCCGGACACCGCCCGCGGCCGGGCGGTGGAGCGGGACCTGAGGGAGGCGAGCGAACGCAGCGCGACCTAGCCACCGCGCCGGCCGGGGTGCGGACCGGGATCGGGGCGGCGAGCGGAGGCCTGACGCCGCGCTGTGCCCCGCGGCGAGGCCGGCCCCGTCAGGCCTCTCGTGTCCCCGACGGCTCCGGTGCGCCGAGGACCGCGTCCCGTTCCTCGTTCGTCAGCGGCGGCTCGGTAAGTGGGGACAGGCGCGGACCGCGCAGTACGGCGAGAACCACCTCGGGCTTGAGCAGGGTGGTGACGGGCGCGGACAGCGTGATCACGCCGAGGAACTCCCTGGCGACCAGCGGACGCCCGGTCGCCGTCAGCATCAGACGGTTCACGTAGCGCCCGAGCAGCTTCTGCGTACCTCCGGGCTCCTTGCCGATCGAACCGGGATACCGGATGTCCGTGCTCGTGGCCAGCTCCCAGGCCGTCGCCACCGGACGCGCCACGGCGCGCTGCACCCGTCTCGCCAGCCTCGGCGCCGCGAGCCCGTACTCCGCGACGTGCTCACGCAGCGCCACCGCACCCTGCGCGGCCACCGACATGCCGTGCCCGTAGATCGGGTTGTACGTGGCGACCGCGTCCCCGAGCGTCACGAATCCCTCGGGCCAGTCCTTGACCTTCTCGAAGAAGCGCCGCCTGTTGACCGTGCTGCGGGTGACCACGACGTCCGTCAACGGCTCGGCGCCGGCGATCAGTTCGCCCACGAGGGGATGCCTGACGTCGTCGCGCGCGAACGTCGCGAACTCCTCGGCGGAGCCCGTCGGCTGGCCGCCGCGCGTGCCCGACAGAGTCACCAGCCAGCGCCCGCCCTCGATGGGCACGATGGTCGCGCTCCGTCCCGGGACCGGCTGAGCCGCGTCCGGCTGGACATTGACCACGGGGAAGTCCTCCGTGCCCTCCGGCGCCCGGAAGATCCGGCTGGCGTACGCGAGCCCGGAGTCGACCTCCTCCATCGGAGCCTTTGGCACACCCAGCGAGTCGAGCCAGGAGGTGGCCCGCGACCCACGCCCCGAGGCATCCACCACGAGATCGGCTTCGAGTACGCGCTCCGCGCCCCCGCTGGTGCGGACGCGTACCCCCGTCACCCTGGAGGCGTCACCCTGCAGTCCCAGCAGCTCGGTGCGCTCCATGACGGTGATCCGCGGGCTCTCGGAGATCCGGGCCCGCAGGACCGAGTCGAGCAGATCACGGCTGCAGGCGATCATGAACTGCATCTCGGGCCAGCGCCGGAGCCAGCCGTGCGGCTGCAGGGACACCAGACCGGTCGGGAGCGGGATCCGCCGGGCGCCGGCGGCGAGCCAGGCCTCGGTCACCCCCGGCAGCAGCTCCTCCATCGCCCGGACACCGCCGGACCACAGGAGGTGGGCGTGGCGGGCCTGCGGAAGCCCCTTGCGCGGCTCGGGCCCGTCGGGCAGGGCGTCACGCTCGACGACGGTGACTTCGGCGTGCCCGCGCAGTGCGGCGGCGGCCAGCATTCCGGCCATCCCTCCGCCGATGACGACGGCACGTCCGACGGCGGCTCCACCTGGGCGGGCGCTAGCTGGTTCGTTCATGGGAGTCGCTCTCTGACCTGGTCGTGGCCCGCCCCCGGGCGGCCGCGACGACGGCTGACTGACGCAGGGCGGTGGAGATCCGTACGAGGTCGCGGGGGCCCTCGGCGGACGCGTTTGGAGCGGCGGTCGTCGCCGAGCTGATGACCCTGCCCTCCGGGTCGGCGGCCCTGGCCCGCACCGCCGCGGTCACCATCGCCGCGTCGGCCTCCGCCTGGGCCTGGACGGGCTCGGAGCCCGCCGCCACGGCCGCGTCGTAGGCGTCCGCGCGCACCCCGGAGTCGAAGTAGGGGTGCAGGCCGAGGATGCCGTCGTGGATGTCGGACTCCCGCTGGGTGACCTGGAGTTCGGCGGGGGACCACCAGGAGATCCGCACGGCCCGCTCCTCGTGTCCCGAGGCCGACCTCAACTCCCGCCACAGCGGCCCGAGTCGACGGTACGTCGACCAGGTGCCCCAGGTGTCCCCGATGCGCTGGCAGGCCAGTGGGACGCAGAAGCCGACCGCGCTGATCTGCGCGCCCACGGAGGCCAGTACAGGGGCCAGATAGGTGCTCAGACCGTCCAGGTCCCCGCCGTTCCAGCGGGCGACCACCGCGATGAACTTGGCCGCCGCGTAGGGGATGTTGAACAGAAAGCCGAGCGCGATGATCAGCAGCCCGACCCGCAGCCAGCCGTGCACCTGAAGCGCCCAGCGCCAGCACATGACGTTCATCGCGACACCCGCGACCGTGAGCGACGCGAGATAGAGCACGATCATCTCGCGGATGAACGGCGTCGTCGCGTAGTAGGTGTCGATGTCCCGCAGCCGTTCGTGCGGTGCGTCCCCGAGGAGGAACAGCGTGATCAGGGCCACCGCCACGAGGCCGTACCCGGCGATCCAGCGGCGGGACGCCCGCCGGGTCGCCTCGGGCGGACCGCCGCGCCAGTTGATGATCAGCACCAGGCAGGCGGCACTGAACGCGCTCAGCAGCGCGTAGACGAGCGGCGCCGAGATGTTCGGGATGCCGGTGGTGCGGTTGACCTCGGCGATCGTCGGCGGGGCGGCGAAGAAGAACACCAGACAGGCGAGGGCGAGCAGAGCGCATACGGCGCGCAGCAGCGGATCGCGCCAGGAGCGCAGCAGCGCGGGAGCCTTGACCGCGAACGCGACCGCCATGGCGGCGGCGGGTATGTAGTAGCTGGAGTCGTCCATGGTGTCGGCGGCTTCAGCTCCGTGGCCCGCGATAGCCCAGCGACGCCTCGATGCGGCCGGCGAGTCCGTCGCGGCGCACGGGGCCGCGCATCGCCGAACCGGCCAGCCAGCCGCGGCACTTGCTCGCCAGCAACAGCCCGAAGCTCTCGGCGTCCTTCTCGTCGGCCAGGTCCGACCGGGTGCGGGCCGCCACCTTCAGGACGGTCGCCTGGAGGTCGGCGTCGTCCGACAGCATGCGGGCGGCGACGGCCGCGCCCTGGACGTGGTGGCTGCAGTGCCCGGCGTTCATGTGCCACAGCTCATGGCCGAGGATCACCAACTGGTGGTCGGGCGCGGTGCGTTCCTCAACGACGACGAGGTCCTGGTCCGCCATGTCGAGCCAGAGTCCGCTGGCGGTGCCCGGCGGGAACGCGGCCGTACGGAACTGCACCGGACGCCCGCGCCGCCTGCTCATGGCGTCGCACAGCGCGGCGTACAGATCGGCGGGCTCCGCCGGTGCCGGCAGTGAGAGCTCGTCGACCAGTTCGCCGCACAGACGGCGCATGTCCTTTCCTATGGCCACTGGTTCCCCCGGATCACGACTCGGGCCGCTTGACGCTCTCCAGGAGCATGTCCAGCCACTCGGCGACCTTGTCCCTGTGCTGGTCGGTGGGCAGCTGTGCGGCCCGCCAGGCGATGCCGCGGACCCCGTGGTCCTGCAGCAGCCGCTCCAGCGGATCGTCGGCGGCGGCCAGGGCCGCCTCGCGCTCCCGGTCGGCGAGCCGCTGGAGCAGCTCCTGCTCGGTGTGCTGGAGCGCGCCCGCGAGCGCCTCGGGGTCCTCCGCGGTGAGGAATCCGGCGTGCACCCGGAAGAATCGCTGGATGGCGTCGCAGTGCTCCATCGTGGGGCGCCGGTCGCCGTTGATGAGGGCGCCCGCCTGCTGGCGCGACATTCCGGCGCCGTCGGCGATCTCCTGCTGGGTGTACCTGCGGCCGCCCGGCTTCAGCCGGGTGCGGCGCAGCAGGTCGAGGCGTTGCAGGAAGCGGGCCTGGAGATCGGGTTCGCCCGCGGGCCGCCCGCCCAGCAGGGATCTGACCACGACCTCGGGGACTCCGGAGGCCGCTGACAGCCGCCGGACGTCGAACACCTCGTCGTGCGGCGCGCAGAGCCGGTCGGCCAGCCCGGTGACTCGGGCCACGACGGCCGGCAGCAGGCCCGTCGCCGTGGCGCCCGGAACCTCGAAGCCATCCGTCACCGACACTTCTCCCCTACGTCTTCGTCGACCGCTCTGGTGGAACCGGATCCCTCGGACGTGAAGCCCTTGTGGGAATTCCGGATGTGCGGCGTGAACCGCCCGAAGACCGGAGAGTAGCCCTTCGGTCGAACTCACATCCAGGTCTCGCCACAACTGTGGCGGGATTCAGCCGTCAACGGGCGCCAAATGCCACGATAGTTGACACCGCTCGCCCGGGGGTAGCAGGATCACGACGCCGCGTCAGGGCCGCATAGGCAAGAGGGGTGGACCTCCCGATGGCATACCAGGCAGGAGGGCCCCGGCCGCAGCCGCGACCCGCCCCCGAGAGTCGTGAGGCCCAGGCGTATCTCCAGGACTACGCCGCGCTCCTGGAGGCTGTCACCTTTCCCTCCGTGGTCGTCGACCACCGCTGGGACGTCGTCCTGGCGAACGGTGCGTTCGAGACACTTTTCCGCGGTGTGGGCCCGCATCCGACCGCCATGCCGTGGGACAACTTCCTCCGGTTCGTCCTGTTCCATCCGGACGCCGGTACGGTCCTCGGCGAGCACGAGTCGAGCTGGTGCCTGCCGATGCTGGCGCACTTCGCCGCCGCCGTCGAGCGGCACGGTCACGACCACGGACTCCAGTCGATCCTCCGGGACATCGGCCAGGACCCGATCATGGACGCCGCCTACCGGCACGGCCTGCCGCACTGGGTCCGCTCGGTCGGCCCGGACGCCGTCGAGCACGACGGCGCGGTGCGGCCGTTGCTGCATCCCGACCCGCGCTGGGGCCGTACCGACTGCCGCATCGTCGGGGAGACCACCAAGACCCTTCAGGACATGGGCTATACGCGCCTGACGCTGGTCCTGCGCGAGGCCCGGCGCCCGCCCGTCGCGCGGCGCACTCGACGCGCGTCGAGTCATCTGAGCGTGGTGCCCACCGCGGAGGCGTAGTGCTGCCTTTACGCAAGTAACTTGCATTTCTTGCGCTATTCTTGCGCGCATGACGCGACGACTTGCTGAGGTGGCGAAGAAGGTCGGGGTCAGCGAGGCCACGGTCAGCCGGGTGCTCAACGGCAAGCCCGGAGTCTCCGACACCACCCGGCAGGCGGTGCTCTCCGCACTCGACGTCCTCGGCTACGAGCGGCCCACCCAACTGCGCGGCGAACGCGCCCGGTTGGTGGGCCTCGTCCTGCCCGAGCTGCAGAACCCGATCTTCCCGGCGTTCGCCGAGGTGATCGGCGGCGCGCTCGCCCAGTCCGGTCTGACGCCCGTGCTCTGCACCCAGACCAAGGGCGGCGTCTCCGAGGCGGACTACGTGGACCTGCTGCTCCAACAGCAGGTCTCCGGCGTGGTGTTCGCGGGCGGCCTCTACGCGCAGGCCGACGCGCCGCACGAGCACTACCGGCGGCTCGCGGACCGCAACATCCCGGTGGTCCTGGTGAACGCGGCCATCGAACACCTGGGCTTCCCGGGCGTCTCCTGCGACGACGCGGTGGCGGTGGAGCAGGCCTGGCGGCATCTGACCTCGCTCGGACACGAGCGCATCGGGCTCGTGCTCGGCCCCGGCGACCACGTCCCTTCGAGCCGCAAGCTCGCCGCGGCGCGCGCCCTGGGCGACCTCCCCGACGAGCGCGTCGCCCGGGCGATCTTCTCCCTCGAAGGCGGTCAGGCCGCGGCCACCCGGCTCCTCGACCGGGGCGTCACCGGCATCATCTGCGCAAGTGACCCGCTCGCCCTCGGCGCCGTAAGAGCCGCACGCCGCAAGGGACTTGCCGTGCCGTCGCAGGTCTCCGTCGTGGGCTACGACGACTCCGCGTTCATGAACTGCACCGAACCCCCGCTGACCACGGTCCGTCAACCCATCGAGGCCATGGGCAGGGCGGCGGTGGAACTGCTGAACGCGCAGATCGGCGGCAGCAGTGTGCCGACCGAAGAGCTGCTGTACGAGCCCGAGCTGGTGGTCCGGGGGTCGACCGCGCAAGCTCCGCGCCCCTGAAGCCCCCTCAGGTGCCGCTGAGATCCACTCGACTGTCAAATAATTACAGAGTCTGCACGACATCTTGCGATCAAATATCGCCGGTGCTTGAGTGTGCGACGCCAGACACGGCGGCGCGCGCTCACAGGGGGCTGCCGTGGGCCTTGCACGCTCCTGCCCAGAGGGGTCCACCGATGAGAAGCACCGGGTTCCGTCGCATCTGCATCACCCTCATCACCTGCTCGCTGGCGCTCAGTGCCTGCGGCGGATCCGATGACGACGACACCGCCGGCGGCAAGACCCGTATCACCGTCAACTGCATGCCGCCGAAGAGCGCCAAGGTCGACAGGTCGTTCTTCGAGGCCGACGTCCTGGCCTTCGAGAAGCGGAACCCGGACATCGACGTCGTCCCGCACGACGCGTTCCCCTGCCAGGACCCGAAGACCTTCGACGCCAAGCTCGCCGGCGGCCAGATGGAGGACGTCTTCTACACGTACTTCACCGACGCCAAGCACGTCGTCGACGTCAACCAGGCGGCCGACATCACGAGTTACGTCAAGGACCTCAAGAGCTACGACACCATCCAGCGGCAGCTGCGCGACATCTACACCGTGGACGGCAAGATCTACGGCGTCCCGCGCACCGGCTACTCCATGGGCCTGATCTACAACAAGAAGCTCTTCGCCGAGGCCGGTCTCGACCCCGACCAACCCCCGGCCACCTGGGAGGAGTTGCGCGCCGCCGCCAAGAAGATCGCCGCGCTCGGCAACGGCACCGTCGGCTACGCCGACTACAGCGCGCAGAACCAGGGCGGCTGGCACTTCACCGCCGAGCTCTACTCACAGGGCGGCGACGTCGTCGGCGAGGACGGCAAGAAGGCGAGCATCGACACCCCCGAGGGCAAGGCCGTCCTGCAGAACCTCAAGGACATGCGCTGGATCGACAACTCCATGGGCAGCAAGCAGCTGCTCGTCATCAACGACGCCCAGCAGCTGATGGGTTCGGGGAAGCTCGGCATGTACCTCTCGGCGCCGGACAACATCCCGATCCTGGTCAAGGAGAAGGGCGGCAACTACAAGGACCTCGCCCTCGCTCCCATGCCGGGCGGCAAGGGCACGCTCATCGGCGGCGACGGCTACATGTTCAACAAGAAGGCCACGCCCGAGCAGATCAAGGCGGGCCTCGCGTGGCTCGACCACATGTTCCTCACGCCCGGTGACGGCTTCCTCGGCGACTACGCCCGCGCCAAGAAGAACGACGCCCCGGTCGGCCTGCCGGAGCCCCGGCTCTTCAGCGGCGCCGCCGATGCCAAGGACCAGCAGGTCAAGAAGGCCAACGCCAACGTCCCGGTGGAGAACTACCAGTCCTTCCTCGACGGCAACCAGAGCCTGGAGATGAAGATCGAGCCGCCCCGGGCCCAGCAGATCTACTCCGTCCTCGACAGCGCCGTCTCCGCGGTCCTCACCAAGAAGGACGCCGACATCGACCAGCTGCTGAGCGACGCCTCCGGAAAGATCGACGCCATCCTCGCGCGCGGCTGACACCCGCCATGAAGACAGCGTCCAAGCCCGCGGCGCCCCCACCGACGGCTGTACGGCCGGTGGAGGCGCCGCGACCCGGCCCCGCCGGGCGCCCGTTGCGCCGCCGCCTCGCCGACCAGACCGGCGCGTACGCCTTCCTCCTCGGCGGACTGCTCTGCTTCGCCCTCTTCTCCTGGTACCCGGCGATCCGCGCGGTCGTGATCGCCTTCCAGAAGTACACCCCGGGCGCGGAACCGGAGTGGGTCGGCACCGCCAACTTCACCCGCGTCTTTGCGGACCCGGAGTTCGCCGCGGCCTGGCGCAACACCCTCACCTTCACGCTGCTCGCCCTGCTCATCGGCTTCGCCGTGCCCTTCGCGCTCGCCCTCGTCCTCAACGAACTCCGGCACGCGAAGGCATTCTTCAGAGTCGTCGTGTACCTCCCGGTGATGATCCCTCCGGTGGTCAGCGCCCTGCTCTGGAAGTGGTTCTACGATCCCGGCGCCGGCCTCGCCAACGAGGCGCTGCGCTTCCTGAACCTGCCCACCTCCAACTGGTCCAACGGCGCCGACACCGCCCTCGTCTCCCTTGTCCTCGTGGCCACTTGGGCGAATCTCGGCGGCACTGTACTCATCTACCTGGCCGCGCTCCAGAGCATCCCCGGCGAGCTGTACGAGGCGGCCGAACTGGACGGAGCGAACATCTGGCAGCGCATCCGGCATGTGACGATCCCTCAGACCCGGTTCGTCATCCTCATGCTGATGCTCCTTCAGATCATCGCCACCATGCAGGTGTTCACCGAGCCGTTCGTGATCACGGGCGGCGGCCCGGAGAACGCCACGGTCACCGTCCTCTACCTCATCTATAAGTACGCGTTCCTCTACAACGACTTCGGCGGAGCCTGCGCCCTCAGCGTCATGCTCCTCCTCCTGCTCAGCGCCTTCTCGGCGGTGTACCTGCGGCTCACCCGCTCCGGAGAGGAGGCCTCATGAGCGGCACCCGCACCCTGGTCTCCCCGCTCACGCTCGCCCGACCCCGCGGCAGGGCCGTCTACTGGACCGTCTTCACCGGCGTGGTCCTCCTTTTCACACTCGCCTTCCTCTTCCCGGTCTACTGGATGGCCACCGGCGCCATGAAGTCGCCGGACGAGGTGACCCGCACCCCGCCGACCCTCGTCCCGGACAAGTGGCACGTCAGCGGCTACACCGACGCCTGGGACCTGATGGACCTGCCGACTCACCTGTGGAACACGGTGGTTCAGGCAACAGGCGCCTGGATCCTGCAACTCGTGTTCTGCACGGCCGCCGCGTACGCCCTGTCCAGGCTGCGGCCCGCCTTCGGCAAGGTGATCCTCGGCGGCATCCTCGCCACCCTGATGGTCCCGGCGCAGGCCCTGGTCGTACCGAAGTACCTGACCGTCGCCGACCTGCCGCTGATCCACACCAGTCTGCTCAACGACCCGCTCGGCATCTGGCTGCCGGCCGTGGCCAACGCCTTCAACCTCTATCTCCTCAAACGGTTCTTCGACCAGCTTCCGCGCGACGTGCTGGAGGCCGCCGAGATCGACGGCGCGGGACGGCTGCGTACGCTCTGGTCGATCGTGCTCCCGATGTCCCGGCCGGTCCTGGGAGTCGTCTCGATCTTCGCGCTCGTCGCTGTCTGGCAGGACTTCCTCTGGCCGTTGATGGTCTTCTCCGACACCGACAAACAGCCCATCAGCGTGGCGCTCGTCCAGCTGTCCCAGAACATCCCGCTGACCGTGCTCATCGCCGCGATGGTCATCGCCAGCATCCCGATGGTCGCGATGTTCCTGGTGTTCCAGCGGCACATCATCGCCGGGATCAGCGCGGGCAGCACCAAGGGCTGACGCCACCCCTCCACAGAAGAAGACCCCACAGACTCCACAGTCGAAGAGAAGCCGAACAGACGAAAGGCAGGCACCGTGGGACAGCCTTCCCCTGCCCGCACCGACGACCAGTGGTGGCGCGGCGCCGTCATCTACCAGGTGTACGTACGCAGCTTCGCGGACGGCGACGGCGACGGAACCGGAGACCTCGCGGGCGTCCGCGCCAAGCTGCCCCACCTGGCCGAACTCGGCGTGGACGCCCTGTGGTTCAACCCCTGGTACCCGTCCCCGATGGCGGACGGGGGCTACGACGTCACCGACTACCGGGCCGTCGACCCGGCCTTCGGAACCCTCGCGGAGGCGGAGAAACTCATCGCCGAGGCACGGGAGTCGGGCATCCGCACTCTCGTTGACATCGTCCCCAACCACGTCTCCGACCAGCACCCGTGGTTCCGTGCGGCGCTCGCGGCAGGACCCGGCAGCCCGGAGCGCGAGCTGTTCCACTTCCGCCCGGGACGCGGCGAACACGGTGAACTCCCGCCCAACGACTGGCCGTCCCAGTTCGCGGGCTCCGCCGAGCCGGTCTGGACCCGGCTGCCCGACGGCGACTGGTACCTCCACCTGTTCACCCCCGAGCAGCCCGACCTCAACTGGGCGCACCCCGCTGTCCGCCAGGAGCACGAGGACGTCCTGCGCTTCTGGTTCGAGCGGGGCGTCGCGGGCGTACGCATCGACTCGGCGGCCCTGCTCGCCAAGGACCCGGACCTGCCGGACTTCGTCGAGGGCCGCGATCCGCACCCCTTCGTCGACCGCGACGAACTCCACGACATCTACCGCTCCTGGCGCGCGGTGGCCGACGAGTACGGCGGCATCTTCGTCGGCGAGGTCTGGCTCCCCGACTCCGAACGCTTCGCCCGCTACCTCCGCCCCGACGAACTGCACACCGCCTTCAACTTCGCCTTCCTGTCCTGCCCTTGGGACGCGGAGAGGCTGCGTACGTCGATCGACGAGACCCTCGCCGAGCACGCACCGGTGGGCGCACCCGCGACCTGGGTCCTCTGCAACCACGACGTGACCCGCACGGTCACCCGCTACGGCCGCACGGACACCGCGTTCGCCTTCGCCACCAAGGCCTTCGGCACACCGACCGACCTGGTGCTCGGTACGCGACGGGCCCGGGCCGCCGCGCTCCTGTCGCTCGCCCTGCCGGGTGCCGTCTACCTCTACCAGGGCGAGGAACTCGGCCTGCCCGAGGCGGAGATACCGCGCGAGCGCATCCAGGACCCGATGCACTCCAGGTCGGGCGGCGTCGACCCGGGGCGCGACGGGTGCCGGGTCCCGCTGCCCTGGGTGGCGTCGGCTCAGTACGCGGGCTTCGGGTCCCGGGAGGAGCCGTGGTTGCCCCAACCGGAGGGCTGGCACGCGTACGCCGCCGACGTCCAGGCCGCCGACCCGGGCTCCATGCTCGCGCTCTACCGGACGGCGCTGACGCTCAGGCCGGAGTTCGGCGACGGCCCCCTCACCTGGCTGCCCGCGCCCGACGGCATCCTCGCCTTCGCCCGGGGGGACGGACCGGTGTGCGTCGTGAACCTCGCCGAGGCCCCGGCCGAACTGCCCGCACACTCCCGGCTGCTGCTCGGCAGCGGCCCCCTGACCGCGGAGGGACGCCTCCCGCAGGACACGGCGGTGTGGCTGAGCACCAACCCCTGAGACCGCATTTCGCTATCCCCGTACCCCCACCACGAAGGGATCAGCACATGCACAGCTCCCGTTCAAGATATGGCAGGGTCATGTCATTCATGCCGTCCATGTCGTCGGCTCCGGCGACTGCTGCCGTGGCGGTCGCCCTCGCGGCCGGCATGCTGACCGCCACGGCCCCCACCACCCACGCCGCCGCCGCGGCCGTCGGCGCCGACCTTCCCTTCACCTCGGTGGAGGCCGAGTCGGCGACCACCACCGGCACGAGGATCGGCCCCGACCACACCCAGGGCACCCACGCCTCGGAGGCTTCCGGCCGCCAGGCCGTACGACTCGCCGCGGGGCAGCGCGTCGAGTTCACCGCACCCTGGACCGCGAACGCGGTGAACGTCGCCTACAGCGTCCCGGACGGCCAGTCGGGCACCCTCGCCGTGTACGTCAACGGCCAGAAGCCGGCCAAGTCGCTCGCCGTCACCTCCAAGTACTCCTACGTCGACACGCCCTGGATCCAGGGCTCCAGGACGCATCACCTCTTCGACAACGCGCGCCTGATGCTCGGGCAGACCGTGCAGCCGGGGGACAAGGTCGCCTTCGAGGCCGTGTCCACCCAAGTGACCGTCGACGTCACCGACTTCGAGCAGGTGGCAGGCGCGGCGGCCAAACCTGCCGGAGCGGTCTCCGTCACCGACAAGGGCGCCGACCCCAGCGGCCAGGGCGACTCCACCCAGGCCTTCCGGGACGCCCTCGCCGCCGCGCGGGGCGGAGTGGTGTGGATCCCGCCGGGCGACTTCCGGGTCACGTCCTCGCTCAACGGGGTCTCGAACGTTACCGTCCAGGGCGCCGGCAGCTGGCACTCCGTGCTGCGCACCTCGCGCTTCATCGACCAGACCAGTTCCTCGGGCGGAGTCCACCTCAAGGACTTCGCCGTCATCGGAGAGGTCACCGAGCGCGTCGACTCCAACCCGGACAACTTCGTCAACGGCTCGCTGGGGCCGGGCAGTTCGGTGTCCGGCATGTGGCTCCAGCATCTCAAGGTGGGCCTCTGGCTGACCGGCAACAACGACAACCTCGTCGTCGAGAACAGCCGCTTCCTCGACATGACCGCCGACGGCCTCAACCTCAACGGCAACGCCCACGGGGTCCGCGTCCGCAACAACTTCCTGCGCAACACCGGCGACGACGCGCTCGCCATGTGGTCGCTCAACTCGCCCGACACCAACAGCAGCTTCGAGAACAACACCATCTCCCAGCCGAACCTCGCCAACGGCATCGCGATCTACGGCGGCACCGACATCGGCGTCAAGAACAACCTGGTCGCCGACACCAACGCCCTCGGCAGCGGGATCGCCATCTCCAACCAGAAGTTCCTGGACCCCTTCCACCCGCTCGCCGGAACCATCACCGTCTCCGGCAACACCCTGGTCCGTACCGGCGCGATGAACCCCAACTGGCAGCACCCGATGGGCGCGTTGCGCGTCGACTCGTACGACAGCGCCATCGAGGCGACGGTGAACATCACCGGGACGACGATCACCGACAGCCCGTACAGCGCCTTCGAGTTCGTGTCGGGCAGCGGACGCGGGTACGCGGCCAAGAACGTCACCGTGGACGGGGTGACGGTGAACAGGGCGGGCACGGTCGTCGTCCAGGCCGAGACGCAGGGCGCGGCGAAGTTCAGCAACGTCCAGGCCACCGGGGTCGGCGCGGCCGGCGTCTACAACTGCCCCTACCCGACCGGCTCGGGCACCTTCACGCTCACCAACGGGGGCGGCAACTCCGGCTGGGACAGCACCTGGTCGGACTGCTCGACCTGGCCGCAGCCGGGCTCGGGCAACCCGGACCCCGACCCGACCCGCAACCTCGCCAAGGGCCGCCCGGCCACCGCGACCGGCTCCACCGACGTCTACACCCCCGGCAAGGCGGCCGACGGCGACGCGCACACGTACTGGGAATCCACCAACAACGCCTTCCCACAGGCCTGGACGGTCGACCTCGGCTCGGCGGAGTCCGTCCGCAGGCTCGTGCTCAAGCTGCCGCCGCTCGCGGCCTGGCAGGCGCGGACGCAGACGCTGTCCGTGCAGGGCAGCACCGACGGTTCCGCCTACTCGACGCTGGTCGCCTCGAAGGGCTACCGCTTCGACCCGGCCACCGGGAACACGGTGACCGTCACACTGCCGGATGGTGCCGAGCCGCGCCACCTGCGGCTCAACGTCACCGCCAACACGGGTTGGCCCGCAGGTCAGTTCAGTGAGGTGGAGGCGTATCTGGACTGAGGTCCTTGACCACCCGGTCGACCGGTGTCCCGCGCTTCGCCGCCTGGATCTGCTCGTACACATGGGTCCGCAGCTCGGCGAAGCGCGGGGCCACCCGGGTGTTCAACTGGTCGCGCTCGGCGGGGAGATCGATCTTCAGCTGCTCCTGGACGACGGTCGGGGAGGAGGACAGGATCAGCACCCGCTCGCCGAGATACACCGCCTCGTCGATGTCGTGCGTCACGAAGAGGATCGTGATGCCCCGCTGCCGCCACAACCCACGGACCAGGTCTTCCAGTTCGGCGCGGGTCTGCGCGTCCACCGCCGCGAACGGCTCGTCCATGAGCAGCACATCGGGCTCGTACGCGAGCGCGCGGGCGATCGCCACCCGCTGCTGCATGCCACCCGACAGCTGCCACGGGTACGCGCCCGCCGCATCGGTGAGACCGACCGACTCCAGCGCGTCGGCGATCAGTTCACGGCGCCTCGCGCTCGACAACTTCTTCTGCTTGAGCGGGAGTTCGACGTTCTCGCGAACCCGCATCCACGGGAAGAGGCTGCGCCCGTACTCCTGGAAGACGACGGCCATCCCGGGCGGCGGCCCGGTCACCCGCTCGCCTCCGAGGAGTACGTCACCCGCTGTGGGCGTCAGGAGTCCGCCCACGCACTTCAGCAGCGTCGTCTTGCCGCAGCCCGACGGGCCGACGAGACACACCAGTTCGCCGGCCTCGACCGTGAAGGTGAGGTCGCGTACCGCCTCCACCCGGCGGCCCGACCCCTCGTAGACCTTTCTGAGGCCGCGTACGTCGAGCATGGAGCGCCCTTTCGCAAGGTTCACGTTCGAGAGGTTCACGACGACCGCCGGGAGGCGTCGCGCGAGCCGTGGTACCAGCCGAGCACCCGCCGCTCGACCAGCCGGAAGAGAACCGACAGCACGAAGCCGAGCAGCCCGAGCAGCAGGATCCCGGTCCACATGTCGGGGATGGCGAAGCCGCGCTGGAACTGGACGATGGTGAAGCCGAGCCCGTTGCTCGCGGCGAACATCTCGCTGATGACCATCAGGATGATGCCGATGGACAGGGCCTGCCGCAGCCCCGCGAAGATCTGCGGGCTCGCCGAGGGCAGCACCACGTGCCGCAGCCGCGCGACGCCCGTGATGCCGTACGAGCGGGCCGTCTCCGACATCACGGAGTCGACCGCCCGGACACCCTCCACGGTGTTGAGCAGGATCGGCCAGACGCAGCCGCTCGCGATCACGGCGATCTTCATCGTGTCCCCGATGCCCGCGAACAGCATGATGACCGGGACGAGAACGGGCGGCGGCACCGCGCGCAGGAACTCAAGGACCGGCTCGCACACGGCCCGCACCCGGCGGTACGAGCCGATGACCGTGCCCAGCGCCACACCGGCGACGGCCGCGCACGCATACCCGGCGCTCAGCCGCAGCACGCTCGGCAGCACGTCCTCGCGCCATCGCTCGCCCGTCCACACGTCCGGGAACGTGGTGAGGATCGTGCGCAGCGACGGCCAGTAGATGTCGGTGTTGTCGTCCGAGGCGACCCACCAGAGCGCGAGCAGCAGGGCGGGCAGCGCGACGGCGACGTACAGCCGCAGCAGCAGACCCTTCACACCGCCACCTCCCCACGCACGGACTGGTGCCAGGACAGCGCCCGTCGCTCGACCGTCCGCGCGCCCACGTTGATCAGCAGTCCGAGCAGCCCGGTGACCACCACCAGCGCGTACATCTCCGGCACCGCCTGCGAGGTCTGGGCGACGGCGATGCGGGCGCCCAACCCCGGTGCGCCGATGACGAGTTCGGCGGTCACGGCGAGGATCAACGCCACCGTGGCAGCCAGCCGCACGCCCGTCATGACGTACGGGAGGGCCGAGGGCCAGAGCACGTGCCGGATCCGCGCCCAAGGGCCGAGGCCGTACGAGCGGGCCGTCTCCTCGGCGACCGGGTCGACGTCCCGGACGCCGTACATGACCTGGATCAGAACCTGCCAGAAGGACGCGTAGACGACGAGGAGCAGGACCGAGCGCAGATCGGTGCCGAACAGCAGCACCGCGAGCGGGATCAGGGCGACCGAGGGGATCGGGCGCAGGAACTCGATCGTCGAGGCCGTCGCCTCGCGGAGGTAGGGCGTGACCGAGATCAGAACTCCCGTCAGGATTCCGGCAGTTACCGCGATCGTGAGCCCGATCGCCCAGCCGGTGAGCGTGTCCCCGAGCGCGGTCCAGAACGCCTCGTCGGCGAGTTCTGTCGCGAGCGCGTCGGCGATGCGGCTGGTCGGAGGGAAGTACTCGTCCTTGACGAGGCCGAGCCGCGGCACCGCCTCGCCGAGTGCGAGGAAGACCGCGAGCCCGGCCGCGCCCAGGAGGGCGTTGGTGCCCCTCACGGCAGCAGCTTGTCCAGGTTCGGGGCCTTGTCGAACAGACCGTCCTGCACGCCCAGTTCGGACAGCCGCTCGATGGAGGCGCGGTCCGGATCCGCCGGCCACCGGGGCAGGGTGAGCGTCTCCAGCAGGTTCTTCGGGATCTTCGTGTATGTGGAGATGATCGCGCGGGCCTCGTCCGGGTGGCTGTCGGCGTACGCGAGGGACTCGGCGGTCGCCTCCTGGAACTTCTTCACCATCTCCGGGTTCTTCTGGGCGTACTGCTGGGAGGTGAAGTACATGGCCACGGTGAGGTCGGGCGACACGTCGACGAAGAGCGACGCGATGGTGGTGCCGCCCTGGGACTTGATGGTGGCGAGCGCGGGCTCCACGACACAGGCCGCGTCCACCTGGCCGTTCGCGAGCGCGGCCGGCATCTGGTCGAAGGGCATCTCCACGAACTCGACCTTGGACGGGTCGCCGCCGTCCTTGCGGACCGACTCCTTGACCGAGGTGTCACAGATGTTGTTGAGCGTGTTGGCGGCGACCTTCTTGCCCTCCACGTCCTTGGCGGACTTGAGGGGGCTGCCCTTCTTCACGGCGAGCTCCGCGAAGTCGGAGCCCTCCTTGCCGGTGGACGCCACACCGTTCGCCACGGCCTTGACCGGCATGTTCTTGGACTGGGCGACCAGCAGGGACGTCATGTTGCTGAAGCCGAAGTCGAACTGGCCGGAGACGACTCCGGGCACGATCGCCGCGCCGCCCTGCGCGCTCGTCAGCGACAGCTTGATGCCGCGCTTGCTGTAGAAGCCCTTCGACTGGCCCAGGTACAGGGGCGCGACGTCGATGATGGGGATGACGCCGGCCTTGATCGTGGTGGTGCCACCGCCGGACGCCTTGTCGTCGTCCGACCCGGCGGAGTCGGACGAACCGCAGGCCGTCGCGGCGACGAACACGGCGCCGGCCGCGAGGCCGATGAGCAGACGACGCATGACTCCCCCTCTGGACCACTGGGACAGTTCCTCGACAGGTTGTGCGCAGACCGCACAGAAGTGCTCAGCGGGAACGTAGAACCTCGCCGGGAGCGGGTCAATGCCCTTGACGCGCAAGGTCGTTGACAGTTGCCGAAGCGTGCTCCTAGCGTGCGCAGTGCGCACCCCCGTGCGTCCCGTGGAGGCGACGATGCCTGCTGGAGCCCGCGAACCGCACTTCGTCCGTTCCTTCGAGCGCGGCCTCGCGGTCATCCGCGCTTTCGACGCCGAGCACCCGGAACTGACGCTCAGTGAGGTGGCACGGCTCACCGACCTCACCCGCGCGGCGGCCCGCCGCTTCCTGCTGACGCTTCTTGACCTGGGGTACGTGACGACGGACGGGCGGATGTTCCGGCTCACCCCGCGCGTCCTCGAACTCGGCTACTCGTACCTGTCCAGTTTCACCCTGCCGGAGATCGCCGAGCCGCATCTGGAGCAACTCGTCGCGCAGATAAGGGAGTCGTCGTCCCTGTGCGTCCTGGACGGCGACGACATCGTGTACGTGGCACGGGTGCCCACGCACCGCATCATGACCGCGACGATCACGGTCGGCACCCGTTTTCCGGCCCATGTGACGTCCGTGGGGCGGGTGTTGCTCTCGCAGCTGCCCGACGAGGACATCGACGCCCGGCTGGTCCGAGCGGACCTGCGCGCGCTGACGGCCCGCACGATCGTCTCGGCCGACCTGCTGCGCACCGAACTGCGCCGGGTCCGCCGTCAGGGGTACGCGATCGTCGACCAGGAGCTGGAGGAGGGACTGCGCTCGGTAGCCGTCCCGGTGCGGGACCGGGACGGCGAGGTCGTGGCGGCGGTCAACGTCCCCGTGCACGCCAGCCGCAACTCCGTCGACTCCGTACGCCGTGACCTGCTGCCGCATCTACTGGCCACGGTGGCCCGGATCGAGGCGGACCTGGGGTCCGTCCGGCGGATCAGGTCGCAGACGCGGTAGACGCGGTGGGAGTCACAGGTCGAGCACGAGGCGCTTCCCGCGGCACCGGGACACACAGATGAGCATGGTCTCGCCGGTCTCCCGTTCCTCGTCCGTGAGCACCGAGTCCCGGTGGTCCGGGGTGCCTTCGAGGACGTCCGTCTCGCAGGTCCCGCAGGTGCCCTCGGTGCAGGAGAAGAGCACCTCGACCCCCGCGGACCGAACGGTGTCGAGCACGGAGACGTCCGCGGGGACGGTGAGCGTGTGGCCCGAGCGCTCCAGGACCACCTCGAACTCCGTGTCCGCGCCCGTCTCCTGGACCTTGGGCTGGAACCGCTCGACGTGCAGTGAGCCCTTGGGCCACACCGCGCACCGCTCCTCCACGGCGTCCAGCAGCGGCCCGGGACCGCAGCAGTAGACGAGCGTGTCGGGCTGCGGAGTGCCGAGCTCGGAGGCGAGGTCGAGCAGCCCGGCCTCGTCCTGCGGGGCGATCCGCACCTTGTCCCCGTACCGGCCCAACTCCTCCACGAAAGCGATGGAGTTGCGCGTACGGCCGCCGTACAGCAGCGTCCACTCCGCGCCCGCCGCCTGGGCCGCGGCCAGCATCGGCAGGATCGGGGTGATACCGATGCCGCCCGCGACGAACCGGTAGCGCGGCGACGGCTGGAGGGCGAAGTGGTTGCGCGGGCCGCGCACCCGGACCTTGTGGCCCGCCTCCAACTGCCCGTGCACATGGGCGGATCCGCCGCGTCCGTCGGGTTCCCGCAGGACCGCGACGCGCCAGGAGTGCCGGTCGGCCGGATCACCGCACAGGGAGTACTGCCGCTCCAGGTCCGGGCCCAGGAGCACATCGATGTGGGCACCCGGCTCCCAGGCCGGCAGCTCCTCGCCCAGCGGATGGCGCAGGGTGAGGGCGAGCACGCCGTCGGCGGCCAAGTCCCGTCGCTCGACGACGAGTTCGGCTTCGTAGGAGGTCATGAGCCGTTTCCTTGGGGGATGTTCGGGTCGCGCGGCAGATGCGGGACGTCCGGGTCGCGCGGGGTGTGTCCCTCGGGGTGGCCGAGCATCCACTCCCACATCTCGATCGGGTCCTCGGCGCTGTACTCGGCCCCGCAGTGACAGGTGCCGTGCAGCACATCGGTGCCCGGCAGCCAGTCGATGCGGTAGATCTCGCCGGTCGGGCTGGTCACTGGACCTTCTCCATGGGCTTCTCGCCCTCCTCGACCAGCCGGGCGAGGATACGGCGGGCGGCCAGCCCGCCGGTGTCGATGTTGATGCTCAGCTCCTGGTAGCCGGTGCGCTCCGTGCCCAGCGTCTTCTGCAGCAGGTTGAGCGCGTCGACGTCCTGCATCACGACGGTGTGGTTGTTGCCCCGCAGGAACTCGGTGACCTCGTCGTCGCCGGTCGCCCAGTCGCGCGAGACCATCCAGAAGTCGTACACCTTGCCGTCGGCGGACGGCGTGATGGCGTACGTGATCTCCGTGTGGAAGCCGTTCGGGTCGCTGCCGTCCGCCTCGGGCACCACACCGACCGGGGCGATCCGGCTGTGCAGCAGATACAGACACGGCGCGTGGTACTCGATGTCCTGCCAGCGGGTGATCCGCCCCTCGATGCCGGTCGACCTCGCGTAGAACGGCGGGCACTCGGCGTCGTCCATGTGCCGGCTCACCCGCACGATGCCCGCGCCCTCGTCCACCTCGGTGGTGATCGGCGTCTCCGCGACCTCCGGGGTGCCGATGTAACCGCCGTGCAGATACGTCTCGTGCGACAGGTCGAGGAGGTTGTCGACGAGGAGGCCGTAGTCGGCGTCGATCGGCTCCATCCCGCTGACGGTGACCCAGCCGGGGGAGTCCAGGTGCCTGGCCCGCGGAATGGTCTCCGGGTCGGCGAGGGCCGGGTCGCCTATCCACACCCAGATCAGGGCGTCCTGCTCGACCACCGGGTAGGAGGCGACACGGGCGGTACGGGGAACGCGCTTCTGACCGGGCACGTACACGCACGCACCCGTCGTGTCGTACGTGAAGCCGTGGTAGCCGCAGACGATCCGGTCGCCGTCGAGCCCGCTCTCCGAGAGCGGATAGCGGCGGTGCACACAGCGGTCGTGCAGTGCGACGGGCCGCCCGTCGTCCTCGGTGCGGTAGAAGACGATCGGCTCACCGAGAATCGTCCGGCCGAGCAGCTCCCGCCCCACCTCATGGGCGTAGGCGGCGACGTACCACTGGTTCCTGGCGAAAGCGGTCATATGAGGCATGGGCGGTCCCGTCCCTTGAAGCGGGGCGTCGTCGCCCCGCGCTGCCGTGTCGGTCACCACAGTCGTGACGGGTGCCACAGCCGGGCAACCCCGCTTCCGTCTGACGGAAGACGCGGCCCTGGTGGGGTCGCGAACGCCCGGTCGCGGACGGCTCCGGAAATGGGCCGCGCACCTCACGTACCGCCGTCTTTCACGCAGATGCCACGCGACCCTTCCCTGACGTTTGCTGCTCTTGGAACACTCCATTCGCGCACGTTCCATCACGTACTCGCCCTCAGCACCCCGTCAGGACAAGAGGTCACCTGCCATGCCCGAAGTGAATCGGCGCCGTTTTCTCCAACTCGCAGGCGGTACTGCGGCGTTCACCGCGCTGTCGGAGAGCATCGCCAAGGCCGCGGCGATCCCCGCGGGGTACCACCGAGGCACTATCGAGGACGTCGAGCACGTCGTCGTCCTCATGCAGGAGAACCGTTCCTTCGATCACTACTTCGGTGCGCTGAGAGGCGTACGTGGTTTCGGCGACCCGCACCCGGTCACGCTCGACAACGGCAAGTCCGTGTGGCACCAGTCGGACGGCACCGAGGAACTGCTGCCCTTCCACCCGGAGGCCGACGACCTCGGCATGCAGTTCCTGGAGGGCCTGCCGCACAGCTGGCCCGACGGGCACGCCGCCTACAACGGCGGCAAGTACGACAAGTGGGTCCCCGCGAAGGGTGCCACGACGATGGCGTACCTGACTCGCGAGGACATTCCGTTCCACTACGCGCTCGCCGACACCTTCACCGTCTGCGACGCGTACCACTGCTCGTTCATCGGCTCCACCGACCCGAACCGCTACTACATGTGGACGGGCTTCACGGGGAATGACGGCAAGGGCGGCGGGCCGGTCCTCGGCAACGACGAACTCGGCTATGACTGGACGACGTACCCGGAGCGCCTGGAGAAGGCTGGGATCTCCTGGAAGATCTACCAGGACATCGGCAACGGCCTGGACGCGGCCGGCTCCTGGGGCTGGATCTCGGACCCGTACCGCGGCAACTACGGCGACAACTCGCTGCTCTACTTCAACAAGTACCGCAACGCCAAGGCGGGCGACCCGCTCTACGACAAGGCCCGCACCGGCACCGACGCCCGCAAGGGCGAGGGCTTCTTCGACCGGCTGCGAGCCGACGTCAAGGGCGGCAAGCTGCCGCAGGTTTCGTACATCGCCGCCCCCGAGGCCTTCTCCGAGCACTCCAACTGGCCCTCGAACTACGGCGCCTGGTACATCTCCCAGGTCCTGGACGCGCTCACCTCCGACCCCAGGGTGTGGGCGAAGACGGCCCTGTTCATCACGTACGACGAGAACGACGGCTTCTTCGACCACCTCGTCCCGCCGCTGCCGCCGCGCGACGCCGAGCACGGCAGGTCCACCGTCGACGTCGGCCCGGACCTCTTCCCGGGGAGCGAGAAGAACGTCGCCGGCCCGTACGGTCTCGGCCCGCGCGTGCCGATGCTCGTCGTCTCGCCCTGGAGCAAGGGCGGTTACGTCTGTTCCGAGACCCTCGACCACACCTCGATCATCCGGTTCATGGAGCGCCGCTTCGGCGTCGAGGAGCCGAACATCTCGCCCTGGCGGCGGGCCATCTGCGGCGACCTGACCGCCGCGTTCGACTTCTCCCGCAAGGACAGCAGGCCGGCCGACCTCCCGGACACCGACGCGTACGAGCCGCCGGACAAGGACCGGCACCCGGACTACAAGCCGACCCCGCCCGCGGATCCGAAGCTGCCGAAGCAGGAGCGCGGTCAGCGACCCGCCCGCCCGCTCCGGTACGCGCCGTGGATCGACGGCTCGGCGGACCCGAAGTCCGGCAAGTTCACGCTGACCTTCGCCTCGGGCAAGAAGGCCGGCGCCTCCTTCCACGTCACCTCCGGAAACCGCACCGACGGACCCTGGACCTACACCACCGAGGCCGGCAAGAGCGTCTCGGACACCTGGAACTCCGCCTACTCCAGCGGCGCGTACGACCTGACCGTGCACGGGCCCAACGGCTTCGTGCGCGTGTTCAAGGGTCCGGGCAAGACCGCCGGACCCGAGGTCACCGCCCGTCACGACGGGGACGACATCGAGCTGACCTTCACCAACAAGGGCTCCCGCACGGTCGAACTCAGGCTCACCAACGGCTACGGCGGCAGGCCCAAGTCGTTCCTGGTGCGGCCCGGCGCGACCGTGAGGCACACCGTGGACCTGGGCGCGAGCAGGCGCTGGTACGACCTCACCGTCGTGTCCGAGGCGGGCGGTCCGTTCCTGCGCCGGTTCGCCGGGCATGTCGAGAACGGCCGGGTGGGCGTCAGCGACCCGGCGATCGCCAGGGCGTAGGGGGGTGCGATTCGCCACGGGAGATGCGATGAGTCCCACATCGCACGGACTGGTCAGGTACTGGCGGACCCGGGGTACTGTGCCCCGGTGACCACGCATTCGAACACTCCTGCAGGTTGGTACCCGGATCCTCAGGGTGCGTCCCAGACGCTGCGTTACTGGGACGGTGCTCAGTGGACCCAGCACACCAACCAGGACCAGCAGCAGGCTCAGGCCGCCCAGCCGGTCCAGCAGCACGTGCAACAGCCCCCGGTCCAGCAGCAGCACGTGCAGCAGCACCCTGGGCAGCAGCCGCAGCCCGTGCAGCAGGTTCCGCAGCAGGCGGGAGGGTTCGACCCGCGAGTGCAGCAGCAGGTGCACCAGCAGGCCGGTGTCGCACCGAACGCCGCCGGCGGGGGCACTCTGTTCACCGAGCCGGTCCTGGTGGTGAACCAGAAGGCCAAGCTGATCGAGCTGACCAACGAGTACAAGGTCATGGACCAGCAGGGCAACCAGCTCGGCTCGGTGGTCCAGGTCGGACAGAGCGCGCTGAAGAAGGTGCTGCGCTTCTTCGCGAGCCTCGACCAGTTCATGACGCACAAGCTGGAGATCCGCGACGCGTACGGCCAGCCGCAGCTGTTGCTGACCCGGCCCCGCAAGTTCCTGAAGTCGCGGGTGCTGGTGGCGCGTCCGGACGGTTCGCCCGTCGGTGAGATCGCCCAGCAGAACATGTTCGGGAAGATCAACTTCGCGATCAAGGTGGACGGTCAGCAGGTCGGCGCGATCAAGGCGGAGAACTGGCGTGCCTGGAACTTCTCGATCGTCGACCACTCCGACAACGAGGTCGCCCGGATCACCAAGACCTGGGAAGGCCTCGCCAAGACGATGTTCACGACCGCGGACAACTACGTCCTGCAGTTGCACTACCAGCTTCCCGAGCCCCTGCTGAGCCTCGTGATAGCGACGGCGCTGACCGTCGACACGGCGCTCAAGCAGGACAGCCGAGGGCTCGGCTGACGCGTCGGTTCGTCAGTTCGTCATGAGAGGGGGGCGGTCGCGGACATCCGCGGCCGCCCCCTCATCTTGTCGTGGCCTACAGCGGGGTGAGACGCCCGTGCTTCGGCTGTCGCGGCAGCAACGACGGCTCGTTCAAAGCCGATCCGGGCTCCAGCGCGAGAACCGCGGCCACCGGGTGCTCCTCGTCGTCCGTCGAAGGCCTCGCCGAAGGCTCCGTCGAAGGCACCGGCGTGGCGCGCGACAGCGTCACCACGCCCCAGGCCGCGACCGCCGCCCCGGCCAGCGCCAGCAGCAGTCCCGCGACGCCGCCCTGCAGCCGCTCGCCCAGCAGTGAGAGGCCGATCACCGCGGCGGCGATCGGGTTGGCCAGCGTCACCACCGCGAGGGGAGCGCCGAGCCCGCCCTTGTAGGCGGTCTGCGACAGCAGCAGCCCGCCCGCCGCGAACGCGGCGACCAGCACCGCGACCACGATCACCTGCCCGCTCAGCAGAGATTCCGAGCGGTCCGTCGCGGCGACCGTGACGGTCTGCGTGAGCGCCGAGGCGACACCCGAGGCGAAGCCGGACGAGGTCGCGTGCCGCAGCCCGGGGCGGGTGCCCGGCCTCGCGAGTACGCCGATGAGGGCCGCGGTCGTGCCCGCCACGGCCAGCGCCTGCGGGACGCTGAGCACATCGTCGGGCGCGGGCCCGGACGCCGTGACCAGCAGGGCCGCGAGCCCGGCCAGCGTCAGCGCCGTACCGCGCCACTCGACGAACGTGACGCGCCGCCCCGCCAGCCGCGCGCCCAGCGGCACCGCGGCGACCAGAGTGAGCGCGCCGAGCGGCTGGACCAGCGTGAGGGGCCCGTACTTGAGGGCGGCCACGTGCAGCAGTGCCGCCGACGCGTTGAGGCCCACCGACCACCACCAGGCACCGCTGCCGAGCAGCCGGAGCACCCCGGAGTCGGGGGTCCGCGCGGCCAGCCGCTGCTGGGCCACCGCCGCGGCCGCGTACGCGACGGCCGAGAACAGCGACAGCACGACGGCGACGAGCGTGGCGCTCATCGACCGGCTCCCACGAGCTCCGGCGCGTCCGACGCGTCCTGCGCGCCGGGTGTCCCCGGCCCGCCGGGCCCGTCCGGTGCTTCAGGCCGTTCCGTTACGGAGCTGCCGGCACCCACGAGTTCCCGGCCGGGCGCCGTCGGTGTCGCCGTCCGGCGCGGTACGCGGATCACGGCGAGGGCGATGCCGAGGAGCGCGGCCGCCACGATCGCGTCGAGCCAGTAGTGGTTCGCCGTGCCGACGATCACCAGCAGCGTGGCCAGCGGATGCAGCAGCCAGAGCCACCGCCACCGGGACCGGGTCGCGGCGATCAGGCCGATCGCGACCATCAGGGCCCAGCCGAAGTGCAGCGAGGGCATCGCCGCGAACTGGTTCGACAGCGAGTCGGTCGCGGGCGAGGCGCCGTACACCGTGGGCCCGTACACCTGGCCGGTGTCCACGAGACCCGTCGTGGCGAGCATGCGGGGCGGTGCGAGCGGGAACGTCAGATGCGCCACCAGGGCGGCGGCGGTGACCGCGGCGAGCACCCGGCGGGCCCACACGTAGTGCCCGGGCCGCCGCAGGTAGAGCCAGATCAGGAAGGCCGCGGTGGCGGGGAAGTGGACGGTCGCGTAGTAGGTGTTGACGACGTGCACGAGGGTGTCGCCGTGCAGCAGTGCCGACTGCACGTCGCCTTCGCCGGGCAGGCCCAGGAACCGTTCGAGGTCCCAGACCCGGTGCGCGTTGTCGAAGGCCTCACCGGTGTGGCCCGTGGCCAGCTGGCGGCCGAGCTTGTAGACGAGGAAGAGTCCCGCGACGAGCAGGAGCTCACGGACGAGGGGCGGCCGCCGTATCGCGGCCTCCCCTTCTCTTGCAGGCTCGGACTCTCTTGCAGGCTCGGATCGGCTTTCCATCCCCCGGCCCCTTTGCTGACGTTCTGGTGGTGCTGGTGCGTGGTGAGCCCAGGAGGGGATCCACTCGACACAGGGGTGGGTCCTGTCCAAGGCTCATCGATACGCCAGTGTACCGATACGTTCGCGTTCCGGTACACTGGCGTATCGATAGGACTTACACCACACTGAGGGCCGGTCGTAGGGCCACACTGGAGAGCACACGGGAAGCGGGCCCGCACGGGGCCGCGGAGACCGGCGAGGAGAAGAGCCATGACGTCGCAGGCAGCGGACGAACCGGAGACGGCCGTCGCCTCGCGCCGCTCCAAGATCACGCGCGAGCGTGAGCAGGAGTTCTTCGACGCCGTGCTCGACCAGATCCGCGAGTGCGGCTATGACGCGCTGACCATGGAGGGCGTCGCCTCCAGCACCCGGTGCAGCAAGTCCACGCTCTACCGGCAGTGGAAGACGAAGCCGCAGTTCGTGGCGGCCGCGCTGCGGGCCAACCACTGTCCCAAGTTCATCGGCATCGACACCGGCTCGCTCGCCGGCGACCTGCGCGCGGTCGCGCGCACGGCGGGCGAGCGGTCGGACGAGGACACCAGACTGCTGCAGGCGCTCGGGCAGTCCGTGATGCAGGACGACGAGCTGCAGCGCGCCCTGCGCGACGCGCTGGTGGAGCCCGAACTGGAGGCGCTCCGGGGGATGGTCCGGCGCGCGGTCGAACGTGGAGAGATCACGGCCGACCATCCGGTACTGGAGTTCGTGCCGGCCCAGCTGCTCGGCATGCTCCGCGTCCGCCCCCTCCTTGAGGGGCGCCCCGCGGACGCCGACTACCTCCTGCGCTATGTGGAGGTGGCCCTACTGCCGGCCCTGGGGCTGTCGGACACCACCTGAGACTCAGGCCGCCGTCCACGGGATGACTGGACGGTGACCTGCTCGCGCCGCACCGTGGGGACGGGGGCGGCGCGCACCCCCCGGCCGGGTGGGGTTCCTCTCGAGCGGAGAGGCGCCCCACCCGGCCGATCGGTGTCCGCTCCGGGCCGGTTCCGCCATGACCGACGGCCGCCCTTCCGGCCGCCCGTCGCGAACGTCGTACGCCCTGACCGTCGTATGTCTACACGTTCTGCCCGTTGCCGCCGCCCGCGGCCTCCTTGATGCCCTTGGTGATGTCGTCGATGACCGACTGCTTGGGGGCCTTGGAGCTGACATCGATGCCGAAGCGCACGACGACGAGCTGCTTGGAGTTGGAGGGCGCCGGGAAGACGAGCGACTCGACGTAGCCGTCGTCGCCCTTGCTCGTGACGACCTTCCAGCGGACCGCGTAGCCCTTCTGCCCGGCCACCGTCACGGCCTTGGACGAGAG
Source organism: Streptomyces sp. NPDC020747 (assembly GCF_044334695.1). Classification (NCBI taxonomy): domain Bacteria; kingdom Bacillati; phylum Actinomycetota; class Actinomycetes; order Kitasatosporales; family Streptomycetaceae; genus Streptomyces; species Streptomyces sp. NPDC020747. The sequence goes on along the minus strand of NZ_JBIRTJ010000001.1, from coordinate 702,565 downwards.
CTCGTCGTGCGAGGTGATCTTGCCGTAGCTCTTGCCGCCGTAGGATTCCTCGGCGTTCTTGGTGATGTCCTCCTTGGCGGCGGCCTCGGCGGTGGTGGCCTTGAGCTTCAGGGCGAGCGCGGGGGCCGAGTAGGCGCCGCCGAGGCTGCACTTCTCCGAGGTGTCGCCGGGGCACTCGTAGGAGCCCTTGGTCGTCACCTGCGCGCCCACCTGGATGGTCGAGCCGCTCCAACCGTCCGGCACGGGCAGGCTGATGCCGTTGATCGGGTCCGTGGCGTAGCCGTCCTCGGACGGCAGTGGCTGCGGGGCCCCGGACTCGCCGCCCTCCGGTCCGCCGGGGCCGCCCTGGCCGCCGCCGTCCTGTCCCTGCGGGCCGCCGGGCAGGGACGGTACCGGCTGGGAGTTGGTCGAATCGGTGCCGCCCGAGCCGTCGTCCGCGGTCAGCGCGTACACCCCGCCGCCGATGCCGGCGAGGACCGCCACGGCGACGGCGACGGCTATCGCCGTGCGCCCTTTTCGCCGCGGGCCGCCGGGGTGCGCGCCCGGGTACGGCGAGCCCGGTGAGAACGCCGGAGGGCCCCAGACGGCGCCGGACTCCGCTGGGCGGGTCTGGTCCGTCCATGTCCTACCGTCCCACCAGCGCTGGGTTGCGGGGCTGTCAATCGTCTGCCCGGGGTCGGGATACCAGCCGGGGGGAGTCGCCTGCGTCATGGGTCCACCGTATGAGGTGCGGGTGAAAGCCGGATGAGAGGATCCGGATTCGTTTCACTCGATCACCAGCCGCACCGGCTGTTTCAAGCCCCGGGACACCCGCGGCAGCCCGTCCCGCCCCGGTGTCACCGAGCCCAGCACGCTGGCGTGCCGGGCGCCGGTGCTCCTCGGGTCGGTGCCCGCGAGACCGTGCAGCGTCAGGAAGCCGAGGACGGCGAACGCGTACGCCTCCTTCGCGGCCGACGGCAGGCCCAGTGCGTCGGAGGTGTGCAGCGGTACCCCCGGCAACTCCTCGGCGAGCATCGCCATGAGGACGGGATTGCGCGTGCCGCCGCCCGAGGCGACGACCTCGGTGGCGTGTACGGAACGGACGGCGTCCGCGACCGTGCGCGCGGTGAGCCGGGTGAGGGTGGCGATCACGTCCTGGTGGGCGAGAGTGCCGATGTCCGCCGGGGCCGCCGGAGTTGTTGCCGCAGCCGCAGCCGCAGCCGCAGCCGCAGCCGCAGCCGCAGCCGCAGCCGTGCCCGGAGGCGCCGCCGTGGCCCGAGTGGTCGGTACATCCGGGTCCGCCGGAGCCGCCAGAGCCGCCAGCAGATAGTCCCGGTGGAACAGTTCCTTGCCGGTCGTCTTCGGCGCGGGCAGCGCGTAGTACGGCTCGTCGAGGAGCCGGCGCAGGAGCGGCTCGTGGACGTTGCCGCGGGCGGCCAGCGCGCCGTCCGTGTCGTAGGCGCGGCCGGTGAAATGGCGTACGGCCGCGTCGATGAGCGCACCCGCGGGACCCGTGTCGAAGGCGGTGCCGTCGGGTGCGGTCAGGTTGGCGATGCCGCCGAGGTTCAGCGCGACCGGGCTGCCCGGCCTGCCGCGCAGCCACAGGAGGTCGAAGAGGCTCACCAGGGGCGCCCCCTGGCCGCCGGCGGCGATGTCGCGTGGCCGGAAGTCGGCGACCACGGGCAGCCCGGTGGCCTCCGCGATCCAGGCGGGCTGGCCGAGCTGCAGGGTGCCGCGCACCTGCCCGCCGTCGGTCCAGTGGTAGACGGTCTGACCGTGCGAGGCCACCAACTCGGCCCGTCCGTCGCACAGTTCACGGTCGGCGCGGAGGGCTGCCGCCGCGAAGGCCTGCCCGACGAGCGTGTCGAGGCGGCACACCTCGGCGAGGGTCGTGGCCGCCGGAGGCAGCGCCGCCGCGAGGGCCTCGCGCACCTCGGCCCCGTACACATCGCCGACCATGCCGAGTGGCCGCAGCACCAGGCTGTCCCCGTCGAGCCGCAGGTCGGCCGCCGCCGCGTCGATCGCGTCGTACGACGTGCCGGACATCAGGCCGATCACCCGCACCCGCTCGACCTCCACCTGCTGAACCTGCCCATCCCGCTCAACTCCCTTGTCGCATCGGCGCCTTGCGGAGCGTCAGAAGCGCCAGCGCGCTCACCGCGCACGTCACGGCCGCGTAGTACGCCGGAATGTCCACGCTTCCCGTCCGCTTGACGGTCTCCGTGATGATGAGGCCCGCGCATCCCGAGAACACGGCATTGGACAGGGCGTAGGCGAGTCCCAGCCCCGTGTAGCGGACGCTCGTCGGGAACATCTCCGAGAGCATCGCGGGCCCCGGCCCCGCCATCAGCCCCACGACGGCGCCCGCGACGAACACGGCCCCGCCCTTCACCGCGTTCGAAGTGCCCGTGTCCTGGAGGAGGTTGAGCAGCGGGACCGCGAGGACGGTGACCAGCAGCGCGCCCGTCAGCATCACCGGGCGCCGGCCGATCCGGTCGCTGAGCAGGCCCGCCGGGATGATCGTGACCGCGAAGCCCAGGTTGGCGAGGACGGTCGCGACCAGTGCCTGCTGGAACGTGGCGTTCAGTGAACTCTGCAGATACGAGGGGAGCACGACGAGGAACGTGTAGCCGGCCGCCGCCCAGCCCATGACGCGGCCCGCGCCCAGCGCGATCGCCTTCGCCACCTCGCGCCCCGGCGGGCGCTCGGGCCGGGGCTCCTCCCGGAGCGACTCGAAGGACGGCGTCTCGTCGAGCCGCAGGCGCAGCCACAGCGCCCCGAGCCCCATCGGCAGCGTCAGCAGGAACGGCAACCGCCAGCCCCAGTCGCCCAGTTGCCCCTCACTGAGCACGGTCGCCAGCAGTGCGGCCACTCCCGCCCCGCCCAGCAGCCCCAGCGCCACCGTGAACGACTGCCACGACCCGTACAGGCCCCGTCTGCCCGGTGGCGCGAACTCCGTCATCACCGACACCGCGCCCCCGAACTCCCCGCCCGCGGACAGTCCCTGAAGGACCCTCAGAAAGGTCAGCAGCCAGGGCGCGAGGGCACCCACCGTGTCGTACGTGGGCAGCACGCCGATCAGTGTCGTCGCCACCGTCATGAGGACGATGACCATGATGAGTACGGGACGGCGTCCGACGCGGTCGCCGAGCCGCCCGAACAGCGCGGCGCCGACGGGCCGGAAGAAGAACGCGAGCGCGAAGGACGCGTACGTCCTGACCAGCGCCTCGGCCTCGCTGCCGCCTTCCGGCGTGAAGAAGCGGGCCGCGATGACCGTCGCGAAGTAGCCGTAGACGCCGAACTCGTACCACTCGATGAAGTTGCCCACCGACCCCGCGACCAGCGCCCTGCGGGAGCGCTCGGGCCGGTCGGTCCGCAGGCCGGAGCCGTGCGCCGGAGCGCCCATTCCGTTCCTCCCGCCGCCGCGACGATGTTGGAAAGTTAGTTTCAGTTCACGGCTTTTGACTGTCAATTACTTTCACCCGGGCCTGTCGGCGGTGTCGTGCACCGCCTTCGGGCCACCCCCGTCACCCGTCGCGGCAGCAGGTGTCCCGACCAGGCTCCATCGTGCCTTCCGGAGGGCTAGGCTCAAGGTCTGTACGTCGTTTGGGCGACCTGGGGAGGTAGCGGGATGACGGAGGCACGGCCGGGAACGGCCGCCTCGGCACCCCTCTGGGAGCGCGACGCGGAACTCGCCGCGGTCGCGGAGGCAGTCGACGCGCTGTGCGCGGGTTCGGCCTCGGGCAGCCTGCTGGTCTTCACCGGAGAGGCGGGCATCGGCAAGACCGCGCTGCTCGCCGAGTCGCGCCGGATAGCGGAGACACGCAAATGCGCGGTGTGGTCGGCACGCGGCGGCGAGACCATCACGTCCGTTCCCTTCAACGTCGTACGACAGCTGCTGCAGCCCGCGCTCGTGGCGCTGATGCCCGACGAGGCGCGTGAGTACTTCGGCGACTGGTACGACATCGCGGGACCCGCCCTCGGCATCGCCGAACCGGGCGACCGCCAGGCCGACCCGCAGGGCGTGTGCGACGGCCTGGTCGCGGCCGTACGCAGGCTCGCCCGCCGCGAGTGGCCGCTGGTGCTGCTCGTCGACGACGCGCACTGGGCCGACCAGGAGAGCCTGCACTGGCTCGCCGCCTTCGCGGAGCGCCTCGACGACCTGCCCGTCCTCGTCCTGGTCGCCCGCCGCCCCGGCGACGCCACCGGCGAGAGCGCCCGCCACCTCGACAGCGTCGGCGCCCTGGCCGGCCCGATGCCCGCTCTGCGCGCGCTGACCCCCGACGCCACGGCGGGCCTCACCCGCACCACGCTCGGCGCGCACGCCGACGTGCCGTTCTGCCGCGAGGTCTGGGCCGTCACCGGCGGCAACCCGTACGAGACCGTGGAGCTCCTCGCCAAGGTCCAGGACAGCGACTTCGAACCGGTCGAGGACTCGGCCTCGGAGCTACGCGCGCTGAACCGCGCGGCCCGCGGCCGCGGGCTCGTCGACCGGCTCGAAGGGCTCGGCGTGGACGCCACCCGGTTCGCCTGGGCGGCGGCCATCCTCGGCACGCGGATCTCCCTGGAACTGGCGGCCGAACTCGCCGGAATGCCACGGGACGAGGCGGAGCGCTGTGCCGCCCTCCTCGGCGCGGCACGCATCCTCACCGAGGCCGACCGGACGACCGGTCAACTCGACGAAGGGGACCTGGAGTTCGTCCACCCGCTCATCGCCACCGCCGTCTACCGCTCGATCCCGGACGCGCTGCGCACCGCGATGCACGGCGTGGCCGCCTCGGTCGTCACCGCGTCGGGCCTCGGCGCCGCCGCGGCCTCCCGCCACCTGCTCGAAGTACATCCGGACGACGACCCCGAACTCGTCGATCAGATGCGCGAGGCCGCTCGCGAGCACCTCGCCGTCGGCGCCCCGGACGCGGCCCGCCGCTGTCTTGAGCGCGCCCTGGTGGAACCGCCCCTTCCCGAGGTCCACGCGCGCGTGCTCTACGAGTTGGGCTGCGCCACGCTCCTGACCTCGCCCGCGACGACCATCGGGCATCTGCGGGAGGCACTCACGGTGCACGGCCTGGAGGAGGAACTCCGGGTCGACGCGGTCTGCAGGCTGTCCTCGGCGCTCGTCCACAACGACCAGCTGGAGGAGGCCGTCGCCACGGTCGACGCGGAGGCGGACCGGCTCGGCGCCGGCCCCGCCCGGATGCGTCTGCAGGCCGTGCACTACATGTGGGAGGGCATCCACGCCGGCGAGGAGGACGCGCCAGGCCGCTCCCGCCGCCTCGCCGAACTCGTCAGGCCGCTCACCGGCCGCGACAACTCCGAGCGCGCCCTGCTCATCCTCCGCGCCTTCGACGCGATGACCCGCGGGGAGAACGCCGAGGAGGTCGTCGAGCTCTGCGACCTCGCCCTCGTCAACGGCCGCCTCGCGCCGGGCCTCGGCTGGACCGACACCGAGTGGAGCTTCGAGCTCCTCATGATGCTCGGCATCTCCTACACGTACGCGGACCGCCTCGACCGCGCCGAGAGCCTCTTCACGGAGGCCCGGCGGAGCTACGAGCACGCCGGATGGAGCGGCGGCCATCTGGCCCTCGCGCACGCCTTCGGCGGATACGTGCTCCGCAGACGGGGCCGCCTCGTGGACGCCGAGGAGTCCCTGCGCGAGGCACTCCGCCTGGCGGACCGGGTGGGCCACGGTCTGCCCATGCACTGGTCGGCGGCGTGCATGCTCATCGACACGCTGCTCGCCCGCGGCCAGGTGGGCGCCGCCGAGGAGATCGCCGAGCGGTACTCCTTCGAACCGCCCCACCCCTCCACGATCGTCCTGCCGGACACCCACTCGATAAGGGGCCGCCTGCTGATCGCCACCGGCCGCGTCGAGGACGGCGTGAACGAGCTGGAGACCGCCGAGAAGATGTCCGCGGCCCGCGGCGGCCACAACACGGTGATGGCTCCCTGGGCCGGAGAGCTCGCCCGGACCCTCGCGGTCTCGGACCCCCGCCGCGCCGCCGAGGTGGCGGCCGACGCCCGTATGCAGGCCGAACGCTTCGGCACGGACACCGCCATAGGAGAGGCCCTGCGCTGTGCCGCCGCTCTGGAGACCGGTCGGCGCTCGGTCACGCTGCTCGCCCAGGCGGTCGCTTACCTGGAGGCATCCCCCTGCGCCTACGAACACGCGGCGGCCCGCGTCGAGTACGGCATCGCGTCCCACTCCGTCACCGAGCTGACCCGCGGTCTGACACTGGCGCGGACCTGCGGCGCGGACGGCCTCGTGACCAGGGCGCGCGAGGCACTGGCCCTGAGCACGGGCCGAGTGCCCCGCCCCCGCTGACCGAGCGGGGGACGGGACGCATCGGTGACCAGGAGTCCGTCAAACTCCGGTCAGCCGGTCAGTCCGTCGCCTCGTCCTCCTCGGCGAGCACCCGCTGGGCCACGGCGAACGCCGAGTTGGCCGCCGGGACCCCGCAGTACACGGCGGTCTGCAGCAGCACCGCGCCGATCTCCTCCGGGGTGAGCCCGTTGCGGCGGGCGGCGCGGATGTGCATCGCCAGCTCGTCGTAGTGGCCGTGCGCCACCAGCGCGGTCAGCGTGATCATGCTGCGCTCGCGGCGTGCCAAGGTCGGATCGGTCCAGATCTCGCCCCACGCGTACCGCGAGATGAAGTCCTGGAACCGCGCTGTGAACTCCGACTGCCGGGCCTGCGCACGGTCGACGTGGGTGTCGCCGAGCACCTGCCGCCGCACCTCCATGCCCCGCTTGGCGCCACCGTCGAAGTGCGCGCGCAGAGCGGTGAGTACGGCCTCCGGGCACTGGGCGGGCGCGAGGTGCGAGGCCCCCGGGATCTCGACGAGCGCGGCGCCGGGCACCGCGTCGGCGATCTCGCGCAGATGCGCGGGCGGCGTCGCGGGATCCTCACGCCCGGCGACGAGCAGCGTGGGCGCGCCGATCTCCGGCAGCCGCTCCCGGATGTCGAAGTCCCCCAGCGCGTCACAGCAGGCCGCGTACGCGTCCGGATCCGCCGTGCGGAGGTCCTCGATCAGCTCCGGAACGGTGAACCCCGGGGTGAACCAACGGGAGTTGGCCGCCTCCGCAAGCCCGGCCATCCCCTCGGCGCGGACGGTCGCGGCCCGCTCCTCCCACGGCTTGGAGCCGTTGAAGTGGGCGGAGGAACAGATCACCGCGAGCCGCTCGACCCGCTCGGGGTGATGGACGGCGAGATGGAGCCCCACCGCGCCGCCGAGCGAGACACCGGCGTACGAGAACCGGTCGAGGCCGAGCGAGTCGGCGAGCGCGAGCACCAGCGCGGCGAGGTCGGCGATGGTCGCGCCGGGGCCGATCAGTCCTGCGGGGGAGTCGCCGTGGCCCGGCAGGTCCCAGCGCACGACCCGGTGGGTGACGGACAGTTCGGGCGCGACCTTGTCCCACAGGGCCGTCGACGTGCCGAGGGACGGGCCGAGGAGAAGCGGAGGAGCGGTTACGGGACCCTCGGCGCGGTGGTGGAGCGACTTGCCGTCGGAAAGGGGCTGTTGGGTGCTCAACTTCGCTCCAGGGCACGGTCGGTGAGGGCACCGGCGGAACCGGTGTACTGGGTCGGGTCGGTGAGAGCCACGAGGTCGAGGTCCTTCAACTCGGGCTCCTCGGTGAGGAGTTCCACGAGCGGGCGGTTCTCGGCGGTGGCCCGTCGCGCGGCGCGCGTGAGCAGTTCCTTGGCCCGGGCGCGCCCGAGTACCGGCGCGAGTTCGGCGGACAGCCGCTCGGAGACGATCAGGCCGTGGGTGAGGTCCAGATGGGCGCGCATCGCGTCCGCGTGGACCCGCAGACCCTCGGTCAGCTCTGCCGTGTCGCGCGCGGCTCCGCCGACAAGACGCAGCAGGTCACGCAGGGGTTCCCACTCGGTGTGCCAGGCACCGGCGGGCCGTTCGTCCTCGGCGGCCAGCGACCCGTACAGCGTCGCGGCGAGCTGCGGTGCCCGGCGGGCCGCCGCGGCGACGAGGGTGGAGCGCACCGGGTTCGCCTTGTGCGGCATGGCGGAGGAACCGCCGCCCGTGCCCTCGCTCAACTCACGGATCTCCGTACGGGCGAGGACGAGCACGTCCGTGGCCGCCTTGCCGAGGGCGCCCGCGGTGAACGCGAGGGCTCCGGCCACGTCGGCGACGGGAGTGCGCAAAGTGTGCCAGGGCAACACCGGTGCGGTGAGGCCCAGTTCACGGGCGTACGCCTCGACGAGGGCACCCGTGTCCGGGGCGCCGTACGCCGTGAAGGCCGCCAACGTGCCCGCCGCGCCGCCGAGTTGGGCCGGGAGTCGGTCCCGTGCGGCTTGGAGGCGGTCCCTCGCGTCCAGCACCAGTGACCGCCAGCCGGCCGCCTTCAGTCCGAAGGTGGTCGGCACGGCGTGCTGGGTGAGGGTGCGCCCCGGCATGACCGTGTCCCGGTGCTCGCGTGCGAGTCGCGCCAGCGCGATCTCCGTACGGGCGAGGTCCGCCAGGACCAGGTCCAGCGTCCGGGCGGCGACCAGCATGGCGGCCGTGTCCATGATGTCCTGGCTGGTCGCGCCCCGGTGGACATAGGGGGCGTGCTCGGTTTCGACCGCCTCGACAGCCGCCGTCAGATCCGCGACCAGCGGGATCACCGGGTTGCCGCCGCCCCGTGCGCGCAGGGCCAGATCACGGACGTCGAAGCGCGCGGCGTCGGCCGCCGCGGTGACGGCGTCGGCCGCCTCCGCGGGGGCGAGGCCGAGCGCGGCCTGCGCGCGGGTGAGTGCCGCCTCCGCGTCCAGCAGCGCCTGAAGGAAGGCGCGGTCACCGGTCGCGGACTCGGCGGGCGACCCCGCACGGCCGGGCGCGAGCAGACCGGCGTCGAAACCGACGGAATCACCGGGACCGACGGGATCGCCCGAACCGGTGGGACCGACGGGATCGGCAGGGGCGGCAGCTGTCACTGGAACTCCAGGAAGACCGTTTCGCCTTCGCCCTGAAGGCGGATGTCGAAACGGTACGTCCGGTTCGTGCCCTCGGCCGCGATCAGCGTGGCGCGCCGCTCGGCCGGCAGCGAGTCGAGCAGCGGGTCCGCGCCGTCGGCGAGGTACGCGCGGGTGAAGAGGTGATGCGTCAGACCGCGCGCGAACACGCACACGCTGATGTACGGCAGCCCGGTGTTGCCCGGCGGCAGCGTGTGGAGCGCGTAGTGCCCGTCGGCGTCCGTGGGGACCCGTCCGTAGCCCGTGAAGTCGACGCCGTTGCGGCCCACGAACCCGCCCGTCGACGGGTCGCGGCGCATCGAGCCGGGCGTGCCCTTCAGCGAGCCGTCGGGGGCCGCCTGCCAGAAGTCCAGCAGGGCGTCGGGGATCGGTGTGCCCGCGCCGTCGAACACGTACCCGTGCAGGGTGATGGCGTCGGAGTGGCCCTGGGGCGCCACCTCGGCGCCGCCCGGAAAGGGGAGCGCGTGGCCGTAGAACGGGCCGATGGTGTGGGACGGGGTGGGGAGCAACCGCTCGGTCGTCTCGGTCATGCTCAACGGCCTTCCTCGATCCAGGTGGCGGAGGGACCGTCGAGGACGATGTCCCATTCGTAGCCCATCGAGAACTCGGGCCGCGAGAGATCGTGGTTGTACGTGGCGATCAGCCGGTTCCGGGCCGCCTCGTCCGTCACGGACTGGAGGATCGGGTCGTACCGGAACAGCGGGTCGCTCGGGAAGTACATCTGCGTCACGAGCCGCTGGGTGAACGCGGTGCCGAACACCGAGAAGTGGATGTGCGCGGGCCGCCACGCGTTGGTGTGGTTGCCCCACGGGTACGGGCCCGGCTTGATCGTGGTGAACGAGTACCGGCCCTGATCGTCCGTCAGGGTCCGCCCCACACCGGTGAAGTTGGGGTCGTGCGGCGCCGGATGCTGCTCGCGCAGGTGGATGTACCGCCCGGCGGCGTTGGCCTGCCAGATCTCGACGAGCTGGCCGCGCACGGGGCGGCCCTCGCGGTCGAGCAGCCGGCCCGACACGGTCATGCGCTCACCGATCGGCTCGCCCCTGTGCTGGAGGGTCAGATCGCTGTCGTGCTCGGTGATGTCGGTGACCCCGAACACCGGTCCCGACAGCTCGACCGCCTCCGGGTCGCCGCCGCTCACGGCGACCAGCGGCTGCTTGGGGTGGCGCAGCAGCGAGCTGCGGTACGGGGCGTAGTCGCGCCGCGGGTGGTGCAGGATCGGGGCGCCGCCCGCGACCGCCTTGTCGTACGAGTCCTGGTGATCCTTGATCTCGATGTCGATGTCCGACTGGGTGAGAGCCATGAGAGTTCCTAACGCTCCAGTACGAGGGCGAGGCCCTGGCCGACGCCGATGCAGAGGGTGGCGACGCCGACCCCGGTGCCCTTGCGGGCGAGCTGGTGCGCCACGGTCCCGGCGAGCCGGGCGCCGGACGCGCCGAGCGGGTGACCGAGCGCGATGGCGCCGCCCCGGGGGTTGAGGATCGCCGGGTCGAACTCGGGCCATTCGGCGACGCAGCCGAGGACCTGGGCGGCGAACGCCTCGTTCAGTTCGAGAGTTGACAGGTCGTCAAATTGCTTGCCCGCCTTGGCGAGTGCCCGGTTGACGGCCTCGACGGGGGCGAGTCCGAAGTAGTGCGGGTCGAGCGCGGAGACGCCGGTCGCGGAGACGCGGGCGAGGGGTTCGCGACCGGTGGCCTTGAGACCCTCCTCGTCGACCAGGAGCAGGGCGGCGGCGCCGTCGTTCAGGGGCGACGCGTTCCCCGCGGTGACCGTGCCGTGCTCCGTGCGGAAAGACGGCTTGAGTCTGGCCATCGCGGGCAGCGAGGCGTCGGCGCGTACGCATTCATCGGCGCCGAAGACCAGCGGGTCGCCCTTGCGCTGCGGGACCGGCACCGGCGCGAGTTCGGCGTCGAACAGGCCGTCCGTCTGGGCCTGGGCGGCCTTCTGGTGACTGGCGAGCGCGTACTCGTCCTGCTGCTCGCGGCTGATCTTGTGCTTGTCGGCGATGAGTTCGGCGGACTCGCCCAGCGGGATGGTCCACTGCGGGTCCATCCTCGGGTTCGTCATCCGCCAGCCCAGGGTGGTGGAGTACAGCTCGGTGTGCCCGGCGGGGAAGGGCTTGTCGTTCTTGGGCAGCACGTAGGGGGCGCGGGTCATCGACTCCACGCCGCCGGCCAGGGCGATCGACGCGTCACCGACCGCGATGGCGCGGGCCGCCTGGATGACGGCTTCGAGACCGGAGGCGCACAGCCGGTTGACCGTCACGCCGGGTACGGAGGTGGGCAGCCCGGCCAGCAGTCCGGCCATGCGGGCGACGTTGCGGTTCTCCTCACCGGCGCCGTTCGCGTTGCCGAAGTACACGTCCTCGATCCGGGAGGGGTCCAACTCCGGCGTACGGGCGATGAGTTCACGGATCGCGTGGGCGGCGAGATCGTCCGGGCGCACGGATGCCAGCGACCCGCTGTACTTGCCGAACGGTGTGCGGACCGCGTCGACGATGTAGACGTCCTTCACGACTGGATCTCCTCGGTGAGCTGGTCAGTGAGCTCGTCGGCGATACGGACCTTCGCGGCGGTCTTCGCCACTACCTCCTCGACGGTGACGCCGGGCGCGGTCTCGATCAGCACGAGCCCGTCGTCGGTGACGTCCAAGACGCCGAGGTCGGTGATGACCCGGTTGACGCACGCCTTGCCGGTCAGCGGCAGCGCGCACTCCTGAAGGATCTTCGGCGAGCCGTCCTTGGCGGTGTGGGTCATGACCACGATGACCGTACGGGCGCCATGGACGAGGTCCATCGCGCCGCCGATCCCGGTGATCATCTTGCCGGGGATGGCCCAGTTGGCGAGGTCCCCGCCCGCGGAGACCTGCATGGCGCCCAGCACGGCGACGTCGATGTGCCCGCCGCGGATCATCCCGAAGGAGAGCGAGGAGTCGAAGTAGGAGGCCCCGGGCAGGACCGTGACGGTCTCCTTGCCCGCGTTGATCAGGTCCGGGTCGACCTGTTCCTCGGTCGGATACGGGCCGGTGCCCAGGATGCCGTTCTCCGACTCCAGGATGACCTCCACGCCCGGCGGGAGGTAGTTGGGGATCAGCGTCGGCAGACCGATGCCGAGGTTCACGTACTGGCCGTCGTGAAGCTCGCGCGCGGCGCGGGCGGCCATCTCTTCCCTGCTCCAGGCCATCACGCACGCACCGTTCCCTCTGCGGCTCCCTTTGTGACGGGTGCCGAGACCGTCCGCTTCTCGATCAGCTTGGAGTTCGCCTGCTCGGGCGTGAGCGCGAGAACCCGCTGCACGAAGATCCCCGGCAGATGCACGGCGTCCGGGTCGATCTCGCCCGGCTCCACCAGTTCCTCCACCTCGGCGATCGTCACCCGCCCGGCCATCGCGGCCAGCGGGTTGAAGTTCCGGGACGACTTGTTGAAGACGAGGTTCCCGTGCCGGTCGCCCTTCGCCGCCCGCACCAGTGCGAAGTCGGTACGGATCCCGTGCTCCAGCACGTACTCCGTACCGTCGAACTCCCGCACCTCCTTGGGCGGCGACGCCAGAGCCACGCCGCCGCTGCCGTCGTAGCGCCAGGGCAGTCCGCCGTCGGCGACCTGCGTGCCTACGCCCGCCGGCGTGTAGAACGCGGGAATCCCGGCGCCGCCGGCCCGCAGCCGCTCGGCCAGGGTGCCCTGCGGGATCATCTCCACCTCCAGCTCACCGCCCAGATACTGCCGTGCGAACTCCTTGTTCGCCCCGATGTAGGAGCCGGTCACCCGGGCGATCCGCCCGGACGCCAGCAGTACCGCGAGGCCGGACTCCATCGCCCCGCAGTTGTTCGAGACCACGCCCAGGCCTGAGACCCCGCGCTCGTACAGCGCCTCGATCAGTACGTTCGGCACACCGCTGAGACCGAAACCGCCGACCGCCAGGGTCGCGCCGTCGGGCACATCGGCCACTGCCTCGGCGGCTGTGGCGACCACCTTGTCCATCTGCGAAGCCTCATCTCTACCGAGCGTCAGTGGCCAGATTAGTCAGCACACTGAGTATTTCTTCGAGGTTTCAAACACGCTGCCATTCGAACCCCGGGCAGTCAAGACCCCAAGGTAATCCGCAGCTCATGGTCTCGTCGCACGGTGAGACAAGGCGATACAGGGCGAGACAAGGGGAGCGGATGCCCGGTATCGTTCAGTGCACCAACGAACAAGGAGGGCACATGGCCGCGGTGGATCTCTCCGCCCACCCCGGGCACCTGGCCCGGCGACTGCAGCAGGCGCACTACCTGCTCTGGAACACGATGGTCTCCGAGGAGATCACCTCACCCCAGTTCGCGGTCCTGAACGCGCTCGTCGCCGAGCCGGGGCTCGACCAGCGCTCGGTGGGGGAGCGGGTCGGGCTCGACCGGTCCACCATCGCCGAGGTCATCAGCCGCCTCGGCCGGCGCGGACTCCTGGACAAGGTCCGCGACACCCAGGACGGCCGGCGCTTCCTGCTCCGCCTCACCGAGGACGGCGTACGCGTCCACCGGAAACTGACGGTACGGACGGCGCGGATGAACCAGGTCTTCCTGGCGCCGCTCTCCACCGAGGAGCAGACCGTCTTCTTCGATCTGCTCCAGCGGGTGTCGGACGCGGCGGAGGGACTGCGCAATCCCGGCGCCCCGGCGGCGCCACTCGTCACGCAGAGCTGAGGCTCAGGCCTTCGCGAACACCACCCAGACCTGGCCCTCCGCGAAGTTCAGCGGACTGCCGTCCGTCGTCGTGAACTCCGTGCCGTCCTCGGCCGCCGGACGCTTCCAGCCGGCGTCGAAGACCTTGCCGTCGCGCAGGACCTTCGCCGTCCCCGAGCCCACGGTGTTCGTGTACGGGGTGTTGTTGCCCAGGAAGTCGCGGAACGAGGACTTCCGGACGTTCACGTACTGCACGACGACCGTCGAGGCGGCCACCCGCTTGCCGTCGGTCGTGACCGTCGGACCGCCGTCCATCGACACCAGCCAGCGCTGCCGGTCCTGCGCCCAGTCGAAGGTGAAACGGGCCGCCGGGAAGCGGACCGTGCGTGTGCTCTCGGCCTTGCCGCCCGCGGGAGCGGCCCCGTAGCGGAACCCCGTCGTCAGCGCGTCGGCTCCGGGCGCGGACTTCAGGAGCCGTTCCGGGCGCAGGTAGAGGTTGTGCGGCAAGGGCTTGTCCGCCCCCCGGTAGTACGCCTTCTCGTCGTCCTCCGGGGTCACCGCGCGCAGCGGCGCCTTGTCGATCAGCGGCATCAGCTTGCCCTGGGCCCCCGAGAAGGCCAGCGTCGGCTCGTTGAACTGACGCAGCAGCTCCAGGTCCGACTCGCGGGCGCTGCGCACCGGGCCGACGGCCTTCGGCAGCTTCGTCGCGTACACCGCCATCAGCCGGCTGAGGCCGCCCTCCACCTGCTCCGCGTACACGATGTCCGCGGCGTCCAGGCCCGTCTGCGGCCGGGCGGCGGGGACGTTGTCGATCTTCACGGCGAGCGGTGAGGGGGCGCGGGACTCCGCGCTCTCCGGGGTGCCGCTGTCCGTGCTGCCGGGGACGTCTCCGCGCCCGTCGTCGAGTCGGCCGCCCGCTGTCGTACAGCCCGACGCCAGGGCGGCGGCCGCTGTGGCAGCCAGCAATGCCGCCGTCATCGTGCGGCGCCGCCTGAGCGCCATCCGTCCCATGCCCACCGATGCCACCAATTCTCGTATTGATGATTGTGTGCTTATAAGTTCATTGATGGCCTTACCCGCTCGGTTCTGATTGCGCGCGCTGATCGGCCGATCAGCCCAAGTTGATGACCGATCGATACATGCCGAGGGGCCCGGATGGAGACCGTCCGGGTACCCACGTGCGCCCCGCCCACCGCGGTCCGGTCGGCGCCGGTCAGTCCCGCGGTCAGTCCCGCGGTCCCAGGATGTCCGCCAGGTCGTAGCCGACCGGCTCCTCCAGCTGGGCGTAGGTGCAGCTCTCCGGCGTACGGTCCGGGCGCCAGCGGCGGAAGCGGGCCGTGTGCCGGAAGCGCTCGCCGTTCTCCATGTGCTCGTACGCCACCTCGCACACCAGCTCCGGCCGCAGCGGCAGCCAGGAGAGGTCCTTCTTGCCCGTCCACCGGCTGGGCGCGCCCGGCATCCGCGCGGACTCGTGCGCCGCGCCCTCCGTCCACGCCGCCCAAGGATGCCCTGCGGCCGACTCCATCCGCAGCGGCTCCAACTCCGCGATCAGCTCCTCGCGCCGCTTCATCGTGAACGCCGCGCACACCCCCACGTGCTGCAACGCGCCCCTGTCGTCGTACAGACCGAGCAGCAGCGAACCGACGACCGGCCCGCTCTTGTGGAGCCGGTAGCCCGCGACGACGACATCCGCCGTGCGCTCGTGCTTGATCTTGAACATCAGGCGCTCGTCCTGCCGGTACTGCGAGGTGAGCGGCTTGGCGACCACCCCGTCGAGACCCGCACCCTCGTACTGCTCGAACCACCGCCGTGCCACCTCGATGTCCGTCGTCGCCGGCGCCACATGCACGGGAGCCGTGGCACCGGACAGCGCCGCCACGAGCAGCGCCCGCCGGTCGCTCAGCGGAACGTCCAGCAGCGACTCGTCGGCGAGCGCGAGCACGTCGAACGCCACGAACGACGCCGGATTCCGCTCGGAGAGCGTCTTCACGCGGGAGGCCGCCGGATGGATGCGCTCGGTGAGCGCGTCGAAGTCGAGCCGCCCCTCGCGTGCGATCACGATCTCCCCGTCGACCACACAGCGTTCCGGCAGCCGCTCCCGCAGCGCCTCCACCAGCTCCGGGAAGTACCTGACCAGCGACTTCGTGCTGCGACTGCCGATCTCGACCTCGTCCCCGTCCCGAAAGACGATCGCCCGGAACCCGTCCCACTTCGCCTCGTAGTGCATGTCCGGCGGAATCCTCGCCGCGGACTTGGCGAGCATGGGCTTCACGGGCGGCATCACCGGTAGATCCATGTTCCGATTCTGCGCGGATCGGAGACGGTTCGCCCGATGTGCTGGCTTAGGCCCAAATGTGCGAGGTATGCGCAGTACGCCTACCGTGGCTCGCATGGGAGACGCGGTGGAGTTGGAGGCGGCGGGGCGGAAGGTGCGGTTGTCCAGTCCGGACAAGGTCTTCTTTCCGGAGCGCGGGTTCACCAAGCGGGATCTCGCCGAGTACTACATCGCCGTCGGCCCGGGCATCCTGCGCGCACTGCGGAACCGGCCCACGACCCTGGAGCGCTACCCGGACGGCGTGACCGGCGAGTCGTTCTTCCAGAAGCGGGCGCCGAAGAACATGCCCGACTGGATTCCTACCGCCCACATCACCTTTCCCAGCGGCCGCAGCGCCGACGAGATGTGTCCGACCGAGGCCGCCGCCGTCGTGTGGGCCGCCCAGTACGGCACGCTCACCTTTCACCCTTGGCCCGTACGCCGTGACGACGTCGACAGCCCAGATGAACTGCGCATCGACCTCGACCCTCAGCCGGGCACCGACTACAGCGACGCCGTCCGCGCCGCCCACGAACTGCGTGAGGTGCTTCACGAGTACGGGGATCTGCGTGGCTTTCCCAAGACATCCGGAGGTCGCGGCCTGCATGTCTTCGTGCCGATCGAGCCTCGCTGGACCTTCACCCAGGTCCGCCGGGCCGCGATCGCAGTCGGCCGCGAGCTGGAGCGGCGGATGCCGGAGCAGGTGACCACGGCCTGGTGGAAGGAGGAGCGGGGCGAGAAGATCTTCGTCGACTACAACCAGACGGCCCGCGACCGCACCATCGCCTCCGCCTACTCCGTACGCCCCCGCCCGCACGCCCCGGTGTCGGCGCCCCTCACCTGGGACGAGGTCCCCGACGCCGTACCCCGTGACTTCGACCTCGCGACCATGCCCGCGCGCTTCACCCGACTAGGCGATGTGCACGCGGACATGGACGAGCACGCCTACTCCCTCGAAGCCCTGCTCGAACTCGCCAGCCGTGACGAACACGACCACGGCCTGGGCGATCTGCCGTACCCGCCCGAGTACCCGAAGATGCCGGGCGAGCCGAAGCGGGTACAGCCGAGCAGGGCCAGGAACAAGAAGGAGAACGGCCCTACAACTCCTTGATCACAACTCCTTGATCCTGATGTCCCGGTACGAGACGACATCCGTCGTGCCGTGCACCTGCAGTCCGAGATAGCCGGAGGCGAACCGTCGCCCGTCCGTGCCCGGGTCGTCCGAGCGCGGCGGGGTGAAGTCCTGGCCACCGGTGTTGTCGAACTCGTTGATCAGCACACCGTTGCGGTAGATCGAGTAGTGCTGGTCCACCACACGGATCTCGTAGTCGTTCCAGGTGCCCTTCTGGGTGACACCGGCACCGGCCAGACCCACCCGGTCGAAGCCGTAGACCGAACCGCTCTTGTACATGTCGCCGGTTGGGCTGTCGAACGCCTGGATCTCGTGCCCGTACTTGATGGCGACCCACTCGGGCCGTGATTCCTCGGGGTGGTTGTGGACCCCGGGGAACCGCACGAACACACCGGAGTTGGTGTTGCCCGTGCCCGGCGCGTCGTCACGCCACTGGAGCTTCAGGGAGAAGTCCCCGTACTTGCGCTCGGGGAACCACAGCATGCCGAGCCCGGCCTTCGAGGTGCCCGAGGTGATGGTCCCGTCGGCGTTCAGACCGAACGAACCGCCGCCCACGTGCTGCCACTTGGCGAACGACGCCGGCGTACCGTCGAGGATCGTCCGGTAGCCCTCGGTCTGGCCGGGCCTGCCGATGCCGGACTCCTCGGCCGCCTCGTTGATCAGGTCGTACTCGCGCTCGACGACGACACCTTCCTTCAGGAGGGCGTCCAGGACCGTCTTCACGTGCTTGAGGAACAGCGCGTGGGACGTCCACTCCTTCTCGTCCTCGATCAACTCGTTGATGCGGCAACGGCTGTTGGTGATCCGGTTCGGCACGCCCGAGTCGATCGTGCCGACGATGACCGTCAACCGCTCGTCGTACTCAGCACAGTTGGGTGCCGGAACACCGCCGCCCGGGGCGATCGTGAAGCTCACCGTACGCGCGTCCGAGGTGTTGCCCGCCTTGTCGCGTGCGCGGTACGCCACCGTGTGCGCGCCCACGCGGTCGACCACCACGGGAGTGGTGTAGGCGAGGTAGGGCCCGCCGTCGAGCGAGTACTCGATCGCCTCGACCCCCGAACCGTGCGCGTCCGTCGCGGTCACCGTCACCTTGGCGCTGTTGATGTACGCCCCGGACGAGTTCTTCGTGCCGTCGACGCTCACACCGGTCACCGGGGGAGTCTTGTCCTCCTCGGGCGGTGCGACCACGGTGAACGAGACGGACTTCTCGGCCGCCGCGTTGCCCGCCTTGTCCGTGGCCCGGAAGCGCACCTTGTGGGTGCCCACCTCGTGGACCATGACCGGGGCGGTGTACGGCTGCCAGGCACCCGCGTCACCGAGCGCGTACTCGATGGTGTTGACGCCGGAACCGGTGTCGGAGGCCGTCACCGTGACGGTCGCCATGGAGAGGTACTCCCCTTGCGGGTTCTGCTCGCCGGTCACGGAGGCCGAGGCCTCCGGAGGAGTGGTGTCGTCCGTCGGCTTGGCGACCACCGTGAACGACTCCGCCTTCTCGGCGGCCATGTTCCCGGCCTTGTCGAGCGCCCGGTAGCGGACCTGGTGGGCGCCGACCTGATCGACCACCACCGGCGTGGTGTACGGCTGCCAGGCACCCGCGTCACCGATCGCGTACTCGATCCGTTCCACACCCGAACCGGCGTCCGTCGCGCTGAGCGTCACGGTCGCCGAACCGACGTACGCGCCGTCCGCGTTCCGCGTACCGCTCACGTCCGCCGCGGTCTCGGGCGCGGTGGTGTCTTCACCGGTGCCCTCGGTGACCACGAGGATGCCCTGCATCTGGCCGTGGCCGGGGATGGTGCAGAAGTAGCGGTACCGGCCGGGAGTGAGTGTCACCTCGGCCGTGTACTTGCCGCCCTGGTCGTCGTTCGGGTTGGCCAGGATGTTCAGCGGTACGTCGTTCTGGTACTCCGGGTCGGACACGTCGAACGTCAACGTGTGCGGCATTCCCATGGTGTTGCCGGTCGCCTTGCTGTTCTCGAAGACGATCGTCGTGGGGCCCGCGACCGCCGTGGTGGGTGCGGACGCGTACTTGGTGATGTCGTCGCCGGCCGTCCACGTGAGTGTCTGTGCGGCCGCCGCCGCGCCGGCCGGAGCGCCGTCGGTCTGGCCGGTCGCCGAGGTGGACGCGAGCCCGAGCACCATCAGCAGCGACGCCACAAGTGCCGTCCACAGCCGTCCAGTTCTTCGCCTTCGCATGTCCGTCACGCTTGTCACTGCGCCTCCCTGGCCAGCTGATCGGCGGCAGGAGTGGGGCCACCGCCCTTGTACGTCACCTGCCACAGCGCGGACTTGGAGTCCGACGTGAAGAAGCCGCGCCCGTAGTCGAGGACGTACAGCGTGCCGTCGGGGCCGAACTTCCAGTCCATGAGGTTCTTGATGCCGTCGTTGCCGATGGGAATGATCTTCTTCAGCGACTCGGCGTGCACCGGAATGCCGCCCTGCCCGGCCGTCTTGGGGTCGAGCAGCACCGCGTGCCGCGGCTGGTCGGCGTCGTAGAAGTCGCCGACGAACCACTTTCCGTCCCAGTACGAGGGCCACTTGGCAGTGCTCGCCGTCGTGGCGTCGTACCGGTAGACCGGCCCGTCCATCGCCGCCTGGCCGCCGCCCTTCAGCCACGGCAGCAGGAACTTCTGGTCCTCGACCTTGTAGGACGGGATGCCGTTGGCGTCGCGGGGGAAGTCCGGGCCGCCGCCCTGCGGCGAGTACCAGATGGTGTTGGAGGTGACCGGCGGAAGGTTGACGAGACCGTCGTTGTTGGGCGACTCGTTCTTCGGCGCGTCGCAGTTGTACCAGCCGAGCGGCTGGTTGGGATCGGGCAGGTTGCGGTCCCGGTAGGGCTGCTTGTTGCCCATGCAGTACGGCCAGCCGTGGTTGCCCGGCTTGGTGATCGCGGCGAACGTGTCGTACTTCGCCGGACCCCAGGTCGTCGACGGCGCCGAGGCGTCCGGGCCGACCCAGCCCGCGTACAGCGTGTCGGTCTTCTTGTCGATCGAGATGCGTGCCGGGTTCCTGACACCCATCACATAGATCTCACCGCGCGTCTTGCCGCCGCCCTCGGCGGTCTCCTTGCCGGTGAAGAGGTTCCCCTCGGGCAGGGTGTACGTGCCGTCCTGTTCCGGGTGGATGCGCAGGATCTTGCCGTTGAGGTTGTTGGTGTTGCCCGCGGTGCGGCGCGCGTCCGCGAAGGAGACCCCCTTGTAGTTCGGCTGCGGGTTGTTGCCCGAGTAACCGCTGCTGAAGCCACTGGAGTTGTTGTCGCCGGTCGCGATGTAGAGGTTGCCCTTCGAGTCCCACGCCATACCGCCGCCCGAGTGGCAGCAGCTGTGGATCTGCACCGGCCACTTCAGCAGGACCTTCTCGCTGGACATGTCCAGCTTGCCCGTGGTCGAGCTGAGGGTGAAGCGGGAGACGTAGCGCTCGGCCATCCGGGTGTCGCGGTTGATCCGGGAGTGCGGCGTGTAGTGCAGGTACACCCAGCCGTTCTCCTCGAACCGCGGGTCCAACTCGATGCCCAGCAGGCCCTCTTCGACCTTGATGAGCTCGTCGCCGCCGCCCTTGTTGCCGAAGACGGTGAGCGCACCGGCCAGCGTGACCTTCTTGGTCCTCGGGTCGTAGACGTGGATCTCGCCCTTGCCCTTGCCGATGTCCGGGTTGTTCCAGTCCGTGACGACGGGCTGCGAGGAGTCGGCGCCGCCCCGGCCGATGTAGAGCACGCGGCCGTCGGGCGCGGTGACCAGGCCGTGCGGCTCGCCGATCTGGTCGTTCTGGCCCGGCTGGTTGGGCTGGGTCAGGCGCTCCGCCTTGTAGTTGGCGTTGATCGTGGCCTTGCAGTCGGCCTGCGCGATGCGGGTCGTCCAGTTCAGGGCCCCGCGCAGATGGGCGCGGAAGTCCGTCTCGTCGTAAGAGGAGACCGTGCCGCCCATGCCGGTGTAGAAGGAGCGGCCGCCGTCGTAGTCGCGGCACCAGGACACCGGGTGGTCGGCGCCGTTCTTGCTGTCGCCCGGCTGGTACGTCGACTCGCGGACGCGGGCCACGGTGTGCACGTCGCCGGACGGGTTCTTGACCCAGTTCAGCCACTGGTCGGGGCGCTTCCACTGGAGCGGGAGGTCCTTGGCGGCCGGATGCTGGCGGTCACCGACCTCAACGGTCGCCCGCTGCACGGCGGTTGGGCTGCCGGCCGCCGGACGGGCGCCGACGAGTCCCGTGAACCAGTCGGAGTAGGGCTCGGCGCGGGCCGCGTCATGGACGCCGAGGAAACCGCCGCCCGCCTCCATGTACGCCTCCAGACCGGACTCCTGCTCCGGTTCGAGGATGTCTCCGCCGCCGGTGAGGAAGACGACGGCGTTGAAGCGGCTGAGCTCCGTGTCGTCGGTGAAGACCGAGGCGTCGTCCGTGGCCGTCACGCTGAACCGTTGTGCCGCCGGCCCGGTCAGGCCGATGTCCTCGATCGCCTCGATCCCGGCGTTGACGACGGGCGACTCCTCGCCGTTCGCCGCGGAGCCGTGGAAGATCAGCACGCGAACGTCGGCGCCGCCGGGCGGCGACTTGATCGACATCGTTGTCAGCGCCGGGTCGGGCGCCGGGCGCGCGCTCGCGGCCGGCCCCGAGAGGACGCCCGCGGTGACGACTCCGGCGGCCAGCGCGGCCGCCCAGCCTCTCCGTCTACCTCTGCTCAACCCTCGTACGGTCAAGGGCTTTTGATGCGGTGTGAACCGCATGTGGTCACCCACCCCTCTGCTTCCTCTAGGGCTCGGTTCGCCGCCGGGGTGCTACAGCCTGGGTCCCTTTGGCTCACTCGCGTCACAGCAACAGCGCCATGGAAGCTAGACCTTTTCGTGGAACTCGCCAATAGGTATGACCGGGATCGCGCGAACTTTGTCCTGGGTGTGGATAAACGGGCGCGATGCCACTACCGTCTCCCGGGTTCGTCTCTGTCACTCGGTCCTTCTATTCCGTCAATTCCGTTGATTCCGCACCAGGTTGGGGGAGTTCGGCATGGGCACCACGGACGACATGGACAGACGCGGCCTCAGTCGGCGCATGGTGCTGGGCGGGGCCGCGGTGGCCACCGTCGCGACATCGTTGTCGCTCGTGGCGGCGCAGGACGCGACCTCCGCGGACAGTCCGGTCCGGACCGCGCCCGCGGGCGGCGAGGTGAAGCACCTCAAGCTCTACATCGAGAAGCTGGCCGACGGCTCGATGGGCTACGGCTTCGAGAAGGGCAACGCCTCGATCCCCGGCCCGCTGATCGAACTCAACGAGGGCGACACCGCCCACATCGAGGTCGAGAACACGATGGACGTGGCGGCGAGTCTGCACGTCCACGGCGTGGACTACGAGATCTCCAGCGACGGCACGAAGCTGAGCAGGTCCCAGGTCGAACCGGGCGACACCCGTACGTACACCTGGCGCACCCACGCCCCCGGTCGCCGCAAGGACGGCACCTGGCGGGCGGGCAGCGCGGGCTACTGGCACTACCACGACCACGTCGTCGGCACCGAACACGGCACGGGCGGGCTCCGCAAAGGCCTCTACGGTCCTGTGATCGTCCGCCGCAAGGGAGACATCCTCCCCGACAAGACGCACACGATCGTCTTCAACGACATGACGATCAACAACAGGCCCGGCCACCAGAGCCCCGACTTCGAGGCCACGGTGGGCGATCGCGTCGAGTTCGTGATGATCACGCACGGCGAGTACTACCACACGTTCCATGTGCACGGTCATCGCTGGGCGGACAACCGCACCGGCCTGCTGACCGGCCCCGACGACCCGAGCCAGGTCATCGACAACAAGATCGTGGGGCCCGCCGACTCGTTCGGATTCCAGGTGATCGCGGGGGAGGGCGTCGGGGCCGGGGCGTGGATGTACCACTGCCACGTCCAGAGCCATTCCGACATGGGGATGGCGGGCCTGTTCCTGGTGAAGAAGACGGACGGGACGATCCCGGGGTACGAGCCGCACGAGCACTGACGGCACCGCTGGAGGGGCCGGTTGGTGTCCGCGGGTTCGATGTGGCCTGCCGCGCGGTTCCTCGCGTCCCTTCGGGGCGCCGGCAAGGCGGTTTTCCAGGGAAGCACATTCGACCACCTGAACAGGGAGCGCTCTCAATGACGCGTCGTACGGCGGCTATCCTGATCCGCAAACGCCGCCCTGAGGAGCCCCGAGGTGTCCGAGCAGTCGACAGAGCCCCGTCCGACCCTGGAGGCCGTGGCCGCCAGGGCCGGAGTGTCCCGGGCCACCGTGTCGCGTGTCGTCAACGGCGGTGACGGTGTGCGGGAGCCCCTGGTCGAGCGGGTCAGGCAGGCCGTCGAGGAACTCGGCTACGTGCCCAACCAGGCCGCGCGCAGCCTCGTGACCCGGCGGCACGACGCCGTCGCCGTGGTGATCGCCGAACCGGAGACCAAGGTCTTCGCGGACCCCTTCTTCGCACTTCAGCTCCGGGGCATCAGCAAGGAACTGACGGCTCACGACTCGCAGCTCGTGCTGCTGCTCACGGAGGGGCGCGACGACCACGCGCGCGTGGCCCGCTATCTCGCCGGCGGCCATGTCGACGGCGCGCTCGTCTTCTCGCTGCACCTCGACGACCCGCTGCCCGGCCTCATCCACGGTGTGCCGACGGTGTACGGCGGACGGCCCGGCTGGATCGACGGCTCGCGCGGCGCGGTCTATGTCGACTGCGACAACCGGGGCGGCGCCCGAGAGGCCGTACGTCATCTCGTCGGGCTGGGCCGTCGGCACATCGGCCACATCACCGGCGCCCTCGACCAGACTTCGGCTGTCGACCGGCTCGACGGGTTCCGGGACGTGATGGTGGAGGCCGACCCGAAGCTGATCGCGGAGGGCGACTTCACCCCGGCGGGCGGTGAGCACGCGATGCGGGAACTCCTCGACCGCTGCCCCGACCTGGACGCGGTGTTCGCCGCCAACGACCTCACGGCGGTGGGCGCCATGCGCGTCCTGCGTGAGCTGGGGCGGCGGGTGCCCGAGGACGTCGCCGTGGTCGGCTTCGACGACATGCTGCCGTTCACCGAGCAGGCCGACCCACCCCTCACGACGGTCCGGCAGGACATCGAGGAGATGGGCCGGCTGATGGCGCGGTTGCTGTTGCGGGGTCTCGACCGGACCGCCTCCGCGGTGGCCTCCGGCGGTTTGGCGGGGGCACCGTCCAGTGTCGTGCTGCCGACGACACTGGTTCGGCGGGCCTCGGCGTAACCGCTCCGCGGGGTGGGCTGTGTTCCGGGTGCGGGCCGGTGGGGGTTGCTCGCGCCCCGCGGTGAAGCCGCAGATCGACACAGCCCCGCGCCCCTGAAGGGGCGAGCCTGCTACGAACCGACCGTCACCGTGAAGCGGCGTGGGTTGCCGTCGTGGGCCGCGCCCGATACGTCGGGCTGGCCGTCGGGGCGTACGTCGTCGTACGGGAAGGCGTAGCCGATGGGCGAGTTGGCGTGTACGACGCGTGACCAGTGGTTGACGGCCGAGCCCTTGTAGTAGTCGGCCGTGGTCGTGCCGTTGGGCTGGGTGGGGCGGGTGAGCATGATCGAGCGGTTGAAGCCGGCGGCGAGGCGGGCGAGGAGGGCCTTCTTGTCGTCGGAGTCGCCCGGGTTGTTGGTGAACGGTCCGTGGTTGCAGGTGAAGATGTCCTTCGACGTGGGTTTGGCGAAGGTGTGGCCGCCCGCGAAGGTGAGCGTGTCACCGCTGACCCGCCCTGCGAGCGTGCCCCGGCCGCCCTGGAGGTCGATCCTCAGGTCCGTCGAGCGGTACTTCGCCCACACCTCGTCGATGTAGCTGTTCCAGAGACTGCGGAACGGCATCTCGGCGGGCGGGTCGAAGTACGGGGCCATCAGGTTCTGCGGGGAGATCACGCGCAGTACGGAGCCGCCGTTGCCGCGGATCACCAGCTTGTCCCAGGGCTGGCCGTCCCTGGCCGCCTGTGCCGTGAGGTCCGAGGCGATCCTGTCGACCGCGCCGTTGGGCAGGGGCGCGACCGTGTGCGTGGCGTCGCCCTCCAGGGTCAGGCCGATGGGAAGGGCGGTGACCAGGTCGACGTAACTGATGTTGGCGTACAGCTGCTGGGTGTTGAACGTGAACTCGCAGAACGACCAGGTCTTGCCGTAGTTCGAGTCGGCGGGTGTGGCGAACGCGGGCTCGACCAGCGCCGGGCCCGGGTTGAGGAAGAAGTTGAGCGTGCTGTCCCGGACGAAGTAGACGCGGGCGCCGAACATCTGAGGCAGTGTCAGGACCTTCGGTGCCGAGCCGGCGGCGCCGAGCGGGATGGCGCAGTCGACGGGCAGCGGGGTCTGCGGCGCCGACGGTGAGGTGGGCCGGTAGACGCCGCCGTCGGCCCGCAGCAGCACCCAGTTGCCCGTCGACTGCTCGTGCCCGGTGACGTACGCGCGGACCGTGCCCGGCAACGAGGCGTTCTTGAGGGCGAGTTCACATGTGGCGGGGGCCGCTTCGGCGGTGGGGCTGAGAGCGCTTCCCCAGACGGGGTAGCTTGCGGTGGCTCCGACGGCCGCGGCTCCGGACAGGAACGCTCTGCGTGAGATCACGGAAGTCTCCTGGGGTGTGGGGGGAGGCAGGGGCGGGCCGACCCGTGGGGGATCGGCGCCCTGCGACACCACTGTTCCCAGGGGGAGTTGGGGCGTCAAGGGTTATGACTGAGAGCGCTCTCGAAATCTGCTTGCCTTCAGAAGTCGACGGTATGTGACGGCGCGGTGGCCGATTTCCGATCGGGGGAACCCGGCAACCGCCTGTCTTGCTGTCTGCCTTGAGGTCTGTCCCGTCGGCAGGTGTGTGGTCAGCTCCGCGGCTCGCTCTTGATCACCGCGAAGCGCGCGCCGTACGGGTCGGCGAACTTGGCCGTCCGGCCGACGCCTTCCACGGACGTGGCGGGCATCCGGACCGTGCCGCCCAGTTCCTCGGCCTTGGCGACCACGGCATCGGCGTCCGTGACTTCGAAGTACGGCAGCCAGTAGGCCCCTGTCTCCCGCTCGATCGGGTCGTCGGCCAGCGGGACGACACCGCCGAACATGGAGTCCTCGCCGCCCTCCGCGGGATTGAGGCACGTGTACGTGCCGCCGGGGAACGGCATGGCCGAGGTCTCCAGGCCCAGTACGGAGTGGTAGAAAGCTGCCGCCGCGGCGATGTCCGGTGTGTAGAGCTCGACCCAGCACAGGGAGCCCGGGGCGCCCGCGATGTCGATGCCGCGCAGCTGGCGCGGCTGCCAGACGCCGAAGGAGACGCCCGCCCTGTCGCTGAAGACGGCCAGCCGGCCCTCCTCCATGACGTCGTCGGGCGCCATGAGCACGTTGCCGCCGGTCTGCTCGACGGCCTTGGCGGTGGCGTCGGCGTCCGGGGTCTGGAAGAACACGTTCCAGGACGGTGGGCCCTGCTCGGGAGAGGTCTGCATGCCGCCGGCGGCGGTCTTTCCCGCCAGTTGGAAGAAGCCGTAACCGCCGGCCTCCGGTCCCGCCGACCGGAAGTCCCAGCCGAAGAGGGCGTTGTAGAAGGATGTGGCGCCGTCGATGTCGCTCATGCCGAGATCGACCCAGTTCGGGGCGCCGGTGACGAAACGGGTGGTGAGCATGTTGCCCTCCTCATGAGGGGTCCCGTTGCCTGTACCGCCGAGTCTGGCACCGCACACTGACAATCGCTGCCGGAGCGCTGCCGCTGGGCTTGGCGGGGTTCGGAATGACTCTTGGTAGTCAGGTGGTCCCTGTGTGAGGTGGGGTCTCGCGGTTGTGGGTGCGCGGGGCGGTGGGGGCTTGTCGCGCCGGCGGAGCCGCAAAGTGACACAGCCCCGCGCCCCTCTGGGAGCGCGCCGCCGTGCGATCGTCGGCCCGCGGGAGTCATCATTGGGGCCGCGCTCATGAACCGGTGCCGGGACCAGTCATTGATCCGGCGTTGATCGAACGTTTTTCGGTGCGCGGCACGATCCTGGGCATGCACAACGACACCATTGCCGCGCCCGACCTCTCCTGGCAGGAACAGGCACTGTGCGCCGAGACCGGATCCGAGTTCTTCTTTCCCGAGCCGGGCAGCTCGGTGCGTGAGGCGAAGCGCATCTGCGGACTGTGCGAGATGCGCCCCGCCTGCCTCGAATACGCGCTCGACCACGACGAACGCTTCGGCGTCTGGGGCGGCCTGTCCGAGAAGGAGCGGCTCAGTCTCCGCCGCACGCAGGACCAGCAGCACCAGCAGCACCAGCAGCGGTACTGACGGCGGCGCCGGTCACTCGTACGTCACGGTGAACCGCTCCGTCCCGGCCGGCACCCGCACGTCCTGGCCCGTCACCTCCACGTCCCGCCCGTCGGCGGACACCGCCCGCACCCGGCCGAACCGGCACGGATAGACGAACCGCACCCCGTCCGGAGCCTCCGTGATGTCGACCGTCACCGTCCGCCCCACCGGATCGTGCGCGAGCCGGTACCCGAACGGTTTCCCGAAGAGCGTGGGCGCCGCCGCCACCGCGACCTCTTCGCCCTGCGGCACCCAGTGCGGACGCACGCCCGGCGCGATGTAGAGATGCGGATCGCGGTCCTCGTCCGCCTCGAAGAAGAGGATGTCGCGGATCAGCAGCAGATACTCGGCCGCCGCCCAGCCGTGCGGGATGTCGCCCATGTACCAAGGCCGGTACGGGACTTCGGTGAAGTCCGAGGCGACCGGGAACGCGTGCTGCTCGTTCCACGCGCCAAGTGCCGCCACCCGGCCCGCCGTTCGGGGAAAGCCCGCGCCGACCGTCCAGCCGAGCAGCGCGTCCATCCGGACGGGATCGCCCGCCAGCAGGTACGCGTGCGCCAACTGCAGGGTCAGATAGGGCCCGTACGCGTTCCAGGCCGCCTCGTGGCGATAGCCGCCGGTGACGAAGTGCGCGTACATCGTGTCCAGGGTGTGGCGGGCGGCCCGGTCGACCTCCTCGCCCAGCTTGCCGCCCATGTGCAGGCGCAGCGGGTGGAAGTAGGCGGCCGTGCCGATCATCGTGGAGTCGAGCCGCCCGACGTCGGCGGGCCCGGTCGGGATGTACGTCTCCCAGGCGCCGCGAGCGCGCTGCTCGGCCAGCACCCAGCGGATGGAGTCCCCGGTGGCCCGCTTCAAGTCGTCGAAGGCGGCCCAGAGTTCGGGTACCTCGGGTGCGCCGATCCGTTCCGCCAGACGCGCCGCCTCGTACAGCCCGGCGACACCCCAGAGGTCGTCCCAGTAGTGCGGCTTGTCGCGTTCACCGAGGTGCTCGGCGCTCCAGCCGCTGTGCAACAGCCCGTACCCGTCACGGTTGTCGCGGAGCCAGCGAGCCGCGTCGCGCACGTACGGGACGTACAACTTCGCCCCGAACGCGGCCTGTCGGCCGATGGTGCGGTCGAACCGGCCGGTCGCCCACAGCGCCTGGCCGTTGCTGTCCCACTCGCGGTCGTCCTTCTCGTGCGGGCCGCCGTAGAAGCCGTACTCGGCGCAGGGGCCGATCCGGCCGGTGCCACGGTTGAACCGCAGCGGGTAGTGCGTGCCCAACTGGTGCTCGGCCAGGGCCGAATCACCTACCAGTGAGCAGGCCGTGGCCTCCACCGACGAGTCACGGATCCAGAACGAGTCGTAGACCGTCGGGCCCGGATGGATCTCGCCATGGTCGGAGAGGATCAGCAGCTGCGACCGCGACTGCCGGAAGAGATCCGTCAGATGACCTACCGGGGACGGCAGTTGAGGCTGGAGTCCCTGGCCCAGCAGCTTCGCCGACCAGAAGTCGCGGTTGGCGGTCTCCAGTTCGGTCGCCGGTGTCCCCTTCAGCTCCGCGAGGTCGTCGGCACCCGCGTACAGATCGACCGGCAGCCGTACGTCCAGCTCGAAGACCTCGTCCGCGGTGACCCTGAACGGCCAGGCGAAAACGGCACTGCACAGCCCTGCCACCTGGTCCTGCGCGTCCAGGGCGCCGTTCAGCTTCCCGCCCGTCACCAGGTCGTGGAACGGGCTGTGCGTCAGATACGCGTCCGGATCGAAAGAGGAGTCCGGGTTGCCGTACACGCCGTACTGCTCGGGCGGGGTGTCGAAGACCGGCCCCCACCCCGAGTTGGTCTCCACGCGCTGTTCGTCCGGCAGATGACGCAGATAGGTCAGCCGTCGGTCGGTGACCTGACGGCCGTTGCGGTCGTGCCGCTGGAACCCGCTCGGCCCGGCAGGCATGACCGCCGCACACAGCAGCCCCTCGTGCGGCTGCCCGGTCGGGCTGCTCACCGTGACCCGTGAGACGACGAGGTCCCGCTGCCGTGCGCCGACGGGTGTGGCGAAGGTCCGTTGCACGAACTCGACGCCTTCCGGCGTGCGGAATGTCGTGAGGACGACCGGTAAGTGCGGTGCCTCCATGCGCTGTTCGACGTTTCCGTCGTTGGGGAGCTGGGGCAGTCGCAGCCTGCGCGTCGCCGGATCGTGCAGGAAGAACGAGAGACAGTACTTGTCGTAGACCGGCTCGATCTCGCCGGCCTGCCCGATCAGTGACTCCTGCCGGTGGTCCTTGACGCCGACCATGTGCCAGTAGCGGTACAGGGCGTTCGAGGCGAAGGCCGCCTCCTTCGACTCGTACGTGCCGGCGTCGAAGTCGTCGCTCCAGTGCCGGAAGGCCTGTTGCGCCCACCAGGGCACGGGATACGGAACCTGCCGCCTGCCCGCCCAGCCGCGCCACATGACCTCGTAGAACATCCACTCATGGGTCTGTGCCATGGTGTGTCACCCCCTGCGGGCACCGTTGCACCGCGGGGGCGGCCCGTAAATGCGTACGGCGGACGGTTAAATGCGTAGTGCGGACGGTCGGGGCACGATGGGTGGCTTTCGGGTTCGCGGTGGGCCGCATCGGTATTTCGGCGCGCACCACGGTCCCCGGCAGGCACAATCCACCCCATGGTCCACACCCCGCGGCACCAGGCCGAGAGCCTGCTGAACGCCCTCGATCCACTCCCGTACCCCTTGCGCATGCGCGAACTCGCCGCTCGCACCCGGGAGTTGGCGGAGACGCGTCCGCTGCTGGACGAGCTCGAAACGCGCGGCGCCTATGAGCGAGGGCTCGCCGTCGTCGCGGCGGCGGTCGCCGGGGACACCGAGTGGATCGCGGCGCGTATCGCCGATCCGGACTCCTTTGTGCGCGGACACGCGTTGCGCACCGCCGAAAGTCTCCAAGTGCCTGACTCCGCCTACGAGTCGGCGCTCACCGACGCGCCCGAGGCGATACGCCGCCAGCTGCTGCGTGCTGTCGTCGCGGGCCGGCGCACCGCGCTGGCGGACCGGCTCGTCGACGGGGTGCGGGCGGAATGGGGCGACGAGGAGGCGGCCCGGCTGCTGCCCGGGTGCTCCCCGGAGACGGTCGCCCGGCTGCTGCCCTTGCTGCTGCACGCCGTACAGGGCTCGAAGTCCCTCGGTCGGCGGCACCCCAGAACCCTGCTGGACGTGGCGGAGCGGGAGTTGGCCGACCTGCCGGAGTCGCTGCGCGACGCCTGGTGGCAGCGGTACGCGGAGGTCGTCGTCGCCGCCGTGACCGCCGAGCCACTGCGTGTGCTGGAGCTGGCCGAGCGTCTCGGACCCTCCAGGATCCCCTCTCAACTCCTCGATCAGGCAGGCGCGTTCGCCGCCGTCGCGCCCGACCGCGTTCTCCAGCTGCTGATTTCGGGCCGCTTCCCCTCCTACATCGGTACACGCAATCGCTCGCTGCAACGCAGACTGGCGCGATCCGGGGCGGAGGAACTCGCCATGTACGGGCGGATGCTGGCCGAGTCGGGTGGCCTCGCGCCGCACCTCCGTGCCCTGCCGCCCGCTCGCCGTCACGCCTTCTACACGTCGGCCACCGCGGGCCGGGGCGCGGGCGGTGCCGCCGTGGACGCGGTCATCCTTGAGGCGCTGCCGCGCAGTTGCGTCGCCGAGGAGGCCCGGCGGATGGCCGCCGCGGCGCGCGAGCGCGGCGAGGCATGGGGCACCGTGCTGCTCGCCGAATCCTTCCTGCCCGTCGCGGAGGCAAGGGAGCGGCTCATCGAGGCGACACGCCGCCCCGCCGCCGAAGACCGGGCGCTGGCCTGGCCGTTGCTGATCCGCAACGCCGCCCGCTCCGGCGACTTTGCTGCCGTCACCTCCGTACTGGAGGAGTCGGCCAGGCTGCGCAACGAGCAGGATCCGGTGCGACTGCCCGCCCTGTACGCGATGTCCCGCACCCCGCCCGCCCTGTTCACCGAGGACGCCGAACCGCACCTCGACCGGATCGCCGCCGACGCCGTCGAGGCCCGGGACTCTTCCCACCAGACCCGGGGCAACCTCAGCGAACTCGCCCTGTCCGTGCTGAAGGAGCACGCGGCGGGCGGGTCCCGGGAGTTGGTGAACTGGGCGCTGCGCACACTCGTCCGGATCTCCGGGAACACCGGAGGCGCCGACCTGGGCCGACTCGACGCGAAGCTGCGGCGCGGCCAGGAACACCAGGTGTACGAGGCGCTGCGGCCGTGGATCGAGGCGGGCGCGGAGAAGGCCGACTTCAGCCTCGCCTTCGCTCTCGCCAGGGCCGTGGGACGTCGCGCCGCGGGCATACCCGAACTGCAGGAACTCCTGTGGCAGGCCGTCAGGTTCGGCAACGACACGACCGTACGAAACGCGGTCGAGCTGTGGCTGGAGCCGCCCGCCACCCGCGACGAACGGGCCGCGCGCGTCCTCTCGCTCGAACCCTCGGCGGGAACCCTGTGGCCGGTCCTGCGCGTGATCACCCGACGCCGCACCGACCTCCTCGACGTGCTCCTCGCGGACACCCCGCCGTATGGGCGCTTCCTCACCAAAGGCAGCCCGTGGACCGTGTCCGTGACCCACGACGTACGACGCTGGCTGCCACGTCAACAGGAGGTCGTGGCCCGGCAGTTGGCCGAGCAGGCCGCCGACGCCGGGCTGCCGTCGTACGCGCGGGTGGCCGCCATCGAGCAGGGCGCGCGGATACCGGGCGCGGGCGTCGGACTCGTACGCGACTGGACCGGCTCGTCGGACGTGGTGCTCGCGGAGGCCGCGCTCGGCGCGCTCGTCCACACCGACCGGCCGGGCGACGCACTGCCCGAACTCCTCGCGCACGCCGGGGGCGACCGCGCGCGCGTCGCCGTGTACGCGGCCACGCGGGCATCCCGGCACGTGGCGCCCTCGCGGCTCGTGGGACAGCTGCGCGAGGTGCTGCTCGCCTCGGGCGTCAAGGTGACCAGCCGCAAGGAGGCCGCCCGCCTCGCCGCGGCCCGGCTCCCGGTACCGGTGGCCGCGGGACTCCTCACCGAGGCGTACGGGCGGCCCGGCGCCCACCTCGACGTCCGGGCCGTGTGTGTCGCCTTCGCGGGCGCGCTGCTCACCGAGGAGAGCGTCTGGACGCTTCTGCGCGACGCCTCGGGCGCCGAACCCGTCCTGCGCGCGGCCGTCCTGCGCGTCTCGCCCCTCGGCCTGCCGGAACGGCACCGCGCGCGGTACGCCCGCCTCGTCCGTGACGTGTGCGCGACCGACGACCCGGCGACGGCGAATCTCGCCTTCGGCGCCCTGTCCCACTGGGCTCCCTGGTCCCCGGACAGCCCCTCGGTCCTGGCCTCGGCCACGGCGGACCTGTCGAACCGCACGAGCTGGCGGGCGGCGGCGGAAGGGCTGGTGGTCGCGGCGGCGGGGTCGGCCGGGGGAGCGAGAGGTCTGCGGGAAGCTCTGCGCGTACTGGCCGAGGCCGAGGCCGTGACTGATACCGACGCCGGGATCCATGCCGAAACGGCGGCGGATCCCGCGAGCGACGGTGATGCGCGACAAGGTGCGGGAGGCAGGCCGGACGAGGCCGACACTTTCGCCGCCGACGTCACGCTCGCTCTCGCCGACGCCGAACCCCGTCGCGACCGCCCTGCCCGCCAACGCGTCGAGCACCTCGTCGCCCGGCTCGCCCAGCAGGCCAGAACGGCCGCCGGGCCCATCAGGGAAGCGGCCCTCGGGGCCGGTGAGCTGCTCGCGGGGTACGACGGATTCGTACCGCAGGCCGCCAACATCGCGGCGTACCATCTCGACCTGGACGCGGAGGCGGACCGGGTCGACACGGCCCTGGACCGGCTGGCCGCGCTGACGGAAGGGCGGCCGGTGCTCGCCGCGCGCACCGCCACGGAACTCGCCGCCAGACTCCGCCGGACGCAGGAGGGCGACGCCGGGATCCTGCTCGGCGTCGCCGGGCGGCTGACTGTCCACGGCGGCCACAGCGAGGGACTGCTGGCCACAGCGATCACGGCCACGCTCGGCACCCGCACGGGCTGGGCGCCTGAGTGGCGGGCCCAGCTACGGGCGCTGCGCCGCCACCCGCAGCCCGACGTCCGCGACGCGGCACTGGCGCAGGTGACGGCGTACGAGTGAGGGGCGCCCGCAGGGGGCGGGGCTGCGTCGAAATGCGGCCCCGCCGGGTGGGCGCGTCAGCCCGGGGCGGCCGGCAGCCGACGAACGACCGCACCCGCCCGGAGCCGACCGGTTAAACGGCGGCAGCCCTCGCCGCCATCCGCGCCTTGCGGGCCGCGAGCTTCTCGTCGAACTTGGCGGCCTCGGCGTCGAGCCCGCCCATGTAGAGACCGAGCTCTTCCTGGGCCTTGAGGCCCTCGGGGCCCAGGCCGTCGATCTGCAGGACCTTGAGGTGACGCAGCACCGGCATCAGCACGTCGTCGTGGTGGATCCGCATGTTGTAGACCTCGCCGATCGCCATCTGCGCGGCGGCCCGCTCGAAGCCGGGCATGCCGTGTCCGGGCATCCGGAACTGGACGATGACGTCCCGCACGGCCTGCATGGTCAGGTCGGGGGCGAGCTCGAACGCGGCCTTGAGCAGGTTGCGGTAGAAGACCATGTGCAGGTTCTCGTCGGTCGAGATGCGCGCCAGCATGCGGTCACAGACGGGGTCGCCCGACTGGTGTCCCGTGTTGCGGTGCGAGACGCGGGTCGCGAGCTCCTGGAAGGCGACGTACGCGACGGAGTGCAGCATCGAGTGTCGGTTGTCCGACTCGAATCCCTCGCTCATGTGCATCATGCGGAAGGCTTCGAGCTGGTCCGGGTCCACGGCGCGCGACGCGAGCAGGTAGTCGCGCATCACGATGCCGTGGCGGCCCTCCTCGGCGGTCCAGCGGTGCACCCAGGTGCCCCAGGCGCCGTCGCGGCCGAAGAGAGAAGCGATTTCGTGGTGGTAGCTGGGCAGGTTGTCCTCGGTCAGGAGGTTCACGACCAGTGCGATGCGGCCGAGCTCGGTGACCTTGGACTGTTCCTTGCTCCAGGCCTCGCCGTCCTCGAAGATTCCGGGGAAGTTGCGACCGTCGGACCAGGGCACGTACTCGTGCGGCATCCAGTCCTTGGCGACCTTCAGGTGACGGTTGAGCTCGGTCTCCACCACTTCTTCCAGCGCGTACAGCAGCCGTGCGTCGGTCCAGTCGGAGGACGGGCTGCCGAGATGGGGAGAAGTGATCGTCACGGGGGCTCCAGGGGGGACGAAAATGCTGAGCGTTCACACAACCTACGGCATCGTAGGCTACGTATCCGTAGGTTACGATGCCGTAGGTTAAGCGCGAGGTAAAGAGCCCTGATCAGGAACGATCTCTCCGGAGGTCGACAAGAACCACTTCGCGGAGTCGTCCACCTGGCGGACACGCAGGTCCCGGGGGGTGAAGGGCGTCAGCTTCGGTCGTTCAGGCATACAGCCCCCTGAGCCGGACCGAGAGGCATGTCACGCAGCCTTCGAGCTTCTCGAACTCGCTGATGTCGACGAGGACGGGCTCGTGGCCGAGATCGGCGTACAGCTCGGCCGTCTTGGGTGCGCTGGCCGCCATCAGCAGCTTGCCGCCGCCGAGGAGCACCACGTGGCCGCCGGACTCCTCCGGCACCCCGAGGAAGCGCGGGAAGACCGAAGGGGTGTCCACCAGTGGCTCGTGCCCGACGACCGTGCCGTCCGGAAGCGCGGTGACGGCCGACTTCAGGTGCAGCACCTTGCTCACCGGTACGGCGACGACGCGGGCGCCGAGCGGTTCGAAGGCCGCCCGCAGCTGCTGGATGCCGGCCCCGTTGGTCCGTCCGCCCCGGCCGACGTAGATCGTGTCGCCGACCTTCAGGACGTCGCCGCCGTCGAGCGTGCCCGGCTCCCACACCCAGTTCACCGAGCAGCCGAGCCGCGCCACGGCCTCCTCGACCCCGGCGGTCTCGCCGCGCCGCGACTGCGCGCCCGACCGGCCGATCAGCGCCACGTTGCGGTAGACGACCACCGCGTCCTCCACGAACACGGAGTCCGGGCAGTCGTCGGCGGGGTCGACCTCGACGGTCTCCCAGCCGTGCGTACGCAGTGCCTCCGCGTACGCCTCCCACTGTTCGGCCGCCAGCTCGACGTCGACCTTGGTGCGTTCGATGTGCGTGACCAGTCCCTCGGCCAGGCGGGGGCTCGGGCGGCGGATGAGGGCTTTCTGGCTGGGCACGTGCGTTTCTCCGTCTCGGCCGGTTGTGTCCCCGCACATCATGCAGCTCATGCCTGAGTCGCAACAGCCCCCGGGGGTGCGGGGCTGGAGAGGGGATTGTGGCGGGTGTGTCCGTATCCGCGCTCCCTCCCGCGGCCCATCACCTCCCCCGTGCCCCCGGCGGAGCCCTACCCCACGAACCGCCGCAGGTGCTCCGCCGTGAACGACCCCTCCGCGTCCAGCAGCTGCCCGGGTGTCCCCTCGAAGACGACCCTGCCGCCCTCCTTGCCGCCGTCGGGCCCCAGGTCGACGATCCAGTCGGCGTGGGCGACGACGTCGAGGTTGTGCTCGACGACCAGGACCGTGTTGCCCGCGTCGACCAGCCGGTCCAGGAGGGTGAGCAGGCCCTCGACGTCCGACATGTGCAGCCCGGTCGTCGGCTCGTCGAGCACGTACACCGCTCCGGTCCGATGGAGCCGGGTCGCGAGTTTGATGCGTTGCCGTTCTCCGCCGGAGAGCGTGGACAACGGCTGACCGAGTGTCAGATACGTGAGCCCCACGTCCCGTAGAGCCCGCAGACGGCGGCGTACGCCCGAGTCCTCGAAGAAGCCCAGGGCCTGATCGGCCGTCATCTCCAGTACGTCGACGACGGAGTTGCCGCCCACGGTCAGCCGCAGCACCTCGTCCTTGAAGCGCCGCCCCTCGCAGTCGGGGCAGGTCGTGGTCACCGGGTCCATGAACGCGAGGTCGGTGTAGCTGACTCCCCGACCCTGACAAGTCCCGCACGCCCCCTCGGAGTTGAAGCTGAACAGACCCGCCTCCACGCCCGTCTCCCGCGCGAAGATCTTCCGTACGGTGTCCATGACGCCGAGGTACGTGGCCGGAGTGGACCGCGCCGAGATGCCGATGGACGACTGGTCGACGACCACGGCGTCCGGGTGCGCGGCCGTGAACTCCTTCGAGACGAGCGTGCTCTTGCCCGAGCCGGCGACGCCGGTCACCGCGGTCAGCACCCCGGTGGGGAACTCGACCGTCACGTCCCGCAGGTTGTGCAGACCGGCGCCCTTCACCCAGAGCCCGCCGGTGGCGGTCCGCGTCCGCCGTTTCACCTCGGTGCGGCGGCGCAGACACCGGCCCGTCGGGGTGTCGGCCGAGGCCAGCTCGCCGGGCGTCCCCTCGAAGACGACCCGGCCGCCGTCCGCCCCCGCCCCCGGTCCCATGTCGACGACGTGGTCGGCGAGGGCGATGACGTCCGGGTCGTGCTCGACGACCAGCACGGTGTTCCCCTTGTCCCGCAGCCGCAGCAGCAGGTCCCCGAGCCGTCCCACGTCACGCGGGTGCAGCCCGACGCTCGGCTCGTCGAAGATGTACGTCATCCCGGTCAGGCTCGACCCGAGGTGCCGCACCATCTTCAGCCGCTGCCCCTCCCCGCCGGACAGCGTCGAGGTCTCCCGGTCCAGGCTGAGATAGCCGAGCCCGATCGCCTCGATCCGCTCCAGCGAGGCCACGGCGGCGGCCGCGACCGGTGTGGCGACCGGGTCGTCGATGCCCTTCAGTACGGGGATCAGGTCGCTGATCTGCATCCGGACGCAGTCGGCGATGGACAGACCGGTCCGCCCGGCCGGCCCTGCGCCGATCCGGGTGGCGAGTGCCGCCTCGTTCAGCCGGGCGCCCCGGCACCCCATGCAGAGCCCCTCCGTCATATAGCCCCGCACCTGGTCGCGCGTCTTCTGGCTGAGCGCGGACAGGTCCCGCTTGAGATACAACCGCTCGAAACGGTCGGCGAGCCCTTCGTAGTCGGTGTTCCAGGTGCCGCCCGAACCGCTGATGGTGACCTTGCTGCCGGGTCGCCCACGCAGCAGGAACTCCCGCTCGGCCGTGGTGAATTCACGTACGGGCCTGTGCGGGTCCAGCTCAGTGGTGTTCGTGTATCCCTGCCCCTGCCAGGTCCCCGCGGCGAACGGCGGGAAGAGGATCGCGCCGTCGGCCAGGGACCGGTCCGGGTCCAGGATGCGGTCCCAGTCGGGCCGGACCGTGCGCCCGAGGCCGTCGCACTCGGGGCACATGCCCGACGGATCGTTGAACGAGTACGCGGTGGCCGGGCCCGCGCTCGGGCTGCCGTGCCGCGAGAACAGCACCCGGACCACCGAGTACACGTCCGTCATCGTGCCCACCGTCGACCGGGAGTGGCCGCCGACCGGCTTCTGGTCGACGACGATCGCGGGCGAGAGATCCTCGATGGCCTCCGCGTGCGGCCGCTCGTACTTCGGCAGCCGGTTGCGGACGAACCACGTGAAGGTCTCGTTCAGCTGGCGCTGCGACTCGACCGCGATCGTGTCGAAGACGACCGACGACTTCCCCGACCCCGACACCCCGGTGAAGACCGTGAGCCGGCCCTTCGGGATGAGCAGGGTCACATCCCGAAGGTTGTTCTCACGGGCCCCGACCACCCCGATGAACGAGTGCGTACCGGAAACGGGCTGGTCAGGGCTGGTGACGGGCTGGTGCGTACCGGTGGTGAACTGGCTCATGCCGCCGAAGCTAGCCGGGATACCCGACAGCTTCTGGCGTGATTTCCCTGAGTTCTCCTCCTTCCATCAGCAGCCAGCGGGTGATCCCGATCGACTCCAGGAACGGCACGTCGTGGCTGGCCACGATCAGCGCCCCCTCGTACGACTCCAGGGCCGTGGTGAGCTGCCGCACGCTCGCCATGTCGAGGTTGTTGGTCGGCTCGTCCAGCATCAGGATCTGCGGCGCGGGCTCGGCGAGCATCAGCGCGGCCAGCGCCGCCCGGAAGCGTTCGCCGCCGGAGAGTGTCGCCGCCCGCTGGTCGGCCCGCGCGCCCCGGAAGAGGAAGCGGGCCAGGCGTGCCCGGACCCGGTTGTTGGTGGCGCCGGGCGAGAAGCGGGCCACGTTCTCGGCGACCGTCAGCTCGTCGTCGAGCACGTCGAGCCGCTGCGGCAGGAAACGCAGGGGCACATGCGCCCGCGCCTCTCCGGAGACCGGTTCCAGCTCTCCGGCGATCGTTCGCAGCAGCGTCGTCTTGCCCGCCCCGTTGCGCCCGATCAGCGCGACCCGCTCGGGCCCGCGCAGATCGAAGCTGCCCACGCTCGCGCCGTACGCCAACTCCAGGTCCAGGAGCGTCAGTACGTTCCGGCCGGGCGGTACGGCCGTGTACGGCAGGTCGACGCGGATCTCGTCGTCGTCCCGCACGGCGTCCACGGCCTCGTCGAGCCGCTCCTTGGCATCGGCCAGCTTCTCCTCGTGCATGATCCGGTGCTTGCCCGCGGACTCCTGGGCTGCGCGTTTGCGGGCGCCCATCACGATCTTCGGCTCGCGCTTCTGCTCGAACATCTTCTGTCCGTACTTCTTGCGTCGGGCCAACTTGACCTGTGCCTCGGCCAGTTCACGCTTCTGCTTCTTCAGGTCGGACTCGG
The DNA here is from genome assembly GCF_044334695.1 of Streptomyces sp. NPDC020747. Classification (NCBI taxonomy): domain Bacteria; kingdom Bacillati; phylum Actinomycetota; class Actinomycetes; order Kitasatosporales; family Streptomycetaceae; genus Streptomyces; species Streptomyces sp. NPDC020747. The sequence goes on along the minus strand of NZ_JBIRTJ010000001.1, from coordinate 663,660 downwards.
CGACGCGCACCATGCGCTCCGCCGCCTCCTGCTCGGTGGCGAGCGCCTCCTCGTACGCCGAGTGGTTGCCGCCGTACCAGGTCACCTCTCCGGAACGCAGATCGGCGATCTGGTCGACCAGATCCAGGAGTTCACGGTCGTGGCTGACCACGATCAGGACTCCGGACCAGGCCTCGACGGCCGCGTACAGCCGTCGGCGCGCGTACAGGTCGAGGTTGTTGGTGGGCTCGTCCAGCAGGAGGATGTCGGGCCGGCGCAGCAGCAGTGCGGCCAGCCGCAGCAGGACCGACTCGCCGCCCGAGACCTCACCGATGGTGCGGTCCAACTCGATGTGGCCGAGGCCGAGTTCGCCGAGGGTCGCGACGGCTCGCTCCTCCACGTCCCAGTCGTCGCCCACGACGTCGAAGTGCGCCTCGGACACGTCGCCCGCCTCGATGGCGTGCAGCGCGGCCCGCTTGGCGGCGATGTCGAGCGCCTCGTCGACCCGCAGACCGGTGTCCAGGGTGACGTTCTGCGGCAGGTAGCCGACCTCGCCGGCGACACGTACGGTGCCGTCGGCCGGGGTCAGTTGACCGGCGACCAGCTTCAACAGGGTTGACTTTCCTGATCCGTTGACGCCGACGAGCCCGGTCCTGCCGGGTCCGAAGGCCACCTGCAGATCATCGAAGACGGAGGTGCCGTCCGGCCAGGCGAAGGAGAGGGAGGTACAGGTGATGGAGGTGGGGAAGGTTGACATACGCGCCTCGCGGTACTTGATGCGGTCAGGGCAACGCGTATCGAGACACCGGGGCGGCGACGACGGCCGAGAGGACGGACAGAGGTCCGCAAGGCATCCTGGGAGGAAAGGGGAAGGCCCTGTTCCGGAGGACGGCTCGAATGCCGAGGTCGCACGCTGCGCACACACGGACACGTGTGTGACGAGGTGTCTCAGGACCTCAGACGAGCAACGTCCTTCTCCAATCGGCGACAACAGAACCTCATACACCGTACGAAGGGCCCTCACGGCTGTCAACGAATTAACGTGAGCCCCCACCCCGACCGCACCAAGGAGACCCCGTGCCCGACGGTTCCCTCTCGTTGCCCGCCCGGCTCTACCTGCTGGCCTGGGACACCACGAAGCTGAAGGTCACCGACGCCGCCCACCTTCCCCATCTGGTCCGGGCCGGTGCCCTCACCGAGCTGGCACAGCGCGGGCTGCTCGCCGACGTGGACGGCATCGCCACGCCCACGGACCCCGACGGCCGGACCGGGGACCCCGTCCTCGACGGGCTCCTGGAACTGGTCGAGGAGTCCCGCCCGCACAGGTGGAAGACCTGGGTCGGCCTGCGGGCCCGCGTCACCCTGGACGCCGTACGGGCGCAGCTCGCCGCCGACGGGTACCTGCGCGCGGAGAAGACACGGGTGCTCGGGGTGTTCCCGTCCGTGGAGTACGAGATCGACCGCATCGCGGTCGTGGACAGGCTGCGCGCGGAGGCCCGGGAGGTACTGGAGGGGCCCGGGCCGGTCGAGGAGGTGTCCGAACAGGACGCGGCACTCGTCGCCCTCGGCGCCGGGGCCGAGCTGCGCACGCTGCTGTCGGGCAAGGAAAAGCGGCAGTACAAGAAGCGGATCGAGGACCTGGTCGAACGCAGCGGGGCGACGACTCCCGCCTTGAAGACGGCGGTGCAGGAGGTGCGTTCGGCGGTGGTCCTGGTGATGACGACGACAGGGGTGCCCGGAAGCTGAGCGCGGGAGCCGCCCCCGCCCACGGATGAGCCGAGCTGTCCGCACTCGGCGTCGCCCGGATCGGCGTCGGCCCGGGCATCGCGCAGGCCGCACACGCACTGGTCCGCCGTGCCGCGCGGGAGCTGCTGGGCACGGGAACGTACGAGTCCGCCGGCCGGCGGACTCGATCACGGCGAGCTCAACTCCCTGCTGGGGAACGGGCGCTGACCTCTCCGGGATCTCTCCGGAAGAGGTCAGCAGGCGTCCCGCAGCAGCTCGGCCAACTGCTGGTCCAGGTCCTGGTGCAGATGCTCCAGGCCGAAGGGCACGACCTGGGTCGTACGCTCCAGGAAGCGCCGCAGCTCGCCCGTGCGGACGTGGACCACGGCGGTGCCCTCCGGGGCGTGGAACTCCAGGACGATGCGGTCGTACCCGTAGGGCCGCACGCGGACGTCCCCGCGTCCCACCGGCTCCTCCAGGCCCGAGGCGAGGAGCTCGCGGGCGAAGGTCCAGATCACGTCCACGCCTTCGAGGGTGGCCGGGGCCGGGAAGGACATGCGGACGGCGAAGGGGTCGTGCGGGTCGTATCGGAGTGTTGCGGGAATGCTCGGCATCCGCGGAGCCGCGGCGACGAGACGGGCCTCTACGGGCTGCTCGATGACGGTGGACAACGCCTTGCTCCCTTGTGACGGCTGAACGAACGGCGGACGGATGAGCCGGGCACTTGTAGAGACGCTCGAAGCGGCCAATCCGTGCTCACCAAAGGGCATGAAATTCGAGTGACCTCCGTCACCGCCTTCAATCACGGATGTGATCAAAGATTCCTGAAGTGACCGCCGACGCCTTCCGGGGCATCTGGACGCCACTGGGGGAGTGGGCTAGCTTCGCCCGCCATGAGGGGCTTGGGGAAGACGCGACGCACGAGACGTATGGGATCCACGACGGGTACGGGGTCCACGACAGGTACGGGATCCGTGAGGCGGCTGGTGACCGCGGGGGTGTGCGGGTTCGCGCTCGCCGCCACGTTCACGGCACCCGCGCAGGCGCACGGACCGGACCAGGGATCGGGTCAGGTGGCGGACAACAGGTCGGGCGGCGGCTCGGGCAGCGGCTCCGGTGGCGGGAAGTCGCCGCACTGGGAGCTGAAGGACAGCGGCACGGATGTCCGCTTCCGCGGGCTCTCCGCCGTCAGCCGGAACACCGCCTGGCTGGCCGGGTCCAAGGGCACCGTGCTGCGCACCGCCGACGGCGGCAAGACCTGGCGGAACGTATCGCCGCCCGGCGCGGCCGAGTTGGAGTTCCGCGACGTCGAGGCCTTCGACGGCAGGCGTGCCGTGGTGCTGGCCATCGGCGAGGGCGAGGCGTCCCGGCTCTTCCGGACCGAGGACGGCGGGGCGACCTGGACCGAGTCGTTCCGCAACACCGACGCCAAGGCCTTCTACGACTGCGTCACCTTCTTCGACAGCCGCCACGGCCTGGCCATGAGCGACCCGGTCGACGGCAAGTTCCGCATTCTGTCGACCCGCGACGGCGGCCGCTCCTGGAAGGTGCTGCCGAGCGCCGGCATGCCCGCGGCCCAGGAGGGCGAGGCGGGCTTCGCGGCCAGCGGGCAGTGCCTGGTCAGCTCGGGGCCGCGGGACGTGTGGCTGGCCACCGGCGGGGCGGCACGTTCGCGCGTGCTGCACTCCTCCGACCGGGGCCTGACCTGGACGGCCACCGACACCCCGGTCCCGGCGGGCGACCCGGCGCGCGGCGTCTTCGCCGTCGCCTTCCGCGACCGGACGCACGGCATCGCGGTCGGCGGCGACTACCGCGCCGACCAGGCCTCGCCGCGGGCGGCCGCGACCAGCCGCGACGGCGGCCGCACCTGGACGACGGCCGGCACACCGCCACCCGCCTACCGCTCGGGCGTCACCTGGCTCCCGCACAGCCGCACGTCCGCCCTCGCGGTCGGCCCCACCGGCACCGACCTCACCACGGACGGCGGCCGCACCTGGCGCACCCTGGACACCGGCTCGTACGACACCGTGGACTGCACCCCCGACCGGGCCTGCTGGGCCTCCGGCGAGAAGGGCCGGGTGGCCCGCCTGGAGCGCTGAACAGCGATCCTCCCGGGAGAACGGGCGCGGTAAGTGACCGTCGGCCGCGGGCCGTACGCTCGTCACATCATGACGACGACCGTACGCATCCCCGCGGGCTGGCCCGCCACCGAGGACGAGGCCCGAGCCGTGCAGGACGAGTTGCGGGGGCGGGTGGTGCTCGACGAGCCCGGGCCGCCGCCGCGAACCGGCCGCGTGACCGGGGTCGACGTGGCCTACGACGAGGAGCGCGATGTCGTCGTGGCCGCGGCCGTCGTGCTCGACGCGTGGACCCTCGACGTGGTCGCCGAGGCGACGGCCGTGGGACAGGTGCCGTTCCCGTACGTCCCAGGGCTGCTGGCCTTCCGGGAGATCCCGGCGGTGCTGGCCGCCCTCGAAGCGCTGCCCTGCGAACCGGGCCTGGTCGTCTGCGACGGCCACGGCCTCGCCCACCCCCGCCGCTTCGGCCTGGCCAGCCACCTCGGCGTCCTCACCGGCCTTCCGACGATCGGCGTCGCCAAGAACCCGTTCACCTTCACGTACGAGGCCCCGGGCGCCCCACGCGGATCGGCCTCGCCGTTGCTCGCGGGCGAGGAGGAGGTCGGCCGGGCCCTGCGCACGCAAGCGGGCGTCGCGCCGGTCTTCGTCTCCGTCGGCCACCGGGTGACCCTGGACACCGCCTGCGCCCACACCCTCCACCTCGCGCCGCGCTTCCGCCAACCGGAGACGACCAGACTCGCGGACGCCCTCTGCCGCCGGGCGTTGAAGGCGACGGCCCCCTGAGTACGCGTACTCGGCACCGGCTTCTGAGTACGCGTTCTGAGTACCGGTTCTGAGTATCCGTACGGATGCCGGGCCCCTGCCATGATCGGCAGGCTGTGCCGCATGACGACACACCGCGCCCCGAAGCCCGCCACCAGCCCCACCCAGCCCGTCGAGCGGGCCGTGATGGGCGGACTGCTCCTCGCCGTCCTCGCCGGTGTCGCCTGGATAGCCGGGATGATCTACACGGTCATGGGCTGGCCGCTCTGAGCAGTTCCTCGGGCCCGATGACGTCGGCCCGGGAACTGCGCGACACGCCACCGCGTGCCCGCGGCAGTCATCCGGCACCAGCTGTGCGACGCGTCCCGCGGAGCGCTAGCGCGTGGCGGCGACCCGAAAGCTGATCCCAGCCCCTCGCAGCCGCTCGATCAGCGAATCCCCCATGGCGACAGCCGTCGTCACCTGCCCGGACGTCGAGGGAAGCTCGTCGAAGGCGAGGCACAACGCGGACTCGGCCAGCATCTTGGCGGTGTCCCCGTACCCGGGATCCCCACCGGAGACCTCCGTGAACACCCGCCGCCCGCCTCCCTCGCCGACGAACCGCACCGAGAACCAACTCTCCGCCCGCTTCTCCTCGCTGGGCCCGTCACCGGGCTTGAGCCGGTCCGACAGCCACCGCCGCACCGGCGGCACCTGCGCCGCCGCGACGACCGCCCCGGCCCCGGCCACGCCGCCCAACGCGAACGGCAGCGTCTCGACGGCCGCGTAGTGCCGGTATCGGAAGTCGGGCCCGTACCGCTCCAGGGCCCGCGCGGACCGCCGCACGATCTGCGCGTCGATGGTGGGCAGGGGCAACGCCCACGCCCCGACCTCCTTGGCGTACCGCGGAGCGCTCGACGGCGTGTGGGCCCGCCGTCCCACCAGCCGGGGCTCGTGCCGTTTGCGGTCCCGCGCCGCGGCGAGCAGCTGCCGTCCGCGCGACATCTGGTTGAGGGCGGAGGCGAAGGTGCCGCCCGAGAACATGCCCCCGGCGCGCACGAACCCGTCCACGGTCAGCGGCACCCCTTCGGGGAGCTGACGCACGGTGAAGTAGGCGCCCAGGTCGTGGGGGACCGAGTCGAAGCCGGCGGCGTGCACCAGCCGAGCGCCGGTCTCACGCGCGCGTGCGTCGTGCCGCACGTACATGAGGTCCACGAACTCGGACTCGCCGCACAGGTCCAGGTAGTCGGTGCCCGCCTCCGCGCAGGCGGCGACCAGGTCCTCGCCGTACGTGAGGTAGGGCCCGACGGTCGTGGCCACCACGCGCGCGTGCCGCGCGAGTTCCCGCACGGACGCCGGATCGGTGACATCGGCCCGCAGCAGCGGAAGCTCCGCGCAGGCCGGGTCGATCGACACCAGGCGTTCCCGCAGCCGTTCCAGCTTGGCGGTGTCGCGCGCCGCGATCGCCCACCGCAGCCCCTCTGGAGCGTGCGCGGCGAGATACTCCGCCGTGAGCGCTCCGACGAATCCCGTGGCCCCGAAGAGCACGATGTCGTACGCGCGCCCCGTCCTGTCCTGCCTGCTCATGGCACCTCTCAGCCGTCCAGCCCGCGCCGTTGTCGGTGGCTGAGGCTAGCGTGAGGTACGAGGAGCCGAACCAGGACCCCGTGCGAGGGGCCTGCCGAAACGGACCGGAGGCAACCGTGGCCCCGACGAGGACCGCCCTGAAGAACTGGGAGAAAGTACGGGAGTTCGCCCTCGGACTGCCGGGCGCGGCCGAGGAGTTCCCCTGGGGCGAGAGCGTCGCGAAGGTCAACAAGAAGGTGTTCGTGTTCCTCGGTGTCGGCGACGGCAGCTATCCGCTGGGCGTCACCGTGAAGCTCAAGGACGAGGTGGCGCACGCCCACGCCCTGTCCTCCCCGGGCGCGGAGCCCGCCGGATACGGCCTGGGCAAGGCGGGCTGGGTGAGAGTCCCGCTGGAGGAGAAGGGCGCCCCGGCGGCGGAGCTGCTGTACGACTGGGTCGAGGAGAGCTACCGCACCATCGCGCCAAAGAGGCTCATAGCAGAGCTGGACGCGCGCTGAAGCTGCTGGTTGGCTTCCAGAATCTACTAAGCGCTTGCTCGCCAGGGCTTGTGCGGAGTGGAACACGTTCTTAACATCGCTGATGTTACATCAGATGTGTCACAGTGCTGGGGGCTTGATGGCAGCGGCAGGAACGGCAGTGCACGGCCCGCTCGCCGGGGTGCGCGTGGTCGAGCTGGCGGGCATCGGGCCCGGCCCGTTCGCCGCCATGCTCCTGGCCGACCTGGGCGCGGACGTCGTCCGCGTGGACCGGCCGAACGGCGTGGGACTCGCGATCAAGCCCGCCTACGACATCACCAACCGCAACAAGCGCTCGGTGATCGTCGACCTGAAGGCACCCGACGGCGCGGACCGCGTCCTCGACCTGGTCGACCGCGCCGACATCCTGATCGAGGGCTTCCGTCCGGGCGTCGCCGAGCGCCTCGGCGTCGGCCCCGAGGCCTGCCACGCCCGCAACGCGAAGCTCGTCTACGGACGGATGACCGGCTGGGGCCAGGAGGGCCCGCTCGCCCCGCGCGCGGGCCACGACATCGCGTACATCGCGCTGACCGGCACCCTCGGCATGATCGGGGCTCCGGGCGAACCCCCGGCCGTCCCCGCGAACCTCCTCGGGGACTTCGCGGGCGGCTCGCTCTACCTGGTCGTCGGCGTCCTCGCAGCCCTCCACCACGCGCGCGCGACCGGCGCGGGTCAGGTCGTGGACGCGGCGATCGTGGACGGCACCGCCCACCTCGCCTCGATGATCCACGGCATGCTCGCCGCCGGCGGCTGGCAGGACCGGAGGGGCGCCAACCTCCTCGACGGCGGCTGCCCGTACTACGGGACGTACGAGACGGCCGACGGCCAGTACATGGCGGTGGGCGCTCTGGAGGGCCAGTTCTACGAGGAGTTCGTGCGGCTGCTCGGCCTGGGGGAGTACGTCTCGGCGCGCAAGGACCTGTCCCGCTGGGGCGACCTCCGCGAGGCAGTCGCGGCCCGCTTCAGGACGCGTACGAGGGACGAGTGGACCGCGGTCTTCGAGGGCTCCGACGCCTGTGTGGCGCCGGTGCTGTCGCTCCGCGAGGCCCCGCACCATCCGCATCTCGCCGCCCGCGGCACCTTCACCGACCACGGCGGCATCACCCAGCCCGCGCCCGCGCCCCGCTTCTCCGCCACCCCCACCGCAGTCCGCAGCGGGCCCGCGCTGCCGGGCGCCGACACCGCGGACGTGGCCCGCGACTGGGACGTACCGGACCTCCTGAAGGGCAGCGCCGAGCCGGCGGGCAGCGCCGAGCGTGAGGGTCACAGCGATGCGAGCGGCCACAGTGAACCGAGGGACGGTACCGAATGAAGCGGCAGATCTTCGCGCCCGAGCACGACGCGTTCCGCGAGACTGTCCGGACCTTCCTCGCCAAGGAGGTGCTGCCGCACTACGAGCAGTGGGAGAAGGACGGCATCGTCTCGCGGGACGCCTGGCTGGCCGCCGGAAGACAGGGACTGCTCGGACTCGCCGTCCCGGAGGAGTACGGGGGCGGGGGCAACGCCGACTTCCGCTACAGCGTGGTGCTCGCCGAGGAGTTCACGCGCGCGGGGGCCGCCGGGCTCGCGCTCGGGCTGCACAACGACATCATCGGGCCGTATCTGACGGGCCTCGCCACCGAGGAGCAGAAGCGGCGCTGGCTGCCCGGTTTCTGCGACGGCTCGCTGATCACGGCCATCGCCATGACCGAGCCCGGCGCCGGGTCGGACCTCCAGGGCATCACTACGCGCGCCGAGGACCGGGGCGACCACTGGCTGCTCAACGGCTCCAAGACCTTCATCTCGAACGGGATCCTGGCCGACCTGGTGGTCGTCGTCGCGAAGACGACCCCCGAGGGAGGCGCGAAGGGCCTCTCCCTGCTCGTCGCCGAGCGTGGCATGGAGGGCTTCGAACGCGGTCGCAACCTCGACAAGATCGGGCAGAAGGCCCAGGACACCGCCGAGTTGTTCTTCCACGACGTACGCGTCCCGAAGGCGAACCTGCTGGGCGAGCTCAACGGCGCCTTCGTGCACCTGATGACGAACCTCGCGCAGGAGCGGCTGAACATCGCCGTCGCCGGGATCGCCGCCGCCGAGTACCTGCTGGAGATCACCACCGAGTACGTCAAGGAGCGCGAGGCCTTCGGACGGCCGCTGTCCCGGCTCCAGCACATCCGCTTCGAGATAGCCGAGATGGCCACCGAGTGCGCCGTCACCAGGACGTTCGTCGACCGTTGCACAGAGGACCACGCGAACGGCGAACTCGACGCGGTGCACGCCTCGATGGCCAAGTGGTGGGCCACCGAGCTGCAGAAGCGCGTCGCGGACCGCTGTCTCCAACTGCACGGAGGCTACGGCTACATGACGGAGTACCGCGTCGCCAGGGCCTTCACCGACGGCCGCATCCAGACCATCTACGGCGGGACGACCGAGATCATGAAGGAGATCATCGGCCGCTCCCTCCTCGGCTGACCCTCCCGGCCCTCGCGGGCTCTCCCTGAAAGGCTCACGCGTGACCACCGAAGCGTACGTGTACGACGCGATCCGCACCCCGCGCGGGCGCGGCAAGGCGAACGGCGCCCTGCACGGCACCAAGCCCGTCGACCTGGTCGTCGGGCTCATCCACGAGATCCGGGACCGCTTCCCGGGACTCGACCCGGCCGCCATCGACGACATCGTGCTCGGTGTCGTCGGACCCGTCGGCGACCAGGGCTCCGACATCGCCCGGATCTCCGCCATCGCCGCCGGACTGCCCGACACGGTGGCCGGAGTCCAGGAGAACCGCTTCTGCGCGTCGGGCCTGGAAGCCGTCAACCTCGCCGCGATGAAGGTCCGTTCGGGCTGGGAGGACCTCGTTCTCGCGGGCGGCGTCGAGTCGATGTCCCGCGTGCCGATGGCCTCCGACGGCGGCGCCTGGTTCGCCGACCCGATGACCAACATCGCGACCAACTTCGTACCGCAGGGCATCGGTGCCGACCTCATCGCCACCATCGAGGGCTTCTCGCGCCGGGACGTCGACGAGTACGCGGCGCTCTCCCAGGAGCGCGCCGCCGCGGCCTGGAAGGACGGCCGCTTCGAGAAGTCCGTCGTCCCCGTGAAGGACCGCAACGGACTGGTCGTCCTCGACCACGACGAGCACCTGCGCCCCGGCACCACCGCGGACTCGCTCGCCAGGCTCAAGGCGTCGTTCGCCGACATCGGCGACCTGGGCGGCTTCGACGCCGTGGCGCTGCAGAAGTACCACTGGGTGGAGAAGATCGACCACGTCCACCACGCCGGCAACTCCTCCGGCATCGTGGACGGCGCCTCGCTGGTCGCCGTCGGCTCGAAGGAGATCGGAGAGCGGTACGGGATCACCCCGCGCGCGCGGATCGTCTCCGCGGCCGTCTCCGGCTCCGAGCCGACCATCATGCTGACCGGGCCCGCCCCCGCCACCCGCAAGGCGCTCGCCAAGGCCGGACTGACCATCGACGACATCGACCTCGTCGAGATCAACGAGGCCTTCGCGGCCGTCGTCCTGCGCTTCGTGAAGGACATGGGCCTGTCCTTGGACAAGGTCAACGTCAACGGCGGCGCGATCGCCCTCGGCCACCCGCTCGGCGCCACCGGCGCGATGATCCTCGGCACGCTCGTCGACGAACTGGAGCGCCAGGACAAGCGATTCGGCCTCGCCACGCTCTGCGTGGGCGGCGGCATGGGCATCGCCACGATCGTCGAGCGCATCTGACTCCCCAGCGGGACCAACGGACTTCCAACGGACTTCTACGGAGAACCCCCTCATGACCGAGAGCACCACCATCCGCTGGGAACAGGACGAGACCGGCATCGTCACCCTGGTCCTCGACGATCCCGACCAGTCCGCGAACACCATGAACCAGGCGTTCCGCGACTCGCTCGCCGTGATCACCGACCGCCTGGAGGCGGCGGTTCAGGCCGACCCCGACTCCGTCCGCGGCATCGTCTTCACCTCCGCCAAGAAGACCTTCTTCGCGGGCGGTGACCTGCGCGAGCTCATCCGGGTCACCCCCGAGACCGCCCAGCAGCTCCTCGACGGAGGCCTCGCCATCAAGCGCGACCTCCGCCGCATCGAGACGCTCGGCAAGCCCGTCGTCGCCGCCATGAACGGCGCGGCCCTGGGTGGCGGTTACGAGATCGCGCTGGCCTGCCACCACCGCGTCGCCCTCGACGCGCCCGGCTCCAAGATCGGCTGCCCCGAGGTCACGCTCGGCCTGCTGCCCGGAGGCGGTGGCGTCGTCAGGACCGTACGCCTCCTGGGCATCGCCGACGCGCTCCTCAAGGTGCTCCTCCAGGGCACCCAGTACAGCCCGCGGCGCGCGCTGGAGAACGGCCTCGTCCACGAAGTGGCGGCCACCCACGAGGAGATGCTCGCCAAGGCCCGCGCCTTCATCGACGCCAACCCCGAGTCGCGCCAGCCCTGGGACAAGCCCGGCTACCGCATCCCGGGCGGCACCCCGTCCAACCCGAGGTTCGCGGCCAACCTGCCCGCCTTCCCGGCCAACCTGCGCAAGCAGACGAACGGCGCGCCCTACCCGGCGCCGCGCAACATCCTCGCGGCGGCGGTCGAGGGCTCGCAGGTCGACTTCGAGACCGCGCAAGTCATCGAGGCGCGCTACTTCGTGGAACTGGCCGCGGGCCAGACCTCCAAGAACATGATCCAGGCCTTCTTCTTCGACCTCCAGGCCGTCAACTCGGGCGCCAACCGTCCCAAGGGCATCGAACCCCGCCCGGTCCGCAGGGTCGCCGTCCTGGGTGCCGGGATGATGGGCGCCGGCATCGCGTACTCCTGCGCCCGCGCGGGCATCGACGTCGTACTCAAGGACGTGTCGGCGGAATCGGCCGCAAAGGGCATGAGCTACTCCGAGAAGCTCTGCGCCAAGGCCGTCTCCCGAGGCCGTACGACCCAGGAGAAGGCGGACGCGCTGCTGGCCCGCATCACGCCGACCGCGGATCCGCAGGACGTGGCGGGCTGCGACGCCGTCATCGAGGCCGTCTTCGAGGACTCCGCGCTCAAGCACAAGGTGTTCCAGGAGATCCAGCACATCGTCGAACCGGACGCGTTGCTGTGCTCCAACACCTCGACCCTGCCGATCACCGCGCTGGCCGAAGGCGTCGAGCGACAGGTCGACTTCGTCGGACTGCACTTCTTCTCGCCCGTCGACAAGATGCCGCTCGTCGAGATCATCAAGGGCGAACGCACCGGCGACGAGGCACTCGCCCGCGCCTTCGACCTCGTACGGCAGATCAGGAAGACCCCGATCGTCGTCAACGACTCGCGGGGCTTCTTCACCTCCCGCGTCATCGGGCAGTTCATCAACGAAGGCGTGGCGATGGTCGGCGAGGGCATCGAGCCCGCCTCCGTCGAGCAGGCCGCCGCCCAGGCCGGCTACCCCGCCAAGGTCCTCTCCCTGATGGACGAGCTGACCCTCACCCTGCCGCGCAAGATCCGCGCCGAGTCGAAGCGGGCCGTCGAGGAGGCCGGTGGCACCTGGACGGAGCACCCCGCGGACGCGGTCATCGACCGCATGGTCGACGAGTTCGGCCGCCCCGGGCGCAGCGGCGGCGCGGGCTTCTACGAGTACGGGGACGACGGCAGGCGGGCCGGGCTGTGGCCCGGGCTGCGCGAGCACTTCACGCGCGCGGGGGCCGCCGAGGCGGAGATTCCCTTCCGGGACATGCAGGAGCGCATGCTGTTCTCCGAGGCGCTGGACACCGTCCGGCTCCTGGAGGAGGGCGTCCTCACGTCCGTCGCCGACGCCAACATCGGCTCGATCTTCGGGATCGGCTTCCCTGGCTGGACGGGGGGCGTTCTGCAGTACGTCAACGGGTACGAGGGCGGGCTGCCGGGGTTCGTGGCACGCGCGCGTGAGCTTGCCGAGCGCTACGGGGAGCGGTTCGCGCCTCCGGCGCTGCTCGTGGAGAAGGCGGAGAAGGGGGAGGGGTTCGCGAACGCGTGAGGGTTTGGGGCCGGGGGTTGTTTCGCCCCCGCCGCCCCTTCCCGTCCCGTCCCTGGGGGCTGCGCCCCCAGGCCCCCGCTATCGCGCTGACGCGCTCGTCCTCAAACGCCGGACGGGCTGGTGGTGTTCGGCCCGGGCTGCGAAATCTTTAGCCCCTCCGGCGTTTGAGGAGCGGGGGTTCGGGGGCGGAGCCCCCGAGGAAGGGACGGGAGTGGGTAGGGGCGGCGGGGGCGAAAAACCCCCGGCGCGGCAAGCCATACCGCTGAGCGACACGCCCCCCTTGCCCCCCGCCCCCGCGGCCCCGACGCTGACCGGCGAACCCAGTTCCCCGTCCCCGCGAGGAGCCAACGATGGGCCGCCGCCCCGCCCCCGCCCTGCTCGACATCCTGCGCGGCGAGGGCGTGGACCGCGTCTTCGGCAACCCCGGCACCACGGAACTGCCTTTCCTGGCAGCCCTCGCGGACGCGGAGGAGGCACCCGAGTACGTCCTCGGCGTCCACGAGGGCACGGTCGTCGCCATGGCGGACGGATACGCCCGAGCCACCGGCCGGCCCGCCTTCGTAAGCCTCCACATTGCCGCGGGCCTCGCGAACGGACTCATCGGCCTGCTCAACGCCCGCCGCTCGCGCACCCCGCTGGTCGTCATGGCCGGCCAGCAGGACCGCCGCCACCTCCAGCAGGACCCCATGCTCTCCGGGGACCTCGTCGCCCTCGCCGCGCCCGCGGTGAAGGCGACCTACGACATCCAGCACGCCCGCGACCTCCCGCTCGCGCTGCGCCGCGCCTTCGCACTCGCCGTACGGCCGCCCGCGGGACCCGTGTTCCTCTCCGTACCCATGGACCTGCTGGCCGAGGACACGGAGGTCGACGTCCCGGCCCGTACGCCGCCGCTCAGGCCCAGCCCCGCCGGGGGCCTCGACCGGGCCGCCGTCCTGCTCGGCGCCGCCGCCCGGCCGGTGATCGTCGCAGGGGACGGGGTGGGCCGGGAGGACGCGATGGCCGCGCTCGTCCGGACCGCCGAGACGTGCGGAGCGCCCGTGCACCACCAGCCGATGGCGGACCACCTCGACTTCCCGACCACCCACCCCCTGTACGCCGGGATGCTGCCACCGCGCCACGACGCGATCCGCACCGCGCTCGCCCCGTACGACACCGTGCTGATCGCCGGAGCGCACGCGTTCACGCCGCACCACTACAGCCCCGGTCCCGCGCTGCCGCCCGGCATCACCGTCGTACAGCTCGACTCCGACCCGGACGAGATCGGCCGCAACTTCCCGGCCGACCACGGTGTCGTGGGCGCACTCCGTCCCTCCCTGGACCGGCTCGCGGACTTGCTGCGCGAGCGGGTCTCCGAACGCACGGCGAAGATCCGGGTGCTGCGTGCCTGTGACCGGCACACGGTCGAACGGGAGCGCGCGGAGGCCGCCGCGCGGGCCGCGTACTCGCCTGCGCCCCTCGCCCCCTGGGCCGCCGCCCACGCCGTCGCCCGCGGGCTGCCACCGGGCGCCGCGGTCGTCGAAGAGGCCATCACCGTGGGCCTGTTGCTGCGTCGGCTCGTACGCCTCGAACGGCCCGGCAGCTACACGCACACCGTCGGCGGCGGACTCGGCTGGGGCATCGGCGCCGCGGTCGGCCGGGCCCTCGCCGAGCCGGGACGGCCCGTCGTCGCGGTGCTCGGCGACGGCTGCGCGCTCTTCGGCCTCCAGGGCCTGTGGAGCGCCACCCGGTACGCGGCTCCCGTGCTGTTCGTGGTGATGAGCAACGGCGCGTACCGCACGCTCCAGCACACGTACGAGGCGATGGGCGGCAACGGCCCCTGCCCCGGCACCGAGTTGGGGCGACTGGACTTCACACAGGCGGCCCGGTTCTTCGGGATGGACGCGGTACGCGCGGAGAGCGCGGATCACCTGCGTGAACTGGTGGGCGGGGCAGGGGAGTTGGCCCGCCCGATGCTGGTCGATGTGCCGCTTCGGTGAGGGGAGGCGGGTCGGCGCGGCCCTTCGGCAGGGGGCGGACGGGTCGACTTGGCGGCCATGGGATGCCTCCTACGGCCTCACCTGGATGTCGTACGACATTTCTGGCGGCCGGCGACTCACAGGCACCCGCACCTTGTCACCCGCGTGCCGGGGCCGGACCATCGGTCCATGACGGACAGTCAGGTGCCTCGGGTACCTCAGGTACCGAAGTCGGTACTCGCGCGTGGGGCGGCGCTGCTGCGGGCCTGCGGCGAGTCCGAGGGCGCGCAGAGTCTGGCCGAACTCGCGCTGCGCACGGGGCTGCCCAAGCCGACCGCGCACCGGCTGCTGGGCGAGCTGGTCCGGCTGGGGCTCGTGGAGCGCGGACCCGACGGCCGCTATCGCATCGGCCTCGCCCTCTTCGTACTCGGTCAGTCGGCCCCCTCCGCGCGCGAACTGCGGGACATCGCCCTGCCGTTCCTCGGCGACCTCTACGAGGCGACCGGCGAGAACGTGCACCTGGCCGTGCCCGACGGCCCCGACACCCTCTTTCTGGCGAAGCTCACCGGCCGCCGCGCCACACCGATCGTCTCGCGCACGGGCGGCCGCCTGCCGGCCCACTGCACCGCCACGGGCAAGGTCTTCCTGGCCCACGACCCCCGGCCGCCGTGCGTTTCCCTGCCCCGGCTCACCCCGCGCACGCTGGTCCTGCCCGGCCAGCTCGCCCGCGACCTCGCACGGACCCGCGCCCGCGGCTTCGGCGTCAACCTGGAGGAGGCCGAGATCGGCGTCTCCGCCGTCGCGGCCCCGGTCTACGCCCGCGAACGCCGCCCGGTCGCCGCCATCTCCGTGACGGGCGGGACCCGGCGCCTCGACATGGAACGCGTCGGCGCGCGAGTGTGCGCGGCGGCGAGAGCGCTGACGCGGGCGCTGTCGGCGTGAGCCCCGCCGGGACCGGTCACTGCCCGGTCCCGGTCCCGGACCTGCCCCCTGCCTGCATCGACACCGCCAGTTGGTGCTCGGTCAGTCGGGCGCCGCTCAACTCCTCGACGGTCCGGCCTCGTACGAAGACCAGCACCCGGTCGCAGACCTCGGTCAGTTCGGCCAGATCGGTCGAGGCGATGAGCACGGCGGCGCCACCCGTCGCCAACTCGCCCACGATGCGGTGCATTTCGGACCGTACGCCGACGTCGACCCCACGCGTGGGGTCGTCCAGGACGACGATGCGAGGCTCGGTGGCCAGCCACTTCGCGAAGACCACCTTCTGCTGGTTGCCGCCGGAGAGGCGGGACACGATGTCGTGCGGGTCGCCGCGCAGCCGCAGACGTTCCGTCAAATCACTTGTACGGCGGATCAGTTCGGCGCGCGAGGGCATGAAACCGCCCCGTCCCAGCGCCAGCCAGCTCACCGCCGTGGTGTTCTCCCACACCGTGCGGTCGGTCATCAGCCCGTACCGTTTGCGGTCGCTCGGCACGAAGGCGACACCCGCCCGGACCGCGTCCCGCAGGGACCGCGGCAGCCCCCGGCCACCGATGTCGACCCGGCCGACGGAGACAGCCGTACGCCCGCACACCACCCCCAACGCGTCGAGATGGCCCGCCCCTTGGAGCCCCGCCAGGCCCACCACCTCTCCCGCGCGCACGGTGAAGGTGACGTCCGCGAGGTGCCCGGGGACGCACACCCCGCAGAGCACGACCGGCGGCGGCCCGTCGGCCACGGCACGCGTCCGCCGTACCGGCGGCTGCGGTGCCCCGCCCAGCATCGCCGTCACGAGATCCGGCACGCCGACTTCCTCCCGCCGTACGCCGTCCAGCGTCACCCGTCCGTCGCGCAGTACCGTCACGCGCTGCGCGAGGCGCATCACCTCCTCCAGGAAGTGGGTGACGTACAGGATCGCGATGCCTCGCCCGGTGAGCGTCCGCAGGACCCGTTCGAGACGGTCCACGGCGGCGGCCGGCAGCGCGGAGGTCGGCTCGTCGAGGACCAGTACACGCGGCCGTCGCAGCAGCGCCCGCGCGATCTCCGTCAACTGCTGGTCGGCGAGCGGAAGTTCACCGACGAGGGTGCCGGGCTCGACGTCGAGTCCCAACTCGGCGAGCACGGGGCGCGCGGCCCGGTCCATCGCGCTCCGGTCGAGCAGCCCGAACCGCCGCGGTGGACAGTGGGGGAAGAGGTTCTCCCGTACCGACAGATCGGGGAACAGGCTCAACTCCTGGGAGACGACGGCGATTCCGCCCGACCGTGCCTCCGGCGCGAGCCGCACCGTTCCGTCGTCCGGCCGCAGCGTGCCCGACAGGATCCGCACGAGCGTCGACTTGCCCGCCCCGTTCTCACCGACCAGCGCATGCACCTCACCGCTCCGCAGCCGGATGCCCGCTCCGTCCAGGGCCCTGACCCCGCCGTACGACTTGACCAGGCCCTGCGCGGCCAGCATGTCGCCGTACGTCATATCGCCGTACGTCATCTCAGCGCGCGTCCTTCAACGGCTTGAGCTGCGCCTTCTGGTCGCCGAGCAGCTTGTCGATCACGGGCTTGTACCAGTCGTAGGCCGCCTTCGCGGACTTCTGCCGCGTGATGATCTCGTCGATGTTGGAGGAGTCGACGACCCCGCCGGGGGAGAGGAACCAGCCGTCGGGCAGCTTGCCGTCGTTGTCGCGCACCGACTCGATCAGCATCGCCGTCGAGAGGTAGCCCTTGAGGAAGTGCTGCGGGTCGATGGCGACGAAGTTCGAGCCGTCCTCGACCGCGTCGAGGGTCTTCGGGTCGACGTCGAAGCCGGCCGTCAGCCACTTGCCGTTCTTCTCCTTCTTGATCTTCGCGAGGTTGTAGCTGTCGGCGTCACCGACCCCGAGGAAGGCGAGCGCCTTCGGGTGCGCGCCCACCTGCGACGACCAGGAACTGTGGTTCTGCCCGGGATCGCTGTACGTCTGGAAGGGGCCGAGCACCTTCACGCCCGGGGCCTCCTTCCTGAACGTGTCGGCGATGCCCTCGGCCCGGTTGTCGAGCACCGGCGTCCCCGGGTTGGGCACCCCGACGACGATCTCCCCCTTCGGGTCGTCGCCGAGCCGCTTCAGCGCCTCCTTGGCCATCAACTCGCCCAGCGCGTAGTTGTCGTTGCCCACGTAGAAGGTCACCTTGCTGCCGTCGGTGGGGGAGGTGTCCAGTGCCACGATCGGGATGCCCTTGTCGACGGCGCGTGCGGCGGGACGGGTGAAGATCGGCGGATCGAGGTTCTCCAGCACGATGCCGTCCTTGGCGCGAGCCGTGAGGTTCTGGAAGAGCTGCACCTCTGCGGGCCCGTCCGTGTTGGGCGGTCCGACGGCCTTGAAGTTCACGTCCCCCGCGTGGTCGGCGGCGCTCTCGGCGCCCAGCACCATCTCGTGGGCGAAGTTCAGGCTGATGTTGGCCACCGCGATGCCCATGTCGAGCTTGCCGCCGCCTGAGCCGCCGGGGCCGTCGTCGTTGCCGCAACCGGTGGCGGAGAGGAGGACCAGCGCGCCGAACGCGGCGGACAGCGTACGCAATCGGGAGTGCATGACGGCCTCCAAAAAGGCTCTGAACAAACTCCGAACCAGGCTCCGAACAGGGCCCTGGAAAATCCGAACCAGGCTCCAGACAAGGGGACTTCAATGTCGACGACGCCCGCCGCGCCGCAGCGCGCTGTCCGCCGCGACCGCGACGAGGATCACCCCGCCGGTCGCGAACGACGTCCAGTTGATGGGTACTTCGAAGAACACGAGCCCGGAGGCGACGACGGACAGGATCATCGCGCCGGCCACCGCCCCGACCACCGAGCCACGGCCGCCCGCGAGCGGAGTGCCGCCGATGATGCACGCGGCGATGGCCTGCAACTCGTAGCCCTGGCCGAGCGTGGGATCGCCGGCGCCGTAGTACGCGAGCGCGAGGACCGCCGCGCAGGCCGTGGTGAGACCGGACAGCGCGAGGGCCTGAACTCGCGTACGGACGACGGGGATACCGCTGAACGCGGCGGCGTCGGGGTTGGAGCCGATCGCCCGCACCCGGGCCCCGAACCGGGTGCGGGCGAGCAGCACCGCGAGAGCGACCACGACCGCGAGCAACACCCAGAGCGCGAAGGGCACTGCGGCCGCGTCACCGCCCGCGAGCGTGAAGAACGAGTCGTCCAGCGGCAGGTCGGTGATCTGCTTCCCGTCGGCGAGCGCCAGCCCGACACCCCGGAACAGCATCAGCGTGCCGAGTGTCACGATGAACGACGGCAGGGCGAGGAGCGTCGTGACCAGGGCGTTGAAGACCCCGAGCGCGATCCCGGTGAGCAGCACCGCCGGGACCGCC
Source organism: Streptomyces sp. NPDC020747 (assembly GCF_044334695.1). Taxonomy (NCBI): domain Bacteria; kingdom Bacillati; phylum Actinomycetota; class Actinomycetes; order Kitasatosporales; family Streptomycetaceae; genus Streptomyces; species Streptomyces sp. NPDC020747. The sequence continues at coordinate 644,815 of NZ_JBIRTJ010000001.1, read as the reverse complement.
AGCCAGGGCCCGACACCCTCCCGTACGAGCAGGGCCCCGACGACCAGGCACATCGCGTAGCTGCCGCCCACCGACAGGTCGACCTCGCGCATGGCGAGCGCGAAGACCATGCCGCAGGCCATCAGTGAGATGTAGACGGAGTTGTGCGCGGTGGAGAGCAGGTTGTCGCTGTCGAGGAAGTCCGGGTACGGGATGCCGATGCCGGCGACGAGCAGTGCGAGGACGACCAGGACGCCGAGTTCGTCGGGCAGCCACCGCCGTCCGTTCCCGGGGCGGCCCGCCGGCAATCGACCGCGACCGGGCGACAGCCTGAACCACCGTCCGCCGCCGCCCTGTTCGCGGGCGCGCTCGGCGTCGTCCACGGCACGGTCGGTCTCGGTCATCGGGCACGGCTCCCGAACGCTGGCGGCTGGGGTCGCCCCGCAGCGTCGGGCCGCCCGGCGCGCGCGGCAACACGGCCGTTCCAGCGAATGGAACAGGGACTGGTGGCGGTCGGGCCGACTCGGGGAGCCGCCGGCCGCGGGAGCCCTCGCCGGACCCGACCACCGCGTTCCGAAGACCGGAAACGCCCCCTTGCCCACTGCCTGACGGGTCATCACACTCACCGCCATGGAGACGCGGACCGCGCTGGTGACCGGAGCGGCACAGGGCCTTGGGCAGGAGTTCGCCGTCGCGCTCGCCGGACGAGGCTACCGAGTCGCGGGACTCGACCTGGTCCCGCAGACCCGGACGGCCGAACGTGTCCTGGACTACCTGGAGTTGATCGCCGACGTCACCGACGAGGAGCAGGTCCACGGGGCTCTGGAACGAGTCCTGGAACAGTTCGGCACGCTGCACATCCTGGTCAACAACGCGGGCGTATACCCCGAGTCGCCCTTCGAGGACATCACGCCCGAGGAGTGGCGGCGGGTCATGCGGGTCAACCTGGAGGCCCCGTTCCTGATGACCCGGGCCGCTCTGCCGTACCTGAAGGCGGCGGGCTGGGGGCGCATCGTGAACATCGCCTCCGCCGCCGTCCTCACCGCGCCGCCCACGATGGTGGCGTACACCGCCTCGAAGGCAGGTCTGATCGGCTTCACCCGGGCGCTGGCCTCGGCGCTCGGCGCGTACGACATCACGGTCAACGCGATCGCGCCGAGTATGGTCCGCACCGCGACCGCCGAGCGTACGGTCGGTGCCGACGGCGGCTTCGAGCACGTCCGCGCCCAACAGGCCGTCCCCAGAACCCAGGAGCCGTCCGACCTGGTCTCCACGCTGCTGTACGTCGTCGACGAGGGCAGCGGTTTCCTGACGGGCCAGACGCTCAACGTGGCAGGCGGATCTGCGTACTTGTGACGGCAAGGGATCGGCGTACTTGTGAGGGCAAGATGGGGAGGGAGGTGACGGCGGCTCAGGAATCCTGGGTGAGCCACTCCCGCAGCTCCTCCTTCAGCGAGCGCTGAAAGGTCGTCAACAACGCCTGCACCACGAGCGGTTGCATGTGGGCGGACAGGTCCTTCACCGCCTCGACGGACTCCCGCTCGGACACCTCGTCCCGGAAAAGCAGGGACAACTCGTGGGCCGCGGCGCGGGTGTGCTTCAGCAGGACCGTGCGCGCGGCGAGGATCGTCTCGTGGGCGATCGGTACGTCGAGCAGCTGGACGCCGAGCCGCAGCAGCCCGAGGTCCACGCGGTACGTGCCCGGGTCGGCCGCCTCCCTGACGACGCTCATCGCGACGAGCCGGTCCAGGTCCTCGGCGCTCAGCGACCGCCCCGCCCGGCGTTCCAGCTCCGCGCGGCTCACCTCCTCCGCCGAGTCCGGCGCCCAGGAGGCCACCACGGCTCGGTGGATGGCCAGGTCATGGGCGCTGAGCCCCTCCGGCAACTGCTGCAGATAGCGCTCGATCGCGGCCAGCGTCATCCCCTGGTGCTGCAACTCCTCGATGAGCGCGAGCCGGGACAGATGCTCCTGGCCATAGTGCCCCACCCGGCGCGGCCCGATCACGGGCGGCGGCAGCAGCCCCCTCGTCCCGTAGAACCGCACGGTCCGCACCGTGACCCCCGCCCGCGCGGCCAGCTCATCGACCGTGAGCGTCGGCTCCTCGACATCCGCCGCCATGACCGCTCCTTCGAACACCACATCCGCCTCACGAGTGCGGTGCAACAGTATTGCTGTCTCACCTGAGTTGTGAAAGCTCCCACGAGGAGCTGGCTCCTTGGCGCCTGGGGGCTGGCGACGCCGACAGCCGATTGTCAGGGGACAGCGGGCCACGCAAGGGGCGCGGGGGAACTGCCCGGCCAGCCGAAGTCGACCCGCACGACCCCGCCGGCCTCATTCCCCGCCCCCCACGGAGTGCTACCGGGATTCATTCGCAGTGCATCGGCCTTCAGGCCGGTGGTGAAGCGAATCTGTCATCGTGACGAGGAACGTCACGGATGCTGTCCTGCGGAGCAGGAGAGCATAGGCGTCACCACGGCCGACGCGGAGCGTCAGTGCCCAACCGGCGAAGCCGGGCAACGCCTCCCCGTCAGGCCCGTTCCGCTCCTGCCGGTTCCAGGGAGTACCGGCCGTTCATATGTTCCCTCTGGTGGCGGGGTGGCGCTCGTTCGTACGATCACCGCATGCAGCTTCGGTACGCCTTCAGGCTGTACCCGGAACCGGGCCAACGCACGGCGCTGGCCAGGGCGTTCGGGTGCGCCCGCGTCGTGTACAACGATGCCGTGCGCGCCCGAGAGGACGCCCGCAGGGCGGGCGAAGCCTTCCCCACGGCGGGCGTGCTCTCCCGGAAGCTGATCACCCAGGCCAAGCAGACACCCGAGCGGTCCTGGCTGGGCGAGGTCTCCGCGGTCGTCCTCCAGCAGTCCCTGCGCGACGCGGAGGCCGCCTACAAGAACTTTTTCGCCGCCCTCAAGGGCGAGCGCCGGGGCGCGAAGACCGGTGCACCCCGCTTCAAGTCCCGCAAGGACACACGCCAGTCGATCCGCTTCACCGCCAATGCCCGCTGGTCCATCACCGGTTCCGGAAGGCTGAACCTCCCCAAGGTCGGCGCGGTGAGGGTGAAGTGGTCACGAGTGCTGCCCGCACGGCCCTCCTCGGTCACCGTGATCAAGGACGCGGCCGGACGGTACTTCGCCTCCTTCGTCATCGACACCGACCCGGCCGCCGACGCCGACCGGATGCCCGCCACCGACCACACGGTTGGCATCGATCTGGGCCTGACCCACTTCGCCGTCCTCTCCGACGGGACGAAGATCGACTCCCCGCGGTTCCTGCGCCGCGCAGAGAAGAAACTCAAGAAGGCCCAGCGGGAGATGTCCCGTAAGCAGAAGGGGTCGAAGAACCGGGAGAAGGCCCGCCTCAAGGTCGCCCGCGCCCACGCACAAGTGGCCGATGCGCGCCGCGAGTTCCACCACCAGCTCTCCACCAGGCTGATCCGCGACAACCAAGCGATCGGCGTGGAAGACCTGGCGGTCAAAGGACTCGCGCGCACCCGACTGGCGAAGAGCGTGCATGACGCGGGCTGGACGCAGTTCGTCGCCATGCTGGAGTACAAGGCGGTCCGGTACGGGCGCACCCTGGTGAAAATCGGCCGGTTCGAGCCGACCAGCCAGGTCTGTTCGGGGTGTGGGGCCAAGGACGGCCCCAAGCCCCTGCACATCCGGGAATGGACCTGTGCCGCCTGCGGTGCGGTGCACGACCGGGACCACAACGCCGCGAAGAACGTGAAAACGGCCGCCGGACTGGCGGTGACAGCCTGTGGAGCGCAGGTCAGACCAGGACTCGTCCTGGCACAGCGCGACGAAGCAGGAAGCCACGGACTCCCGCCCGAACCCCGTGCCGCGTAGCGGCACAGCAACCGGCGGAGAAGGCCAGAATCCTCGGGCTTCAGCCCGAGAAGCAAGTCAACCCTCGTGAACCGAGTTCGTCGCCGCGATCTTCTTCCACGACTTCGGCCGCACCGGCTCCCCCTGCGCCCGAGGCGCGATCGAAGCAGCCCGTGCCGTCGGCGCCCCCGGCTTGGACGCCTGGTACAGCCACGTGTCGAAGAGCGAGGCGAGTGGTTGCCCCGACACCTCCTCCGCGTACTTCACGAAGTCACCGACCGTCGCGTTCCCGTACGAGTACTTCTTCGGCCACCCCTTCAGAATGGCGAAGAACGCCTCGTCCCCGATCTCGTTGCGCAGCGCCTGCAACGCCAGCGCCCCACGGTCGTAGACGGCGATGTGGAACTGGTTCTCCGGCCCGGGATCCCCGGGCTTGACGGTCCAGAACGGATCGTCGGCGGCCCGCGACGCGTACACGTAGTCCGCGATCTCCTGCGCCGTCCCCTCACCCTCGTGCTCCGACCACAGCCACTGCGCGTACCGGGCGAAGCCCTCGTTGATCCAGATGTCCTTCCACCCGGTGACGGACACGTCGTCGCCGTACCACTGGTGGGCCAGTTCGTGCACGACCACGGACACGTTCGTCCCGCTCGCGAACTGCCGCGGGCTGTAGAACGGCCGGGTCTGCGTCTCCAATGCATACCCGGTGTCGGTATTCGGTACATAACCACCCAAAGCATTGAATGGATAAGGGCCGAAATGCTCGGACAGCCAGTCCGCGACCTCCCCGGTCCGCTCGACGCTCGCGCGCGCCGCCCCGTAGTTGTCGCCCAGGTCCTTGCTGTACGCGTTGACGATCGGGATGCCGCTCTCCGACGTCCCGGTGGTGAGGTCGAACTTCCCGACCGCGAGCGTGGCGAGATACGTGGCCTGCGGCTTGTTCGAGCGCCAGCTGTAGCGAGTCCATCCGGCCCGTGAACTCACCGACTGGAGCGTGCCGTTGGAGATCGCCTGCGACCCGTCGGGCACGGCGACCGACACGTCGTACGTGGCCTTGTCCAGCGGATGGTCGTTGCTGGGGAACCACCACCAGGCCGCCTCGGGCTCGTTCGCCCCGACCCCGCCGTCCGGGGTGCGGTGCCAACTGGTGAACCCGTACGCCTTCTTGGAGGACGGCACCCCGCTGTAGCGCACCACGACCGTGACGGCCGTGCCCTTGGGCAGCGGGCTCTTCGGCGTGATCTCCAGCTCGTGTTCGCCCGAGGTGGTGAACGAGGCCTTCGTGCCGTTGACCCGAACCTCGCTCACATCGAGCAGGAAGTCCAGATTGAAGCGCGAGAGATCCTGCGTCGTCCTCGCCAGGAGGGTCGCGGTTCCCTCCAACTTGTCCGTCTCCGGCTGGTATTGGAGCCGGAGGTCGTAGTGGGAGACGTCGTATCCACCGTTGCCGTAGGCCGGGTAGTAGGGATCGCCGATGCCCGGCGCTCCGGGGGAGTAGTCGGCCGCCGATGCCGGGATCGCCAGCAGCAGGGAGGCCGCGAGTGCGCCCGGGGCAATGAGTCTGCGGTGCACGTCAAGCTCCAAGTCGTAGGGGCACGAAGTCTGTTCGGAGCCTATTCATTCCCTGTGGGCCCAACCCTGTCCATGGCCGCTCCTGTCACAGGATCGCCATCCGGCCGACATGAGTGACCCCGCCCCACGCACCTTTCAAGCCACACGACCGGCCACACCGTCGGCCGAACCCCCGCAGACCCCAATAGGCCCTCTTTTGCACAGGAGTTGACCGGAGTACCTTCCGCGCATGCGGACACCTGCGCGCTACAAGCGCTTCACCAACTGGAGATCGCTCGCGACGGCGGCCACAGCCGCCCTGATGGCCACGCTCCTCACCCCGGTCGCCCCGGCCGCCGCCCACAGCGCCCCGCGGGAGAGCGCCCCCGTCTACTCGTACGAGAACGCGATCCGCGAATCCGTCTGGGTGGACACCAGACTGGACGGCGACAGCGACGGGAAGACCGACCGCGTCGCCGTCGACATAGTCCGCCCGCGTGAACCCGCCCAGCAGGGCCGCAAGATCCCCGTGATCATGGACGCCAGCCCGTACTACTCCTGCTGCGGGCGCGGCAACGAGAGCCAGTTGAAGACGTACGACGCGAACGGCGACATCGTCCAGATGCCGCTCTACTACGACAACTACTTCGTGCCGCGCGGCTACGCCTTCGTCGCCGTCGACCTCGCCGGGACCAACCGCTCCGACGGCTGCGTCGACGTCGGCGGCCGCTCCGACGTCCAGTCCGCGAAGGCCGTCGTCGACTGGCTGAACGGCCGGGGCAAGGGCTACACCTCCCGCACGGGGACCACGAAGACCAAGGCCGGCTGGACCAACGGCAAGACCGGCATGATCGGCAAGAGTTACGACGGCACGATCGCCAACGGAGTGGCCGCCACCGGAGTCGAGGGCCTGGAGACGATCGTCCCCATAGCCGCCATCTCCTCCTGGTACGACTACTACTTCGCCAAGGGCGCCCCCCTCTACGACTCCGGCCCCGAGTGGCTGTCCGACTACGTCGAGAGCCCCGATGCCCGCGCCAGGTGCGCCGCCGTCCAGCAGAAACTCGTCGACGGCGCCCCGCGCACCGGCGACTGGACGAAGCTGTGGACCGAGCGCGACTACGTGAAGGACGTCCGCAAGGTCGACGCCAGCGTCTTCGTCATCCACGGCATGCAGGACCTCAACGTCCGCCCCAAGCACTTCGGCCAGTGGTGGGACGGCCTCGCCGAGAACGGCGTCGACCGCAAGATCTGGCTGTCCCAGACCGGGCACGTCGACCCCTTCGACTTCCGCCGAGCCGAGTGGGCCGACACCCTGCACCGCTGGTTCGACCACGAACTCCTCGGCTACGACAACGGCATCGACGACGAGCCGATGGCCGACATCGAGCGTGCCCCCGACCAGTGGGTCACCTCGAACGTCTGGCCGCCGCGCGCCACCGACACCGTGAACCTGCGCCCGGGCAAGGGCGCACAAGCAGGCGTCGGCACCCTCGGACTGCGTACCGGATCGGGCACCGAGACCTTCACCGACGACCCGCGGCAGGACGAGACCGACTGGGCCGCCCAGATCGACCAGTCCACGTCCGCCAAGGCCGGCTTCACCACCAAGCCGCTCACCCGCGACGTCCGCCTCTCCGGCTCCTCCAAGGTGACCGTCACCGCCACCCCGACCACGTCGACCGCCCACCTCTCCGCGGTCCTGGTCGACCTCGGCCCGGACACGATCCGCGACTACTCCGCCTCGGGCGAGGGCATCTCCACACTCACCGACCGCACCTGCTGGGGCCCGAGCACCACCGGCGACAGCTCCTGCTTCAAGGTGACCCGGGCGAAGACCGCGGCCGTCGACTACACGGTGTTCAGCCGTGGTTGGGCCGACCTCGGCAACCACCGCTCGGACGCCAAGGGCGAACCGCTCACCCCGGGCAAGCGCTACACCATCACCCTCGACCTGCACGCCAGCGACCACGTCGTCCCGGCCGGACACCGCCTCGCGCTGATCGTCGCCGGCACCGACGAGGGCCTCATCGACCCGCCGTCGACCACCCCGACCCTCGCCCTCGACCTCGCCCGCACGAAGGCCAGTGTGCCGCTCGTCGGAGGCGCCGCCGCCTTCGCGCGCGCCACCTCGGGATCCTCGTACGTCACCCCCGACGCGACCCTCGACGGCATAGGCGAGCCGCGCGCCACGCACCGCGTACCCGGAGGCACCCACTGATGACATCCCGCCGCACAGGAATACTCGCCCTGACGGTGGCGGTGCTCACCGCACCCCTCCTGACGGTGCCCGCCCACGCCGCCCAGACCCCGCCCCGTACCGGATTCGAGCAGACCGACGGCGCGCGCTGGACCACCCAGCCCGAGGAGCGGGACTTCCTCGCCGCCGTCGACAAGTCGAGCAGCCGGGTGTCGGTCGGCCGGATCGGCACGACGAAACAGGACCGCCCCCTCCGGCTCGTACGCATCGGCAACAGTCACGCGGCCAACACCGTCCTGCTGGTGTGCAGCCAGCACGGTGACGAACCGTCCGGGCGCGAGGCCTGTCTCACGACGGTCCGCGACCTCGCGTACGCGAAGGACTCCGCCACCCGGAAGTTCCTCGACCGCACCACGCTGCTCGTCGTGCCCACCGCCAACCCGGACGGCCGGGCCGCCGACACCCGCGGCAACAGCGACGGCATCGACATCAACCGTGACCACCTCGCGCTCCAGACGGCCGAGGGCCGCGCCATGGCCGCCGTCGTCCGCGACCGCAAGCCCGACGTGATCTACGACCTGCACGAGTACGGGGCCACACCCCCCTACTACGACAAGGATCTCTTCGACCTCTGGCCGCGCAACCTCAACACCGACGCGGCCGTGCACGACGAGGGACAGACCCTGTCAGGGGCGTACGTACGGCCCGCGGCCCAGGCGGAGGGGTACTCGACCGGCACGTACGGCATCTGGACCGACCCCGTGACCGGCGACCCGATCCGGCAGGTCGCGGGTGACGGACAGGAGCGGATCCTGCGGAACATGTCCGGTGTCAAGCACGGCGTCGGGCTGCTCATCGAGAGCCGTGTCGATCCCCTCACGGACGCCGAGAAGGCCGACGAGTCGCTCAACAACCGGCGCCGCGTCCACTCCCAACTGGCCGCGCTGGACGGGCTGTTCGAGTTCACGGGCGAACGGCGCAGCCGGATCGAGGCGGCCACGTCGGCGGCCCGGCTGACCGGCTACCAGGACACAGGACCGGTCTACGTCGGCGGCGCCGACAACGACCCGGCCGAACCGTCCGAGATCATCGCGGACCCGCCCTGCGCCTATCGGCTGACGGCCGACCAGTACGCGGACGTCAAGGACGAACTCGCCCTGCACGGGGTCAGGACGCGGCAGGACGCCGAAGGCGCCTACGTCCCCCTGCGCCAGTCCCTGCGCGCTCTCGTCCCGCTGCTCCTCGACGAGCGCGCTCCGTACCACCTCACGGCCGGGGAGCCCGACACCGACTGCTGAGGCGGGTGAGATCTGTAGCACCTGTGGTAGGTCGTAGGGCATAACGAGGAAATGGCTTACCCGCGCTTTACAGGGGAAGGTGCCGCAGATGACTGAAGACCTGAAGAAGAGGGGAGGCCGGGAAGGTCCTACGGACATTCCCGGCGGCCCCGGTCAGCACACCGACTGGGTGGTGTTCGGCGTCACCGCCGCCATCACCGTGGCCTTCGTGATCTGGGGATCGGCCGGCACCGACTCCCTGAAGAGCGCCTCCGACAAGATGCTCAGCGGCCTGATCCACAACGGCGGCTGGGGCTTCATGCTGGCCGCCTCGGGCTTTGTGGTCTTCGCACTGTGGCTCGCGATCAGCCGGTACGGCAGGATCCACCTCGGCGCGGAGGGCGAGGAGCCCGAGTTCAAGACCGTGTCCTGGGTCGCGATGATGTTCAGCGCCGGTATGGGCATCGGCCTGATGTTCTACGGCGTGAGCGAGCCGCTCTCCCACTACACGACCCCGCCACCGGGAACCGACCCCGCGGACTCCGCGGAACGCATGCAGACGGCGATGGCCACCACCCTCTTCCACTGGACGCTCCACCCCTGGGCGATCTACGCGGTGGTCGGACTCGCCATCGCCTACAGCACCTTCCGCAAGCGCCGTCGCCAGACGATCAGCGCGGTCTTCACCCCGCTCATCGGGGAGAAGCACGCGAACGGCGGCGTCGGCAGGGCCATCGACATCCTCGCGATCATCGCCACCGTCTTCGGCTCCGCGGCCTCACTTGGCCTCGGCGCCCTCCAGATCGGCTCCGGATTCACCGAGCTGGACTGGATGGACAAGGTGAGCGACAGTCTGCTCGTCGTGATCATCGCCGTCCTGACGGTGGCGTTCGTCGCCTCGGCCATCTCGGGCATCGAGAAGGGCATCCAGTGGCTGTCCAACATCAACATGGTGCTCGCCCTGGTGCTCGCGGTCTTCGTGTTCATCGCGGGCCCGACGGTCATCGTCCTCGACCTGCTGCCCACCTCGGTCTTCTCCTACCTCGGTGACCTGCCGCAGCTGGCCGGCCGCACCGAGGCCAGCACCGGCGAGGGCGTCGCGGACTGGCTCGGCAGCTGGACCGTCTTCTACTGGGCGTGGTGGATCTCCTGGACGCCCTTCGTCGGCATGTTCATCGCGCGCATCAGCCGCGGCCGCACCATCCGGCAGTTCGTCGGCGGCGTCATCCTCGTGCCCAGCACCGTCAGTCTCGTCTGGTTCGCGATCTTCGGCGGTACGGCGATGAAGCTGAAGGAGAGCGGCGCGCTCGGCGGCGAGTCGACCCCCGAGGGTCAACTCTTCGGCGTCCTCCAGGAGTTCCCCATCGCGACCGCGACCAGCCTGCTCGTGATGATCCTCGTCGGCATCTTCTTCGTCTCCGGCGCCGACGCCGCGTCCATCGTGATGGGCACGCTCTCGCAGAAGGGCGCCCTCGAACCCGGCCGCTTCGTCGTGGTGTTCTGGGGCGTGGTCACCGGAGCCGTCGCCGCCATCATGCTGCTCGTCGGCACCGAGGGCAACGCGCTCACCGGCCTCCAGAACCTCACGATCCTGGCCGCCGCGCCCTTCGTCCTCGTGATGATCGGCATGTGCATCTCCCTCATGCGCGACCTGCGCAGGGACCCGGTCATCGTCCGCCACGAAATGGGCTCCGAGGCCGTCCAACTCGCCGTGATCGAGGGCCACAAGAAGTACGACGGCGAATTCGAGATCAGGGTCGGCCCGGGCGCCGGCACCGAAACGGAGGGCGACCCACTGGGCCACGACCACGGCTGAGCGGCCGGGCCCACGACCACGGCTGAGCGCGGGGGTTCGGCTGTGGACCGGGCGGGGCCGAGGCTTCGGCTTTCGTCTTTCAGGGGCGCGGGGAACTGCGTACCCAGCCACAACGAACCCGCACCCGACAAACGGCCTTCACCACGGGGCGCCCTGCGTTCACCACAGGGCGCCCCGTGGTGAACGCAGGGCGCCCCGCGAGGACCGCTCAGCCGAAGGCAAGCCCGGCGGCAACCCGCGCACACCCCCAAGCCACTGTCACCCCGGCCCCACCGTGCCCATAGTTGTGCACCAACACCCCACCCCCACCCCGGACTTCCCGCTCCAGCCGCACCGTCGGCCGGGAGGGCCGCAACCCCACCCGATGGCCCAACACCCGCGCCCCCGCCACCGCGGGCCGCAACCGCGCGCACCGCTCCACGATCCGCGCCGCCACCTCCGGATCGGGCGTCAGCGACCACTCGTCCTCGTCGGTCGTACCACCCAGGACCAAGCGGTCGGGCTGCGGAAAGAGATAGGTGGTAGTCCCGGCGACGGAGTCGGTCGTGACGAGCCACGTACGCAAACCCGGGTTCTCCACGATCACCAACTGCCCCCGCACGGGCCGAACCGCAGGATCCGGTACGAGCTGACGGGCGCCCAGGCCCGCGCAGTTGACGACGACCGGCGCAGCCGCCTCCGCCTCGGCGAGATCCGTCACGGCACGCACCTCGACCGTCCCGCCCGCCCGCAGGAACCGCTCGCGCAGCCACCGCAGTTGCACCGGCATGTCGATCAACGGCAGCCGGGCCCACAGTCCGGTTCCCGCGTACTCCTCGGGCGTGGAGGCCCGAAGCCCCGGCAACCGAGCGGCGGCCCACGGCCCCTGCTCGTCCAGCCGCGACTCACCCATTACGCCCTCGACCATGCGTACGCCCGTCTCGTCGGACCGCGCCGCCAACTCCTCGTACACGGAAAGCGACTCCAGGGCCCACGCGCGGGCGAGTTCGAGGGGCTCGACGCTGTACGGCCACCACAGCGCGCCCGCAACCGCCGAGGTGGTTCCCTCGGCGGGCTCCCGCGCCCAGATCCGCACCCGCCTGCCGCTCTCGGCCAGAACGACTGCCGTCGTCAGCCCTATGACCCCGCTGCCGACCACGATCACGTCACCGCTTCGATCACTCGTCACGCGGGGACGTTAGCGGAATGTGTCATGCCGTGCTCAGACAGCGCTCACTCTGGGGATACTCACAGCATGTCTGCCGAGTACGCGACCTTCGGCCTGGCACCGGCGATGCGTGCCGGTGGAGTCCTTGCCAACGGTGACTACCAAGCGCACCGGGATTTCGTCGACTTCATCGTCGACGGCCGCCCGCTGCTGTACCAGCTCTCCGACCTCGACGCCGTGTCCCCCCTCGCCTCCGACGTACCGCCCGCGATCTTCACCGCACAGGTACGCAGTCTCCTGCTGGAAGCCGACGCCCCGCTGGAGGGCGGCCGGTACGTCATCTACGGCTGCCCCGAGTGCGAGGACCTCGGGTGCGGCGCCGTGACCGCCGTCATCGAACGGCACGGCGAAGACTACGTATGGCGCGACTTCGCCTGGCAGACCGACGAGCACGCGGATCTGGAGCGGAACGGCTATCACGGCATCGGCCCGTTCCTCTTCCACGGCGAGGAGTACCGCGCCGCCCTGGGCTCGCTGCTCACCGGCACCGCGGGCGAGCGCCGCAGGGTCCTGCTCATCGGCGCCAGGGCGGCCGTCCTGGCCAAACTCGCCGCCGCCCTGCGCATCATCGGCATCGGTGCCGAGACCGCCCAGGACGCCACGGACATCTCCACCGACGAACTGCGCACGTACGGCGCCGTCGCCTTCGGCCGCGCGGTCACCGAGCAGGAACGTGCCGCCGTACGCGGGTCCTTCGAGCACGCGGGCGTCGATGTCGCGTACGTCGAGGGCCTCGCCCCGATCGTCCCGCTCCTGGTCGCCCAGATAGAGAACGCCCTGGACCGCAGCCCCGAGGAACAGCGCCGACTGACCCGGCTGGTCGCCGCCGACGGCGAGGCGGGCGTCGAGGTCACCTCCACCTGCCGGGTCCGGCTGACCGCGTACCGCCTGGACCGCCTCTACCGCACCCACATGTACGAGGTCTTCGACGGCGTCCTGGAAGCGGGCCGCCACCGACTCGCCCTGGACGCGAAGGCCACGAAGGGGGAGTCGTTCATCGTGGCGCGCACCTCGGGAGGCGTGCTGGTGGAGGCGATGGTGCGCTGAGCTCCCGGGGCGTGCCGCAGCCCCCGACTTCGGCACGCACGGAGCCCCGACTTGGGCGAATTCGCCGCGAGGCGGTAAGTGTCTGCTCAGTCCCAGCGACACGCCGCATGCACGGCGTGTCGCTGGGACTCGGACCCCACTTGCCCTCACCTCGGCGGGATTCGCCAACAGCGTCTCGGCGTGCCGGGAGCCCGCGATGTCGGCGAGCCGGGGCCGGGGTAGCGCGTTCCGGCGCCGAGGCGTCGGCGTGCGTGAAAACCGAGGGCGGTCGCGCGTGGCCGGGCGATTAGGATCGCCCTCTGATGACTGCCACCCTCGTCGCCAAGAACCTCGCCGCCGGCCACGGCGACCGCTCGCTCTTCTCCGGGCTCGACCTCGTCGTCGCGCCCGGCGACGTGATCGGTCTCGTCGGTGCCAACGGCGCGGGCAAGTCCACCCTGCTGCGGATGCTCGCCGGGCTGCTCACACCCGAGGAGGGCGAGCTGCGGCTCTCCCCGCCGGCCGCGACCGTCGGCCATCTGCCGCAGGAGCCGGAGCGCCGGCCGGGCGAGACCGTCCGGGACTTCCTGGCACGCCGCACGGGCGTCACCGAGGCCCAGCGACTGATGGACGAGGCCACACAGGCGCTCGTCGACGGGGCGCCGGGCTCGGACGACGCGTACTCGACCAGCCTGGAGCGCTGGCTCGACCTCGGCGGCGCCGACCTCGACGAGCGGGCCGAGGAGGTCGCCGACTCGCTCGGCCTCGCCGTCGGCCTGGACCACCCGATGACCGCCCTCTCCGGCGGCCAGGCAGCCCGCGCCGGACTCGCCTCGCTCCTCCTCTCCCGGTACGACGTGTTCCTGCTCGACGAGCCGACCAACGACCTCGACCTGGACGGCCTGGAGCGACTCGAACGCTTCGTCTCAGGACTGCGCGCCGGCACGGTCGTCGTCAGCCACGACCGCGAGTTCCTCACCCGCACGGTCACCAAGGTCCTCGAACTCGACCTCGTACAGCAGCAGATCAAGCTGTACGGCGGCGGGTACGAGGCCTATCTGGAGGAGCGGGACGTCGCCCGCAGGCACGCCCGCGACGACTTCGAGGAGTACGCCGACAAACGGACCGCGCTCGAAGGGCGGGCCCAGATGCAGCGCTCCTGGATGGACAAGGGCGTCAAGAACGCCCGGCGCAAGGCGAACAACGACAACGACAAGATCGGCCGCAAGTTCCGCAGCGAGGCCAGCGAGAAGCAGGCCGCGAAGGCCCGGCAGACCCAGCGCATGATCGAGCGGCTCGACGTGGTGGACGAGCCGCGCAAGGAGTGGGAGCTGCGGATGGAGATCGCGGCCGCCCCGCGGTCCGGCGCCGTGGTCGCCACCCTGCGGGACGCCCAGGTCCGGCGGGGCGACTTCGACTTCGGCCCGGCCACACTCCAGATCGACTGGGCGGACCGGGTCGCCGTGACCGGCGCGAACGGCGCGGGCAAGTCGACCCTGCTCGGGGCGCTGCTCGGCCGGGTGCCCCTGGACTCCGGCCACGCCACCCTCGGCTCGGGCGTGATCGTCGGCGAGGTCGACCAGGCCCGCAAGCTGTTCCACGGCCCGGAGGCCCTGATCGACGCCTTCTCCGCTGCCGTACCCGACACCGAGCCCGCCGAACTACGCACCCTGCTGGCCAAGTTCGGTCTCAAGGCGGAGCACGTCCTGCGCCCGGCCGCGACACTCTCCCCGGGCGAACGCACCCGCTCCGCCCTGGCCCTCCTCCAGGGCCGGGGCGTCAACCTCCTCGTCCTCGACGAGCCGACGAACCACCTCGACCTGCCGGCCATCGAGCAGCTGGAGTCGGCCCTCGACTCGTACGAGGGCACGCTCCTCCTGGTCACCCACGACCGCCGCATGCTGGACGCGGTCCACACGACCCGCCGCCTGGAGGTCGCGGCGGGCAAGGTGACGGAGCGCTAGCGAGGGAGGAGAGGCGCCGCGCAGGCACGCCCTGAAAGGGCCGCGGGGCCGCATCGATATGCGGCTCCGCCGTGCGGGCGCGACCAGCCCCCACTCACCCACGGTCAGAACTCAACGCTTCCCCTTCTTGGAATCACCGAGCCCCGCCCGCCGCAAGGCATCCGCCATCGCGCTGTTGGCAGGCGGCGGGGCCTGACGGGACCCCCCGCCACCACCCGCACGGCCGCCGCCCTGACGCGGCTGCCGGTCCCTCTGCTGAGGCGGCCGCCCACCCCGCTGGGGCCGGTCCTGCCGCCCCTCGCCGGAGGCCACCGCCTCGTCGTCGAGCCGCAGCGTCAGTGAGATCCGCTTGCGCGGGATGTCGACCTCCTGCACCTTCACCTTGACGATGTCACCGGACTTCACCACGTCCCGCGGGTCCTTGACGAACGTCTTGGACATCGCGGAGACGTGCACCAGACCGTCCTGGTGGACGCCGACGTCCACGAAGGCGCCGAAGGCGGCCACGTTCGTCACGACCCCTTCGAGGACCATTCCGGGGGCCAGGTCGGAGATCTTCTCCACGCCGTCCTTGAAGGTGGCCGTCTTGAACGCGGGCCGCGGGTCGCGCCCCGGCTTCTCCAGCTCCTTCAGGATGTCGGTCACGGTCGGCAGACCGAACGTCTCGTCCACGAAGTCGTCCGGCCTCAGCGACCGCAGCACACTCGTGTTCCCGACCAGCGAGGCGACCTCGCTGCCTGCCGTCTTCACCATCCGCCGCACCACGGGGTACGCCTCGGGGTGCACGCTGGACGCGTCCAGAGGGTCGTCACCACCACGGATCCGCAGGAAGCCCGCGCACTGCTCGTATGCCTTGGGGCCCAGCCGTGCCACGCTCTTCAGCGCCGTACGCGAGGCGAAGGGGCCGTTCGAGTCGCGGTGCGCCACGATGTTCTCGGCGAGTCCGGAGGTGATGCCGGAGACCCGGGAGAGCAGCGGGGCGGAGGCCGTGTTCACGTCCACGCCCACGCCGTTCACACAGTCCTCCACGACCGCGTCGAGAGAGCGGGAGAGCTTCACCTCGGACAGGTCGTGCTGGTACTGGCCGACACCGATCGACTTCGGGTCGATCTTGACCAGCTCGGCGAGCGGGTCCTGGAGGCGGCGGGCGATGGAGACGGCGCCGCGGAGCGACACGTCCATGCCGGGCAGCTCCGCCGAGGCGAACGCCGACGCCGAGTACACGGACGCGCCCGCCTCCGACACCATCACCTTCGTGAGGTTCAACTCCGGGTGCTTGGCGATGAGTTCACCGGCGAGCTTGTCCGTCTCGCGGGACGCCGTGCCGTTGCCGATGGAGATCAGCTCGACCGCGTGCTCCTTGGCGAGGCGGGCGAGCTTGGCGACGGCCTCGTCCCACTTGTTCGCCGGGACGTGCGGGTAGATGACGTCCGTGGCGACGACCTTGCCGGTCGCGTCGACCACGGCCACCTTCACACCCGTACGGAAACCCGGGTCGAGGCCCAGTGTCGCGCGCGTGCCCGCCGGGGCGGCGAGCAGCAGGTCGCGGAGGTTCGCCGCGAAGACGTTGACCGCCTCGTCCTCGGCGGCCGTCCGCAACCGCATCCGCATGTCGATGCCGAGGTGCACGAGCAGCCGGGTGCGCCAGGCCCAACGGACCGTGTCCGTCAGCCACTTGTCGGCGGGGCGGCCGCGCTCGGCGATCCCGAAACGGTGGGCGACGATCCCCTCGTACGAGGACGGGCCGGGCTGTTCGGAGGGCTCCTCGGGCTCCAGGACGAGGTCCAGGACCTCCTCCTTCTCGCCGCGCAGCATCGCGAGGATCCGGTGCGAGGGCAGGTCCGTGAAGGGTTCGGCGAAGTCGAAGTAGTCGGCGAACTTGGCGCCCGCCTCCTCCTTGCCGTCCTTCACCTTGGCGGCCAGCCGGCCCCGTACCCACATGCGCTCGCGCAGCTCGCCGATCAGGTCGGCGTCCTCCGAGAACCGCTCGGTGAGGATCGCGCGGGCGCCGTCCAGGGCGGCCTGCGGGTCGGCGACGCCCTTGTCGGCGTCCACGAAGGCCGTGGCCGCGGCGAGCGGGTCGACGGACGCGTCGCCGAGCAGCCCCTCGGCCAGCGGCTCCAGGCCCGCCTCACGGGCGATCTGCGCCTTCGTGCGCCGCTTCGGCTTGAACGGCAGGTAGACGTCCTCCAGCCGCGCCTTGGTCTCGGCGCCACGGATCTGCGCCGCCAGCTCCTCGGTGAGCTTGCCCTGCTCGCGCACCGAGTCGAGGACCGCCGTGCGCCGCTCCTCCAGCTCCCGCAGATAGCGCAGCCGCTCCTCGATCGTGCGCAGCTGCGCGTCGTCGAGCATCTCGGT
This sequence comes from Streptomyces sp. NPDC020747, assembly GCF_044334695.1. Taxonomy (NCBI): domain Bacteria; kingdom Bacillati; phylum Actinomycetota; class Actinomycetes; order Kitasatosporales; family Streptomycetaceae; genus Streptomyces; species Streptomyces sp. NPDC020747. The sequence goes on along the minus strand of NZ_JBIRTJ010000001.1, from coordinate 627,612 downwards.
CGCTTCCTTGCGGTAGCGGGCGATGAAGGGCACCGTCGACCCGCCGTCGAGCAAGTCGACGGCGGCCTTGACCTGCCGCTCCCGTACGCCGAGTTCCTCGGCGATCCTGCCTTCGATGGACCCTACGAGGGGTGTCGTCACGATCCCGTACCGCCTTCTTGACTGAGGTTGCGCGGCAATTGTGGCAGGTGGCACCGACAACGGGGGGTCAGGGCGGCGAACTGGGCCCCGGCGCGGCAACTGAACACGCGGGAAGCCGGACACGCCCGTGGCGTGTCCGGCTCCGGTGGCGGTCCGCGGTCAGGCCCTGCGGGCCCGCCCGCCGCGCCGCGTCGACTGTGAGGCGCCGCCGAACAGCCGGGCCAGGGCCCGGAACGGCAGTGTCACAACTGTGGCGATGGCCCCACCGATCTGTCGCAGCACGTCTGCGATGGCACGGAACACGTGTTTCCCCTTTCCTCACCCGGCCGGTACGGCCGGGTGAGGACCGAGTACCTCGCCACGGCGTTCCGAATCCCCGCCGGGTGAGCACCACCCGGAAGCCACGCGCGCGTGCCCGACGACGGGCCCCCTCCGCCGGGGGCCGCCGCGCTCAGTTCTTGCCGATCATGCCCTCCGGGAACGCACCCGCGGCCATCGCCGCCATCAGCAGCCCCGTGGCCAGCTCGGTGAGGCGTTCGACGCCCGGGGCGCCCAGATGCTCGTACGGAGCCGCGTCGAGGCGGTCCGTCCGGGTCTCGATCTCCTTGCGCAGGGCGACCCCCGCTTCCGTCAACTCGCCCTCGGCGTTCAGCAGTCCGCGCCCCCTGAGCCGGTCCACCGCCGCGTCCCAGTCCTCGCGGGCCCAGCCGCGCGTGGCGAGGACCCACCTCGGGGCCATCCCCTTGCCGGTCGCGGTGTGGCTCACCAGCGCCTCCAGGGGGTCGAGTTCCGCGTCTAGCAGCGCCGCGAGATGCCCGTCGCCGCGGTGCTCGCGCAGCAGCGTGGCCGCGTGCCACAGCGCGAGGTGCGGCTCGCCGGGGACCGGCAGATCGGCGTGCGCGGCGTAGAGCGGGCGGGCGGTACGGGTGCACGCCTCGGCCGCGCGCAGCGCGAGTTCGGCCGCCTCGGCGACCTCCTCGGACGCGATCGTCTTGTCCCCGAGCAGCCGCCGCAGTGTCGCGTCCACGGCACGCGCGCGTGCCGCGAGCACCACCTCCGGAGAGGCGCTCCGCCACACCTCGGGCACGTGCCGCGCGACCAGATCGTGGCGGAAGTTGTAGAACGTCGCCGTCACCGTGCCCGCGCCCACCGGCCCCATGGCCGCGGCACGCACCGCGAAGTACGCGGCCCGGGGGTCCGTGACACCGACCCCGGCCAGCTGCTCCGCGAGATCGGGCGAGAAGTAGTGGGTCGAGTGCAGGGGATTGAGGACGTTGTGACATCGGCGTCCGGCGCGCTCCGGCAGGGCAGTGGTCATGCCGGGCACGCTACCGACTGGTTGGTACGTACGGAATGGCGGGGCGGTGATCGAGTCGGTCGCCCAGCCCTCCGCACGAGCCTCGATGGCAGGAAAGGTGGGATGTTCGTCATTGCGGCCATCCCGCCACCCGCGAAGAATCGAAACATGGCGTACCGAACCGTCCTCGTCGTCCTCTTCGACGGCGTCCAGAGCCTCGACGTCACGGGCCCGGTGGAGGTCTTCACCGGCGCCGACACCGACGCAGGCGAGCCCGGAGGGACGTACCGCATCCGCACCGCCTCCCTGGACGGCGCTCCCGTACGCACCTCGAGCGGTCTGACCCTCGTCCCGGACCACGCCCTGGCCGAGGCCCCGGCGCCGCACACCCTGCTGGTTCCCGGAGGCAGGGGCACGCGCGGTCCCGATCCGCGCGTGATCGACTGGCTGCGGGAGCACGGCCCGCGCGCCGACCGCCTGGTCTCCGTCTGCACCGGCGCGATCCTGCTCGCCGAGGCGGGCCTCCTGGACGGCCGCCGCGTGACGACCCACTGGGCGTACTGCGACCGGCTCGCCCGCGACCACCCGGCCATCGAGGTCGACCCGGACCCCATCTACGTACGCGACGGCCATGTGGCCACCTCGGCCGGTGTCACCGCAGGGATCGACCTCGCCCTCGCGCTGGTCGAGGAGGACCTCGGCCGGGACGCCGCGCTCAGCGTCGCCCGGTACCTCGTCGTCTTCCTGCGGCGCCCGGGGAACCAGGCCCAGTTCAGCGCCCAGCTCTCCGCGCAGACAGCCCGCCGCGAACCGCTCCGCGAGGTCCAGCACTGGATCACCGAGCACCCCGGCGACGACCTGTGCGTCGAGTCGCTCGCGGCCCGCGCCCGCCTGTCGCCCCGCCACTTCGCCCGCGCCTTCCAGTCCGAGACGGGCACGACCCCTGGCCGCTACGTCGACACGGTCCGCCTCGAACACGCCCGCCGCCTCCTGGAGGACACCACGGACGGCGTGGAGCAGATCGCCAGGGCGAGCGGCTACGGCACGCCGGAGGCCATGCGCCGAGCCTTCGTCAGGACCCTGGGCGCCCCTCCGGCGGAGTACCGCCGCCGTTTCCGCACGACACGGACCTCGTGATCAGGCGCCGGCCCACGACCGCCCCGCCCCTCAACGGAAAGGCACCCATGCAAATCGCCATCGTCCTCTTCGACCGCTTCACCGCCCTCGACGCGGTGGGCCCCTACGAAACCCTGGGCCGCCTTCCGGGCTCAGAAACGGTCTTCGTCGCCGAGCAAACGGGCCCCGTCCGCACGGACACCGGCAACCTGGCCATCACCGCCGACAAGACCCTCGCCGAGGTCCCGACCCCGGACATCGTCGTGGTCCCCGGCGGCCCCGGCCAGACCCCGCAGATGGAGAACGAGGTGCTCCTCGACTGGCTGCGCGCGGCGGACGCGACGAGCACCTGGACGACATCCGTGTGCACCGGTTCGCTGCTGCTCGCGGCGGCCGGACTCCTTCAGGGCCGCCGCGCGACCTCCCACTGGCTGGCCCTCGACCACCTGAAGAACTTCGGCGCCGAGCCGACCGGCGAGCGGGTCGTGACCGACGGCAAGTACGTCACGGCGGCCGGGGTCTCGTCCGGTATCGACATGGGGCTCACGCTGCTCGGCAGGATCGCGGGCGACGAACAGGCCCAGGCGGTACAGCTGTTGACGGAGTACGACCCGCAGCCGCCCTATGACGCGGGTTCACCGCAGAAGGCCCCGGCCCACCTCGTCGAGCGGTTCCGTTCGGGCAGCCGCTTCAACGTGGCGTAGACGGGGGCCCGGACTCGGGCGTGGTCCAGGTGAAGTCGGGCCGCCGGCGCTCCAGGAAGGCGGCGACCCCCTCCGCGGTGTCGCCGCCCTCGCGCGCCTGCCGCGCCCAGTAGGCGTCCCGGTCCGTCCTCCCGTCGGCGAACTCCTTCGCCGCGGCCTGCGTCAACTGCGAACGCGAGACGAGGATCCGGCTGAACTCCGCGACCCGCTTGTCGAGTTCGCCGCCGGGCAGCACCTCGTCCACCAGGCCGGTGCGCAGCGCACGGGCAGCGTCGATCAACTCACCCGAGAACAACAGGTACTTGGCGGTGGCGGGCCCCACCAGGGACACCAACCGCCGGGTGGAGGAGGCCGCGTAGACGATTCCCAGCTTCGCCGGAGTGATCCCGAACGACGCCTCCTCGTCCGCGAACCGCAGATCGCACGCCGCCGCGAGCTGACACCCACCGCCCACGCAGTAGCCGCGTACGGCGGCGAGCGTCGGCTTGGCGAACGCGGCGAGCGCCTCTTCGGCCCGCACGGCCAGCGCCTGCGCCTCGTCCGACGAACCCCGCAGCGAGGAGATGTCGGCCCCGGCGCAGAACGTCCCGCCCTCACCGGTGAGCACGAGCACGCGTACGGCGGGGTCGGCGGCCAGTGTGTCGAGCAGGGGCGGCAGCGCTCGCCACATGTCGGCCGTCATGGCGTTGCGCTTCGCCGGATGGTGGATGACGACGGTGGCGACCCCGTCGGCGACGCTGTGCAGCAGCTGCGGCTCCATATGCCGGATGCTATCCGCCCTCGTCGAACGCGCGATCAAGCAGGCCTCGGGCTCGTGACGACGGAATGCGACGGAATACGGCGGGCAGCGCATCGTGATTCTCGGCCCGGATCTAACCCGTACAACCCGAAGAGTTCCCGAATAGGCACAAAACCGACAGGACCGGTCCCACAGCTGACGATGTCATGCGTAGGCGATCGGAAATCGCCGATACTCGCTGACTTCTGTTCAGTTATCCGGTACGGACCAGCGCGTTACCAACACTCGACGTGTGGTGACAATCGAGCGCAAGGGTGGCGACCGGACGATGGACGACCAGGGGCGGGGGTCCGGCCCACGCCCCGAAGGCGGCGGGGAGACGCCCCCCGACGCCAGACCGCCGGGACCGCTGCCGTACGAGGGGGTCTGGCGGTTCACCGCTCCCGCGGTCGACGCCTCGGTACCGCAGGCGCGGCACGCCGTCCGTGACCTGCTGGCCCGCCAGGGCGTACCCGTCTCGGACGACCTGGTCCAGGGGCTCCTGCTGATCGTCTCGGAGCTGGTCACCAACGCGGTCCGGCACGCGGCACTGCTCTCCCCGGTGCTCGCCGTGGAGATCGCCGTCGGCGCCGAGTGGGTGCGCGTCTCCGTCGAGGACAACCACCCCTACCGCCCGACCGCCCTGGAGGCCGACCACGGCCAGACGGGCGGCCGTGGCCTCCTCCTGGTCCGCGAGGTCACGAGAGAGGCCGGCGGCGTCTGCGACGTGGAACACACGGCGACCGGCGGCAAGGTGATCTGGTCGGCGCTGCCACTCGCACCCGCACCCCTTTAGGGGCGCGGGGCTGTGTCATCGTGCGGCTTCGCCGCATGGGCGCGACCAGCCACAGTGTGCCCGCAGACGACGAGTCAGGCGGTCACCAACCCGCAGCAGCCCCGGTCAACTCCCGAATCGCCGGCCGAGCCGAATCCAGCACGGTCATGAACCACGCGGAGAACGGATCCTTCGCATGCCGCTCCGCAAGCTCCCCCGCCGTCACGAACGCCGTGGAACCCACCTCCTCCGGATCCGGCCGCACAACGGACTGCACCATCCCCACGAACAGGTGATTGAACTCCTGCTCCACCAGCCCCGACTCGGGATCGGGGTGGTTGTACCGCACGGTCCCCGCCTCGGCGAGCAGCGACGGCGAGACCCCCAGCTCCTCGTACGTCCGCCGCGCGGCCGCCGCGAAGGGCGCCTCTCCGGGATACGGGTGACCGCAGCACGTGTTGGACCAGACACCGGGGGAGTGGTATTTGCCCAGAGCCCGCTGCTGAAGCAGCAGCCGCCCCCGCTCGTCGAAGAGGAAGACGGAGAACGCCCGGTGCAGCTGCCCGGGCGGCTGATGGGCCGTGAGCTTCTCCGCCGTGCCGATCGTGGTGCCGTCCTCGTCGACCAGTTCGAGCAAGATGGCTTCGGCGGTGCCGTTCGACGAACTGTGCGTCGCGGTGGCAGGTGTGATCGGCATACCCATCCTTCGCATCGGTCTTCAAGCCCCAAGTCTGCCGTACGGAACCGGCACTCCCGGCATCACGCGGAGTCCCGCATGTCCGGTTCCGCCCCTCGGTCGACCCGGGCGTCGCGGCCGGCGCCGGTCGGACGCCGGAAGCGGCCGGACACCAGACCGTGCCCGCCGCCACCGGGGCGGAACCGCACGGTCAGGTGCCGCCACCGCTCTCCCCGGCACCTGGAATCCGGGCCGGATGCCGTAACCCGAAGTCGGTACGCCGTGCTCCCCGACCGCCCTCACACGCGCGTGTCGCCTCCGTCACCGGACGTACGCACTCCCGTCCCCGCAGGTCAGTGGCAGACGCGCAGCTCGTGCGCCACGTGCCCGTCGGGCTCCAACTGGAAGGTGCAGTGCTCCACGTCGAAGTGGTCGCCGAGGCAGGTGCGCAGCTCGTGCAGCAGCTTCTCGTGGCCGATGGGGTCGAGGGCCTCGGAGCCGACGACCACGTGCGCGGAGAGCACCGGAAGCCCCGAGGTGATCGTCCAGGCATGCAGATCGTGGACGCCCTCGACACCCGGCAGCGCACGTATGTGCGACCGCACCGCGGCCATGTCGACGTCCTCGGGCGCCGCCTCCAGGAGCACGTTCAGCGTCTCCCGCAGCAGCTTCCATGTACGAGGAACGATCATCAGGCCGATGACGATCGAGGCGACCGGGTCGGCGGCCTGCCAGCCGGTGGTCAGGACGAGGACCGCGGAGACCAGCACCGCCAGCGAGCCCAGCGCGTCAGCGGCGACCTCCAGGAACGCGCCGCGCACGTTCAGGCTCTCTTTCTGTCCGCGCATGAGCAGTGACAGCGAGATCATGTTCGCGACCAGACCGATCAGGCCGAACGCTGCGGTCAGCCCGCCCTCGGTCTCCGCCGGGGTCACGAAGCGCTGGACCGCCTCGTACAGGACGTACCCGCCCACCCCGAGCAGCAGCAGACAGTTCGCGAGCGCGGCGAGGATCTCGGCGCGCGCGTACCCGAAGGTGCGGTTTCCGCTCGGCGGGCGGCCCGCGAAGTGGATCGCGAGCAGCGCCATGGCGAGGCCGAGCGCGTCCGTCGCCATGTGCGCCGCGTCCGCGACGAGCGCGAGCGAGTTCGCGACGATCCCGCCGACGATCTCGACCACCATGACGGTGAGCGTGATCCACAGCGCCACGCGCAGCCTCCCGCGGTACGCCGCTGCCGCCGTGCCCCCACCCTCGCTCGCGGCGCCGTGCGCATGCCCGTGACTGTGACCGGCCCCCATGAGAACCACCCTCCGAAATCGCCCCGACGCCCTGTCGGCGAGCTCCAGTGAACTACGGGTGGGGGGTATGTGCAACGCGGTACTGAACACCGTTGTCATATGCTCTGACCTGCGGAAACGATCCGCAGGTCAGAGTGGGGAGCGGATCGTCCGGCGGGGCGTCGGGCGGTGGTCCGGCGGGTCATCCGGGGTGGTGCAGCCGCCAGCCCTCCCAGGCCGACTCGACCATCTCGCGCACCCCGCGGCGCGCGGTCCACTCCAGCTTCTCGGCGGCCAGCGCGGCCGAGGCGACCGCGCGCGGGGCGTCGCCCGGCCGTCGCGGCTCGACGAGCGCCGGACGGCCGTCGCCGCTGACCTCGCCGATGAGCGTCACGAGTTCGCGTACCGAAACCCCCTCGCCGCGGCCGATGTTGACCGTCAGGTCGCCCGGATCACCCGGACCGCCCTCGGTGCCCGCCGAGGTCAGCCGCCGGGCCGCCGCGAGATGTGCCTCGGCGAGGTCGGCGACGTGGATGTAGTCGCGTACGCAGGTGCCGTCCGGCGTCGGATAGTCGTCGCCGAAGATCCGCGGGGCCTCGTCGCGGGTGAGCCGGTCGAAGACCATCGGGACCACGTTGAAGACACCGGTGTCCGCCAGCTCGGGCGTGGCCGCGCCCGCCACGTTGAAGTAGCGCAGGCACACCGTCGAGATGCCGTGCGCGCGGCCCGCCGCCCGCACCAGCCACTCACCGGCGAGCTTCGTCTCGCCGTAGGGGTTCACCGGGACACAGGGGGTGTCCTCCGTGATGAGCTCCACGTCCGGGTTGCCGTAGACGGCGGCGGAGGAGGAGAAGAGGAAGCGCTCGATGCCCGCACCGGCGACCGCCTCCAGGAGCGTGGCGAGTCCTCCGACGTTCTCCTGGTAGTAGCGCGTGGGCTGGGCCACGGACTCGCCGACCTGCTTGCGCGCGGCCAGGTGCACCACACCCGTCACCGCGTGCTCGGCGAGCACCCGCTTCAGCAGTTCCCCGTCCAGCGACGAGCCCTGGACCAGAGGAATGTCGTCGGGCAGCCGCGCGGGGACGCCGGCCGAGAGGTCGTCCAGCGCGATCACGCGCTCCCCGGCCCCGGTCATGGCACGCACCACGTGTGCCCCGATGTATCCCGCTCCGCCTGTGATCAGCCATGTCATGGACGCCAACCCTATGCCGGTCCAGCGCGCCCGGATCGGTGCGCGGGTACGAGGAGGGCCACGCGACAACAAGAACCATGACGAGAGCTATGCCGTGAATTGCGGTGGAATCAGCCGTGGTTTGTGGGCCGGGGCCCGGATCCCCGATGATGATCGCGGCGGACGCGGCACAGCAGACCCTGTTGATCGGGCCGTGAACGGGCGGTGAACGGGCCGTTCCCATCATCCGATAGCCTCTGCCGACACGCTGCCCGGCCGTACCCGGCCTGGGGCGCCCCCCACCACGCACATGCCCGGCGTCGGCGTACGCCGGAACCCAGAGGAGTGAGTTCGTCTGTCGACCGCCATCCTCACCGGTCAGCCGGTTCCCGGGTCGTCGCTCGAGAACGATCTCCGGTCGCTCGGCTTCGACGTGCGGGTCGCCACTGACGCGGCCGACGCCGAGACGCTCCTCGCAGCCGTCCCCGCCGAACAGCGGGTCGCCGTCGTCGACGCCCGCTTCGTGGGGCACGTCCACGCGCTGCGGCTCGGCCTGACCGACCCGCGCTTCGACGCCGCCGCGATCCCCGGTGCCGTCACCGCCCGGCCCGCGGCCCGTCCGGCCCTGACCCGCGCGCTGCGCACCGCCTCCGACGACGCCTCGAACGGCTCGGTGGTGGTCGGCATCCTCGCCGAGCGGATCGCTGACGTCCTCGACACCGACCTGCACCGTCCCGAACTCGGCGAACTCGTCGCCGAGGTGCCGAGGGACCCGCAGGCCCGCAACGAGGCCCGGCAGGCCCTCACCGCCGTGGACGACGAGGCGATCCGGCTGCGTACGGCCGTGAAGTCCCGCGACGGCTTCTTCACGACGTACTGCATCAGCCCGTACTCCCGCTACCTCGCCCGCTGGTGCGCCCGCCGCGGCTTCACGCCGAACCAGGTCACCACGGCCTCGCTGATCACCGCGCTGATCGCGGCGGGCTGCGCGGCGACCGGCACCCGCGCCGGCTACGTCGCCGCCGGACTGCTCCTCCTCTTCTCCTTCGTCCTCGACTGCACGGACGGCCAGCTCGCCCGCTACTCCCTGCAGTACTCCACGCTCGGCGCCTGGCTCGACGCGACCTTCGACCGCGCCAAGGAGTACGCCTACTACGCGGGCCTCGCCCTCGGCGCGGCCCGCGGCGGAGACGACGTCTGGGCGCTCGCCCTCGGCGCGATGGTCCTGCAGACCTGCCGGCACGTCGTCGACTTCTCCTTCAACGAGGCGAACCACGACGCCACCGCCAACACCAGCCCCACCGCGGCCCTTTCCGGCAGGCTCGACAGCGTCGGCTGGACGGTCTGGGTCCGCCGGATGATCGTGCTGCCCATCGGCGAGCGCTGGGCGATGATCGCCGTCCTCACGGCGGTCACGACGCCCCGCATCACCTTCTACGTGCTGCTGATCGGCTGCGCCTTCGCGGCGACGTACACGACGGCGGGCCGGGTGCTGCGCTCGCTGACCCGCAAGGCGCAGCGCACGGACCGGGCGGCCCAGGCCCTGGCCGACCTCACAGACTCCGGTCCGCTCGCCGAGTTCCTGGCCCGCCTGACGCGCGGTGTGCGCCTCAGTGGCCCGGCCGTCGTCGCCCTGGTCGCCGGTGCACTCGTCGTGGGCGCCTCCTGGCTTTCCCCGTACGGGAGTTGGTGGCCCGTCCTGGGCGCCGGTGTGTACGTCCTGCTGTCGCCCGTGGCCCTCCAGCGGCCCCTGAAGGGCGCCCTGGACTGGCTGGTTCCGCCGTTCTTCCGGGCGGCCGAATACGGGACCGTTCTGGTACTGGCGGCCAAAGCCGATGTGAACGGAGCCCTTCCCGCGGCTTTCGGGCTGGTGGCGGCCGTCGCCTACCATCACTACGACACGGTGTACCGCATCCGCGGCGACGCAGGAGCGCCGCCGTACTGGCTGGTGCGGGCGATCGGCGGGCACGAAGGCAGGACGCTGCTGGTCACCGTCCTGGCCGCGCTGCTCACCGCCACAGGTTTCAAGGTCGCGCTCACGGCTCTCGCCGTGGCCGTGGCGCTCGTGGTGCTCGTCGAGAGCATCCGCTTCTGGGTGACCGCCCACAAAATCGGCGCACCCGCCGTACACGATGAAGGAGAACCCGCATGATCGGCCTCGTGCTGGCTGCCGGCGCCGGACGGCGTCTGCGCCCCTACACCGACACCCTGCCCAAGGCACTGGTGCCGGTCGGACCCGAGGGCAACGAGGACAGCATCACCGTGCTCGACCTCACCCTCGGCAACTTCGCCGAGATCGGCCTGACCGAGGTCGCGATCATCGTCGGTTACCGCAAGGAAGCCGTCTACGAGCGCCGCGAGGCGCTGGAGCAGAAGTACGGCGTCAAGATCACGCTGATCGACAACGACAAGGCCGAGGAGTGGAACAACGCCTACTCCCTGTGGTGCGGCCGTGACGCCATCAAGCACTCGGTGATCCTCGCCAACGGCGACACCGTGCACCCGGTCTCCGTCGAGAAGACCCTGCTCGCCGCCCGCGGCGACGGCAAGAAGATCATCCTCGCCCTCGACACGGTGAAGTCCCTCGCCGACGAGGAGATGAAGGTCGTGGTCGGCCCCGAGGGCGGCATGACCAAGATCACCAAGCTGATGGATCCGGCCGAGGCGACCGGTGAGTACATCGGCGTCACCCTCATCGAGGGCGACGCGGCCGACGAGCTGGCCGACGCGCTGAAGACGGTCTTCGAGACCGACCCGCAGCAGTTCTACGAGCACGGCTACCAGGAGCTCGTGAACCGCGGCTTCCGCATCGACGTGGCCCCCATCGGCGACGTCAAGTGGGTCGAGATCGACAACCACGAAGACCTCGCCAAGGGACGCGTGATCGCGTGCCAGTACTGACGAGGCTCATCCCCTCGCCGGTCGTCGTCGACATCAGGCCGGGGGCGCTCGACGATCTGGCGACGATCCTGTCCGACCAGCGCATCGCGCCCTCCGGCAGCCTGGCCTTCGCCATCAGCGGTGGCTCCGGCAAGGTTCTGCGTGAGCGGTTCGCCCCGGCGTTCCCCGAGGCGGACTGGTTCTGCGACGCCGACGGCACCATCGACGGAGCGGTCCGTCTCGCCGACTCGATCAAGAAGGCCGGCCGTTACGACGCCGTCGTCGGACTCGGTGGCGGCAAGGTCATCGACTGCGCGAAGTACGCCGCCGCGCGCGTGGGCCTGCCGCTCGTCGCGGTGGCCACGAACCTCGCGAACGACGGTCTCTGCTCCCCGGTCGCCACGCTCGACAACGACGCCGGCCGCGGCTCGTACGGTGTGCCCAACCCGATCGCCATCGTCATCGACCTCGATGTCATCCGCGAGGCTCCGGTGCGATTCGTACGGGCCGGCATCGGCGATGTGATCTGCAAGATCTCAGCCGTGGCCGACTGGGAGCTGTCGCACCGGGAGAACGGCGAGCAGGTCGACGGCCTGGCCGCCGCCATGGCCCGTCAGGCCGCGGAAGCGGTGCTGCGCCACCCGGGAGGTGTCGGTGACGACGCCTTCCTGACGACGCTCTCCGAGGCGCTGGTCCTGTGCGGCATCTCGATGTCGGTGGCCGGTGACAGCCGCCCGGCATCCGGCGCCTGCCACGAGATCAGCCACGCGTTCGACCTCAGCTTCCCCAAGCGCAGCGCCCTCCACGGTGAGCAGTGCGGCCTCGGCGGAGCGTTCGCCACGTTCCTGCGAGGCGACCACGAGACGGCCGGGCACATGACGGAGGTCCTCCACCGTCACGGCCTCCCCGTTCTCCCGGAGGAGATCGGCTTCACCGTGGAGGAGTTCGTCCAGGTCGTGGAGTTCGCTCCGTCGACCAGGCCGGGCCGCTACACGATCCTCGAACATCTCGACCTGTCCGCCGACCAGATCAGGGACGCATACGCCGACTATGCAAAAGCCATCGGTAGCTGAGCTCCGCCCGGTCGTTCACCCCCCGGGTGTGAAGGACCGACGGAGCGGCGAGCACTGGGGAGGCCGGCTCTACATGCGCGAGATCTCGCTGCGCATCGACCGGCACCTGGTGAACACCCGGGTCACGCCCAACCAGCTGACCTACGTGATGACCGTCTTCGGCGTGCTCGCCGCCCCGGCCCTGCTGGTGCCGGGCATCCCGGGCGCCCTGCTCGGCGTACTGATGGTCCAGCTGTACCTGCTGTTCGACTGCGTCGACGGCGAGATCGCCCGCTGGCGCAAGCAGTACTCGATGACCGGGGTGTACGTCGACCGTGTCGCCGCCTACCTGTGCGACGCCGCGGTCCTGGTCGGCTTCGGCCTGCGAGCCGCGGACCTGTGGGGCACCGGGCGGATCGACTGGTTGTGGGCGTTCCTCGGCACCCTGGCCGCCCTCGGCGCCATCCTGATCAAGTCCGAGACCGACCTCGTCGGTGTCGCGCGTCATCAGCAGGGCAAGGCACCGGTCCAGGAGTCGGCGTCCGAGCCGCGCTCCTCCGGCATGGCGCTGGCCCGCCGGGCCGCGGGCGCGCTCAAGTTCCACCGGCTCGTCCTCGGCATAGAGGCATCCCTGCTGATCCTGGTCCTCGCGGTCCTGGACACGGTCAGGGACGACCTGTTCTTCTCGCGGCTCGGCGTCGCGGTCCTGGCCGGCATCGCGATGCTGCAGACCGTGCTGCACCTGGTGTCCATCCTCGCTTCGAGCAGGCTGAAGTGAGTACGGCCATGAAGGTCGGCGCGGTGATCATCACCATGGGCAACCGCCCCGACGAACTCCGTGCCCTCCTCGACTCGGTCGCCAAGCAGGACGGCGACCCGGTCGAGGTGGTCGTGGTCGGCAACGGCTCGCCCGTACCGGACGTCCCCACGGGCGTACGGACGGTCGAGCTGACCGAGAACCTCGGTATCCCCGGCGGCCGCAACGTCGGCATCGAGGCGTTCGGCCCCGGCGGCACCGAGGTGGACGTCCTCCTCTTCCTGGACGACGACGGCCTTCTCGCGAACCACGACACCGCGGAGCTCTGCCGGCAGGCCTTCGGGGCCGACCCGGAGCTCGGCATCATCAGCTTCCGCATCGCCGACCCCGAGACCGGGGTCACCCAGCGCCGCCACGTGCCCCGGCTGCGCGCCTCCGACCCGATGCGCAACTCGCGCGTCACCACCTTCCTCGGCGGCGCCAACGCCGTCCGTACGAAGGTGCTCGGCCAGGTCGGCGGGCTGCCCGACGAGTTCTTCTACGCCCATGAGGAGACCGACCTCGCCTGGCGTGCCCTCGACGCGGGCTGGATGATCGACTACCGCTCGGACATGGTGCTGTACCACCCCACGACGGCCCCTTCGCGGCACGCGATCTACCACCGGATGGTCGCCCGCAACCGTGTCTGGCTGGCCCGTCGCAATCTGCCCGCGCCGCTGGTTCCCGTGTACCTCGGCGTGTGGATGCTGCTGACCCTCGCCCGCCGGCCCTCCCGCCCCGCGCTGAGAGCCTGGTTCGGCGGTTTCAAGGAAGGCTGGACCAGTCCGTGCGGCCCCCGGCGCCCCATGAAGTGGCGTACGGTATGGCGCCTGACCAGACTGGGCCGGCCACCCGTCATCTGACAAGCTCGAAATCTGAGAGCATTCGGGCCGTACCCCGGTCCCTGGCTTTGGCCTACGCCCGACCAGGCTGCGTATCTTGAGGACGAAAGTTTCCACTTGTGAGTGAGACAACGCATGACGGTGGTGTCGCGGTGAGCGCCCCTCCGTCGCCCGATGAAGGGCTCTCCGCGGCGGACCTCGCCGCCAAGTACGGGCTCGCCGTCAGCGGCGCCCGGCCCGGACTCGTCGAGTACGTCCGCCAGCTCTGGGGACGGCGTCACTTCATCCTTGCCTTCTCGCAGGCGAAGCTGACCGCCCAGTACAGCCAGGCCAAGCTCGGCCAGCTCTGGCAGGTGGCCACACCGCTGCTGAACGCACTCGTGTACTTCCTGATCTTCGGCCTGATCCTGGGCGCCGACCGAGGCATGGAGCAGGAGGTCTACATCCCGTTCCTGGTGACGGGCGTCTTCGTCTTCACCTTCACCCAGAGCTCGGTGATGGCGGGCGTCCGCGCGATCTCCGGGAACCTCGGCCTGGTCAGGGCGCTGCACTTCCCGCGCGCCTCGCTGCCGATCTCGTTCTCGCTGCAGCAGCTCCAGCAACTGCTGTTCTCGATGATCGTGCTGTTCGTCGTGGCGGTCGGCTTCGGCAGCTACCCGGGCCTTTCCTGGCTCCTGATCGTCCCGATCCTCGCACTGCAGTTCCTCTTCAACACCGGCCTCGCGATGATCATGGCCCGGATGGGCTCCAAGACCCCGGACCTCGCGCAGCTCATGCCGTTCGTGATGCGTACGTGGATGTACGCGTCCGGCGTGATGTTCTCGATCCCCGTGATGCTGGAGAAGCACCCCGCGTGGATCGCCGACATCCTCCAGTGGAACCCGGCCGCCATCTATATGGACCTGATGCGCTTCGCGCTGATCGACGGCTACGGCACCGAGAACCTGCCCCCGCACGTGTGGGCGGTCTCGGCCGGCTGGGCCCTCCTCGTCGCCGTCGGCGGATTCGTGTACTTCTGGAAGGCTGAGGAGCGCTACGGCCGTGGCTGAGGAAAACACCGGGGCCCTGATCCCCACCGTCATCGCGGACGAGTTGCACATCGTCTACCGGGTCAACGGCGCCAAGACCGGCAAGGGCAGCGCGACCGCGGCCCTCAGCCGCATAATCAAGCGCGGCGAGGAGCGCGGCGTCCGCAAGGTGCACGCCGTCCGGGGTGTCTCCTTCAAGGCCTACCGAGGCGAGGCCATCGGCCTGATCGGCTCCAACGGCTCCGGCAAGTCCACCCTGCTGCGGGCCATCGCGGGACTGCTCCCCGCCGAGAGGGGCCACGTCTACACCGACGGCCAGCCCTCGCTCCTCGGCGTCAACGCGGCCCTGATGAACGACCTGACGGGCGAGCGGAACGTCATCCTCGGCGGGCTCGCCATGGGTATGTCGCGCGAGCAGGTCCGGGAGCGTTACGAGGACATCGTCGACTTCTCGGGCATCAACGAGAAGGGCGACTTCATCACCCTGCCGATGCGCACCTACTCCTCCGGCATGGCCGCCCGGCTTCGTTTCTCCATCGCGGCGGCCAAGGACCACGACGTCCTGATGATCGACGAGGCCCTGGCGACCGGCGACCGCTCCTTCCAGAAGCGCTCCGAGGCCCGCATCCGCGAGCTGCGCAAGAGCGCGGGGACGGTCTTCCTCGTCAGCCACAACAACAAGTCGATCCGTGACACGTGCGACCGCGTCCTGTGGCTGGAGCGCGGCGAGCTGCGCCTGGACGGCCCGACCGACGAGGTCATCAAGGAGTACGAGAAGTTCACGGGCAAGTAGCCCGAATCGCTCAGGGCCCCGTCGGAACGTTCCGGCGGGGCCCTGCGTCTGCAAAGGAAACGCCAACTCTGGGCGTCCTTAGGAATCTTGACGCCAATCGGTGTGTTGTTGTGATGTGCGGGACACCCCGACGAGGCATGCCGGGTTGTACAACGTAAGCTGTACCGGTGCTGATTCGCGGCAAGTAGGGCGATAATGCGCGACACCCGGCATAGGGTCTGCTGCGCGGACGACCGGGCGGCGTGTCCGAAATAGTCTGTATTGGGTCGGCAGTGTAGAACGGGAGATGTGACGGCGATGGCTACGGAAACTCTCCAGCTCAGCTGTGCGTGTGCCGTCTGCGCGGGTGCCGTTCCCGGCCCAGGCAGTGAGCGGTGACGCCAGCCGGGACGGCGCGCGCCGGTGACCCGGAGCGCAGCACCCTGGACAAGGCCGCGGACGAGAACTTCCCCGTGGCACCGTTCTTCCTGCCCAGGGCCTGGCGGGCCGACCTCATGGCCGTGTACGGCTTCGCCCGCCTGGTCGACGACATCGGCGACGGCGATCTGGCCCCCGGCGGCGCCGATGCCCGCCTCCTGGGCGTGTCCCCCGAGGAGGCCGAGGACCGGCTGCTCCTCCTCGATGCCTTCGAGGCCGACCTTCACAGGGTGTTCGACGCGACGCCGCGCCACCCGCTCCTGCGCCGCCTCCAGCCGACGGTCCGCCGCGCCGGGCTGGCCCCCGAGCCCTTCCTCGGCCTGATCGCGGCGAACCGCCAGGACCAGCTCGTCAAGGGGTACGAGACCTACGACGATCTCGTCGCCTACTGCGAACTGTCCGCGAACCCGGTCGGCCGTCTGGTCCTCTCGGTCACCGGCACCTCGACCCCCGAGCGGGTCCGCCGCTCCGACGCCGTCTGCACGGCACTGCAGATCGTCGAGCACCTCCAGGACGTGGCCGAGGATCTCGGTCGCGACCGTGTCTATCTGCCCGCCGAGGACATGAAGCGCTTTCACGTCCAGGAGGCGGATCTCGCCGCGGCCACGGCAGGCGCATCGGTGCGCGCACTGGTTGCATACGAAGCAGAACGCGCCCGGAACCTCCTGAATGAAGGCACCCCCCTCGTGGGTAGCGTCCACGGCAGGCTGAGGCTGCTGCTCGCGGGCTTCGTTGCAGGAGGAAGGGCGGCAATCCGTGCGATTGCCGCCGCCGAATTCGACGTACTTCCCGGCCCACCCAAGCCCGGCAAGATCCAGTTGCTGCGCGAGGTGGGAGTGACTCTGCGAGGAGAGGGGTGATCCGGACCGTGGAGGCTCCGCCGCACATGTCCGCACCGGTACTCGCCGCATACAGCTACTGCGAGGCGATCACCGGGCAGCAGGCCCGCAATTTCGCGTACGGCATCAGACTGCTGCCGACGCCCAAGCGTCGCGCCATGTCGGCGCTGTACGCGTTCTCGCGCCGTGTCGACGACATCGGGGACGGCACGCTCGCTCCCGACGTCAAGGCCGCGCGCCTCGAAGACACCCGGGCGCTGCTCGCCCGGGTCCGCGACCGCTCCGTGGACGAGGACGACACCGACCCGGTCGCGGTCGCCCTCAGCCACACGGCGGACCACTTCCCGGTCCCGCTCGACGGCCTCGACGAGTTGATCGACGGCGTCCTCATGGACGTCCGCGGCGAGACCTACGAGACCTGGGACGACCTCAAGGTCTACTGCCGCTGCGTGGCAGGGGCCATCGGCCGGCTCTCGCTCGGCGTGTTCGGCACGGAACCGGGGGCGCGCGGCGCCGAGCGGGCGCCCGAGTACGCCGACACGCTCGGGCTCGCGCTGCAACTCACCAACATCCTCAGGGACGTTCGCGAGGACGCCGAGGACGGGCGGACCTATCTGCCCGCGGACGACCTGGCGAAATTCGGCTGCTCGGCCGGCTTCGACGGAGAGTATCCACCGGCCGGTTCCGACTTCGCGGGCCTCGTCCACTTCGAAGTGCGACGGGCCCGCGCGCTTTTCGCGGAGGGCTACCGGCTGCTGCCCATGCTGGACCGCCGCAGCGGCGCCTGCGTCGCCGCCATGGCCGGCATCTACCGCCGCCTCCTCGACCGCATCGAGCGCGAGCCGGAGGCCGTCCTGCGCGGCCGTGTCTCACTGCCCGGCCGCGAGAAGGCGTACGTCGCCGTGCGGGGCCTTTCCGGCCTCGACGCCCGGCACGTCTCGCGTCGAACCATCAGGAGGCGCGCTTGATGGACACTTTGGGCCAAGATGACGCAAGTCCAGGGAAACGGCGCGCAACCCTCCGGTCGGGGAGCGCGTCCCTGACTTCAACGGCCGACCGTGCACAGTTCGATCAGCACGGCCAGGTCGCGGGGGAAGGTGCACGATGAACGACACGACGCAGGACGAGGAGCTCGACGCGGATCCGCGGAGCCGCCCGGCGACGGCCGTGGTGGTCGGCGGGGGGCTCGCCGGAATCACCACCGCGCTCGCGCTCGCCGACTCCGGAGTGCGCGTGACGCTGGTGGAGGGCAGGCCGCGCCTCGGTGGGCTGGCCTTCTCCTTCCAGCGCGGCGCCCTCACCGTGGACAACGGCCAGCACGTGTATCTGCGCTGCTGCACCGCGTACCGCTGGTTCCTCGACCGTGTCGACGGAGCCGAGCTGGCTCCCTTGCAGGATCGTCTCGACGTGCCCGTTCTCGACGCCGAGGCGAAACCCGGGCGCAGACTCGGCAGAATCGGCCGCACGGCGCTGCCCGTACCACTGCATCTGGCGAAAAGCCTCGCGACCTACCCTCATCTGTCGCTCGCCGAGCGCGCCAAAGTTGGACGTGCCGCGCTGGCCCTCAAGGGCCTCGACCTCGCGGATCCGGCGCTCGACGCGCAGAACTTCGGCACCTGGCTGGCCGCGCACGGTCAGTCGGAGCGTGCCATCGAGGCACTGTGGGACCTGGTGGGGGTCGCCACCCTCAACGCGGTGGCAGGCGACGCGTCGCTCGCCCTCGCCGCGATGGTGTTCAAGACCGGTCTGCTGTCCGATCCGGGCGCGGCCGACATCGGCTGGGCTCGCGTCCCGCTGGGTGAACTGCACGACCGGCTGGCCCGCAAGGCGCTCGACTCCGCGGGCGTCCGTACCGAACTCCGGACACGGGTCACCTCCATCTCCCAACACGGGAACGGGCGTTGGAGCGTTCAGGTTCCCGGCGAGACGCTCGACGCCGACGCGGTCGTACTCGCCGTACCGCAGCGCGAAACCCACGATCTGCTGCCCGATGGCGCCCTCGACGCCCCCGAACAGCTCCTCGGCATCGGTACGGCGCCGATCCTCAACATCCACGTCGTGTACGACCGCAAGGTGCTCAGCCGGCCGTTCTTCGCCGCCCTCGGCTCACCGGTGCAGTGGGTCTTCGACCGGACCGAGGCCTCCGGGCTCCCGCACGGCCAGTACCTCGCGCTGTCGCAGTCGGCCGCCCATGACGAGATCGACGAACCCGTCTCGGCACTGCGCGAGCGGTACCTGCCGGAGCTGGAGCGGCTGCTGCCCGGCACCCGCGGCGCCGAGGTCAGGGACTTCTTCGTGACCAGGGAGCGTACGGCGACGTTCGCCCCGACCCCCGGCGTCGGGCGGCTGCGGCCCGGCGCCCGCACCAAGGCACCCGGCCTGTACCTGGCCGGCGCGTGGACCGCCACAGGGTGGCCCGCGACCATGGAGAGTGCGGTCCGCAGTGGCGTGAGCGCGGCGGACGCCGCGCTGAGCGCCCTGGGCCGGCCCCGCGACCACCTCTTCGAGCTCTTCGAGGAGGCGGCGTGACGCTCGAACTGAGCGAGGCGGGCCCCCGCACCCCCCGTATCACCACAAGAGGAGAGACTGTGCCCACTGTGCCCCCGGCATCGACGGCTGCCGACGCGGTGGACGTGACCGCGCTCCTGGAGCGCGGCCGGACCCTGGCCACTCCGGTACTGAGGGCGGCCATCAACCGCCTCGCCCCTCCCATGGACACCGTCGCCGCCTACCACTTCGGCTGGATCGACGCCGAGGGCAACCCCGCCGAGGGAGACGGCGGCAAAGCCGTACGTCCCGCCCTCGCCGTCATGTCCGCCGAGGCCGCCGGAGCGGCCCCAGAGGTGGGTGTGCCGGGCGCGGTCGCCGTTGAACTGGTGCACAACTTCTCGCTCCTGCACGACGACCTGATGGACGGCGACGAGCAGCGCCGCCACCGTGACACCGTCTGGAAGGTGCACGGCCCCGCCCAGGCCATCCTCGTCGGCGACGCCCTGTTCGCCCTGGCCAACGAGCTGCTCCTGGAGCTCGGCACGGCCGAGGCGGGCCGGGCCACACGTCGGCTGACCACCGCCACCCGCGCCCTGATCGACGGCCAGGCGCAGGACATCTCCTACGAGCACCGCGACCGGGTCAGCGTCGAGGAGTGCCTGGAGATGGAGGGCAACAAGACGGGCGCCCTGCTCGCCTGCGCCTGCTCCATCGGCGCGGTCCTCGGCGGCGCCGACGACATCACCGCCGACACGCTGGAGAAGTACGGCTACCACCTCGGCCTCGCCTTCCAGGCCGTCGACGACCTGCTCGGCATCTGGGGCGACCCGGTGGCCACCGGCAAGCAGACCTGGAGCGACCTGCGCCAGCGCAAGAAGTCCCTGCCGGTCGTGGCCGCGCTCGCGGCGGGCGGCCCGGCCTCCGACCGCCTCGGCGAACTGCTCGCCGAGGACGCCAAGAGCAGCGACTTCGAGAACTTCTCCGAGGAGGAGTTCGCCGTACGTGCCGCGCTCATCGAGGAGGCGGGCGGCCGCGAGTGGACCGCCCAGGAGGCACGCCGCCAGCACACCATCGCCATCGAGGCACTCGACACGATCCTCATGCCCGACCACGTGCGGGCCCAGTTCGTGGAGCTCGCCGACTTCGTCGTCGTACGAAAGAGATGATCACTATCGGTCGAATAAGCCTCGCGTAGTCGCCGGCCGGTGCCGCGGGAGAACGAGCACCGGCCGACGGCGGACCCAAAGCAGAGACATGCCACTGCACGAAGGGGAAGCCATGACAGCGACGACCGACGGAAGCACCGGGGCCCTGCCGCCCCGGGCAGCCGCGGCCAGCGAAACCACAGAAGTCACGACTCCCGAGACGGCCGGGACAGTCGACCCCCGAGACGCCGCCGAGCGCGCGATACTGCGCGCCACCGACTTCCTGCTCTCCACGCAGGACGCCGAGGGCTGGTGGAAGGGCGACCTCGAGACCAACGTCACGATGGACGCCGAAGACCTGCTGCTCCGCCAGTTCCTGGGCATCCGCGACGACGCGACCACCAGCGCCGCCGGCCTCTTCATCCGCGGCGAACAGCGCGCGGACGGCACCTGGGCCAGCTTCTACGGCGGACCCGGCGAACTCTCCACCACCATCGAGGCGTACGTCGCCCTGCGGCTGGCCGGTGACGCGCCGGACGAGCCGCACATGGCGAGGGCGTCCGCGTGGATCCGCGAGCGGGGCGGCATCGCCTCGGCCCGGGTCTTCACCCGGATCTGGCTCGCCCTGTTCGGCTGGTGGAAGTGGGACGACCTGCCCGAACTCCCGCCGGAACTCATCTACTTCCCCAAGTGGGTGCCGCTCAACATCTACGACTTCGGGTGCTGGGCGCGGCAGACCATCGTGCCGCTCACCGTCGTCTCGGGGAAGCGTCCGGTACGGCCCGCGCCGTTCCCGCTCGACGAGCTGCACACCGACGCGAGCAACCCGAACCCGGTCAAGCCCCTTGCCCCTGTGGGGAGTTGGGACGGGGTCTTCCAGCGGCTCGACAAGGCCCTGCACACCTACCGCAAGGTCGCGCCGCGCCGGCTCCGCAGGGCCGCGATGAACACCGCCGCCCGCTGGATCATCGAACGGCAGGAGAACGACGGCTGCTGGGGAGGCATCCAGCCGCCCGCCGTGTACTCGATCATCGCGCTGCACCTGCTGGGCTACGACCTCGAACACCCGGTGATGCGCGAGGGGTTGGCGTCCCTCGACCGATTCACCGTCTGGCGCGAGGACGGGGCCCGGATGATCGAGGCCTGCCAGTCGCCGGTGTGGGACACCTGCCTCGCGACCATCGCGCTCGCCGACGCGGGCGTGCCCGCCGACCATCCGCAGCTGGTCAAGGCCGCAGACTGGATGCTCGGAGAGGAGATCGTCCGCCCGGGGGACTGGGCGGTCAAGCGGCCCCATCTGCCGCCGGGCGGCTGGGCGTTCGAGTTCCACAACGACAACTACCCCGACATCGACGACACCGCCGAGGTCGTCCTCGCGCTGCGCCGCGTCAGACACCACGACCCGGAGCGCGTCGACAAGGCCATCGGACGCGGGGTGCGCTGGAATCTCGGCATGCAGTCGAGGAACGGCGCGTGGGGCGCCTTCGACGTCGACAACACCAGCCCCTTCCCCAACCGGCTGCCGTTCTGCGACTTCGGCGAGGTCATCGACCCGCCGTCCGCCGACGTCACCGCGCACGTCGTGGAGATGCTCGCCGTCGAGGGACTCTCCCACGACCCGCGCACCCGCCGCGGCATCGAGTGGCTGCTCGCCGAACAGGAGGCGAACGGCTCCTGGTTCGGCCGCTGGGGCGTCAACTACGTATACGGAACCGGGTCGGTGGTGCCCGCGCTGGTCGCCGCCGGACTGCCCGGATCGCATCCCGCGATCCGCCGGGCCGTGGCGTGGCTGGAGACCGTACAGAACGACGACGGCGGCTGGGGCGAGGACCTGCGCTCCTACCACGACGTCGCCGAGTGGAGCGGGCGCGGCGCCTCGACCGCCTCCCAGACCGGGTGGGCGCTGCTGGCGCTGCTCGCGGCCGGGGAGCGCGACTCCAAGGCCGCCGAGCGCGGTGTCGCCTGGCTCGCGGAGACCCAGCTGGCGGACGGCTCCTGGGACGAGCCGTACTTCACCGGTACGGGGTTCCCGTGGGACTTCTCGATCAACTACCACCTCTACCGGCAGGTCTTCCCGCTCACCGCGCTCGGCCGGTACGTCAACGGCGAACCGTTCGCCGACCGGCGGGGCTCCTTCGGCAGGGCGAGCTGATGAGCACGACACCGGGCGCCGCCCCGCTGCTGATCGCCTGCGCGCTCGGCATCGAGCAGCTGGCCCTGCGCACCGGCGGCGACCGGGGCAGCGCCGACGGCCCGGTCACCGTGCTGCGTACGGGCATGGGGCCGACGGCCGCCGAACGGGCGGTCACCCGGGCCCTGGCCGGCCCCGCGCTGAGCGGGGCGGCCGTCCTGGCCACGGGCTTCTGTGCCGGGCTTGCCCCCGGCATGCACCCGGGAGACCTGGTCGTCGCCGACGAGACCAGGGACCCGCGCGGCACCACGCCGTGCGTGGGCACCGACCTGCTCGTCAAGGAACTGGCGCGCGCCCTGCCCGGGCGAACCGTCCACACGGGGCCGCTCACCGGCTCCGATCACGTCGTCCGCGGTCAGGAACGGTCGGAACTGCTCGCGACCGGCGCGATCGCGGTCGACATGGAGTCGGCGGCCACGCTCCACAGCGCCGTCCGCGCGGGCATGCGCCCGGTTGCGGCCGTCCGGGTGGTCGTGGACGCTCCAGAACATGAACTCGTCCGGATCGGCACGGTGCGCGGTGGAATATCAGCCTTCCGCGTTCTTCGTGCCGTTCTTCCAGCTTTCTTCGAATGGCACCGTTCTTTGCTGCTCCCCAGGAGGTGAGCCAGATGGCCATGCCGCTCCGCCAGACCATCAAGGTCGCGACGTATCTCTTCGAACAGAAACTGCGCAAGCGGGACAAGTTCCCGCTGATCGTCGAGCTTGAGCCGCTCTACGCCTGCAATCTGGCGTGCGAGGGCTGCGGCAAGATCCAGCACCCGGCAGGAGTGCTCAAGCAGCGCATGCCGGTGGCCCAGGCCGTCGGGGCGGTGCTGGAGTCCGGGGCGCCGATGGTGTCCATCGCCGGCGGCGAGCCCCTGATGCACCCGAAGATCGACGAGATCGTGCGGCAGCTGGTGGCCAGGAAGAAGTACGTCTTCCTGTGCACCAACGCCATGCTGATGCGCAAGAAGATGGACAAGTTCACGCCCTCGCCGTACTTCGCCTTCGCCGTGCACATCGACGGCCTGCGTGAGCGGCACGACGAGTCCGTCGCGAAGGAGGGAGTGTTCGACGAGGCCGTGGCGGCCATCAAGGAGGCCAAGAAGCGCGGCTTCCGGGTCACCACCAACTCGACCTTCTTCAACACCGACACCCCGCAGACGATCATCGAGGTCCTCAACTTCCTCAATGACGACCTGCACGTGGACGAGATGATGATCTCGCCCGCGTACGCCTACGAGAAGGCACCCGACCAGGAGCACTTCCTGGGCGTGGAGCAGACCCGCGAACTGTTCAAGAAGGCCTTCGCGGGCGGCAACCGCAAGAAGTGGCGGCTCAACCACTCCCCGCTCTTCCTGGACTTCCTGGAGGGCAAGGTCGACTTCCCGTGCACGGCGTGGGCGATCCCCAACTACTCGCTCTTCGGCTGGCAGAAACCCTGCTACCTGATGAGCGACGGATACGTCACCACGTACCGGGAACTCATCGAGGACACCGACTGGGACTCCTACGGCCGCGGCAAGGATCCTCGCTGCGCCAACTGCATGGCGCACTGCGGCTACGAGCCGACCGCGGTCCTGGCCACCATGGGCTCCCTCAAGGAATCCCTGCGGGCCGCCCGCGACACCGTCTCCGGAAACCGCGGGTGACGTCATGACCGCCATCTCCTTGGGCCTCCCCGAGGTACCGGTCCGGCCGATCGCGGAGCGCCGTGTGTCGCGGCGGATCCAGGTCGGACCGGTGGCGGTCGGGGGCGGGGCACCCGTGTCCGTCCAGTCGATGACGACGACGCGTACGTCGGACATCGGCGCCACCCTGCAGCAGATCGCCGAACTCACCGCGTCCGGCTGCCAGATCGTCCGCGTCGCCTGTCCCACACAGGACGACGCGGACGCGCTGGCGACCATCGCGCGCAAGTCGCAGATCCCGGTGATCGCGGACATCCACTTCCAGCCGAAGTACGTGTTCGCCGCGATCGAGGCGGGCTGCGCGGCGGTCCGCGTGAACCCGGGCAACATCAAGCAGTTCGACGACAAGGTGAAGGAGATCGCGCGCGCCGCGAAGGACCACGGCACCCCGATCCGGATCGGGGTCAACGCCGGTTCGCTGGACCGGCGGCTGCTCCAGAAGTACGGCAAGGCGACGCCCGAGGCGCTCGTCGAGTCGGCGCTGTGGGAGGCGTCGCTCTTCGAGGAGCACGGGTTCCGGGACATCAAGATCTCGGTCAAGCACAACGACCCGGTCGTGATGGTCAACGCCTACCGGCAGCTGGCCGCCCAGTGCGACTACCCGCTGCACCTCGGCGTCACCGAGGCGGGCCCGGCCTTCCAGGGAACCATCAAGTCCGCGGTGGCCTTCGGGGCGCTGCTCGCCGAGGGCATCGGGGACACCATCCGGGTCTCCCTGAGCGCTCCGCCCGCCGAGGAGTGCAAGGTCGGCATCCAGATCCTGGAGTCGCTGAACCTCAGGCAGCGGCGGCTGGAGATCGTGTCCTGTCCCTCCTGCGGGCGGGCCCAGGTCGACGTCTACAAGCTGGCCGACGAGGTCACGGCAGGCCTGGAGGGCATGGAAGTGCCGCTGCGCGTCGCGGTCATGGGCTGCGTCGTCAACGGACCGGGAGAGGCCAGGGAGGCGGACCTGGGGGTCGCCTCCGGCAACGGCAAGGGCCAGATCTTCGTCAAGGGCGAGGTCATCAGGACCGTGCCCGAGTCGAAGATCGTGGAGACCCTCATCGACGAGGCGATGAAGATCGCCGAGCAGATGGAGGCGGACGGCGTCGCATCGGGCGAGCCGGAGGTCACGGTGCCGGGGCAACCCACCGTCACCGCGAGTTAGCTGCAGCACGGACCGAGAGGGGGCCGAGCGTGACGATTCTGGAGAGCATCCGGGGACCACGCGACCTGAAGGCGCTGTCCGAGGCGGAGATAGGTCAACTGGGCGACGAGATCCGGGAGTTCCTGGTGCACGCGGTCGCCAGGACCGGTGGTCATCTGGGACCCAACCTGGGCGTGGTGGAACTCTCCATCGCGCTCCACCGGGTCTTCGAGTCGCCGGTCGACCGCATTCTGTGGGACACCGGCCATCAGAGCTACGTGCACAAGCTACTGACGGGACGTCAGGACTTCTCCAAGCTGCGCGGCAAGGGCGGCCTGTCCGGCTACCCGTCGCGCGAGGAGTCCGAGCACGACATCATCGAGAACAGCCACGCGTCCACCGCGCTCGGCTGGGCCGACGGGCTCGCCAAGGCCCGCCAGGTGCAGGGGGAGAAGGGGCACGTCGTCGCGGTCATCGGCGACGGCGCCCTCACCGGCGGCATGGCGTGGGAGGCGCTGAACAACATCGCCGCCGCCAAGGACCGGCCGCTGATCATCGTGGTCAACGACAACGAGCGCTCGTACTCGCCGACCATCGGCGGCCTCGCGAACCATCTGGCGACCCTGCGGACCACCGACAGCTACGAGAAGGTCCTGGCCTGGGGCAAGGACGTGCTGCTGGGCCTGCCGGTCGTCGGCGGCACCCTCTACGAGTCGCTGCACGGCGCGAAGAAGGGGTTCAAGGACGCGTTCGCGCCGCAGGGCATGTTCGAGGACCTGGGGCTGAAGTACGTCGGCCCGATCGACGGGCACGACGTGGGCGCGGTGGAGTCGGCGCTGCGGCGCGCGAAGCGCTTCCACGGGCCCGTGCTCATCCACTGTCTGACGGAGAAGGGGCGCGGCTACGAGCCCGCGATCGCCAACGAGGAGGACCACTTCCACACGGTCGGTGTGATGGACCCGCTGACCTGCGAGCCCCTCGCGCCGTCCAACGGCCCTTCCTGGACCTCGGTGTTCGGCGACGAGATCGTACGGATCGGGGAGGCGCGGGAGGACGTCGTGGCGATCACGGCGGCCATGCTGCACCCGGTGGGACTCGCGAAGTTCGCGGCGAGGTTCCCGGACCGGGTGTGGGACGTCGGCATCGCCGAGCAGCACGCCGCGGTGTCCGCGGCCGGGCTCGCGACGGGCGGACTGCATCCGGTCGTCGCGGTGTACGCGACCTTCCTGAACCGTGCCTTCGACCAGCTGCTGATGGACGTCGCACTGCATCGCTGCGGAGTGACCTTCGTGCTGGACCGCGCCGGGGTCACGGGAGTTGACGGAGCGTCACACAACGGCATGTGGGACATGTCCATCCTCCAGGTCGTGCCGGGGCTCAGGATCGCCGCGCCGCGCGACGCCGACCAACTGTGCGCCCAGCTGCGCGAGGCGGTCGCGGTGGACGACGCCCCGACCCTGATCCGGTTCCCCAAGGAGTCGGTGGGGCCCGTCGTTCCGGCGGTCGACCGGGTGGGCGGCCTGGACGTCCTGCACCGAGGCGAGCGGCCCGAAGTGCTCCTCGTGGCCGTCGGCGTGATGGCTCCGGTGTGCCTCCAGGCTGCCGAACTGCTGGAGGCGCGGGGCGTCAACTGCACGGTCGTGGACCCGCGTTGGGTCAAGCCCGTCGATCCCGCGCTGCCCGGACTCGCCGCCGAGCACCGCCTGGTGGCCGTCGTCGAGGACAACAGCCGCGCGGCCGGCGTGGGTTCGGCGGTCGCGCTCGCACTCGGGGACGCCGAAGTCGACGTGCCCGTACGGCGGTTCGGGATCCCCGAGCAGTTCCTCGCGCACGCCAAACGGGGTGAGGTGCTCGCCGACATCGGTCTCACGCCGGTCGAGATCGCGGGGCGGATCAGCGCGAGCCTGGCCACTCGGGAGGCGCGCTCGACGGTCACGGAGGCCGAACCCGCGGTCGAGAGGCAGGCACCCGAGGGGCAAGCCTCCAAGGGGCGGGCCGTGAACGGGAAGGCCGCCGAGGGGAAGGCCTCCGCAACGGGCGTCTCGAAGGCGCGGGTTGTCGGCCAGGGCGCTGCAGGTGCTTCAAGGGCGCAGCCCACCAGGCAGCGCGCCGCGAAGAGGCAGACTGCCAAGAAGCCGGCGGGCAAGGAGCACGCGTCCAAAGAGCAGGAGTCCAAGGAGAAACAGGAATGACCACCAGCAAGCCCCAGGAGTTCGACCTCGCAGGCCTGCTCGCCGAGCGCGGGGCCGAGCGCTACGAGCTGCACGCGAAGCATCTGAACCACCAGCTGCCGCGCATGCTGCACACCATCGGCTTCGACAAGGTCTACGAGCGGGCCGAGGGCGCGTACTTCTGGGACGCGGACGGCAACGAGTACCTGGACATGCTGGCCGGGTTCGGGGTGATGGGTCTGGGCCGACATCACCCCGTCGTCCGCAAGGCGCTGCACGACGTCCTCGACGCCCAGCTCGCCGACCTCACCCGCTTCGACTGCCAGCCGCTGCCCGGGCTGCTGGCGGAGAAGCTGCTCACGCACAGTCCGCATCTGGACCGGGTGTTCTTCGGCAACAGCGGTACGGAGGCCGTCGAGACGGCGCTGAAGTTCGCCCGGTACGCGACCGGGAAGCCGCGGGTCCTGTACTGCACCCACGCCTTCCACGGTCTGACCACCGGATCCCTGTCCGTCAACGGCGAGGACGGCTTCCGGGACGGCTTCGCCCCGCTGCTGCCCGACACGGCCGTCCCGCTCGGCGATCTCGACGCGCTGGCAAGGGAGTTGAAGAAGGGCGACGTCGCCGCCCTGATCGTCGAGCCGATCCAGGGCAAGGGCGTTCACGAGTCGCCGCCCGGATACCTGCGCGGCGCACAGGAGTTGCTGCGCAGGCACAAGGCGCTGCTCATCGCGGACGAGGTGCAGACGGGGCTCGGGCGGACCGGGGACTTCTACGCCTACCAGCACGAGGAGGGCGTCGAACCGGACCTGGTGTGCGTGGCCAAGGCGCTGTCCGGCGGGTACGTGCCCGTCGGGGCCACCCTCGGCAAGGACTGGATCTTCAAGAAGGTCTACTCGACCATGGACCGCGTCCTCGTGCACTCCGCGAGTTTCGGGGCCAACGCGCAGGCCATGGCGGCGGGCCTCGCCGTCCTTTCGGTCATGGAGAACGAGCAGATCGTCGCCAACGCCCGGGCCACGGGGGAGCAGTTGAAGTCCCGGCTCGGGGCGCTCGTCGACAAGTACGAGCTGTTGAGCGACGTCCGTGGCCGTGGGCTGATGATCGGCATCGAGTTCGGGCGGCCCAAGTCGCTGAAGCTGCGCAGCCGTTGGACGATGCTGCAGGCCGCGCGGAAGGGGCTGTTCGCCCAGATGGTGGTCGTGCCGCTGCTCCAACGGCACCGGATCCTCACCCAGGTCTCAGGTGATCATCTGGAGGTGATCAAGCTGATTCCGCCGCTGGTCGTCGGCGAGCGGGACGTCGACCGGTTCGTGGAGGCCTTCACCGCCGTGATGGACGACGCGCACAGCGGGGGCGGGCTGATGTGGGACTTCGGGAAGACGCTGGTGAAGCAGGCGGTCGCCAACCGCTAGGTGCCCTCTGCCAGTCAGGGCCGGGGGCCTGCGCCTTCTGCCGCCGGGCGGGCCTCGGCGCAGCGGGCCGGCCGGGCTTTTTGCCTCTGAGGTAAGGGATTTGCCTCGGAGGCAAGTCTCCGGCTCAATGGAGGACATGAACCCTGACAAGGGTACGAGCCCTTCCGCGTCGGAGGAGCCGGGGGCGGCCGATGAGCTGCCCGCGGTCGCACCGCAACTGCGTGCGCTGCGGCGCCGTGCCTCCCTCACCCTGGAGTCCGCGGCCCGTGCCGCCGGGCTCTCGGCCGCGCATCTGTCCCGTCTGGAGACCGGACAACGCCAGCCCTCGCTGCCGATGCTGCTCGGGCTGGCCCGCGTCTACGGCACGACCGTCTCCGAGCTGCTCGGTGAGACGGTCGCCGAGCGGGACGCCGTCGTGCGCGCCACCGACATGGAGCCCACCCAGGCCGGTGGCTGGACCTACTGGCAGGCCGGAGCGGCCGGACGCGGCATGCAGTCCCTGCGCGTGCACGTCCCGTACGGGGCCCAGGGCGACATCGTGCGGGTCCACCCCGGCGAGGAGTGGCTGTACGTCCTTGAGGGACGGCTGCGGCTGCGGCTCGGGGACACCACGCACGTCCTCGCGCCCGGTGACAGCGCGCACTTCGACTCGCTGACCCCGCACCGGATCGCCGCCGCGGACCGGGACGGGGCCGAGCTCCTCTTCGTACACACCCTGCTGCAGAGCCCCACGGCCACCCTGTGCCTCGGGCCGACGACCCCTGGAGAGACGTCATGAAGGACATGGAGGAGAAGTTCCCGCGCGCCCTGTGGGTGCGGCTCATCATCTACGTGGCGGTCGGGCACATCTTCGCCGCCTTCATCTACCTGCTGTTCTCGCTCGGGGCAAAGGGGCAGTAGCAGCAGCGGACTCCGAGTGGAACGCGGGACACGGGGTGCGGGGTCGGCCGGCGGGGGCCGGTCAGTCGAGGAACCTCTCGCGGAGTCGCTCACGGACCTCGGGCGTCACGCCCAGGCCCTGCTCCAGATACGCGTCCACCCCGCCCCACTTCTCCTCGATCGTGTCGAACGCCGCCTGCAGATACTCGGCGCGCGCGTCGAAGAGGGGGCTGAGCAGCTCCATCACCTCGGGGGAGTGCGTCGAGGCGGAGGACTTGCTGCGTTGCACCTTGTAGCGGCGGTGCGTCGCGTTCGACTCCAGGTAGTCCGCGACGATGGCCTCGCGCTCGACGCCGAGGGCGAGCAGGGTCACGGCGATGGAGATGCCGGCGCGGTCCTTGCCCGCCGCACAGTGCATCAGGGCGGGGACGCTGTCCTCGGCCATCGAGTGCAGCACCTGGCGGTGCTCGGCCGTGCGCTCCGTGATTATCGTGCGGTAGGAACCGATCATCCGGTCCGCCGCCTTGTCGTCCCCGAGGATCGAGCGCAACTGGTCGATGTCGCCGTCGCGGACCATCGTCCAGAACTCGGCGCCGTGCGCCGGATCGGTCAGCGGAAGATTCACGTTCCGCACACCCGGCAGCTCGACGTCGGGCCCTTCGAGCTTCTGGTCGGCGGCGTTGCGGAAGTCGAAGATCGTGTGCAGGCCCAGGGACGTGAGGAACGCGGCGTCCGACTCCGTCGCGTGCGCGAGATGGCCGCTGCGGAACAGGCGTCCGTACGCCACCCGCCGGCCGTCCACCGTCGGCAGGCCGCCCACATCACGGAAGTTGCGCACTCCAGCCAGCTCGGGCTCGGTCGACGGGACCTGCTGCGTCACGGGGGCTCCTCCCATTCGGCTGCCGACGCGGCTCGTCGGCGAAGTGCGTTTCTCGACGATACGACATCGAT
Organism: Streptomyces sp. NPDC020747; assembly: GCF_044334695.1. NCBI lineage: Bacteria > Bacillati > Actinomycetota > Actinomycetes > Kitasatosporales > Streptomycetaceae > Streptomyces > Streptomyces sp. NPDC020747. Next base: position 596,990 of record NZ_JBIRTJ010000001.1, on the reverse strand, counting down.
TCGTAGGCCAATGAGTTGTCCACAGGCGTTGCCGGAGAGGCGCACGGCCCATAATGATGTTGATGATTGAGCGTGCCTGTTCGGATCTGTGAGGGTTTGATGTTGGAGATCGGCGAAGACGGTCGTACGTGGCTTCTTTCGGGCCCTGCGAGCAGCTATGCCCTGCGGCTCGGCGAGGACGACGCGCTGCTGCATCTGCACTGGGGCCCGCGTATCGCGCTCGCCGACGCCGAGGCACTCGCCGCAGGCCCGGGACCGGAGTACTGGGCCTTCGAGGCCACCCTCGACGGACACGAGGAGTACCCGGTGGAGGGCGGCCCCCGGTTCGTACGGCCCGCCCTGTCCGTGCGTACGGACGAGCGGCGCGGCACCGAATGGCGCTTCGAGACGTACGAGGCCGACGGTGACGAGCTGCGGCTGCGGTTCTCCGACTCCGGGCTCGGGATCACGCTGCACTACCGGATGCGGGCCGGGACCGACGTCGTCGAGCGATGGGTGTCCCTCGCCAACGAGGGGCCCGCCCTGGAGGTGCTGCGCGCCGACTCCGCGGCCTGGACGCTGCCGCACCGCGACACCTGGCGGCTGTCCCAGCTGCACGGGCGGTGGGCGGCCGAGTCCCGGCTCGTACGCTCCGAACTCACCTACGGTGAGAAGGTCATCGGCAGCCGCCGCGGGCACACCTCGCACCAGCACCTGCCCTGGGTCGCGCTGGACGCCGACGGAGCGGCCACCGAGGAGCGGGGCGAGGTCTACGGATGCGCCCTGGCCTGGTCGGGCACGTGGCGGATCGCCGTGGCCCAGCTCCCGGACACGCGCGTGCAGATCACCGGCGGCGTCGGGTACGACGACTCGGGGCTGCTGCGGCTGGAGCCGGGGGAGAGCTTCGTCACACCCGTCTTCGCGGGGCTGTGGAGCGACGGCGGATTCGGCGGCGCGAGCCGTGCCTGGCACGCCTACCAGCGCGCGTACGTGATCCCGGACGCGGACGAGCACCGGCCGGTGCTCTACAACTCCTGGGAGGCCACGGAGTTCGACATCTCCGAGGAGCAGCAGGGGGCGCTGGCGCGGCGGGCCGCCGCGATGGGGGTCGAGCTGTTCGTGGTCGACGACGGCTGGTTCGGGGCGCGCACCAGCGACCGGGCCGGGCTCGGCGACTGGACGCCCAACCCCGACCGCTTCCCGGCCGGCCTCAAGCCCCTCGCCGACGAGGTGCACGCGCTGGGGATGCAGTTCGGGATCTGGGTCGAGCCCGAGATGGTCAACGCGGACAGCGAGCTGTACCGCGCGCACCCCGACTGGGTGCAGTTCCAACCGGGACGAAAGAGGACGGAGCTGCGCAGTCAGCTCGTTCTGAACCTCGCCCGTGAGGACGTCCAGGAGTACCTCTGGGAGAAGCTCGACACGCTGCTCTCCAGTGCGCCGATCGACTATGTGAAGTGGGACTTCAACCGCTGCTTCACCGACGCGGGGTGGCCCGGCGAGGCCTACCCGCAGCGGCTCTGGGTGGACCATGTGCACGCCCTGTACCGCCTCCTGGACCGGCTGCGGGCGGCTCACCCGGGTGTCGCCTTCGAGTCCTGCTCGGGCGGCGGCGGCCGTATCGACCTCGGGATCATGGCGCGTACGGACCAGGTGTGGACCTCGGACAACACCGACCCGCTCGACCGGCTCGCCATCCAGCACGGCTTCAGCCAGGTGCATCCCGCGCGGGCCATGGCCGCCTGGGTCACCGACAGTCCGAACGTCCAGCTCAACGGCCGCGTCAGCTCGTTGCGCTTCCGCTTCGTGAGCGCGATGGCCGGAGTGCTCGGCGTCGGCGGCGACCTGACCCGGTGGAGCGACGAGGAGCTGGCCGAGGCGCGGACGTGGGTGGAGCTCTACAAGGAGATCCGGCCCGTCGTGCAGGGCGGGGACCTTCACCGGCTGCGGGCGCCGGAGGGTGGCCTGAGCGCAGTCCAGTACTCGCGCGACGGTGACGTCGTCGTCCTCGCCTGGCTGCAGGCCCAGCACTACGGCGAGCCGGTCGCTCCGGTGCGGCTGAGCGGACTAGACCCGGCGGCGGCGTACGAATGCCTCGAAACGGGCGAAGTCCACCGAGGTGCGGTGCTGTTGCATCACGGGTTGCGGACGGGGCTGCACGGTGACCTTGATGCGGCAGTTCTCCGGCTGCGTCGCATCTGACTGTTGTGTCCGTAATGGAGCCTAAGTTCCAACTCGCTCTGGGATAAAGGCTGCTGGGGCGGTGTCCAGTGAGCAGCGTCATATTCGTGACGGTCCGCTGTCGCCATGTTCACGTAATTCAGCTGCGTTTTCAGGGATTTAACAAACGGGGAGGATCCCTGATTTACGCAGGGTGACCGTCATTTCGGTCAGGGATCAAGAGAACGGGGCACACAGGAAACCCCAGAGGTTGTTCCTGCGTCTTCATGTCGCTTACGTTCGCCACCAATCCGGACGGACGCCCAATCCTGCCGCCGCCCGGAATCCGCTCACCCACCCGTACACGGCAGGAGCGGGGGACCCACAGGTAGAACGCCTGTTCCGGTCTCCGGAACGGCTAGGGGTTAAGTCGTGCGCAAACACGGCCGGGCATCTCCAGCTCGCACCCGACAGCTCACCTCGCAGGCGCCGGAGAGGAATTCGCCATGCCCGCGAAGGGTAAGCACCGCCGTCCCAAGTCCCAGCGTTTCACCCGCTCCATAGCCGTCGCAGGAACCGGCGGCGCGGCGCTCGCCCTTCCGCTGCTCGGTGCGACCGGAGCGTATGCCGCGACTCCGCAGTCCGCCGCGGATTCCGTGGCGAGCGCCTCCAATGTCGCGAACCAGGCAGCCGAATCGGCGCCTGCCGCCGCCGACAAGAAGGCCGAGGCGAAGAAGGCCGCGGCCAAGACCTATTCCGTGCGTGCGGGCGACTCCCTGTCGAAGATCGCCGACACGCAGGACGTCAGCGGTGGCTGGAAGAAGCTGTACGAGGACAACCGCAAGGTGATCGGCGGCGACCCGGCGCTCATCCACCCGGGCCTGAAGCTGGCGATCGGCAAGGCCGCCGCCACTTCGAGCTCCGACTCCGGCGCCTCCAAGGCCACCCAGTCCTCCGCGAAGAAGGCCGCGGCCCCGAAGGCCGCCGCCGCTCCCAAGGCTGCCGCCGAGGCCAGTGCCGCCGGCTTCACGCTGCCGGTCGCGGGCGCGGGCGTCGGCACCCCGTACAAGATGTCGGGCAGCATGTGGTCCAGCGGGTACCACACCGGTGTCGACTTCGTGGTCCCGACCGGCACGTCCCTCAAGTCCGTCGGCGCGGGCACGGTCGTCTCGGCCGGCTGGGGCGGCGCGTACGGCAACCAGGTCGTCATCCAGCTCGCCGACGGCCACTACGCCCAGTACGCCCACCTGTCCTCCCTCTCCGTCTCGGCCGGGCAGGCCGTGACCGAGGGCCAGCAGGTCGGCCTCTCCGGCGCGACGGGCAACGTCACCGGCCCGCACCTGCACTTCGAGATCCGCACCACCCCGGACTACGGCTCGGACGTGGACCCGCTGGCGTACCTGCGTGGCAAGGGCGTCTCCGTCTGACCCCACGCCAGGCACGCCCCGCGCGGCGTACCGCTCCGAGCTAGTCTCCGAAGGCCGGACCCTGTGATCCCCGGGGTCCGGTCTTCGGTGTTGTGGTTCTGTGGCATGGCCGGGCGATGTGTCGACAGGGGTGCGGAAGCCGGGACACAGTGATCTCGGCAAGCGCTTTCTGCGCGCCTTCGATGCCATGGAGGTCTTCATGACGACCACACGCAGAGCGTTCGGAGCCCTGGCTGCCGGTGCCGCACTCGCGGCGCTCGTTCCCGCGCGGACGGCGGGCGCGGCGGCCCGGCACCGGCCGGGGCGGCACCGTCCGGCGGAGAACCGTCCGGGGAGGCTCATCGCCCGCGACGACTTCCGGCACGGTCTAGGTCAGTGGGCGACGGAGCTGCAGGACGGCGGCAGCGTCACCGCGTCCCGGGGTGTCCTGGAGATAGACGTGCCGAGCGGCGCGACGGTCTGGTTCAGGCGAGAACTCAAGGGGCCGTACGTCCTGGAGTACACGGCCACGCCGGTCTCCGAGGGCGGCGCCAACGACCGGGTCTCGGACCTCAACAACTTCTGGAACGCCACGGACGTCCGCTCCCCGGAGGACCTCTTCGCCACGCACCGGGGCGGCGCGCTCGACGAGTACGACCACCTCACGACGTACTACGCCGGATACGGCGCCAACACCAACACCACGACCAGGCTGCGCCGTTACGTCGGTCAGGCGGGTGTGCGGCCGCTCGTCCTCGACTACACCGAGCCTCTGCTCACGGCGAACGAACCCAACCGGGTCCGGATCGTCTCGAACGGCTCGACGGTCCAGTGGTGGAACAAGGGGCGACTCGTCCTCGACTTCGTGGACCAAGAGCCCTACACGAGCGGGCACTTCGCGTTCCGGACCGTGTGGAGTCACTTCAGGATCACGGACCTCAGGGTGCGGGAGCTGCGACAACGTCCTTGATCGAGCCCCTTATTCCGGGATTGACCAACACTTGACGAGTGGCTTATCTCACCGCGCGTCAACCCCTTCCTACGGTCGCGTAGCTCACACCCGAAGGTGAATCATGGCCCGATGTGGCAGACGATTCGAAGAATGACAACAGATCAGTGATCGGGTCGTACGTGGCGGTGGGGGACAGCTTCACCGAGGGCGTCGGCGACCTTGGCCCGGACGGGGCGTTCGTCGGCTGGGCGGACCGGTTCGCGGTGCTTCTCGCGGACCGCCGGCCCGAGGGCGACTTCGACTACACCAACCTCGCCGTCCGCGGGAAACTCCTCGACCAGATCGTCGAGCACCAGTTGACGCGCGCGAAGGAGATCGCGCCCGACCTGGTCTCCTTCTGCGCGGGCGGCAACGACATCATCCGGCCGGGCACCGACCCCGACGAGGTCGCGGAGCGCTTCGAGCGCGCCGTCGCGGACCTCACGTCGGCCGTCGGCACGGTCCTCGTGACCACCGGCTTCGACACCCGTGGCGTACCCGTGCTCAAGCACATGCGCGGCAAGATCGCCACGTACAACCTCCACATCCGGTCCATCGCCGACCGGTACGGCTGTCCCGTGCTCGACCTGTGGTCCCTCAAGACCATCCAGGACCGGCGGGCCTGGGACGGCGACCGGCTCCATCTGTCGCCCGAGGGGCACACGCGGGTCGCCCTGCGCGCCGGCCAGGTCCTCGGCCTGGAAGTGCCCGCGGACCCCGACCAGCCGTGGCCGCCGCTGCCCCCGCGCGGCACGCTCGAAATGCGGCGCGACAACATCCACTGGGCGCGCGAGTACCTGGTGCCGTGGATCGGGCGGCGACTGCGCGGGGAGTCCTCCGGGGACCGCGTGGTGGCGAAGGGAAGCCTGTCGCCCGACGACATCAAGACGCGGATCGAGCCGGTCGCTTGAGGGCCCGGGGCCCTGAGGCCCTTCGGGGGCGGGCCCCGACACCTCTCGCCCCTGTCGGCGAATTCGCTGCGAGGCGGTAAGTGTCTGCTCAGTCCCAGCGACACGCCGCGTGTACGGCGTGTCGCTGGGACTCAGACCCCACTTGCTCTCGCCTCGCCGTCCCGCGCTCGCGAATCGGCGGGTACGGCGGTACGCCGTCTCAGGCGCCCGGGGCCGTCAGTGCCTCGCGGTTCAGGCCCAGCTCACGGGCCAGTGCCTCGTCCACCCACTCCTGGGTGCGGGCGCGTGACACCGCGCCGGGGTACGCCGTCATCTGGACGGCGAGCCCGTCCAGCAGGGCGGTCAGGCGCAGGGCCGCACTCGGGGGGTCCGGGCAGTGGAACTCGCCCGCGGCCACGCCCTCCGCGATGACCGCGGTGATCGCGGCCTTCCACTGACGGTCCAGGTCACGCGTGACGTCCCGCAGAGCGGGCTCGCGCAGCGCCACCGCCCAGCCCTCGATCCACAGGCGCCAGCCCTTGGCCTGCCCGGTCGGCGCGTACCAGCGGATCGCCGCGCGCAGCCGCCGCAGCGCGGTCGTCCGGCGGCCGAGCAGCTTGCGGAGATGGGCGAGGTCGTCCTCGGCCGCGTACGTGAACGCGGCGGCGACCAGTTTCTCCTTCGTCGAGAAGTGATAGAGCACCAGCGCGTTGCTCACCCCGAGCGAGGTCGCCACATCGGCGATCCGCACCGCGGACACGCCCCGCCCCTCGATCTGCTGGATGGCGGCCCGCAGCAGTTCCTCACGCCGCTCCGCCACGCTCAACCGCACTCTTGCCACCGGGCAACCCTATTGCGTCGCCCCGGGACATGCCGGTGGAGGGTCGGTTACCGGCCGCGGCCGGGCCGTCACCGATCCCACCGGGCCGCGGCGTCAGCGGTACCAGCCGAACCGTTCCGCGATCACCGGCAGCCGGTCGGCGACGATCGCGTGCGCCGCCGCCCGGGGCGTCGTTCCGTCGGCCTCCGCGCGCGCGAGCGTCTGGTCGATCAGGGCACGCATCGAGCGCCGCGTGTACGCGAAGGCCTCGTCCGCGTCGGCCCCGATGTCGCCGAACAGCGTCCACCACCACCAGGCGTTGGTCCCGGAGTTGACCACGACGTCCGGCAGGACGGTGACACCGCGGCCGGCGAGCAGCTGCTCCGCGCCCGGCAGGACGGGCATGTTGGCGGCCTCGACGATCCAACGGGCCGTGATCCGCCCCTGGTTGGTGGTGTCGATCGTGTACGAGACCGCCGCCGGCACCAGTACGTCGGCATCGGCGGACAGCCAGGCGTCGCCGGGCAGTTCGCGGTCGCCCGGACGCAGGGCCGCGCGGTCGATCGTTCCGTACGTGTCCCGGGCGGCGAGCAGCGCGTCGACGTCCAGCCCCTCGGGGTTGGCGATCGTGCCCTTCACATCGGCGACGGCCACGATTCTCAGCCCCGCGCGCGTGAGGAAGCGGGCCGTGGCCCCGCCCATCGTGCCCAGCCCCTGCACGGCGACGCGGGTCCCCTCGTACGCGACCCCCGCCCGGTCCAGGGCCGCGAGGACCGACTCGGCCACCCCGCAGCCGCCGACCAGCTCGTCGAGCCCGATGCCGTCCACCTCGACCGCGAACGCGTCCGCCAGCCGCCGCCGGGCCGCTGCCTCGTCGTCGAGCAGCGGATACACGGCCTGGATGGACGACACGAGCCCCGCCTCCGTCGCGGCCCGGTCGACGAGATCCTGGGTGAGACCGAGATCCTCCCCGGTGGTCCAGAGGCTCTCGATGTACGGGCGCATGGCACGCAGATAGCGCACGAGCAGGCCGTACGCCTCCGGGGCCCGCGGATCGCAGTCGATGCCGCCCTTGGCGCCGCCCAGCGGGACATAACGGCCCTCCGGGTTGTAGTGCAGGGCCTCCTTCATGGTCATGCCGCGGGCGAGCCCGGCGACCTCGTCCAGCGTGCAGCCCGCCCGCATGCGCAGCCCACCGCTGGAGACACCGCGTACCAGCCGGTCGACGACCAGGTGCCCCTGGCGGCCCGTGACGTGGTCGGTCCAGGTGAGCGTCATCAACGGGCTGCTGTCCTGGGCGGTCATGGGGCTCCTCGGGAACGGGGATCTGGGAAACGGGGACCTGGGAAAAGGGCGGCGAGGGGAACAAGGTGACAGGTTCGGAGCGTTTGACCGGCGTGAGGCCGGGTGCGGACCGTGCCCGGTGCCGTACCGGATGCTTTTACTGAACGGTCGGTCAGTATCGAAAGCGCTGCATGTATCTGTCAACTTGCTGAATGGGTCTTCAGTAGAACGTGATGTCGTATTCGATGGATCCCGCCATGGCCCGCGCGGAAACCGCCCTGCCGTGCGTCCGACCCGGCGCTGTCAGAGGCGGCGACGATAATAGACAGTCAGACCGACTCCACCTGGAGGTGCCGTGACCGGTTCCCGTTCCCTGAGCTCCGGGCTCCGTGCGCTGCGGCCCGCCGCGTTCGGCGCGGATCCGAGCGGTGAGCGCATGGAGCGCATCCGCAGATCGCCGAACTACGCGGACGGCGTCTTCCGGAATCCCGAGGGCGCACCCCGGCCCGACGGCGCCATGATCGAGTTCGCGCGGTCGTTCTTCCGCAAGGAGGAGCGCGTGCGCCGCGCCCCGGCGGGCACGGTGCCGGTGCATGCCACGACCCTGGCCGACCTGGCCCGGCCGCCGGCCGACGGACTGCGGCTGACGTGGATGGGGCACTCCAGCGTCCTCGCCGAGATCGACGGGCACCGGGTGCTCTTCGACCCCGTCTGGGGCGAGCGCTGCTCCCCGTTCGCCTTCGCCGGTCCCAAGCGGCTGCACCCCGTCCCCCTCCCGCTGGAGGCGCTCGGCCCGGTGGACGTGGTCGTCATCTCGCACGACCACTACGACCACCTGGACCTGCCCACGATCAAGGCCCTGGCCGGTACGGACACGGTGTTCGCGGTGCCCCTCGGCGTCGGCGCCCACCTGGAGCACTGGGGCGTCTCCGCGGACAGGCTGCGCGAGCTCGACTGGCACGAGACCACGAAGGTCGGCGGCATCTCCCTGACCGCAACGCCCGCCCGCCACTTCTGCGGGCGCGGTCTGCGCAACACGCAGCACACCCTCTGGGCCTCCTGGGCCGTGGCCGGGGACGAGCACCGGATCTACCACAGCGGGGACACGGGATACTTCGCCGGTTTCGCGGACATCGGCGCCGAGCACGGCCCCTTCGACGCCACGATGATCCAGATCGGCGCGTACAGCGAGTTCTGGCCCGACATCCACATGACGCCCGAGGAGGGCATGCGGGCCCACCTGGACCTCCAGGGCGGCCGGCCCAGCGGCGTGATGATGCCGATCCACTGGGCGACGTTCAACCTCGCGGCGCACCCTTGGGCCGAGCCGGGCGAGGGCACCGTCACCGCCGCCCGCGCGGTCGGCGCCCGGATCGCGCTGCCCCGGCCCGGTGAGCCCTTCGAGCCGACCGCGGAGACCGTCCCCTCCGAGCCCTGGTGGCGCGGTGTGGCGGTTGTCCCGGACGGCGGCTGGCCCTCCGCCGAGGAGACGGTGCGTGACACACCGCGTGACACCAAGGAGGACACCGGAGACCCGGAAACCGTCCCCGCGGGGTGACGTAGAAGCGCGCGGAGGCATTCGAAGACATTCGGCGAGGGCCGAGGAGAATCCAGCTCCTCGGCCCTCGCCGATTTTTGCTGACCGCTTCTGACCAGGTCTGATCGGTTGGCTGGCGCACGAGAACGGGTGTGCGACGGGTTTATCGGCCTGTCGTACGAACGCTCATACCAGAGCGGGACGCAGGCCGCCGGACTTTGTCAACTGCCCACCGCACATGATGCGGTGGCGACTACTGTGAGTGGCCGCTGAGCGACACAGGGCCGAATTCCTCGATTCTCTCGACCGGCGCAGCGATGGTGCGTGTCCCAGTCGGCGCATGCCTCGATCGCAGAACCCGCGGGAGCCCCCACGGCCCCGACACACCAGTACGAGGACGTCGATGTCTCACCTTCGCGCACCGGCCGCACGCGCAGACCGCCGCGAGGGCGGGCGGCACGGGCGACCGGTCGCCCGCACCGCCCCCACGCTGCCCGAGACCCAGATACGGCCCCAGCTCCTGCGCCTCGCGGTCCTGCCGCCCATCGCGGTGGCCCTCAGCGCCAGCGCCGCCGTGCTCTTCATCGTCCGCACGACCGCCGCACGGCCCGGCCCCACCCTGTGGATCGTGCTCGGCGGAGCCGTCGGGGTCGCCGTCGCGGGCATCGTGATCGCCACCGTGGCCGCCGACCGCGTCGCCAGGTCCGTACACGAGCGCGTCAGTACCCTGCGGCGCACCAGCGCGCGGGGCCAGGCCGATCTGCGTGCCCTCGTCGAGACGCTGCGCCGGGGCGAGGGCCCGCCCGAGCGCCGCCCCGTAGGTCGGCCCGCCTCGGACGCCGACGAGTTCGACCTGCTCGAGGACGATCTGGCGCGCGCCCACGACGGCGCCGTGACCGCCGTCGTCCAGGCAGCCCAGCTCTCCAGCCAGGCGGGCAGCGAGCAGAAGGTCGAGGTCTTCGTCAATCTCGCACGGCGCCTGCAGTCCCTGGTGCACCGCGAGATCTCGATCCTCGACGAGCTGGAGAACGAGATCGAGGACCCGGACCTGCTCAAGGGTCTGTTCCACGTCGACCACCTCGCCACCCGTATCCGGCGGCACGCCGAGAACCTCGCCGTGCTCGGCGGGGCCGTGTCGCGCCGGCAGTGGAGCAACCCGGTCTCCATGACCGAGGTGCTGCGTTCCGCGATCGCCGAGGTCGAGCAGTACTCGCGGGTCAAGCTCGTCCCGCCGATCGACGGCACCGTGCGCGGTCACGCCGTCGCCGACGTGATCCATCTGCTGGCGGAACTCGTCGAGAACGCCACGGTGTTCTCGGCGCCGCACACCCAAGTGCTGCTGCGGGCCAACGTCGTCACGTCCGGGCTCGCCGTCGAGGTCGAGGACCGCGGGCTCGGGATGCCGCTGGCCGAGCAGCACAAGATGAACGCGTTGCTCGCCGACCCCGATCAGGTGAACGTCGCGAGTCTGCTGCAGGACGGCCGCATCGGGCTGTTCGTGGTCTCGCAGCTCGCACGTCGGCACGGGATCGTGGTGCGGCTGCAGACCAATATCTACGGTGGTGTGCAGGCCGTGCTGGTTGTGCCGCAGGCGTTGCTGGGGGCCGAGGAGGGGCAGCCGACGGGGGGCGGGGCCGACGCGGGGACCCGTTCCGGGGCTGAGGCCGGGGCTGGTGCTGTGGCCGGCACCGGGGGTGTGTCTCCTCGGGAGGTCACGGCAGGAGGTGCTGTCGCCGGGGCCCGGGTTCTGGGGCAGGGTGCTTCCGGGCGTGAGGGGGCGGCCGGGCGTGGTGATCCCGCACATGGGAGTCCCGCACATGGTGCTCAGGCACATACCGCTTCGGCGCAAGGGGCCTCGACGCATGGTGCTTCGGCACAGGGGACTGCGGTGCATGGTGCTTCGGTGCCCGGGGTTCCAGCACATGCCAGTCCGGCACACGCTGCTCCGGTGCATGGGACTGCGGCACGCAGCTCTTCGGCACACAGCTCTTCAACACATGGGGCCGCGGTTTCGCATGGCCTGTCGGCACAGGAGCCGCCGCTGAGGAGCACGCCTCGCCATGGCAGTCCAGGGCAGGACACGCCGCCCCATGGCACGCCTGCACATGGGAGCCCGCTTCATGGGACTCCGGCTCACGGGACGCCTGCCTATGCGGCACCGGCCCATGGGACTCCGGCCCATGGGACTCCCGCCCACGCGAGCCCGGCTTATGAGACTCCGGCCCACGGCAGCCCGGCTCATGGGACCCCCGCGCACGGGACGTCGATGCCCGTACCGGGAGCGGTTCAGGGCGCCTCCGTCGACGTACCGCGGGCGCAGTTTCACGAATCCGCGTCGTATCCGTCCCACGACGCCCATGGCGTGAGGACCGCCGTGCCGACGCAGCCGCGGCGGGACAGCGCGCCGGGCGGGCTGTCGGTCGTGAACGGTGGTGCTCCGGCCCCGCTCCCGGTGCGCGGTGGCGAGACGCGGCCCAACCCGGCGGAGGCCGTGCCCGGTATCCGTCCCGATGACCGGCGGTTCGTCGCCGAGAACACGGTCACGCCTCCGACCCCGCGCGGCGGCGTGGTGCGCGGCACCATGAGCAGGCCGCAACTGCCCAGACGGCGGGCCCAGGAGCACCTCGTGCCCGAACTGCGCGACGGACCCGCGCCCCGGCCGGACCCCGAGTTCGTCGTCGGTCACGACCCCGGTCTGATGGCGGCGTTCCAGCGCGGCATCGGGCTCGCCGAGGCCCAGTTCCGGGACTCGGCCCACATGGATGAAACGTCCATAGGGGAAGCGCACCCAGCGCACGAACCACCCGAGGCACACGCGGCGCACACGGCGCACCCAGCGCACGAGACGACGCCGGCGCCAGGTCATGACGTCACCGCCCGGCACGACGGGAGCACACCAGCCGGATGAACCACGCCACCCCCACCCACGCTTCCGCTCCCGCACACCTTCGTACTTCAAGGAGTCGATCCCCCATGGCGAGTGATGTGCCGACCGGGCACGCATCCGACCTCGACTGGCTGATGAGCGGCCTCGTGCAGCGCGTACCGCACACCAGGAGCGCCGTGCTGCTCTCCTGCGACGGCCTCGTGAAGTCGGTGCACGGGCTCGACCCCGACAGCGCCGACCACATGGCGGCCCTGGCCTCCGGGCTCTACTCGCTGGGCCGCAGCGCGGGCGTCCGCTTCGGCGACGGCGGTGACGTACGCCAGGTCGTCGTCGAGCTGGACTCCACCCTGCTGTTCGTGTCCACCGCGGGCTCCGGTACCTGTCTCGCCGTGCTCGCCGGACGCGACGCCGACGCGGCCGTGCTCGGCTATGAGATGGCGATGCTGGTCAAGAGCGTCCGCCCGTACCTGATGACCGCGCCGAGGCAGCACACCGTCGAACCGTCGGCGATGAGGCCTTGAGCGTGACCTCGGCCGGCGACGGGCCCTGGCTGGATGACGCGGCCGGACGCCTTGTACGCCCCTACCAGGTCAGCAACGGCCGGACCCGGCCGAGCACCGCGCTCGACCTCCTGTCGCAGGTGATGGCCACCGGCGTCACCCCTCTCGGCTATCTCGGCCCCGAGCACGCCCAGGCACTCGAACTGTGCCGGGACCCCGTGTCGGTCGCCGAGGTCGCCGCGCATCTGAGACTGCCCGCCGCGGTGACCAAGGTGCTGCTGTCCGATCTCGTCGACTGCGGGGCGCTGTCCATGAAGCCCCCGACGTTCCACCACAACCCCACTGACCGGTCTCTTCTGGAGGCAGTGCTCGATGGACTACGACGACAGCTCTGACCCCTTTCCCACCGCCTTGAAGATCCTGGTGGCGGGAGGGTTCGGAGCGGGAAAGACCACCTTCGTCGGCGCGGTGAGCGAGATCGCGCCGCTGAGTACGGAGGAACTGCTGACCACGGTCAGCGCCGCGACCGACGATCTCTACGGCGTCGAGAACAAGGTCGAGACGACCGTCGCGATGGACTTCGGCCGCATCACCCTCGATCCGGAACACGTGCTGTACCTGTTCGGCACGCCCGGACAGGAGCGGTTCTGGTTCATGTGGGACGAGCTCTCCGAAGGCGCGCTCGGCGCGGTCATCCTCGCCGACACGCGCCGCCTGGAGGACTGCTTCGCCGCCGTCGACTTCTTCGAACAGCGCGGCCTGGGATTCATCGTGGCCGTCAACGAGTTCGACGGAGGCTTCCGCTACGACCCGGAGGAGGTGCGGGCGGCCATCGACCTCGACCCGGAGGTGCCGGTCGTGCGCTGCGACGCCCGGATCTCCAGCTCGGGTGTGCAGACCCTGCTCACCCTCGTCCGCCACCTTCTCGCCCATGCCCCCTCGCACGCCCCCAGCCACGGAGCCCACACATGACGTACGACCCGCCGCGTCCGGCCGGTCGGCTGCTGCTCACCCCCGAGGACAAGGAGGCCCCCGCCAGAACACGGCGGCTGCGGGTGCTCGGTCTGGGGCAGCACACGGAGCCGGCCCTCGACGCGTTCGCGGACCGGCTCGCCGAGCTCGCCGGGGCGCCCTACGCGATGGTCAACTTCATCGACGAGGAGCGGCAGTTCTTCGCCGGCCTGCACACCCCCGACGGCACCGTCCCTCCCGACGGCACCGGCCCGGCCGAACAGCCGGCCGAGGCCCGCACGGATCACGCGGGCCCCGCGAAACCGAGGATCGGCCGTTATATGGCCCGGGACCATGGGTTCTGCCCACATGTGGTCGTCCGCCACAAGGCGTTGGTCCTGGAGGACGTCCGTGACTATCCCCGCTTCGCGGGCAACCCGGTCGTCGACGAGTTCGGCATCCACTCCTATCTCGGCGCCCCGCTCATCGACCGCACCGGCATCGCCCTCGGCACGGTGTGTGTCACCGACGTCGAGCCCCGGCCGTGGGGGCGGGCGGGGCTCGACACCATCAAGTCGATGGCGGCGGAGCTGGTCGAGCGGATCGAGCTGCGGGAGGGCGGGTTCTGACCCGCGCGCCCTTCGCCTCCCCATGGAGACGACCTCCCCCTCACACGGGAACCATGTCCTCCTCACACCGGGACGGCCTCCCTCTCACACCGAGACGGTGTCCCCTTCGGGGAACGTGATCCGGACCTCGTGCCCCTCGACCTCGCAGGACACCGACTCCCGCAACGCCTGGGGGTGCACGGAGTCCCGCGTCAGCGCGAGCAGTGTCACGTACACGCCGGAGCCGCCCGGACCGCCCGCCGCGCACCGGAGGTACGGCGTCGCCGAGTGCGGGCCGAAGGCGTTGGCCTCGGCCTCGCGCGCGATGCCCGTGTCCTCGTCCCAGCCGTGCAGCGCGACGACCACACTGGTCAGCCCGTTGTCCGTGCGGGCCAGTGCCCAGCCGTGGCCCCGCTCGGCGGTGGGCCGGTTCTCGGCGGCGACCGCGTAGCCGCCCTCCCGGACGGTCAGGCCGCTCGGCGCGAGCACCCGGTGCACGCGTATCTCCCAGGGACCGCGCAGAACGCTCGTCGTCTCGATCGGGAACTCCTCCTCGCTGCCGGGCAGTCGGGCGCTGTAGCAAGAGGCGGCCGTCCGCCCGGCGCAGTGCAGCGGAACGATGGTGCGCCGACGGGACGCGGTGCCGTCCGGGGTGACCAGCGCGATATGCCCGTCCACGGTCCGCTCCCAGGCGTGGGCGGCCGCCTCGGGAGCGGTCGCCGTCGAGTAGCCGAACTTCGCGTAGTGCGGATCGTCCTCGGCGGACCCCGGCGGGGAGTTGTGGTCGCTGCCGTGGTTGACCAGACGGACGATGCCGTCGTGTTTCGTGCCGTGCAACAGCCAGCCGGGGGCCGGGAGCGCGGTGTACTGGTCCGACTCCTCGACGGGCAGCGGCAGTTCGCGTGCCGTCCACACAGGGTGCTCCGGAGGCAGCAGCAGCCCGAGGAAACCCATGCTCGCCCAGTACGGGGACGCGGGCCCCGAGTACGGCTGGGTCATCGGCAGGAACGTTTCGTACCAGCCGAGCGGCAGCAACCCGCGCTCGTTGGGCACCCCCCGTTCCACGAAATGCCGGACCGTGCCCGACGCCAGCCGTCGGGTGAGGCCCGGCGCCAGCGGCGTACAGCCGGCGAGGGCGCCCATCCACACCGGGGCGGCGGTGGCGAAACGGTACGTCAGGGAGCGGCCGTGGTGCACGGGGGCACCGTCCGCGCCGAAGAACCGCGGGTAGTCGGCGAGGAACCGGGCGAGCCGCTCGCGGTAGAGGTGACCGCGGCCACCGCCGTCCCCGCCGGTCATCCGGCACCACAGCAGCGGGTACAGGTGCATGAGCCAGCCGTTGTGGTAGTCGAAGGTCCCGCCGTCGCCGTCGCTGTACCAGCCGTCGCCGACGTACCAGTCGTCGAGGCGGTCGAGCCCGGCGTCGATGTCGTCCTGGCGGTGGGGCGCGCCGACCGAGGCCAGGAACTGCTCGGCCACCACCTGGTAGAGCCGCCAGTGGTTGTCCCAGGTGCGGCGGCCCACGAAACCCCACAGCCAGTCCACGACCCGCTCCTGCGCCTCGCTGTGCAGCCGGTCCCAGATCCAGGGCCGGCTCTCGTGCAGCGCCACGGCGACCGAGGCGGCCTCCGCCATCTGCTGGGAGCAGTCGGTGAGTTCGGGCCAGGCCTCGCCGCTGTCGCGGTCGGTGCCCGTTGTCAGACCCCGCGCGTAGCGTTCTATGAGACGGGGATCCACGTCGCCCCGCGCCCCGGCGATCCGGAAGGAGGCCAGCAGGAATGACCGCGCGAACCCTTCGAGGCCGTCCGACACCACACCCGACCACGAGGTCCGCCCGGGCAGCCGGTACTGCGCGAAGCCCGGCGTCGCGTACGGGACCAGGGCTTCGAGCTGCCGGTCGGCGAGCGCCTCCCAATGCGCCCGCGTCCAGCCGGTGCGCGGCGACAGGACGTGGTCGATGGGCGGCAGGGACACATGCGGTGCGGGCATGGCAGGGTTCCGACTCCTCTGTTCCCGGGTGGGATTCCAGGTTCCGAAGAGGGATACGGCTGGTGGGGGCCGACAGATCAATTGTGCTGTGTGCGTATGCCAGGTGTCCTGTGCGCACACCGTGAGATCTGTTCGTATGTGGTCGGCCCCGTCCGCATGTGCGGCCCCCGTGCGCTCTCCCGGAACGCGTCGCCCGATGGGAAGTTGACTCCGGCTCAGGTGGGCACGGCTTCCCCGGAGGACCACGGCCGGACCCCCTGCCGCCGGACCCGACTCCTCGTCACCGAACGGGAAGGCATCTCATGACCGACCTGCGTCTCGGCGCCCTCGGCTTCGGCCTGCGTGGTTCGCTCGCGTGCGTCGCCCACCGGCCCGGCCGGGGCTCGCGTGTGACCGTCGTCGCCGAACACGACCCGGCACTGCGGGACCGCGCCGCCGACCGTATCCCCGGCGTCCGGACCGTCGAGGACCACCGCAAGGTCATCGACGACCCGGACGTCGACGCCGTGCTCGTCCTCACCCCGGACCACACCCACGCCGACATCGCCTGCGAGGCCCTGCGCGCGGGCAAGCCCGTCTTCGTCGAGAAGCCCCTGGACATCACCATCGAGCGCTGCGACCTCATCCTGCGCACGGCCTTCGAGACCGGCACCCGGCTGTACGTGGGCCACAACATGCGCCACATGCCGGTGATCCGGCTGATGCGCGACCTCGTCCTCCGTGGCGACATCGGCACGGTCAAAACGGTGTGGGTACGCCACTTCGTCGGCTATGGAGGCGACTGGTACTTCAAGGACTGGCACGCCGAACGCCGTTGCACCACCGGCCTGTTGCTGCAGAAGGGCGCCCACGACCTCGACGTGCTGCACTGGCTCGCGGGCGGATACACCCGGCAGGTGCAGGCGTTCGGCGACCTGATGGTGTACGGCGGCAATCCGCACCGCCGTTCGCCCGGCGAGCCCAAGTCCGACGACTGGTACACCGAGGACGGCCACTGGCCGCCGCACACCCAGCGGGCGCTCAACCCCGTCATCGACGTCGAGGACGTGTCGATCGTCAACATGCGCCTGGACAACGGGGTGTTGGCCACCTACCAGCAGTGCCACTTCACCCCCGACTACTGGCGTAACTACACGGTCATCGGCGACGCGGGCCGCCTGGAGAACTTCGGGGACGGGCCCGGGGGAGCGGTGAAGGTGTGGAACTCCCGCCGCTCCGGATACCGGGCCGAGGCGGACGCCGAGTACGCGGTGCCGGACGTGGAGCAGGACGCCGAGCACGGGGGCGCGGACCCGCTGCTGATCGACGAGTTCCTGCGGTTCGCACGCGAGGGAGGTCGCACCGACACGTCTCCGGTGGCGGCACGGATGGCGGTGGCGGCGGGATTCCGGGCCACCGAGTCGCTGCGCGGGGGCGGCGTTCCGTACGAGGTGCCGCCGCTGGACGCGGAACTGGCCGCGTACTTCGAGAGGGGGCAGACACGCTGACGGCGGTGGAGGACGTGTGAGAGGGGAGCGGATTCGTGGGAGGGGAGCGAGGCGTGAAGGAAAGCTGCGGCGGAGCTTAAGAAAACCTCGATGGACCGCAGCGCCCGCGTACGGCAGATTTCTCCGCGTCGGCAGTGGAGCGCCGCAGCCGCTGAGAGGCGCTCCCGCATGGCCCACCCGCCATGCCCCCTGCCGTGACGCCACCCCTCACTCCGGGCCGGGGCCCGCCTCGGCATGCCCCGGCCCGGAACCCTCGTACACGGGAGCCGTGTTGAAGGCGCTGGTCAAGGAGAAGGCTGAGCCGGGACTCCGGCTCATGGACGTACCGGAGCCGGTCGTCGGACCCGGAGACGTGCTGATCAAGGTCCTCAGGACCGGGATCTGCGGCACCGACCTGCACATCCGCAGCTGGGACGGCTGGGCACAGCAGTCGATCAGGACCCCGCTCGTGATCGGCCATGAGTTCGTGGGCGAGGTCGTGGAGACGGGCGGCGGCGTGGCCGACATCGCTGTGGGCGACCGCGTCAGCGGCGAGGGCCACCTCGTGTGCGGCAAGTGCCGCAACTGCCAGGCCGGGCGGCGCCATCTGTGCCGCGCCACGGTGGGGCTCGGCGTCGGCCGCGACGGCGCGTTCGCCGAGTACGTCGCGCTGCCCGCGTCCAACGTGTGGGTGCACCGCGTCCCCGTCGACCTCGACGTCGCCGCGATCTTCGACCCGTTCGGCAACGCCGTGCACACCGCGCTGTCGTTCCCGCTGGTCGGAGAGGACGTACTGATCACCGGCGCGGGACCCATCGGCCTGATGGCCGCCGCCGTCGCCAAGCACGCCGGCGCCCGGCACGTCGTCGTCACCGACGTCAGCGAGGAGCGCCTGGAGCTGGCCCGCAAGATCGGCGTCAGTCTCGCGCTGAACGTCGCCGAGTCGACCATCGCGGAGGGACAGCGCACGCTCGGTCTGCGCGAGGGCTTCGACGTCGGCATGGAGATGTCCGGCAACCCCGTCGCGATGCGCGACATGCTCGCCAACATGACGCACGGCGGAAAGATCGCCATGCTCGGACTGCCGTCCGAGGAGTTCGCCGTCGACTGGTCCCGCATCGTCACCTCCATGATCACGATCAAGGGCATCTACGGCCGCGAGATGTTCGAGACCTGGTACGCGATGTCGGTCCTCCTCGAAGGCGGCCTCGACCTCGCCCCCGTGATCACCGGCCGCTACGGCTACCGCGACCACGAGGCGGCGTTCGCCGACGCGGCGAGCGGCCGCGGCGGCAAGGTCATCCTCGACTGGACCCACTAAGGACTGATGATGTTCGACTCCGTACGCGACGAGATCCGCACCACCCTCGACGAGATCCGCGCCGCCGGACTGCACAAGCCCGAGCGCGTCATCGGCAGCCCGCAGTCCGCGACCGTGAACGTCACCGCGGGCGGCCGCCCCGGCGAGGTCCTCAACTTCTGCGCGAACAACTACCTCGGCCTCGCCGACCACCCCGAGGTCGTCGCCGCCGCCCACGAGGCCCTCGACCGCTGGGGCTACGGCATGGCCTCCGTGCGTTTCATCTGCGGTACGCAGGAGGTGCACAAGGAGCTCGAACAGTGCCTCTCCGCCTTCCTCGGCCAGGAGGACACGATCCTCTACTCCTCCTGCTTCGACGCCAACGGAGGAGTGTTCGAGACCCTCCTCGGCGAGGAGGACGCGGTGATCTCCGACGCCCTCAACCACGCGTCGATCATCGACGGCATCCGGCTGTCGAAGGCCCGCCGGTTCCGTTACGCGAACCGTGATCTCGCCGATCTGGAACAGCAGTTGAAGGAAGCCGCGGGCGCCCGCCGCCGACTGATCGTCACCGACGGCGTCTTCTCCATGGACGGGTACGTGGCCCCGCTGCGCGAGATCTGCGACCTCGCCGACCGTTACGACGCCATGGTCATGGTCGACGACTCGCACGCCGTCGGCTTCGTCGGCCCCGGCGGCCGCGGCACCCCCGAGCTGCACGGCGTCATGGACCGCGTCGACATCATCACCGGCACCCTCGGCAAGGCACTCGGCGGCGCGTCCGGCGGTTACGTCGCCGCCCGCGCCGAGATCGTCGCCCTGCTGCGCCAGCGCTCGCGCCCGTACCTCTTCTCGAACACCCTGGCTCCGGTGATCGCCGCCGCCTCGCTCAAGGTCCTCGACCTGCTGGAGTCAGCGGGCGACCTGCGCGAGCACCTCGCCGCGAACACCGCCCTGTTCCGCTCCCGGATGACCGAGGAGGGCTTCGACATCCTCCCCGGCGACCACGCCATCGCCCCGGTCATGATCGGCGACGCGGCCGTCGCCGGACGCATGGCGGAGCTGCTCCTCGACCGCGGGGTGTACGTGATCGGCTTCTCTTACCCGGTCGTCCCGCAGGGCCGGGCCCGCATCCGCGTACAACTGTCCGCCGCGCACTCGACGGAGGACGTGAACCGGGCCGTGGACGCCTTCGTGGCGGCGCGGGCGGAGCTGGCGGCGGAGACGGAGGCCTGAGCGGGGAGGAAGGGGGCGGAGGCCCGGCGCCGCGGATGGGCTGAGGACCGGAGCAGCAGGGTGAGCGCGAACGTCTGAGAGAATCGGTCACATGATCGAAGCGCGGCGGCTCCACATCCTCCGTGCGGTGGCGGACCATCGCACGGTGACGGCCGCTGCCGCCGCGCTCTACCTCACGCCTTCCGCGGTCTCGCAGCAGCTGACGGCCCTTGAGCAGGAGACGGGCCACCGCCTGGTGGAGCGCAACGCCAGGGGCGTACGCCTGACTCCGGCCGGCGAGATCCTGCTCAGCCACACCAACGCCGTCCTGGCCCAGCTGGAGAAGGCCGAGGCCGAGCTCGCCGCGTACGACTCGGGTTCGGCGGGCACGGTCACCGTCGCCTCCTTCGCGACCGGTATCGGCCTGGTCGTCGCGCCGGCCGTGGCCCGGCTCGCACGGACCGCGCCCGGGATCCGCATCCGCGTCCAGGACGCCGAGGGTGACGCCAGCCTGCCGATGGTGCTCGACCGGCAGATCGACGTGGCGGTGGCCGTCGAGTACCGCGGCGCCCCGGACGCCGACGACCCCCGCCTCGCCCATATCTCGCTGTACGCCGAGCCGTTCGACGCCGTCGTCCCCGTGACCCACCGCCTCGCCGACCGTACGGAGGTGCCGCTCGGCGAGCTGGCCAAGGACCCGTGGATCGGCCCTTACCCCGGAAACCCCTGCCACGACGTGGTGGTCCTGGCCTGTGAGCACGCGGGATTCCAGCCCCGCCTCGAGCACCTTTCCGACGACTTCCGGGCGGTCGTCGCGCTCGCGTCGGCGGACGCGGGAGTCGCTCTGGTGCCGCGCTCGGCCCTGAGCGGTATGGATCTCGCGGGTGTGGTCGTACGCCCCGTCGACGGGGCCGCACCCACGCGCCGGGTCTTCGCCGCCGTGCGCCGGGGAGCCGAGGAGCATCCGCTGATCCGGCCGGTACTGGAGGCGCTGGGAGAGGTCGCACCGGTGGGATGACCGCCGGGACGGCCTGCTTCATGTCCGTTTCGAATACGGGATGGCATCCCGAATATGAGACGCGATGGAGACGTGGAGGCCGGCGGACCGGACCCCGTCGATTCCCGACTCGGCGTGCGACTGGCCGAGCTGCGGGCCGAACGAGGCTGGTCCCTGGGCGAGTTGGCGGAGCGCAGCGGGGTGAGCCGGTCGACCCTGTCCCGGGCCGAGCGTGCGGAGATCAGCCCCACGGCCTCGCTCCTGAACCGACTGTGCGGGGTCTACGGCCGCACCATGTCGCAGCTGCTCAGCGAGGTCGAGGCGGAGCCCGCCCTGCTGGTGCGGGCCGCCGGCCAGGCCGTATGGGAGGACAGGGCGTCCGGGTTCGTACGCCGGTCGGTGTCCCCGCCGCATGCCGGGCTGCGCGGCGAGCTCGTCGAGGGGCGGCTCGCGGCGGGCGCGGACATCGCGTACGACCGGCCGCCCGTGCCCGGCCTCGAACAGCACATCTGGGTGCTCGACGGGCGGTTGGAGGTCACGGCCCAGGAGACCGGGCACCGGCTGGACGCGGGTGACTGTCTGCGGTTGCGGGTGTGGGGGCCGACGCGCTTCCGGTGCACCGGCCCCGAGGACGCGCGCTATGTGCTGGCGGTGGTGCTGCCATGACCACCGTCGTCCGCCTCACGGCCGGCCAACTCCTCCGATCCGTCGACGAGTTGGCCGACCTGCTGACCGACACCGTCAACGGGGGAGCGTCGGTCGGCTTCCTCGCCCCGCTCGACCGCCCGGCCGCCGTGGACTGGTGGCGGGGTCGGGCGGACGTGCTCGCGCGAGGCGGTCTCGCCGTGTGGGCCGCGTACGCGCGAGGCCGGATCGTCGGCACCGTCGGCCTGGCCTTCCCGGACAAGCCCAACAGCAGCCACCGCGCCGAGGTGGTGAAACTGATGGTGCACCGGGAGGGGCGGGGAAAGGGACTCGGGCGTTCGCTGCTCGCGGCGGCCGAACGCGCCGCAGCCGAGGCGGGCGTGACCCTGCTCAACCTCGACACCGAGACGGACAGCCCGGCCGAGTCCCTCTACCGGTCCGCGGGCTGGACCCGGGCGGGCGTCATACCCGACTACGCGCGGACGCCCGCCGGGGTGCTTCGTCCGACGACGATCTTCTACAAGTACGTGGTGGCGGCCGAGGGTTCGGAGCCTGCGCTCAGCGGCTGACCGACCCCGCTCACGGCTGATGGCCGAGCCGGCTCCCAACGGCGTCCGAACCGGCTGTCTGCGGTGCCTGAACCGGCTCTCAGCAGGTGATTGTCAGTGGCATTGGCTACGGTGCGTTCCATGCAGGATGCCGAAGACGTACGCCGAATCTGCCTCTCTCTGCCGGACACGACGGAGAAGATCGCCTGGAGCATGCCCACCTTCCGGGTCGCGGGGAAGATGTTCGCCACGCTGCCCGAGGAGGAGACCTCCATCGCCGTGCGCTGCCCCAAGGTGGAGCGCGACGAGTTGGTGCTGGCCGAGCCCGGGAAGTTCTGGATCGCCGACCACGAGGCGGGCTTCGCCTGGGTGCGTGTACGGCTCGCGGTCCTTGAGGACTCGGACGAGTTGCGTGACATCCTCGCGGACTCCTGGCGGCAGGCGGCTCCGACCCGACTGCTGGAGTCTTACCCGGAATTGGGGCTTCCGGCTGACGGCTGAGGGGCGTTGTCAGTGCCGCGTGGCATGATCCGAAGGCGGGTGGGGAGCTCGGCGCGGAGGGGCGCGGTGATCCCGTCGAGGTCGTGGGACCGATTCGTGGGGGAGGGGTGTGAGGGGGATGGCTGGGGGCGGGTTGTCCTCGGGCGGGGTGCCGTCGTCGGGGGAGGACGAGGGCGCCGGTGACCGTGACCGCGGCCTTGGTGTCGCAGGGCGTGCTTCGGGCGCGGGTCGCCGTAACGTTGGCGCCGGTCACCGTGATCCGGGCGACGGTTACCGTGGCGCGGGTGGCGGTCACCGTGACGCGGGCGGCGGGCCCGGCCGTCGTGATGTGAGTAATACCGCCGGGCCTCGGAAGGTCTGGTCGCGGGATTTCGGACTGTTCTTCACCGCGCGGGCGGTCGCCAAGCTGGGCGACACGATGTTGCCGGTGGCGCTGGCGGCGGGACTGCTGCAGCACGGCTACGGAGTGGGGGCCGTCGGCCTGGCCATGGCCGCGTCGGCCGCCTGCTTCGCGGGTCTGGTGATCTTCGGCGGGGTCTTCGCCGACCGGATCAGCACCCGTTTGCTGATGATCGGCGCCGACGTGGTGCGGCTGGGCAGCCAGTCGGTCGCCGCCACACTGTTCTTCACCGGCCACGTGGTGCTCTGGCAGATCTGTGCGATCGGCGCGGTCAACGGCGCGGCGGCCGCGATCTTCGAGCCCGGTGTCGCCAGCACGGTGCCTCGGCTCGCCACCGACGTCCAGGCGGCCAACGGCGCCATACGGGTCGCCGAGTCCACGGCCCAACTGGCGGGGCCCGCGTTCGCCGGCCTGCTGGTCGCCTTCGCCTCACCCGGCGGAGTCTTCGCGGCCCACGCCACGACGTACGCCCTGAGCGCCGCGTGTCTCCTGCTGCTCCGGCTGCCCCCGGCCGACCCCGACCACCGGGCCCGCACCAACGGCTTCGGGGCCGATCTCGTCCAGGGCTGGCGGGAGTTCCGATCCAGGACGTGGCTGTGGGGCGTCATCGTCATCTGGTGTGTCCTGATGATCTCCGTCTGGGGTCCGACGGTCCCGCTGGTCGCGACGGAGGTCGTCCAGGAGCACGGGCCGCGCGCCTACGGCCTGGTCAACTCCGCCCTGGGTGCGGGCACGGTCATAGGCGGCCTGATCGCACTGCGCCTGCGTCCTCGGCACATGCTTCGCGCGGGTTCGCTCGCCCTCTTCTCCTTCGCCTGCTTCCCGGCCGCCGTCGGAGCGGGCTTCGGAGTGGCGGCGGTGGTGGCGGGCGCGGGCCTGTCGTTCTGGGGCGTCATGTGGGCGACCAGCGTGCAGACCCAGGTCCCGCCCGACGCCCTCAACCGCATCCACGCCTACGACATCGCCGGCTCCCTGGCCATGATGCCGGTGGGCCAGGCCCTCGCCGGTCCGGCGGCGGCGGCCCTCGGCGCGGACAACGTCCTCCTCGTGGCCGGCGCCATGACCCTCGTCGTGGCGACCGCACTGCTCTCGGTGCCCGCGATACGAGGGCTGGTGCGGGCCGAGGCGCCGACATCGCTGTCGCACGGGTCCACGGGGATGGCCCGCCCTGCGCGTACCGGCGGAGAAGACGGACAAGGGAAGAGACAGACATGCGCCGGCGGTAAGAGTTGAAGCCGAGCTGAGGAGCCCGGACGCAGAGCCAGACCTACGCACTGACCCGCGTCGCCGTCGCCCCCAGGAACCCATCGATCCGCTCCCGCAACGACCCGGCGTCCAACCCGTGCGCGGCCACGTGCTCCTCGATCTGCCCGTAGCGGCGCAGCTCGCGGCGGCCGACACCGAGCCCGAGAACGCGGTGCGGCAGGTCCGCGAGGGCGTCGTTCGCCGCCGCCGTCGACGTGCCGGCCAGGTACGGCTCGACGAGGACGACATCGCTCCCGGCCGCCTCCGTGGCCCGGCGCAGCGCGGCCGAGTCGAAGGGGCGCACGGTCGTGCCGTACAGCACGGTGACGTCGAGCCCCTCGGTGGCGGCGAGGACCGCGTCGAGCATCGGCCCGACCGCGACGACCACACCGGCCCGCCCCTCGCGGACGGTGCGGAAGCGGGCTCCGTCCACGGCGAGGGCTTCGGCGTTCGACTGCACGGACAGTCGTACGTAGACCTTGTCGTCGCCCGCCGCGACGGCGTGCCGCAGCAGCGTCTCGGCCTCGTCCGGGTGGCCCGGGACGTGCACCGTCCAGCCGTCGAGCGTGTCCAGCAGGGCGATGTCGCCGGGTGCCATGTGGGTGTAGCCGCCCGAGGGCCAGTCGAAGGACGCGGAGGCGCTGACCAGCACCGCGCCCACGTCCTGGTGCCCGAGGTCCAGCTTGACCTGCTCGAAGGGCCGCTCGACGAGGAAGCTGGCGAAGGTGTGCACCACGGGCCGCAGCCCGGTCAGCGCCAGGCCCGCGCCCGCTCCGACCAGCAGCTGCTCCCGGATGCCGACGTTGATCACGCGGTCCGGATGCCGGTGCCGCGCGCCCTCGAATCCGGCCACACCGATCTCGGCGAGGACGACCGCGACGCGCGGATCCTCGTCGAGCAGCCGTGAGACGACGGGGTAGAAGCGGTCACGCATGGTGTCCATGGGGAGAGTCCTCCGTTGTGGGAGTGCGTGGGTGCGAGCGTGAGTGTGGGGGCGGCCGGCTCAGGCGATCTTCGGCTCCACCTGGGCGACGACCACGCGCGGCCGTCCCGGGTGAGGGGCGGTGAAGGCGGCGTACAGGGCGTCGTGGTCCCGTCCGTCGACTGTCTCGGCGGACCAGCCCGCGGCCTCGAAGCGCGCGGCGATCCCACCGGGGGGCGCGTAGCTGGCGGAGGAGTTGTCGATTACGACGGTGTGCAGCTGGTCGAGCCCGGCCGGACCGGCGTACGCGATGGCCTCGTGGTTGCTGCCCTCGTCCAGTTCGGCGTCCCCGACCAGCACCCACACGCGAGGGTCGTGCAGTCCTTGGGCGCGCAGACCCAGCGCCGTACCGACCGCGATCGGCAGCCCGTGCCCGAGCGAACCGCTGCCGATCTCGGCACCCGGTACGAGCACGCGGTCCGGATGGTGCCCGAGCGGCGACTCGTACGAGCCGAAACCCGGCAGCCAGTCGACCGGCACGAAGCCCTTCGCGGCGAGCACCGCGTAGTACGCCATCGGCCCGTGCCCCTTGGACAGCAGGAACCGGTCCCGTTCCGGATCGTCCGACCGCTCCGGCGTCACCCGCAGCACCCGGTCGTAGAGGACCCAGAGCGCGTCGAGCGTGGACGTCGCCGCCGGTCCGTGCTTCTCGTCCCCGCACATCAGCCCCATCAGGCCCGGCAGGTCCGCATACCCGTGGCCGCGTTTCACCGTTGTCGTCGTCATACGGACGATCGTGCGACCTCAAGTGAGGTTGAGGTCAAGTGGTGACCGCCGGGACAAGGCGGCCTCCGGGACAAGGTGATCACCGGGACAAAAGGAGTGCGCGACCACCGACCCGAGTGCGGTATTGTTTCCGTGCGCGTTCAGCCAGGGGAAACCCCAGGTCACAACGGGCAACGGGACGTGGCGCAGCTTGGTAGCGCACTTGACTGGGGGTCAAGGGGTCGCAGGTTCAAATCCTGTCGTCCCGACCAGCTTTTTGCAGGTCGGAGGCCGTTCTCTCATCTATGGGAGGGCGGCTTCTCGCGTTTCTGGAAGGCTGGGGGTCGGCCGGGGCAGGGTTGCCGCCCCGGCCGACGGGTCTTCGGGTCAGTCGCCGATCCGGGGCAGCAGGGAGACGATCCTGCTGCCGTTCCGGGCGACCAGGACGTCCTCGTAGAGCAGGAGTTGGGGCGTGTCCCCGAAGGCGGGCCCCGGCTTCTGGTCGCCGATGTCGGCGCGGCCGCGCCAGATCTGTTCACCCGTGCGCAGGTCGAGGCCGGACAGATCGCCGGTCGGGCCGACGAAGTACACGACCCCTTGGCCCGCCGACACCACGGGAGCCGCGAGGCCCGTCGTCGCGCCCTTGTCGGGCATCTCGACCCCCACCGGGCCGGTCCACAGGGTCTTTCCGGTGGTCAGCGAGTAGGCCGAGGCCTTGCCCTGCCAGGACACGGAGATCAGAAGATCGCCGACGATGTCCGAGTAGGCCGGCTCTCCCTCGATCCGATAGGAGTGCGAGGTCTGCTCGCCGGAGCCGCTGAGGGTGGTCAGCCGCAGGTCCTTGTCGCCCGCACTCTTCGCCGAGATCAGGACCATCCGGTCGCCCGCGGTCCCGATGAGCTGCTGCCTGCCGGGCATGGTCGCGACCTTCTCGGCACTTCCGGTGGCGGGATCGAGCCGGATGACGGCGGTGTCGTCGGGCTTCTCCGTGTCCTGGTCGCAGAGGAGATAGGGCACCCCGCTCGGCACCGCGCGCTGACACACGATGCCCTTGTCCCAGGTGTGGCGCCACTTCTCCTTGCCGGTCAGCGGATCGAGGGCCGACATGGTGCGGAGCGACGGGGTGTTGGCCAGTACCGCGCCGTCGATGAGCATGGCGGCCTGGTCGGTGCGGTCGTCCTGTGGCATTTCGACCGTCCACAGCACCTCGCCGGTGTCGGCGTCCAGCGCCATCAGATCCGTACCGCCGATGTAGTCCCCGTTCGGCTCCTTGTCCGCGGTGTGATTGCGGTAGGCGTAGACCACGCCGTCGCGCGCGGCGAAGGCGTGGTCGGGCCCGTCGCCCTCGCGATTGACCTTGACCGTCCACAGCCGCTCGCCGGTGTTGGCGTCGAACTTCGCGGCGTCGTACTTGGACCCGCTGCAGTACAGCGCGGAACCGTCCACCAGGCAGCCCCGCTCGCCGGCGCCCGGGACGCTGCTCTGCCACGGCTGCCAGCCCTTCGGCGATGCCGCCGGCCGCGCGGGCCGGTCCTGCTCGGCCGCACCGCCGCCCCCCAGGCCGAGCACCGCCCCCACGGTGATCGCGGCAACGGCCACCGCCGCCCCCGCGGCCTGCGAGAAACGGCGCCGGCTGCGCCTCCGCACCACCGTTTCAGCCAGGTCACCGGGCGCCCGCACCCGGTCCAGGGCGACCGAGCGCAGTGTCTCCCGGACCTTCTCCTCCACCTGTTCCGTCGTCATCCCTGGACCTCCTTCGGCGTGTAACTGAGCGGCTGCACCTGTGCCGCGGGACTTTCGGGCCCGAGCTCCGGTACGAGCAGCCGGAGTTTGGCGAGCGACCGGTACGCCGTACTGCGCACCGTGCCGACCGGGCATCTCAGCAGCGCCGCGACCTCGGCCTCCGGCAGGTCCTCGAAGTAGCGCAGTACGACCACGGCCCGCTGCCGTTTCGTCAGTTTTCCGAGCGCCGCCCACAGCGCGATCCGCAGCTCGGAACCCGACTCGCTGCCGGCGTCGCCGCCGGACTCGGGCAGTACGGGCACCGTCGTCTCGGCACGGTGCCTGCGCAGCCGCCAGCGGTTGACCTGCTGGCGGTACATGACCTGACGGACGTACGCCTCGGGCTGCTCGATATGAGCCCAGCGCCCGTAGGCCTTCATCAGCGCGATCTGCAGCAGATCCTCCGCGCCGTGCCGGTCCCCGCCGGTGAGCAGCACCGCGAGCTGCAGCAGCGCGGTGGAGCGCATCGCTACGAACTCCCGGAACTCGTCGTGACTTGTGGCCTCCATCGACCCTCCCCTTCTCGCAACCACCACGACGTGATGAGCCGCCCGCGGCTATCCCTCGGCGGGCAGGATTGTGTGTTCACACACGCCGTCGCCAGCGCCCCCGCCTTCGCCCAGGGCAAGATCGCACGTACCGTCACTGACGAACCGACCCCTCGGGAGTGGAGCCGCAAGCGTGACCGACCCGTTGCAGGATCCGCGGTTCTTCGCCGATCCCTACCCGACCTACGCGCGGCTGCGAGACGCGGCGCCGGTGCAGAAGGTGGTCACCGGTGCGGGAGGGCGTCACAGCTACCTGGTCACGGGCTACCCGGAGGCCCGGGAGGCGTTCGCCGATCCTCGGCTCTCGAAGGACACCGTGCGGTTCTTCGCCGGCCGGCCGTCGCAGCGTGATCTCCATCCGGCCGTCTCCCGGAACATGCTCGCCACCGACCCTCCGCAGCACGCACGGCTGCGGACTCTGGTGGCGAAGGCGTTCACCACCGGGGCCGTCGCGCGGTTGCGCCCCTGTATCGCCGGCCTGGTCGACGAGTTGCTCGACTCCTGGCCGGACCACGGACCGGTGGACCTCGTCGCGAGCCTCGCGGTACCGCTGCCGGTCACCGTCATCTGCGAGATGCTGGGAGTGCCCGAATCCGACCGTTGGCTCGTGTGCACCTGGTCGAGCGATCTGTTCGCCGTCGGAGACACACAGCGGAGCGACGCCGCCTCACATGCCATCGGCGGCTACATGACCGACCTCGTCGCCGCCAGACGCGGTTCGCCCGGCGAGAGTCTGCTCGACGACCTCATCGCCGTACGCGACGGCCAGGACCGGCTGACCGAGGACGAACTCGTGTCGCTCGCCGTGCTCCTGCTCGTGGCCGGCCACGAGACCACCACCAACTTCATCGGCAACGCCGCCCTGGCCCTTCTCCAACACCCGGAGTCGCTCGCGCGGTTGAGGGCCGAGCCGCAGCTACTCGGCAGTGCGCTGGACGAGTTGCTGCGCTTCGACTCGCCGGTCGGGATCGCCACGTTCCGCTACAGCACCGAAGCGTTCACGCTCGGCGGGACCGAGATCCCCGAAGGCGTTCCGGTACTCATCGCTCCCGGCGCCGCCAACCGCGACCCGAACCGATTTCCCGGTCCGGACCAGCTCGATTTCAACCGCGGTGGCGCCGGACATCTGGCCTTCGGCCACGGAATTCACAGGTGTCTGGGAGCATCCCTCGCGCGAGCCGAGGCCGAACTCGCGCTCCGGGCGGTCATTTCCCGCTTCGCCGACATTCGACCGGCAATTCCCGCCGAGGAACTGGAATGGCGGCACACGCGATTGATGCGCGGCCTTACAGCCCTGCCTCTCACATGGTCGCGAGGGACACCTCGGTCGACTTGATCAGGGCGGTGACGGCGGTATCGGTCCCCAGGCCGAGCTCGGTGACGGCGTCCTTCGTGATCGCCGAGGTCAGGTTGCCGCCGTCGATGCTGACCTTCACGGACGCCATGGCTCCGCCAGTGGCGATGTCGGTGACCGTGCCCCGGAGCCGGTTGCGGATGGACAGGCCCTCCACCGAGCCGGTGGCCAGCGAGATCTCGGTGGACTTCACCAGGGCGCGGACGGCGGAACCCTCGGCGAGACCGAGTTCCTTCACAGCCTCCACGGTGATCGCCGCGGTGAGTTCCTGCCCGCCGTCGAGCCGTACCTTGACGGTCGCCATGGCCTCGCCCGGGGTGACGGCGGTGACGGTGCCGGGGAGCTGGTTGCGGATGCTCAGACTCATGACGCGATGCCTCACAGACTGCGTGGTGGATATGTCTAGTTTTGGGGTGGCTGTGAATTCACCGTAGTCGGGTGGGGCGTGGGTCGTGGTGAGGCTGGTCGCATTCGCCGGGCGAATGGAGTCGAAGACCTCGCAGGTCGCGCGACGAGCTGCAGGCCTCAGGTGCCGTGCGCTGCCGCGTCAGGCCGGGTACGCGTGCGTCTGGGCCGCCTTGACCGTCGCCCAGACCGTGGCCCCGGGGTGGAGGTCGAGTTCGGCGGCGGCGACGGTGGTGAGGTCGGCGGCGAGAGGGAGTTCGCCGGTGAGGTCGGCCCGGATCTGGTCGCCGTGGGTCTCCAGGCCGGCGACCTCGCACTGCCAGAGGTTGCGGGCGCTGGATCCGGTGGGGCGGTCCCGGTGGAGGGTGACCGCGCTCGGCGGGAAGGCCACGAAGACCGGGCCCGTCAGGTCCTCGGTGGTGGTGATCGCCGGGCCGTCATCCACGTGGACCGTGTGGCCTTCGGCCCGGCCCTTGTAGAGGTTCAGGCCGACCAGGTGCGCGATGTAGTCCGTACGCGGGTGGCGTGCGATGTCGGCGGGGGTGCCCTCCTGGACGACGCGGCCGTCCTCGATGACGACGAGCCGGTCGGCCAGGACCATGGCGTCCAGCGGGTCGTGGGTGACGAGTACGGCGACGGCCTCGAACTCGGCCAGGTGGCGGCGGAGTTGGGTCCGTACCTCCAGGCGGGTACGGGCGTCGAGGGCCGCGAGGGGCTCGTCGAGGAGGAGCAGGCGGGGGTTGGTGGCGAGGGCGCGGGCGAGGGCGATGCGCTGGGCCTGACCGCCGGAGAGGCGGCGGGGCTTGGCACCGGCGTGCTCGGCGAGGCCCATCCGCTTCAGCCACTCGGCGGCCTGGGCGCGGGCCTCCGCCTTGGTCGCGCCGTGGCAGCGCGGGCCGAAGGCCACGTTGTCCAGGGCGGTGAGGTGTGGGAAGAGCAGGTAGTCCTGGAAGACGACACCGACCGGCCGCGACTCCGGCGCCGTACGCTCCAACGCCGCACCGTCCAGGCGGAGACGGCCGCCGGTGAGCGGCGTCAGGCCGGCCAGGGCGCGCAGCGCGGTGGTTTTTCCGGCGCCGTTGGGGCCCAGCAGCGCGACCACGTCACCGGGTGCGGCGGTAAGCGCCACGTCCAGCCGGAACGAGCCGCGGTCGACGACCAGATGGGCGTCGAGCCCCGCCGGGGCCGGGCCGGGGACGCCCGTGGCCTCGTACGCGGACCGCTTGGCTTTCAAGGCCTTCTCGGCCTTGTCGGCCTTGTCGGCCTTCTCTGTCTTCTGGGTCTTCTCGGTGTGGGTCATGAGGCGGTCATCCAGCGGTCGCGCAGCCCGGCCAGGACCGCGACGGAGACGGCGAGCAGCACCAGGCTGAGGGCGATGGCCGCCTCGGGGTCGCTCTGCAGGGCGAGATAGACGGCCAGCGGCATGGTCTGCGTACGGCCGGGGAAGTTGCCGGCGAAGGTGATCGTCGCGCCGAACTCGCCGAGCGCCCGTGCCCAGGCCAGGACCGCGCCCGCCGCGATGCCGGGCGCGATCAGCGGGAGCGTGACGCGGCGGAAGGCGGTGAAGCGGGAGGCGCCGAGCGTGGCGGCGGCCTCCTCGTAGCGGGGGTCGGCGGCGCGCAGGGTGCCCTCGACGCTGATGACGAGGAACGGCATCGCCACGAACGCCTCGGCGATGACGACACCGGTGGTGGTGAACGGCAGCGTGATCCCGAACCACGCGTCCAGCCACTGCCCGACGATGCCGTTGCGGCCCAGCGCCATCAGCAGTGCCACACCGCCCACCACCGGGGGCAGGACGAGCGGCAGGGTGACCAGGGCCCGTACGAGCCCGCGTCCGGGGAACTCGACCCGGGCCAGCAGCCAGGCCAGCGGCACCCCGATCACCAGGCTCACCGCGGTCGCCGCCGTGGCGCACAGCAGGGACAGCTTCAGTGCCTGCCAGACCTCGGGGCTGGTGAGCTGGTCCGGCAGGCTGTGCCAGGGGGTGCGGACCAGCAGGGCGATCAGCGGCAGCACCAGGAACGCCAGGCCGAGCAGTGCGGGCACCAGCAGGGGCAGCGGTACGCCCCGGCCGAAGCCGGTCCGGACGCGACTGCGCCGCGGCCCACCTCGGAGGGTGTCGGCCGCGGCGGCGGACTTGTCGGGGGCGTCGGCCGGGGAGGTCACGGCTTGAGGAACCCGGCCCCGGTCAGGACCTTCTGGCCGTCGGCGGACTGCACGAGCGCGATGAACGCCTTCGCCGCCTCGGCGTTGGGGGCGTCCTTGAGCTGGACGATCGGGTAGTCGTTGATGGCGTCGGCCGACTCGGGGAAGTCCACGCCCTCCACCTTGTCACCGGCGGCGTTCACATCGGTCTTGTAGACGACGGCCGCGTCGGCCTCCTTGAGCTCGACCTTGGTCAGGGCGGCCTTGACGTCCTGCTCGTACGAGACCGGTGTGAGCTTGAGCTTGCCGGCGTCCAGGGCCTTCTGGGCGGCGGCGCCGCACGGCACGGTCTTGTCGCAGAGCACGACCTTCAGGCCCGACTTGGTGAGGTCCTCGAGGGAGGCGATCTTGTCCGGGTTGCCGGGCAGGGTGGCGATTTCGAGCTGGTTGCGGACGAAGGTGGCGGGCGTCCCCGAGGCGTCGCCCTTGTCCGTGACGATGGCCATCGTCTTGGGGCTGGCGGAGGCGAAGACGTCGGCCGGGGCGCCGCCGGTGATGCTCGCGGCGAGAGAGTCGCTGCCGCCGAAGCTGAAGGTGACCTTCGTGCCGGGGTGCTGCTGCTCGAACTCCTTGCCCAGCGCGGTGAAGCTCTCCTTGAGGGAGGCCGCGGCGAACACGGTCACCGTGCCGGACAGCTTCGGGGACGCCGACGCCGAGGAGTCGGACCCCGTGGACGAGTCGTCGGAGGAGGAGCAGGCGCTCAGGGCCAGCAACGCGGCGGCTCCCGCACCGGCCACCTGCATGGTCCGGCGGGTCCGGCGCGCGGAACGAGTCATCACGGATCTACTCCCTCTGTTTCATGACCTGTCGCATGGCGAAGAACCCACCGCGGGACTCCGTACGGTGCAACTGCTGGGCACAGGCGGCGAGGCCCGGCCCGGGGACGATCCGGCGGCCCATCCCGTCGCGGCTGACACCGGGCAGGGCGGCCGCTTCCCCGATCCGGTAGGTGTGCATACGCCGATGATACTGCCGCAAATGCAAGGGGAAAGTCACCTGTCACTTTGCATGAGCCGGACCCTGTATCTGCAGAGGTGGCATGTGCGTTTGTACGGAACGGTGCTCCGACACTGATGACAGAGGCCCATGCGTGATCGTGCGGATCGACTGTGACGGACCGCGGAGCGGTGTCAGCCGCCGCCGTCGAGGTCGGCGCGTCGGCGGAGCACGCGGAGCTCGTGGCCGACGAGTTCCATCTCGTACAGCTTGCCCCGTGCGTTCTCGAAGGGGCGGTGGAGGACCATCATCAGGCGGCCGTCGAAGGTGTGGAACAGCATGCCGTGACCGCTGTCGTCGCGGACCAGGGGCCGGTGCTGCCGCCACGGCCCCGTGATGCCGCCGGACTCCGAAGTGGCGTAGGTCTGCACATAGCCACCGCTGATGCCTCCGTCCGGGCCGACCACGTTCTTCTCGTACGTCGACCACAGCATGAGCAGCGACCCGTCAGGGGTGCGGTGGAGCTGGGGGCCGTCGGTGACGTAGGGCGGGAGCTGGTTCGGCAGGCCGCCGGGGATCTGCTCGGTGAGCCAGGACGCGTCCGAGGCCTTGAACAGGAAGACCGGGTCTCCGATCGTCCGGGACAGGTCCGGGGCCAGCCGGATCGCCTCCATGGTGCCGTCGATGGTCTGCAGCCACTCGTGCGCGTACACCATCCAGGGCTGTCCGGACGGGTCGACGTAGAGCGTGCCGTCGAGGGTCATGAGGTTCTCGGGCGGGGTGGGGCGTGCGGGGTCGACGACGGTGAAGGGGCCCAGCAGCGAGTCGGAGACGGCCGTGATCGTGCCGCGCATGTAGGCCGGGATCTGGAACGGCACACCCCACTGGTTGGGCGGCGGAACCGGAAGCGGCCTGTCCTGGTTGTGCAGCGTGGTGAACAGGTAGTACCTGCCGCCCCATTCGTGGACCTCGGGCGCCCAGCCGCCGTCGGTCGCCCAGAGTTCCTTCTGCTCGGCGGCCAGGAAGACCACGACGGGGCGCGTCCAGTCGCGCAGGTCGTCACTGCGGTAGACCATCGTGCCGGTGCCGTCCACGCCCGACCCGGAAGGGTCGTTGGACGTGTAGAGGTGGTAGGCGCGCGTCCTCGGGTCGGCGACGACGAACGGATCGTGCAGCGGCATGTCGGGAAGGCGCATCAGTTCGCTCTCGGCCACGGCCGAAGAATACGTCGGCCGGAGCCGGGCGCGGTCGGGCCGCGGGGCGAACTCGACGCCGTCAGCCGAGACACACCACGAGCAGACAGATCTGCGAGGGGGAGGTCGCGGTCGGCGCGGGGCTCGACTGCGGCGGCTGCGAACTCGGCTCGGTGGCAGAGGGCGAGTGCGTCTGACTGGGCTGCGCCTCGTTGCGGTCGGAGGCCGAGTTCTCGGCGGTGGGTGAGGTCGGGGACGTCGTCCGCGGCTGAGGAGTCGACTCCGTCGTCGTACGCGGCGGGGCGGCCGAGTCGGGTCGCGGGTTCGAGGGCGTGCTCCTGGGCGGGGCGGCGGTGCGCTGCCGACTGGCGCGCTCGGGCGTGGAGGACGTGGGGGAGGAGGCGCCCGAGTCGGGCCGCGTCCTGCTCGGCCGCGTGTACGGCGCGGACGGCTTCTCGGCGGTGTCCGTGTCCGTGGCCGTGCCCGCGGTCTCCGGCGCCGTGGCCGCCTGTGCCCGGTCACCGGACTGCTGGTCCATCGCGGACACCGTCAGGCCGCCTCCGACGAGTGCGACGGCGGTCGCCACCACGGCCTTGCGCTGGTTCTTCTTCCAGCGGGCCCGCTGGCGACGCCGTGCCGCCCGTCCCTGCGGGGCGGACGGCACGGTTACGAGGTCGTCGCCCGGGTCGGTCCGCGGGTACTCGCTCAGGGCAGCCGTGATCGCTGCCCCGCCGACCGTGGAGTGCGGCCGGTCGTCGTGCCACGCGTCTGCGGGGGCGGCCTCCCACGCGGGCGCTGCGCCTGCCCCCGTCGAGATGGCCGGGACGGTGTGACCGTCAGCGGTGACCGGGGCGATGTCCGGGGCGTAGGCGCCGCACCCTGGGCACACCAGGGCGCCGTTGAGATGCCGGCGGCAGGAGGAGCAGTAGTCCATCTGGGGTCTTCCTGGGTTGACGCACCGTCGACCCTCCGGGCCGCGGCCCGGGCACGTTCGTACGTGGGATCGAGCGGCCTGCAACGCTAACGAGGCTTTCGAGGGACTGTGTGCAGTCTGTGTGAGGCTCCTGCGCGGGTTCTCCGGGGGGTCTGTGGGTCACAGCGGTGTGCCGTGCCCGGCCGGAGCGGGCTCACCGCGGACCGGGCTCCGGCCGAACCGCTTCGTGTCCGTTGAGCGCGTCGGCCATCTGGCGCTGCGTCTGCTCGGCCACCGCACGAGCTTCCTCCACGACGTCACCGCGCTCACGCACCAGGCTCTCGTAGACCGGCAGATGATCGCTTCGGGTCGAGCTGGATATCACAGGGCTGGTCCTTCTTCGTGTCGTACCCGGATGAACGAGCGGTATCGGTACGGCCATTCAACCGGCCGGGCTGAGATTCGCACGCAATTATGCCCGGCTCATTCGCAGGGCAATCCTGTGGCCCGGCGAACAAACAACGGCGGGCAGAACCTGATTGAGGGGATCGCGAATTGATTCTGTGCCCGTGGTGAAAACATTCTGCCTGCGACGGGTGACGGGCGGCGGGCGGCGGCCACCTCGGTTCGTGCCGGAGCGCACATGCGGGCGCACCGGAGCGCGGCGGGCGAACGGCTGAGAAAACGCTTGGACTCCGAGGGTGCCGTCGCGGGACAATCTGGCTCCAGTCGGCACACAACACCACAGGGTTGGAATGGGATCGCCCGAATCGCGAGAGGTTCCGCGGAGCAGGGGCTCGGTGCTCCTGGCACTCCGTTACTACGGACGGGAGTTGGCCCGGTTACGGTGGCTGACGATACCCGCGATGCTGTTGCCCGCACTGGGCAACATCGGCATCAACTATATTGCGCCGCTGATCGTCGCGAAGCTCGTCGGCCGTATCGCCGGTGACGCCGGTATCGACCTCGGCTCGATGCTGCCGTACGTTCTCGGCTTCGCCGGTGTCCTGCTGCTCGCGGAAATACTGTGGCGCATCGGCCTGCACTGTCTGAACCGCCTTGCCGCCCGCGGTATCGAGCGGCTGTACGTGGTCGGCATGGACGAGCTGTTCGCCAAGGACGCGGCGTTCTTCCACGACAACTTCGCCGGGGCGCTGACCAAGCGGGTGCTGAGCTTCGCGTCCCGCTTCGAGGTGTTCGTCGACACGCTGACGTTCCAGGTCGTGGGCAGTCTGGTGCCGCTCGTCTTCGGGGCGGTGGTGCTGTGGCGCTATGAACCGCTGCTCGTGGTCGGCCTGTTGGCGATGATCGCGCTGACGGCGCTGTTCGTGGTGCCCCTGATCCGTCGCCGTCAGGCGCTCGTCGACAAGCGCGAGGCGTCGATCGCCAGGGTGGCGGGCCATGTCGCCGACAGCCTGACGAACATGGACACGGTCCGGGCGTTCGCGGCCGAGGAACGTGAGGCCGCCGAGCACCGCTCCCGCGTCGCGGCATCGCGGCGGCTCACGCTGAGGTCGTGGGACTACGGCAACCTGCGCATCGACACGCTGGTCGCGCCGATGTCCGTACTGACCAACGCGCTGGGCCTGCTGCTCGCGATCTCGCTCGGCGGGGGCAGGCTCGGCGTGGAGGCGGTCGTGGTCGCCTTCACGTACTACACGAACGCCACGCGGATCATGTTCGAGTTCAACCAGATCTACCGCCGCCTGGAGAGCGCGATGACGGAGGCCTCGCAGTTCACCGAGCTGCTGCTGGCGCCGCCGACCGTGCTCGACCCGGCGTCGCCGGCGCCGCTGCCCGGGGCCGCCGACGTCCGCTTCGAGCAGGTGACCTTCGCCCACGGGGGCGCGCGGCCGCTCTTCGAGGACCTCGACCTGGACGTGCCCAGCGGGACGAAGATCGGCCTCGTCGGCCGGTCCGGGGGAGGCAAGACCACGCTCACCCGGCTGCTGCTGCGGATGACGGACATCGAGGCCGGCCGGATCCTGATCGGGGGCCAGGACATCAGCAGGCTGCGCCAGGCCGACCTGCGCGGTCTGATCGCCTATGTGCCGCAGGACCCGGCGATGTTCCACCGCACCCTGCGGGAGAACATCGCGTTCGCCCGGCCGGACGCCACCGACGCCGAGATCCGCCGCGCGGCCGAGGCGGCGCACGTGGCAGGGTTCGCCGACGCGCTGCCGGACGGCTTCGACACCATGGTGGGCGAGCGCGGAGTGAAGCTGTCCGGCGGACAGCGCCAGCGGGTCGCTCTCGCCAGGGCGATCCTGCGTGACGCGCCGATCCTGCTGCTCGACGAGGCCACCAGCGCCCTGGACTCCGAGAGCGAGATCCTCGTGCAGGAGGCGCTGTGGCGGCTCATGGAGGGGCGGACGGCGCTCGTGGTGGCGCACCGGCTGAGCACGGTCGCCACCATGGACCGACTCGTCGTCCTCGACCGCGGACGGATCATCGAGCAGGGCACGCACCAGCAACTGCTCGCGTCGGAGGGCGCGTACGCGAAGCTGTGGCAGCACCAGTCGGGCGGCTTCCTCGACGAGGACGCCATGGACGACCCTGGTGAAGACTCCGTCGGGGACCCCGTCGGCGACAGCGCCAGGGCCGACCTGGTCTGAGCGAGCCGTGTCGCTCGTCCGTAGGCGGCGGGCGGCGTCTGTCGGGGATCTGTCGGAGGCCGCCGGGATCTTGGAGATGTGGTGGACGGGCCGTGAACGCACGGCCTGTCCACCACCGCCCGATCCCGTCAGCGCAAGGAGCGTGCCATGCCGTCCGCAGTCGAGTCCCGCCATTCCCGGCCGTGGTCCGTCCACCGGCTCCCGCGTGACGACGGCAAGACCTTCCTGGTCACCGGCGGCAACGCGGGCATCGGGTACGTCCAGGGCGAGGAGCACGCCGCGTGGCCCGCCGTACGGGCCGTTCTCGATCCGTCGGTGGGTGGCGGGCAGCTGTGGGGGCCCCGGGTGTTCGGCCTGCGGGGCGTGCCCGTACTCGAACCCGTGCGCGATGCTTTGGCCGACCAGGACGTCGCGGCACGGCTGTGGGAGGCCGGCCGCGAGCTGACCGGTGCCGATCCGGTCTTCGGGCTCGTGTGACTGCGCACCCCGTAACTGGGTAGCCGCCCGACCGCTCAAGGAGTTCGTCGGTGGCTCGTGAGGCCGGTCGGTGGGCATCAGCGGCTGAGTATCCGGCTGCTCCGCGGGCCGGAGGCATCCGGACGAGTGGCCCGGCTCACATGGCGCGGGGCGGGCGGGGCCGACACGATGGTGCGCGTCACCGGGCAGGCTGAAGGGATCCAAATGTTCCGCAAGGTGCTGGTCGCCAACCGTGGTGAGATCGCTATTCGCGCGTTCCGCGCCGGCTATGAGCTGGGCGCGCGAACCGTGGCCGTCTTCCCGCACGAGGATCGCAATTCACTGCACCGGTTGAAAGCGGACGAGGCCTATGAGATCGGACAGCCGGGACACCCGGTCCGGGCCTACCTCTCCGTCGAGGAGATCGTCCGCGCGGCGCGGCGGGCGGGAGCGGACGCGGTGTACCCGGGATACGGGTTCCTGTCCGAGAACCCCGACCTGGCGCGCGCCTGCGAG
Source organism: Streptomyces sp. NPDC020747 (assembly GCF_044334695.1). NCBI lineage: Bacteria > Bacillati > Actinomycetota > Actinomycetes > Kitasatosporales > Streptomycetaceae > Streptomyces > Streptomyces sp. NPDC020747. The sequence continues at coordinate 558,058 of NZ_JBIRTJ010000001.1, read as the reverse complement.
GAGGCCGGCATCACCTTCGTCGGCCCCAGCGCGGACACGCTGGAGCTGACCGGCAACAAGGCGCGCGCCGTGGCCGCCGCCCGCGCGGCGGGCGTACCGGTGCTCGGCTCCTCCGCCCCCTCCACCGACGTGGACGAACTCGTCCGCGCCGCCGAGGACGTCGGCTTCCCCGTCTTCGTCAAGGCGGTCGCGGGCGGTGGCGGGCGCGGCATGCGACGGGTCGAGGACCCCGCCCAGCTGCGCGAGTCCATCGAGGCGGCGTCCCGTGAGGCGGCGTCCGCGTTCGGTGACTCCACGGTCTTCCTGGAGAAGGCCGTCGTCGAACCCCGCCACATCGAGGTGCAGATCCTCGCGGACGGGGAGGGCAACGTCATCCACCTCTTCGAGCGCGACTGTTCGGTGCAGCGACGCCACCAGAAGGTGATCGAGCTGGCCCCCGCGCCGAACCTCGACCCCGAGCTGCGGGACCGGATCTGCGCCGACGCGGTGCGGTTCGCCCGGGAGATCGGCTACCGCAACGCGGGCACCGTGGAGTTCCTCCTCGACCGCGAGGGAAGCTACCACTTCATCGAGATGAACCCGCGCATCCAGGTCGAGCACACGGTGACCGAGGAGGTCACCGACGTCGACCTCGTGCAGTCCCAGCTGCGCATCGCCTCCGGCGAGACCCTGGCCGACCTCGGGCTCTCGCAGGAGACCGTCACCCTGCACGGCGCCGCACTCCAGTGCCGTATCACCACCGAGGACCCGGCCAACGGCTTCCGCCCGGACACCGGAAAGATCAGCGCCTACCGCTCGCCCGGCGGTTCGGGCATCCGGCTGGACGGCGGCACCACCCACGCCGGTACGGACATCAGCGCCCACTTCGACTCGATGCTGGTCAAACTCACCTGCCGGGGACGCGACTTCAACACCGCGATCGGCCGGGCCCGGCGTGCCGTGGCCGAGTTCCGCATCCGCGGCGTGGCCACCAACATCCCCTTCCTGCAAGCGGTGCTCGACGACCCGGACTTCCGGGCCGGGCAGGTCACGACGTCGTTCATCGAGAAGCGTCCGCACCTCCTCACCGCCCGCCACTCCGCCGACCGCGGTACGAAGCTGCTCACCTACCTCGCCGACGTCACGGTGAACAAGCCGCACGGCGAACGGCCGGAGCTGAGCGACCCCGTCACCAAGGTGCCGCCCGTGCCGGCCACGGAACCGCCCGCCGGGTCCCGGCAGCGGCTCGTCGAACTGGGCCCCGAGGGCTTCGCCCGGTGGCTGCGCGAGTCACCGGCCATCGGCGTCACCGACACCACGTTCCGCGACGCCCACCAGTCGCTGCTCGCCACCCGGGTGCGTACCAAGGACATGCTCGCCGTCGCGCCCGTCGTGGCGCGGACCCTGCCCGAACTGCTGTCCCTGGAGTGCTGGGGCGGCGCCACCTACGACGTGGCGCTCCGCTTCCTCGCCGAGGACCCCTGGGAACGTCTGGCCGCGCTCCGCGAGGCCGTGCCGAACATCTGTCTGCAGATGCTGCTGCGCGGCCGCAACACCGTGGGCTACACGCCGTACCCGACCGAGGTGACCGACGCCTTCGTCCAGGAGGCCGCGGCGACCGGCATCGACATCTTCCGGATCTTCGACGCGCTGAACGACGTCGGGCAGATGCGCCCCGCCATCGACGCAGTACGGGAGACGGGAACGGCGATCGCCGAGGTGGCCCTCTGCTACACGTCCGACCTGTCCGATCCGTCCGAGCGGCTCTACACCCTGGACTACTACCTCCGCCTCGCCGAGCAGATCGTCGAGGCAGGGGCCCACGTCCTGGCCGTCAAGGACATGGCCGGCCTGCTGCGAGCCCCGGCCGCCGCCACCCTCGTATCGGCGCTGCGCCGCGAGTTCGACCTGCCGGTGCACATCCACACCCACGACACCGCGGGCGGTCAGCTCGCCACCTACCTCGCGGCGATCCAGGCGGGTGCGGACGCGGTCGACGGGGCGGTGGCGTCGATGGCCGGCACCACCTCACAGCCGTCGCTGTCGGGCATCGTCGCCGCGACCGACTACACCGACCGGTCCACCGGGCTGAGTCTCCAGGCCGTGGGCGACCTGGAGCCGTACTGGGAGAGCGTCCGCAAGATCTACGCGCCCTTCGAGGCGGGGCTGGCCGCGCCGACCGGGCGGGTCTACCACCACGAGATCCCCGGCGGCCAGCTCTCCAACCTGCGTACGCAGGCCGTCGCGCTCGGCCTCGGCGACCGCTTCGAGGAGATCGAGGCGATGTACGCCGCCGCCGACCGCATCCTCGGCCATCTGGTGAAGGTGACCCCGTCCTCGAAGGTGGTCGGTGACCTCGCGCTCCACCTGGTGGGCGCCGGTGTGTCGCCGGCGGACTTCGAGGCGACGCCGAACAGGTTCGACATCCCCGACTCCGTCATCGGCTTCCTCCGCGGCGAGCTGGGCAACCCGCCCGGCGGCTGGCCCGAGCCGTTCCGCACCAAGGCACTTGAGGGCCGCGCCGCCCCCAAGCCCGTCGAGGAACTGACCGCGGACGACCGCGAGGGGCTGGTGAAGGAGCGCCGGGCGACACTCAACCGGCTGCTGTTCCCCGGTCCGACGCGCGAGTTCGAGACCCACCGTCAGACCTACGGCGACACCAGCGTGCTGGACAGCAAGCACTTCTTCTACGGGCTGCGCCCGGGGAAGGAGTACGCGGTCGACCTCGAACAGGGCGTACGGCTGCTCATCGAGCTGGAGGCCGTGGGCGAGGCCGACGAACGCGGGATGCGCAGCGTGATGTCCACCCTGAACGGCCAGTTGCGGCCGATCCAGGTGCGCGACACCTCGGTCGCCTCCGACGTCCCGGCCACGGAGAAGGCCGACCGGGCCAACCCCGGCCATGTCGCCGCGCCGTTCGCCGGAGTCGTGACCCTCGCGGTAGCCGAGGGCGACGAGGTCGCGGCCGGTGCCACGGTGGCCACCATCGAGGCCATGAAGATGGAGGCCTCGGTCACCGCCTCGAAGGCCGGAACGGTGTCCAGGCTGGCCATCAACAAGATCCAGCAGGTGGAGGGCGGCGACCTGCTCGTCGAGATCGGCTGACGCTCCCGATGATGCAGGTCGGAGGGCGTTGATCGGAGTGCGTTGAGGGGTCCCGGGGGCGGTTCGCCGCCCCCGGGACCCCTGTTGCGTCCTTTCGCGATCCGATTCCCTCCGACATGCTTGAGGTCTGCCACCGTCCCTGCACGTCCGCACGTCCGCACGTCCGCACGTCCTTGCACGGTCCTGTCCGAGGCGAAGCCGGAGCAGTGAGATGAGCGACGAAGGCGACCACTTACACGGCACGGGTGCCCCCAGTGGGTGTGTGAGCGCTGCTTCGAGTCCCGCCCGACCGACAGCCCTCACCCCACCGGATGGATCGAGGTGCCCAGCATGAATCGTTCCCTGCGGCTCGGCGTCAGTGCCGCCACCCTGGCCGCTCTCGCGGTGCTCTCAGCCTGCGGAGGCGAGGACTCCTCGTCGTCCTCCGACGGCGAGTCGGGTGCCCCGGCCGGACTCGAACTCGCCATCCCCTCGGCCGTGTTCGCGCCCAAGGAAGAGGTCGCCGTCCACGCGGTGGGCGATGCCGAGGGCTTCCTGTCCGAGGAGAAGTTGAAGGTCGACGTGATCAACACCGACGGCTCGGTCGCCGCGGTCCAGGCGGTAGCCTCCGGCAGCGCCGACATCACACCGGCCGACGCGGGAGCCATCCTCGCCGCCCGGGAGAAGGGCGTCCCGGTCAAGGCCATAGGCGGCCTGGTGCGGAACTGGCCGTGGCGGATGGCGGTCGAGCCGGACAGCGACATCAGAACCGCCGCCGACCTCACGGGCAAGAAGATCGGCGTCATCAGCCTGGCCTCCGGCTCGGCCATCTACGCCCGCGCGTACGCCGGAGACGCGGGCCTGGACGCGGCCAAGGACGTCGAGCTGCTGCCGGTCGGCGTGGGCGCGCAGGCCCTGGCCGCCCTGGAGGACGGCAAGGTCGACGTGCTCGCGCTGTTCACGCAGGCGTACACCACGATCGAGAACACCGGCACGGAGTTCCGCTACCTCGACAACTCCGCCGCCTTCGACGGCATCCGCTCCCTGACCTTCGCGGTGACCGAGAAAACCCTGAAGGAGAAGAAGGACGTACTCACGCGCTACCTGCGCGCTTCCTACAAAGCGCTGCTCTTCTCGGCGGTCAACCCTGAGGCCGCCATGCGCGATGGCTACAAGGTCTTCCCGCAGCTACTGACCGGCAAGAAGGCCGACGACCGCATCGGCGACGACAGCAAGTCCCTCGATGCGTGGATCAAGACCGCCGTCCCCACCACCGGTGAGCCCGGGAGCTTCAGGAACTGGGGCGCGATCAGCGACGAGGAGTGGGACAAGACGGTCGCCTACACCAAGGCGTCCGGCCAGGTCACCAAGGACATCGGCCTCGCGGAACTGTGGGACGACGGACTGCTCAAGGGCGCGAACGACTTCGACTCCGCGGCCGTGATCGAGAAGGCGAAGGCCGCCGAGTAGCGACTCGGACACCCACCCGGACAGGAAGGCCCGGACACCCACCCAACAGGAAGGCAGGGCGGCTGTGATGGCCATGAGGAGTCCGCGTCCGGGGCGCCGACGCCGGAAGGCGGTTCCCGCGCCCGACGTGGACGAGGCCCGCTGGATCGAGGTCGGCGGAGTGCACAAGACCTACCGGTCCCGCAGGTCCGAACCGACCCACGCGCTCTCGGACATCGCCTTCACCGTCCGGCGCGGCGAGTTCGTCTCGGTCGTCGGACCCTCGGGGTGCGGCAAGACCACTCTGCTGAAGATCCTCGCCGGGATCGTCCCGAGGAGCGAGGGCACGGTCCGGGTCGCGGGCCGTGAGGTGACAGGCCCGCTGCCGGAGGTGGGCATGGTCTTCCAGGCGGCCACCCTCCTGCCGTGGCGTACCGTCCTGCGGAACGTGATGGTGCCCGCGGAGGTACGGAAACTCGATGCCCGTGTGTACCGGGAGCGGGCCGGGAGGCTGCTCACGATGGTCGGCCTCGACGGTTTCGAGGACAAGTACCCCCATGAGCTGAGCGGCGGGATGCAGCAACGCGCCGGAATCTGCCGGGCCTTGGTGCACGATCCGGCCGTGCTGCTGATGGACGAGCCCTTCGGCGCCCTCGACGCGATGACCCGCGAGTACATGAACGTCGAGCTGCTGCGGATCTGGCGCGAGAGCGGCCAGACCATCGTGTTCGTCACCCACTCCATGGCCGAGGCGGTCTTCCTCTCCGACCGGGTGGTGGTCCTCAGCGCCCGGCCCGGCCGCGTCGCCGAGATCGTCGACATCGACCTGGAACGCCCGCGCGCGCTGAGCGCCATGGCCTCCGACCGGGCGGGCGTCCACGTGGAGCGGATCCGCAAGCACTTCAACGCCGCCGGAGTGATCGACCGTTGAGGCCCCTCAAGACCAAGAGGCGTCTCATAGCCAAGAGGCCCCGGGTCGACCTGAGGGAGCGGCCCGAACTCCTGCTCGTGCCCGCCGTCTTCGTGATCGTCGTGCTGGCCTGGGAGTTCGCGGTCCCCGCCTTCGGGATCGACGACTACGTGCTGCCGCGCCCCTCCCAGATCCTCGACGCCCTGCGGACCCAACTGGCCGACCCGTTGTTCTGGGGACACCTGAGGGTGACCGTCCTGGAGTCGCTGTACGGCTTCCTTCTCGGTGTGGGCGCGGCGCTCGTGCTGGGCACCGCGATCTCGCAGGTGCGGCTGATCGAGCGCACCTTCATGCCGTACGTCGTCGCCTTCCAGACCGTGCCCAAGGTGGCGCTCGCGCCGCTGTTCGTCGTGTGGTTCGGCTTCGGCATGACGAGCAAGGTCGTCATGGCGGCGGTGATCTCGTTCTTCCCGATGCTGGTCAACGTGATCGAGGGGCTGCGCTCGGCCGACGCCGACCGGATCCAGATGCTCACGGTGTTCGGCGCCGGACCGTTCCAGATCTTCAGGATGGTGCGGCTGCCGAGCGCGCTCCCCTTCATCTTCGCCGGGCTCGACATCGGGATCGTCTTCTCGATCCTCGGCGCCGTCGTCGGCGAGTTCATCGGGGCCAAGGAGGGCCTGGGGTATCTCCTGCTGCAGACCAACTACAACTTCGACATCGCCGGGATGTTCGCCGTGCTTGTGGTGCTCTCGGTGCTGGGACTGATCGCCCATTCCGTCGTCCGGTTCGCCCAGAGGCGCGTCACCTTCTGGGCCGAGGAGAGCCGGGTGATGGGGGCATGACCGCGGACGAGGTGACCGGGGCATGACCCCGGACGACTGGAGGACACCGTGACCGAGTACGACCTGGTCGTGAAGAACGCCCGCGTCGTCACCCACGACCATGACGACGCCCGGCCCGCCGACGTCGCCGTGAGCGACGGCCGGATCGCCGCCGTGGCCCCCGGCATCGCCGCCCAGCGTGCCCGGCGGGTGGTCGACGCCGACGGCAGGCTGGCGTTCCCCGGCGTCGTGGACGCCCACCAGCACTGGGGGATCTACAACCCGCCGGCCGAGGACGCGGCCACAGAGAGCCGCGCGTGTGCGCAGGGCGGCGTCACCAGCGCGCTGACCTACATGCGGACCGGCCGGTACTACCTCAACAAGGGCGGCCCGTACGCCGACTTCCTCCCCGAGGTGCTGGAGGCCACCGCGGGCCGCGCCCACGTCGACCACGGCTTCCATCTCGCGCCGATATCGCGCGGACACATCGACGAGATCCCCGACCTGGTCGAGCGGTTCGGCGTCACCTCGTTCAAGGTCTTCATGTTCTACGGCAGCCATGGCCTGCACGGCAGATCGGCCGACCAGAACGCGTTCCTGATGATCCCCGAGGACGAGCGGTACGACTACGCGCACTTCGAGTTCGTCATGCGCGGGGTGCAGGCCGCACGCGAGCGGTTCCCCGAACTCGCCGACGAGATCTCGCTCTCCCTGCACTGCGAGACGGCCGAGATCATGACTGCGTACACCAAGCTGGTCGAGGAGGCGGGTGAGCTGACCGGGCTCGCCGCCTACAGCGCCTCCCGGCCGCCGCACTCCGAGGGGCTCGCGGTCTCCATCGCCGCCTACCTCGCGCACGAGACCGGACTGCCGACCATCAACCTGCTGCATCTGTCGTCCCGCAAGGCGATGGACGCGGCCGTGCGGATGGGCCGGGCGTTCCCGCACATCGACTTCCGCCGCGAGGTCACCGTCGGGCATCTGCTCGCCGACATCACCACCGCGCACGGCCTCGGTGGCAAGGTCAACCCACCGCTGCGGCCCCGCGAGGACGTCGAGGCGCTGTGGGAGTACGTGCTCGACGGCACCGTCGACTGGGTCGTCAGCGATCACGCGTGCTGCCGGGAGGAGGCGAAGTTCGGCGAGCCCAAGGACGATGTGTTCCTGGCCAAGGCGGGGTTCGGCGGGGCCGAGTACCTCCTCCCCGGGCTGATCACCGAAGGCACCAGGCGCGGCCTGCCCCTGGGCCGGATCGCGGCGCTGACCTCCTGGAACCCGGCCCGGCGCTACGGGCTGCGCACCAAGGGCGCCCTCGCACCCGGCTTCGACGCCGACATCGCCCTGGTCGACCCGGACCGAACCTGGACCGTGCGCGCCGCCGAGTCCGAGTCGACGCAGGAGTACACCCCCTTCGAGGGCTTCCAGCTGACCGCCCAGGTCACGGACACCTTCCTGAGAGGCCATCACATCCTGCGGGCGGGCAAGATCGCCGGCGAGCCCGTGGGCGCGTACCTCCACCGGCCTGTGGGGATCACAGCCGGGCGGTGAGTCAGGGGGCACCTCCGAGCGGTGACCAGGGGAGTCATCCCCGGGCGGTGAGCCAACCGGTGTCCGACCAGACAGCCGTCGGTGGGATCGGGTCCGCGTAGCCGGCGTCCTTCTCCAGCCGCGCGCGGACGCTCTCATGCACATGCGCGCCCTGGGGGAGTCCGCGGCGCCGATAGGTGAGCAGGGCCCAGATCCAGCCCATCCGGTGCACCTTGCCCAGGGCGTGCTCGGGCACGAGAGTCACCTCGCGCTCGTAGGCCCGGGGCTTCAGGAGGAGACGCGCCTCAGGCTCGCCCTCCCTCGCTTCGAGGGCGCCGTCCACGACCCACTTGAGGGCGATCGTGGCGAGCCGGGGGTCGTCGTCGAAGGTCCCGCCGACATCGGAATGGACCCCGGCGAACCACACCTGCTCGACCGTCGACGGCACGGCCTGCTTCTTGTCGCCGTCGCCGTCGGTGGGGGTGACGAGGTACTCGCGGTAGGGCCTGCGCTTCTCGTCGATGGAGACGGCGTGGCGGATGCGGCGGACGTTCGGGGCCTGACGGGTGAACGGCCACCGCAGGTTCCAGCGCAGGAGGCCGGCGGCCTTCACGGAGTCCCAGATCCCCAGGTACTCGACGCGGATGCCGACCCGCCCGTCGACCGCGTTGCTGAACGCGCCCGCGAACCGGTGGAGTTGGTCCCAGTCGTCCCGCGTCCAGTCCTTGTTCCGCGCGTACACGGACACGGCGTACGGGACGAGGTTCTCCATGCCGGGCCGCATCAGGCCGACCGCCTTGAGCATGCCCACGAGGGCGCGGGCCGTGTAGGCGCCGCGGCTGAAGCCGAACACGTAGATGCGGTCGCCCGGTTGGTAGTGCCGCATCAGATAGGTGTAGGCCTCGCCGAGGTTGGCCCGCATTCCGGAGCCGAAGGCGAGACCGAGGAGTTTCGACAGATGCCGGCCCACAGGAGTCCAGGTGCCCGCCGCCGCGAACGTGCCGACACCGGGGTCGTAGTAGGCGATCTGCCGGGCGGGATCACTGAGGTCCAGCATCTCGTAGAGCCGGACGACATTGGTGTTCCCTTTCGCCTTCAACTGGTTGCCCGTGCCGTCCAGACAGACGACGAGATTCTTGGCCATGGCGGGCCTCACGTTCACTGAGGGACACGATCATTGGTTTCATATCGGGACACAATGGATGTCTCAGGAATATAATAGGGAAAATGCTGCCTGCGGGCATGCTCCGGCGCATGAGTAGAGTTCCGGAGGATTCATGGCCGGTTCTGTGGTCCACCTGGATGAGCACGCCGGTCCTCCGTGCACCCACGCACTGGTCATCGGCGTCGGCAAGTATCCCCATCTCGCCGGTGGCGAGGCACCGGTCGCCGATTCCGACGGGATGCGGCAGCTCAGCTCACCCCCCGTCTCGGCCCGTGCGCTGGCCACCTGGCTGCTTGCCGAGTACCACGATTCCCGGCGGCCCCTCGGCAGTCTCGCGCTGCTGCTCAGCGAGGAGCAGCCGGCCCCGTTCGTGAATCCCCGCACCCAGGAGGCCCACGATGTCGGGCCCGCCACCATCGACGCCATCCTCGGCGAGGTCACGCGGTGGTTCGACCGCGGTGACACGCATGTGGACAACCGCCTCGTCTTCTACTTCTGCGGTCACGGAGTCTCACAGGGCGACGACATGGCGCTGCTGGCCGCCGACATCTTCGCCGACGAGCACAACCCCCTCAACGGCGCACTGGACTTCGCGGGTCTGATGAATGGCCTCAAGCGGTGCAAGGCCAGCGAGCAGGTCTTCTTCGTCGACGCGTGCCGGTCCAACTCCGATGTCCTCATCGAGCGTTCGGGTGGGAAGTTCGCGGGGCAGTCTCCGCTCGGCGCCGGAACACGGCCGCTCGACCTGCCGCGGTGCTTCCACATTCCGTTCTACGCCACTCTGTCCGGCGATCAGTCGCACGCACGGCCCGGTCAGGTGAGCCTGTTCACCGAGGCCCTCCTGAAGAGCCTCGCCGGTGCGGCGAGCGACGATCCCGAGGGCGCCTGGAGGGTCGACACCTCCGATCTGCTGAAGGCGATCGACCACTTCATGCGCCAGCCGCGGTTCGCCGGGGCGGTCGCGGGCGTCCAGGTGCCCTCCGTAGGCGAACTGCCCGTGTTCGTCCTGCACGAACTGGCGGGCCCACCGGTCGTCCCCGTGTACGTGGGCTGTGATCCCGCCGAGGACAACGCCCAAGCCGAGTTCGTCTGTAAAGAGGCCGGAGCCGGAGACGAAGCCGGACCGGAGCGGCTGCGCCGAGCCGCGGGGGAGTGCGACGACGGGGATCCGCAGAGCGAGTGGGCCATCGAACTGAGCTTCGGGGACTACGACTTCGAGGCCAGGCTCGGCCAGGAGGTGCGGAGGAAGTCCATCACCGTACGTCCGGTGTTCCGCCGCGTGAAGTTGGAGAAATGATGAGCGCGGGCCTGAGCGTGAGCGTCGAACTGAGCCTCCGCGAGACGGACTTGTCCCACGGGGCGAAGGTGGTCGGCAACATCTACCCGTCCGAGGACAGCGGCCCCGGCCACCGTGCCGTGCTCTTCCCCTGCGGGAGGTCGGCACCTCCGAAACGGTACGAGGTCGACCCGGGGCACTACATCGTGTCCGCCACGCTGCCCTCCGGCGTCGTGCTCTCCCAGGACATCCGACTGCGGGACGGCGATGAGAAGCGGGTGATCCTGCGCCCGGCACCCTCGCCCTACGAGTCGCACTCCTGGCAGCACCTCATGGGCAACATCGAGTCGTACGGGGCCTACCACGACGGGGTCACGATTCCCGTGCCGCGCTCCCTGGGCTCCCGGTCCGGGACCTGGGAACGGGACATGATCATCGAACCGGGGCACGCGGCCTGGATCGGCGACCCCGAGCCGACGAGCTGGCAGTTCCCCTCGATGCTCACGCTGACCGAGGGACCGGCGAGGCAACTGGTCGCGTTCGAGATAGCTCGCTCCGAGCCGCGCGACGTCGCCAGTCTCGAACTGGGCGACGCGGCGGCACGGCTCTACCGGTTCGGTGCCCACGGCCCGCTCGACGACCGCGGTGAGCCGAGGCTCGAAGAGCCCATGGGCCCACGGCAGTTCCTGGTCGTCTCGCTGGCGGGTACCGAGTACGTCGTCACCCTGCCCGCGCCCTGGGGTGCCGCGCAGATCGAGGTCCTCGTCAACGAACGGCAGAGCCCCACCGGCAGCGCCGTCTCGGTGTCCGTACGGGACAGCCGGGTGGGGCCCGCCCTGGCCTATATGGCCCGGGGCGCCTTCGACGCGGCGGCGACGCTGGTCAGGGACGCGGAGACCATGCTCTACGACGGCGGGATGACCAACCCGCTCGCGGCGGTTGCGGGCGCCTACGTCCTCGTCGGCAGCGAGCTGACCGAGCGGCCGCACCGCTGGGACCCGTGGCTGTCCCGGCTGCGGCACGATTTCGACTGGATGAGCGACGGATCCCTGCTCTGGGCCATGAGGCATCTGCGCCGGGCCCACACCGAGCCGGAGCGGGAGGCGGCGCGGGACGCCCTGGTCGAGGCCTTCGACCGCGGAGTGCCGGTCTTCACCCTGGGCCTGAGCCGCCTCATCCACGGGCTCTCCGAGTTCCCCGACGACCCCGGGTGCGCCGCGCGGCTCGAACAGGCCCGCCGCCTGTCGTGGCGTGTCGACATGCGCGAGCCGTTCGTGGTCGTCGCTCTGCGAGGGAGACAGCAATGATCCGTTTCACGATGATGCCCGGCGAGGACGGCGACTGCCTGCTCCTGGAGTACGGCGACGACGGCTTCGTACGCCGGATCCTCGTCGACGGCGGCCGCTCGGGCACGTACCCGCTGATCAAGCCCACGCTCGCCGGGCTCGACGGTCAGGTCGACGTCCTCGTCGTCACCCATGTCGACCAGGACCACATCCTCGGCGTGCTCGCCCTGCTGGACGACCCGGACCGGTCGGTGGAGTTCGGGGACGTGTGGTTCAACGGCTTCGACCACCTCCTCGACGCCGAGGGGTTCGGAGCCCAGGACGGGGAGAAACTCACCAGCGCCCTGCTGGAACAGAAGGTGCCGTGGAACGACGCGTTCGGCGGACGCGGTGTCGAGGTCGGCCGGGAACTCGCTTGGTTCGACGACGGATCCACGATGGAGGTGCTCTCACCCGACCGCAGGCAACTGGAGAAGCTGGCGCCGGCCTGGACCGCGGAGTGCGCCAGACACGGTCTGATCCCCGGCCGGGATCCCGAGGAGAACCCACCGGTCCCGGGCTTCGAGCACTTCGGCGGCGTCAACGTGGACCGGCTGGCCGCGTCGGTGTTCAAGCCCGACACGTCGAAGACGAACGTGTCGAGCATCGGCCTGCTCTTCGAGTTCGAGGACAAGCGGGTCGTCCTCACCGGTGACGCGGACGACCGCCGGCTGGTGGCGTCGATACGGCCCCGGGCCGAGGCGGAGGGCGGACGGATGCGTGTCGACCTCCTCAAGGTCGCCCACCACGGCAGCGACCACAACCTCTCCAACGAACTGCTCGACCTGATCGACTGCGACCGCTACCTGATATCGACCAGCGGCGCGCGGCACGACCACCCCAACGAGATCGCGATCGCCCGGATCCTCAAGCACGGCGGCGCCGAGAAGGAACTCGTCTTCAACTACCGCGACCGTGCGGCGGTGTGGGACGTCACGGGCCTGAAGGATCGCTTCGGCTACACCGTGACGGCCCCGGCACCGGACGAGCCGGACGGGTTCGTCACTCTCGAACTGTGACGACAGGCGCCCGCCGTCAGGACAGGTGTCCGATGTGCGCGAGGGCCTGCTTGAGGAGGGCTCCGGTGCCGCCCGGCATCTCGTTGATGACCACGGGCGACGCGGCCTCCTCGGGGCTGAACCAGACCAGGTCCAGAGCGTCCTGCCGGGGGCGGCAGTCACCCGACACCGGGACGATGTAGGCGAGGGACACCGCGTGCTGGCGGGGGTCGTGGAACGGCGTGACCCCGAGCGTCGGGAAGTACTCGGCGACGGTGAAGGGCTGCAGCGAGGCCGGGACGCGGGGGAGCGCGACCGGGCCGAGGTCCTTCTCCAGATGGCGCAGCAGGGCGTCCCGCACCCGCTCGTGGTGCAGCACCCGGCCGGAGACGAGCGCGCGGCTGACCGTCCCGTCCGACCCGATGCGGAGCAGCAGTCCGATGCTGGTGACTTCGCCGCTGTCGTCTACGCGGACCGGTACGGCCTCGACGTACAGGATCGGCATGCGTGCGCGCGCCTGCTCCAGTTCGTCGTGGGGCAGCCAGCCGGGCGTGGTTTCGGTCATGTCAGACATTGGTTGATCATACTTTCAGGGTCTCGTGTCGCGAGCGTGTCGCGTGACACAGCCGGGGCCGAGGTCACACGCGTGACACGGCAGGGCCGGGCCCATGGATCGCCCATGGTCCCGGCCCTCTGTATACATCCGCCGGGTTCCTCGTGGACGTCGTCAGGACGTCGGCTCGGTGACCTTCGTGGCCGTGTCGCCGTCGACCGCCGCGCTGAGCTGCGGGACCAGACGTTCCAGCATGTACGGCAGGCTCAGCACCGACACGAACGAGACGGCGTTGCCGTAGTCGCCCGCCTCCTCGACGAAGACCTCACGCCCCTGCTTCACCACGTTCAGGTCGGCGTAGAGGGCGTTCTTGTGGAGCGTGGCCGCGTCCTTGGCGGTGTCGCCGACGATCCACACGATCGCGTCGGTGTCCAGCAGGTCGGTGCGCTCCTTGCTGATGTTGGCCCCGAACTCGTCACCGATGACCTTGTCCAGGTCCTTCGGCAGCTTGAAACCGAGGTCGGTCAGGATGCGCGAGCGCGGATCCTGGCTGCCGTAGACGAAGATGCCCTCGTACGGGGTCGCCATCACGCCGGTGGACTCGGCGAACTCCGGATTGTCCTCGGCCGTGGCCGCGATGTCGTCCTGGACGCCTTTCACCAGGTCCTTCGCCTTGCTCTCCTGACCGAGCGCCTTGCCGATGATCTCGGTCTGCTTCTGCCACGGCACACCGAAGTCGTTGTACTCCTTCGGCTGGGCCACGACCGGGGCGAACTTCGACAGGGTCGTGTACTGGTCCTTCGTCAGACCGCTGTAGACCGCGAGGATCAGATCCGGCCGGAGCGCGGCGATCTTCTCCGTCCGCGGGCCCGTGCCGGTGTCCTTCAGCATGGTCGGGGCCTTCGCGCCGCCCAGCTTGTCGGCGGCCCAGGGGCCGACGGCGCCCTTGTAGCCGCCGAGCCACTCGGTGGTGCCGACGGGCACCTTGCCCAGCGCGAGCACGGCGTCCTGGTCGGTCAGCCCGACCGTGACGATCCGCTTCGGCTCGGACTTGACGGTGGTGCTGCCGTACTTGTGCGCGAGGGTCACCGGGAAAGCGCTGTTCGCGGAGCCGGACGAGTCCGAGCCCGCCTCGGAGCCGTCGTCCTCGGAGCCGCAGGCCGCGGCGGTGGTGAAGAGGAGGAGTGCCGACGCGAGCGCCGCGAGGAGGCGTGTGCCTCTTCTGGAAGAGCCGGGCATCAGTGGTCCTTCGGGGTGGTGGTGTCAGGGCGGTGGTGCGTGGGGGTCTGGTCGGCCGTGGGGCGGGTGCCGGACCACGCCTCCCACAGGGAGGCGTAGACACCGGCCGTCGCGCACAGCTCGTCGTGGGTGCCGCTCTCCACGATCCGGCCGCCGTCCATGACGACGATCCGGTCCGCGGTGGCGGCCTGGGTGAGGCGGTGTGCGACGACGAGCGCCGTACGGCCGTTCACCGCCCGGTCCGCCGCCTGCTCCAGAAGACGGGCACCGGTGCTCCCGGCCTCGGCCGTCGCCTCGTCCAGCACGGCCACCGGCGGATCGGCCAGTACGAGCCGCGCCAGGGCGAGTTGCTGGACCTGCGCGGAGGTGAGGCGGTGTCCGCCCTCGCCGACGACCGTGGCCAGGCCCTCGGGCAGTGCCTCGACCCAGTCCAGGGCGGCCACCGAGGTCAGTGCCGCGCGCAGTTCGTCGCCCGTGGCGTCGGCCCGCGCCAGGCGCAGATCGTCCGCGAGCGGGCCGGCGAAGACGTGCGTCTCCTGGGTGACCAGCGCCACCGGCACCCCGTCGCCGGACTCTCCGGTGCCGTCGGTCGTCACCCGCACCGAGCCGGCCGTCGGACGGTGCACGCCCGCGATGAGCTTGGCCAGGGTGGTCTTGCCCGCGCCGCTCGGGCCGACCAGGGCCACCCGCTCGCCCGCCCGGAGTGTGAGGTCCACGTCGTGCAGGACGGGGCGGCCGGGCTCGTACGCGTGATGCACGCCCGTCACGGTGACCGTGCCGCCCGCCTTCGCCTCGGCCTCAGCCGCGGTCCGGGGCCGCGACTCGTGGGCCCGCCCATCCGGTTCGGGCGACGGCTGGTCGGCGACCCCGACCAGACGGGCCAGCGCGGCGGTCGCCGACTGCGCGTCGTCGAGGAGGACGAGCGCCGCGTTGACCGGCGAGAACAGGTTGTGGAAGTAGAGCGCGGCGGCGGTCGCGGTACCGATCGACACCGACCCGCCGCGCACGAGCAGGAACCCGGTGACGAGGACGGCCGCGAGCCCCGCGTACTCGGCGATGTGCAGCCGGTTGTAGAAGTCCAGCACCAGCCGCACGCCACGCAGCGTCAGTTCGACCGCCGCCGACGACCGCCGGGTCACCCGCTCGGTGTGCTCCTCCTCCAGCCGGAACGCCCGTACGGTGCCGGCGCCCGCGACGGTGTCCAGGAGCTGCTGTTGCTGGGACCCGGTGGCGATCCGCTGCCGGGCGTAGAGCGGCACGGCGTTGCGTACGTACCACCGCGCGGTGGACGCCTGGACGGGGACCGCGATGAGCGCCGCGAGGAAGAACCGCCAGTCCAGGGCCGCCATCGCGGCCAGGGTCAGCGCGATGGCCAGCAGGGAGCGGGCCAGTTCGGGCAGCGCGTCGCGTACCGCCTCGCCCACCACCGAGACGTCCCGGGTGATCCGCGCGGTGAGGTCTCCGGCGCCCGCCTTCTCGACCTGTTCCAGGGGCAGTCGCAGCGCCTTCTCCACGAACCGCTCGCGCAGCCGCGCCAGTACGGTCTCGCCGAGCCGGGAGACGAGGGTCAGGCCCAGCGCGGTGGTCGCGCCCTGGGCGAGGGCGACCAGGACCAGCAGGACGACCGGGAGAGTGATGTCGCCCGGAGGGCGGTGGTCCGCGACGATGTCCACGATGCGGCCCAGCAGTGGCTGGACCAGCAGGCCCACACCGGTGGCCATGATCATCGCCGCGAAGGCGGCGACCGTCAGGCCCCGGCGAGGACGGACGAGTTCGCGGACCGCGGCACGGGTGCGGGCCGGGGTGGCCGTGGGCAGCAGTTCACGGCCGGCGGGCTCCGAACCGAAGTCGCGCGCCGAGCCGTCGTCGGGGGCCGCGCCGCCTGGACCCGTGGTCGGTGTGCCTGGAGAGTCGCTCATGCCAGCACCGCCGCGCGGTAGGTCTCATGACGGGCTATCAGGTCGGTGTGCGGGGCGGTGTCCTTGACCCGGCCGTCGTCGAGCAGCACCACCCGGTCGGTGACGGAGAGCAGTGCGGGGCTGGTGGTCACCAGGACCGTGGTGCGGCCCTTGCGTATCTCCCGGATGCCGGACGCGATGCCCGCCTCGGTCACCGCGTCGACCGCGGTGGTCGGATCGTGGACCACCAGGACGGGCCGGTCGGCCGCCAACGCGCGGGCCAGCGCGACCCGTTGGCGCTGTCCGCCGGAGAGCGATCGGCCGCGTTCACCGACCGCCGTGTCCTCGCCGGCGGGCAGGGTCTCGGCGACCTGTGCCACCCCGGCCGCGGTCATCACGGGCTCGGGATCGGCGGAGTCGGGGGCGACGGCCGTGACGTTGTCGCGGACCGTGCCCTCGAAGAGGTCCGCGTCGTGCTCGGCCACCAGCATCGCCGTACGCAACTCGGCCGGGTCCAGGTCCCGCAGGGCCACGCCGTCCAGCTCCACCGTGCCGGTGTCGGGATCGGCCCGCCGGGCCAGACAGCGCAGCAGGTCGGTGGCGTGCGAGGGGTCGGTCGCGACCACGCCCAGCAGTTCGCCGGACGCGACGTCGAGGTCCACCTCGCGCAGGCCGCCGTGGCTGACGCCGGTGAGCCGCAGCGCGCCGCGCACCGGCTGGGCCAGGCTCCGGTCTCCGGCCGTGACGGTGTGCGCGGTCGCCAGCACCTCCGCGATCCGGGTGGCCGAGGCGCGGCCCTGGGCGAGCCCCGCGTTGACCCACGCGAGCACCTGAAGCGGTCCGAGCAGGAAGAGTGCGAGCCCCACCGCCGACACCAACTGGCCCAGGCTGATGGTGCCCTGCGCGGCCAGCCGCCCGCCGACCAGGGCGACGACGGCGATCAGGCAGCCCGTCAGGGCGAGCACCATGCCGCTCTGGAAGGCCTGCGCGCGAGCGGCCCTGAGGGTGGCCCGCAGCGAGTCGCGGCTGGTGGTGCGGTAGCGGGCGATGGCCGTCGACTCACCGCCGATGCCCTTGAGGACGCGCAGTCCGGCCACCAGGTCGGCGGCGACGGCCGAGGCGTGCGCCGCGCGCTCCTGCTCGGCCTCGCTGCGGGTCTCCAGCGGCTTGCTCAGCAGATGTCCGAGCCAGAGCAGCACGGGTGTGCCGAGCAGGACGACCAGGCCGAGCGTCACCGACGTACGCAGCAGGACGACGGCGGTGGTGAGGATGCCGACCAGGGCCGAAATCCCGTACATGACCGACATGTTGACGGCGCCGACCCGCTTGGCGTCCTCGGTGGCGATGTTCGCCAGGGCGCCGGGCAGCCGGCCCTCCTCGGCCCCGCCGCCGGGATGCAGTACCCGTCGTACGAGGGCGATGCGCAGGGCGTGTTCGGCCCGTACGGCGGAGCGGTCGCCGGACCAGGCGCCGAAGCGCCAGCTCAGCGCGAGCCCCACGTAGACCACGGCGAGGACGCCGAGCCACAGGACGAGGGCGCCGGTGTCGGACCTGGTGACCGCCCGGTCGATGACCACGCCGATCAGGACCGGGACCAGCGCCTCGCCCAGCTGGTGCCCGGAGCCGAGGAGCGAGCCGAGAGCGACGTCCCGCCGCTGACCTCTGACCGATTCCCGCAGGATGTCCCGCCCCGTAGGAGTTGAAGGACTCACCCGTATCCCTCCGGGATCGAACGCGGAAAAGTTAGGTGAGGCTACCTTAAGTTGATGGGTATTGTCCGGTGAGGGGGCGTGGAACCGAAGGCGGCCGTGCGGGTGGGGCGGCACGTGGATCCGTGCCGTCCCACCCGGCCGCCGGGGCTTCTCAGCCGGTTCGCGCGGTGAGGCCGTCCGCCAGGTCGGCCGTGCGATGGGCGAGCAGGGAGTCGAGGATCTCGCCGGACCGGACCGCCGTGGTGGACAACAGGGTCGAGGTGAGTCCGTGCGTGTGCTCGGTCGCGCCCTGCAGATAGATGCCCGCCGTGACGTCGGGTGTGAGCTCGACACGGTGATCGCGCCCGACGCGCACGGCGTCCTTGTCGTCCCGCAGGCAGAGTTTCGCGGTTCTGCCCAGGAGGGTGTCGAGATCCCTGGGGCGGTAGCCGGTCGCGTGGACGAGCAGGTCCGCGGAGAGCACCTCCCGTTCCCCGGTGGGCAGATACTCGACCGTCACTTCCAGATGGTCGTCGAGACTGCGTACGTCCCGGATGCGGGACACGTTGCGCAGGCGCAGCCGCTCCCGGCCCTGCACCTTCTCGCGGTACATCGTCGCGTACAGCGACTCGATGAGATCCATGTCGACCACCGAGTAGTTGGTGCTGCGGTGGTAGTCGACCAGGGACTGCTTCACCTCCGGTTTGGAGCGGAAGTAGACGTCCACCGCCTCCGGGTCGAAGATCCGGTTGGCGAACGGGCTGTCGTCGGCGGGCGTGTACCCGTACTTGGCGAAGATCGCGCAGATCTCCGACTCGGGGAAGGATTGGTGCAGATAGTCCACCGCCTCGGCCGCGCTCTGGCCCGCGCCGAGCACCAGGACACGGCCCACCGGTGTACCGGATTCGTTCAACTCGCGTACACGCGGGACGAGTTGGCTGTTGTGCCAGATCCGGTCGGACAGGGCGGTGTCCGGTGGCAGGTGCGGTTCCAGGCCGACGGCCACCGAGATGTTCCGGGCCCTGCGCGTGATGGTCCGCTCGGGGGAGCCGGGCACGCGGCTGACCACGTCCAGCCAGCGGACCTCCCCGTCGGGGCCGGTCACCGGGTCGACCGACACGACCTCGTCGGAGTAGTCGACCAGGTGGGCGACCCGGGCGGCGGCCCACTCGAAGTACTCGTGGAACTCGATCCGCAACGGGAACAGCGTCTTCGCGTTGAGGAAGTCCACCATCCTGCCCCGCTCCCGCAGGAAACACAGGAAGCTGAAGTCGCTGGTCGGGTTGCGCATGGTGACCAGGTCCTTGAGAAAGGACACCTGCATCGTGGCGTCTTCGATGAGCATTCCCCGGTGCCAGCCGAACGACGGCTGGCGCTCCAGGAATCCCGCGCGGATCCGGTCCTCCGGAGCGACTTGGGCGTTGTGTTCCTCAACCGCAATGGCCAGTGCGAGATTTGACGGCCC
This sequence comes from Streptomyces sp. NPDC020747, assembly GCF_044334695.1. Taxonomy (NCBI): domain Bacteria; kingdom Bacillati; phylum Actinomycetota; class Actinomycetes; order Kitasatosporales; family Streptomycetaceae; genus Streptomyces; species Streptomyces sp. NPDC020747. Next base: position 538,675 of record NZ_JBIRTJ010000001.1, on the reverse strand, counting down.
GAAACCTATACCGAGCACGTCAAGGACGGAGTCCGGCTCGTCATGCAGTGCGTTCACCGCAACTTTCCTTCCCCTAGGCGCCACTGATGTTAAATAAGGTTAGCCTTACCTTGCAATGGTGTGTCCTAGGAGAGGATCGACGATGCGGGTCGTCATGTTCGGCCATCAGACCTGGGGGCACCGCACGCTCCAGGCTCTGCTGGAGTCAGGCCTGGCCGAGAAGCGCGGGGCCCGACGCGGCCGGCGGCCGTGAACGGGGCCGTCGTGGCCGAAACGGCCACCTCCTCCGACATCGAGTCCTCCATCGAGTCCTCCGCCGGTGACCTCACCGATCACCTCGCCGCGCTGGAACCCCTGCGCGGACGCACGGTCGTCGTCAAGTACGGCGGTAACGCGATGACCGACGACACGCTCCGGCGGGCCTTCGCGCAGGACGTCCTCACCCTGCGGCACGCCGGCGTCAGACCGGTCGTCGTGCACGGCGGCGGTCCGCAGATCGGCGCCCACCTGGACCGGCTGGGCCTCAAGTCGTCCTTCCTGAACGGGCTCCGGGTCACCACTCCGGAGACCATGGAGGTCGTCCGCATGGTGCTGTCCGGCAAGGTCCAGAAGGAACTCGTCGGCCTGCTCAACGAAGACGGCCCGTACGCCGTCGGCCTCAGCGGCGAGGACGGGCGCACCCTCACCGCCGTCAAGCGGTACGCCGAAGTGGCCGGTGAGCGCGTCGACATCGGGCTCGTCGGGGACGTGGCGCGGGTGAACACCGCGGTCGTGCGCATCCTGCTCGACAGCGGTCACATCCCGGTGGTCTCCTCCGTCGGCCGGGGCGAGGACGGGCAGGTCTACAACGTCAACGCCGATACGGCCGCGGGGGCGTTGGCGGCCGCGCTGGGGACGCGGATCCTGGTCGTCCTCACCGACGTTCCCGGGCTGTACGCCGACTGGCCCGAGAGCGACCGGATCGTCGACCGGATCGGCGCGGGGGAACTGGAGCGGCTGCTGCCGGGGCTGAACGGCGGCATGGGGCCCAAGATGGAGGCCTGTCTGAGGGCTGTCAGGGGCGGGGTGGGAGCCGCCCGGGTGCTCGACGGGCGCGCACCGCACGCGCTGCTCGACGGGCTGGCGGGCGTCGCCGGAACGGGGACGACGATCGTGCCGTGACGCCCCGCCGGGAGCAGGGCTGTTCGGCTGCGGGGGCGTGGTGGCCGGTCGCGCCCCGCGGCGGAGCCGTAGATCGACACAGCCCCGCTTCCCTAACGGGCGTGGGCTCCATGGTGACGCCCTATCGGGATCACCAGCGGGGTGCCGCTGACCGGGTCCGTCGTGATCTGGCAGGTCAGGTCGAAGACGTCCTCGACGGTGGCCGCGGTGATGACCTCCGCCGGGCTTCCTTCGGCGACGATCCGTCCGGACTTCATCGCGACGACGTGATCGGCGTACCGGCAGGCCTGGTTGAGGTCGTGGAGGACCATGACGACCGTGCGGTTCTTGCGCCGGTTGAGGTCGGTGATCAGGTCCAGGACGTCGATCTGATGGGCCAGGTCCAGATACGTCGTCGGCTCGTCGAGCAGCAGTACGGGGGTGCCCTGGGCGACCGCCATGGCGATCCAGGCGCGTTGGCGCTGACCGCCGGACAGCTCGTCGACGGGCCGGTCCGCGAGGTCCGTCATGCCGGTGGCGTCCAGGGCCTCACGCACGGCCCGCTCATCGGCCTTCGACCACTGCCGCCACCAGGTCTGATGCGGTGAACGGCCGCGGTTGACCAGGTCGACGACGGTCAGCCCCTCCGGCGCGAGGGGACTCTGCGGCAGGATGCCGAGGCGCTGGGCCAGTTCTCTGCTCGGTATCGACCGGATGGCCCGGCCGTCGAGGTGGACGGCTCCCTCCTTGGGCGCCAGCAGCCGGGCGAGGGCGCGCAACAGGGTGGACTTGCCGCACGCGTTGGCGCCGACGATGGCCGTGATGCGGCCCGGTGGTACGGCCAGGTCGAGCCCGTCCACGACGAGCCGGTTGTCGTAGGCCAGCCGCAGACCGCTCGCGCGCAGGTCGGGGTCGGGGCTCGACACGCGGTCGGTGGTCGACCGGGGATCAGCCGACGTGGGATCAGCCGACATGGGTTCAACCTCCTGAACCCGCGCGGTTGGCGCGGGCGAGCAGCCAGAGCAGGACCGGTGCGCCGAGCACTCCGGTGACGATTCCGACCGGCAGTTCCGTGCCGGGGACGAGCGTACGGGCGACGAGGTCGCCGCCGAGGACCACCAGCGCGCCGGTCAGTCCCGAGGCGACGGTCGGCGGCCAGGCCGTACGGGCCAGCCGCTGGGCGATCTGCGGAGCGGCGAGCGCCACGAACGCGACGGGACCCGCGGAGGCGGTGGCGAACGCGATCAGTCCGACACCGGCGAGCAGGATGGCGAGGCGGACGGGCTGTACACGCGTACCGAGGCCGGTGGCCACGTCGTCGCCGAGCTGGAGGGTGCGCAGCAGCCGGCCGAGCAGCAGTGCCGTCGGCAGCAGCACCGCCAGGGCGACGGCGAGCGGGCCGACCTGGTCCCACGTACGGCCGTTGAGGTTGCCGACCAGCCAGCCGAGGGCGGCCTGTGCCTGGAAGCGTCCGCCCCTGGCCACCAGGTAGTCGGTGGCGCTCGTGCAGATCCAGGCCACGCCGATGCCGACCAGGATGATGCGGTATCCGGTGGTGCCGCGCCGCCAGGCCAGCACGTACACGGTCAGGGCCGTGGTCAGGGCGCCGAGCAGTCCGAGGGCCTGGGTGCCGAGGCCGCCGTCCCAGCCCAGCACGATGCCCGCGACCACGGCGGTGCCCGCGCCCTGGGTGAGGCCGATCATGTCGGGGCTGGCCAGCGGATTGCGGGTCATGGTCTGGAACAGCGCGCCGGAGACACCGAAGGCGATCCCGGCAAGCAGCCCGACCAGGGCGCGCGGCAGCCGCAGTTCCCGCACCACGAGGACGGTTCCGGGGTCGCCGGAGCCCACCAGGGCCCGTACGACATCGGTGAAGCCGATCGGATAGTCGCCGGTCGTCAGGCCCCAGCAGAACAGCAGGAAGGTGGCGGCGGTGAGCACCGCGCACAGGGCGACCAGCCGGGGACGGAAGACACCGGAGACGGGCGGCAGGGCCAGCCGGTAGGTTCGGAAGCGGGGGCCGCCGGGCGAATCGTCAAGAACCGGGCGGGAGTTGAGCGCGGACTTCGGGTTCGGCACGTTCACACCTCCGCCAGCTTGCGTCTGCGGACCATGGCGATGAAGAACGGGCCGCCGATGAAGGCCACCAGCACGCCTGCCTGGATCTCGGTGGGCCGTGCCACCAGGCGTCCGAGGATGTCGGCGGTGAGCAGCAGGCTGGGGGCGAGCATCGCGGACAGCGGCAGCAGCCAGCGCTGGTCGGGGCCGATGCCCGCCGACTGGGCGAGCACGCGGGCGACGTGGGGGACCACCAGGCCGATGAAGACGACCGGGCCGATGACCGCGACCGAGGCCCCCGTCAGCAGGGTGACCGCGGCGACACCCGCGAGCCGGACCAGGCCCAGGCGCCGGCCGAGCGAGGCCGCGACGTCGTCGCCGAGGGCCAGGCTGTTGAGGGCCGGAGCGCAGGCCAGCGCCAGCACCGCGCCGATGACGAGGAAGGGCAGGACCCGCCACACCATGCCGTTGTCCGCGTCCGCGAGCGAACCCGCGGACCAGAAACGGAACTTGTTGAGCGCGTCCACGTCGGTGAGCACGATGGCCTGGGTGAACGACCACAGCATCGAGGTGACGGCGATTCCGGCGAGCGCCAGTTTCACCGGGGTCATCCCGGACCGCCCGAGACCGCCCAGCAGATAGACGGCCACCGTGGCGATCAGCGCCCCGGCGAACGCGAACCACACATACCCGTAAAGGGAGTTGATGCCGAGCACTCCGACGGCCAGCACGATGGCGAAGGAGGCACCGGCGCTGACCCCGAGCACCCCGGGGTCGGCGAGCGGGTTGCGGGTCAGGGCCTGCATCAGTGCGCCGGCCAGCCCGAGGGCCGCGCCCGCCGCGAGCGCGAGGGCGGTTCGCGGTACGCGCGCGGTCCAGACGATGTTGTCCACGAAACGGCTCGGGGCGTCGCCGAACAGGGCCCGGATCACCTGGTCCGGCGGGACGTTGGCCGCGCCGAGCGCCAGTGACAGCAGGCAGAGGGCGGCCAGGACGACACCCAGCAGCGCCACGAGGAGGGCGGGGCGCGCTCTCTTGCCTGTCACCTTGCGGTCTTCTCCAACGGCCGGCCCCCTTGGGCGAGGCAGGCCCGAATCGTAGAGGGAGCGCCCCCGCCGTGCGGAGACGGGAAGTTCCGCACGGCGGTGGCGTCCGGCCGGCCCTCGGGACCGTGCTGGGGCCGGCGTATCAGGGGCGGGTGGTGAGATAGCCGCCCATGGAGGTGAAGTACTGGGTCGCGGGCAGCTCCCGGCCGTCCTCGGTCCGTACGCGCGTGATGGCCAGGCCGTGGTTGCGGCCGGTGCGGGCGTCGGCTCCGGCGACGATCACCACGCCCTCGCCCTCGCGGTAGAAGATACGGCCGGGAGTGCCGCCGTACTTGCCCTGGGAGACGACCGCCGTGAGGACGTCGAGGCGCTTGCCCCTGTGGAAGGTGTAGGCGCTGGGGTACGGCTCGGACTGGGCGCGGACCAGGCGTTCGAGGTCCTCCGCCGGCCAGGTCCAGTCGATGCGGCTGTCCTCGGCGGACCTCTTGTGGAAGAAGCTCGCCTGCGACCGGTCCTGCTTGGTGAACTCCGTCTGGCCGGCGGCGATGAGGTCGAGCGCGCCGATGGTGACCGGGGCGATGAGGTCGACGGTCTTGTGGAAGAGGTCGGTGGCGGTGTCCGTCGGTCCGACCGGGACGGCCTCCTGCCGGACGACGTCGCCCGCGTCGAGTTCGTCGTTCATCATGTGCGCGGTGACGCCCACTTCGGGCTCGCCGTTGATCAGGGCCCAGATCAGCGGGGAGAAGCCGGCGTACTTCGGCAGCAGCGAGTCGTGGACGTTCAGCGTGCCGCGGCGCGGCAGGTCGAAGATGCGCGGGGGGATCCAGGTCCGCCAGTTGTTCGCCACGAGGATGTCCGGGTCGGCCTCCTTGAGGCGCTCGAACAGCTCGTCGTCGTCCGGGCGGTTGCGGATCAGCACCGGGACGCCGTGCTCCTCGGCGAGGTCGGCGACGGAGTCGCTCCAGATCTTCTCGTACGCGTGCTCGCTCTTGGGGTGTGTCACGACCAGCACCACGTCGTGTTCGGAGTCCAGGAGGGCTTGCAGGGTGCGGTGCCCCCAGGTCTGGTAACCGAACATGACGACCCGCATGGGGTTCCTCCTCGAAGACAGGGGATGGGACCGCGGTCAGTAAAGCAAGGCTTACCTTAGTATGCAACGGGGCCGCGTGGTGCCCCAGTTGGCGAGCGCCAGTACCCGATTACCCGGGTCGCCCGGTCGACAGCTCAATGGGATTAGCTTAGGCTAACCTAAATTCCTGATGGGCTCGGCCGTCGGCATGCCCACCTTTCGTACCTCGTACCTTCCCCACGCCTGACAGGCGACTGCCCCGCACGATGGGAGTGACATGTCACAGGTTCTTCCTGATGACGCACCACTGGTCCACGACCTCATTGGCATCGGTTTCGGACCGTCCAATGTGGCCATGGCGATCGCACTCGGCGAGCACAACGCACGAGCAGGCGAGCAGGAGGCGATCACCGCTCACTTCTTCGAGCAGCAGCCGTGCTTCGGCTGGCACCGGGGCATGCTGATCGACGACGCGACCATGCAGGTGTCCTTCCTCAAGGACCTGGTGACGCTCCGGAACCCGGCCAGTGAGTTCAGCTTCCTCTGCTACCTGAAGAGCAAGGGCCGGCTGATCGACTTCATCAACCACAAGAACCTCTTCCCGCTGCGGGTCGAGTTCCACGACTACCTGGAGTGGGCCGCGGCCCAGGTCGAGGACATGGTCTCCTACGGCCACGAGGTCGTCGGCGTCGTGCCCGTCGTCCGTGACGGAGCCGTGGAGCACCTGGAGGTGACGGTCCGGTCGGCGGAGGGTCTCGCGGTCCACCGGGCCCGCAACCTGGTCCTCGGCACCGGGATGCGCCCCCTCATGCCGGAGGGTGTCGAGACGGGCGACCGTGTCTGGCACAACTCCGAACTGCTGGCGAAGGTCGACCGGTTGGAGGGCACCTCGCCCTCCCGGTTCATCGTCGTGGGCGCAGGTCAGAGCGCCGCCGAGAACGTCGCCTACCTGCACCGCCGCTTCCCCGGGGCCGAGGTCTGCGCGGTCTTCTCCCGCTACGGCTACAGCCCCGCCGACGACAGCAGCTTCGCCAACCGGATCTTCGATCCCGCGGCCGTCGACGAGTACTTCGCCGCGCCCGAGAACGTCAAGCGCCGCCTGATGGACTACCACGGCAACACCAACTACTCAGTGGTGGACATAGACCTGATCGAGGACCTGTACCGGCAGACGTACCAGGAGAAGGTCCTCGGCACCGAGCGGCTGCGCTTCCTCAACGTGTCCCGGCTGACCGACGTCAAGGAGACCCAGGACACGGCCCGTGCCACCGTGACGTCCCTCGTCACCGGCGAGGAGACCGTCCTGGACGCGGACGTCGTGGTCTTCGCCACCGGCTACAGCCCCGCCGACCCCCTCGGCCTCCTCGGCGAGGTCGCGGACCACTGCCTGCGCGACGACGAGGGCCGCGTCCGCGTCGAGCGCGACTACCGCATCGTGACGGACCCCGAACTGCGCTGCGGCATCTACCTCCAGGGCGGTACGGAGCACACGCACGGCATCACGTCGTCCCTGCTGTCCAACACCGCGACCAGGGTCGGGGAGATCCTGGACTCGCTCCTCGCCCGGGGCGTCAAGTCCCCTTCGGACGAGGCCCGGACGGTCGCCGCGTGAAAGGCCGAGGCCCTGCTTCTCCGGTGGATCAATAGGGATAACGTACTTCGGCATGGGCACGACTGCGATTGAGCGCCCCGCGCCCAGGGGCACGGACACCCGCCGGCGGCGGGTGGTGGGTTTGGGTATTCTGGTGCTGGTCCTGGTGGTCGCGGGGGTGGTGTCGTTGGCCGTCGGCGCGCGCTCGTTGAGCCCCGCCGAGGTGTGGCACGGGCTGTTCGCGGCGCCGGACTCCGACCAGCGGCTCACCGAGATCAGGCTCATCGTGCGGACCGTGCGGGTGCCCCGGACGGTGCTCGCCATCGTGGCGGGCATCGCGCTGGGGGTCGGCGGGGCGCTGATCCAGGGGTACACGCGCAACCCCATCGCGGACACGGGCCTGTTGGGCGTGAACGCCGGTGCCTCGTTCGCGGTGGTGTCGGTGATCGCCGTGTTCGGGCTCTCCAACCCGTTCCAGTACGTCTGGTTCGCCTTCCTGGGAGCGGCGGTCGCCGGCGTCGTCGTGTTCGGCCTCGCGAGCATCGGCCGGGGCGCCGGCAATCCACTGACGCTCGCACTGGCCGGGCAGGGGATCACGGTGTTCCTCGCGGCGATGACCACCGCGGTCGCGCTGACGGACCTGGCTTCGCTGAACGCGCTGCGGTTCTGGAACGCGGGCTCCGTGGCCGGCGTCGGCTTCGATGTCATCTGGCCGGTGACCGCGTTCATCGCCGTCGGGCTGGTACTGGCCCTGGCCATGCTGCCCTCCCTGAACCTGCTCAACCTGGGCGACGACGTGGCGCGGGGCCTCGGAGTGAACATCGCGCTGAGCCGGACCGTCGGCATCCTCGCCATCACCCTGCTCGCGGGCGCGGCCACTGCGGCGTGCGGCCCCATCTCGTTCCTCGGGCTCATGGTGGCCCACGTGGCCCGGTACCTGACCGGCCCGGACTATCGCTGGCTCGTGCCGTACGCGGGTCTGCTCGGCGCCATCATCCTGCTGGTCTGCGACATCGTGGGGCGGCTGGTGGTGCGGCCGGGCGAGTTGGACGCGGGTGTCCTCGTCGCCCTCCTGGGCGCTCCGTTCTTCGCGGTTCTGGTGTGGCGCGGAAAGTTCAAGAACGCATGAACGGGACTGACGTGACGCCAGACGTGAAGCCAGCGGTGGCGCCGGGTGTGCGGCTCGGCCAGTGGTCGTTCGTATGGCGGCCCTTGATCGTGTTCGTCACGCTGTTGCTGGCGGCGGCGACCTTCCTGGTGTTCTGCGTGTCCATCGGCGTGGGGGACTTCCCCATCGGCCTGAACCGGGTGTTCGCCACGATCCTCGGCCGGGGCGAGCGGGTCGACGAGTTCGTGATCATGGACCTGCGGATGCCGCGTGCCCTGGCCGGGCTCGTCGTGGGGATCGCGCTCGGGGTGTCCGGGGCGATCACACAGTCCATCGCGCGCAATCCGCTGGCAAGCCCGGACATCCTCGGGGTCACCGGGGGCGCCAGCGCGGTCTCGGTGTTCCTGGTGACGGTGTCGGGCGGGACCGCGACGGCGATCGTCAGCTCCGTGGGCCTGTCCGCGGCCGCGCTCCTCGGCGGGCTCGGCACGGGTCTGCTGGTGTACTTCCTGGCGTGGCGGCGCGGGGTCGACGGCTTCCGGCTCATCCTCATCGGCATCTCGGTGAGCGCCGTGATGGAGGCGATCACGACCTGGCTGCTGGTCACGGCCGACATCCGGGATGTGGCCAAGGCCCAGGCGTGGCTGGTCGGTTCGCTGGACAACCGGTCGTGGGGCGAGGTGCGGATAGCGCTCTGGTGCACGCTCGTCCTCCTGGTCGTCGTGGCGAGTGTCGCGTTCCAGTTCAAGCCGATGCACTTCGGTGACGAGATCGCCGCGGGCCTGGGCGTCCGGTACTCGATGGTGCGGGCCGTCCTGCTGCTGTGCGCGGTGCTGCTGGCCGCCGCGGCGGTGAGCGCGGCCGGCCCGGTCCCTTTCGTCGCGCTGGTGGCACCACAGGTGGCGATGCGGCTGGCGAGATGCCCGACGCCGCCGATGGTGGCCTCGGGACTGGTCGGGGCGCTGCTCCTGATCGGCGCGGACCTGGTGGCGCGTACGGCACTGCCGATCAGTCTCCCGGTCGGTGTGGTCACCGCCGCGATCGGCGGCCCCTTCCTCGTCTATCTCCTGGTGCGGGCGAACCTCAGATAGCTGGTACAAAGAGTTAGGCAGACCTAAGTAGGCGGAGGGGGATTCGTGGCCGCTCAGCACATCGCCGAGGCCGAGTCCGGGGTCGGTGAGACCTCGCGGCTGGCAGCCAGGGGAGTCACGGTCGGGTACGGCGGCCGGATCGTCATCGACGAGCTCGACGTGGCGATACCGCCAGGGGTGATCACCACGGTCATCGGCCCCAACGGCTGTGGGAAGTCGACCCTGTTGAGGACCCTTTCGCGGCTGCTCAAGCCGACCAGGGGCACGGTCGTCCTCGACGGCGACGACATCGTCAAGCTCAGGACCAGGGACGTGGCGAAGAAGCTCGGCCTGCTGCCCCAGGCGCCGGTCGCGCCGGAGGGGCTGACGGTGTCCGACCTGGTCGCCAGGGGCCGCCATCCGCACCAGAGTTGGCTGCGGCAGTGGTCCTCGGACGACGTCGCCGTCGTGGAGCGCGCGCTGGCCATGACCGGGGTGTCCGACCTCGCCGACCGTCCGGTCGACTCACTGTCCGGCGGACAGCGTCAGCGCGTCTGGATCTCGATGACCCTGGCCCAGGGCACCGACCTGCTGCTGCTCGACGAGCCGACCACGTACCTGGACCTGGCGCACGCGATCGACGTGCTCGACCTGGTGGACGACCTGCACGAGTCGGGGTGCACCGTGGTCATGGTGCTGCACGACCTCAACCTCGCCACGCGCTACAGCGACAACCTCGTGGTGATGAGGGAGGGGGCGATCCTGGCGCAGGGGCACCCGCGTGACGTGATCACCGCCGAACTGCTCCACGAGGCGTTCGGACTGCGCGCCAAGGTGATCGACGACCCGGTGGGGGACCGGCCGCTCATCGTGCCCATCGGCCGCACTCACGTCCAACTGGACTAGATCCGCATAAAGATGATGAAGTTAGGCTAGGCTAACCTCACTTCGCCAGGATAAGGTTTGCCTGCCCTAAGACAGGGTGCAGCGGACGGCGCTAAAGCAAGGGATCTGGGAATGTTCCTCCTTCGAACGACGCGTATGAAGCCCTGGCGGCGGTTGGCGGCGACGGTTTCCGCGGCGGCGCTCGGCGTCGGTCTTCTCGCGGGATGTGGTTCCGACTCGAAGGACGAGTCGAACGACAGCGCCCCGGCTGCCAAGTCCGGCGCGTTCCCGGTCACCGTGGAGCACGCGTTCGGATCCACGAAGGTCGCCGAGGCTCCCAAGCGGGTGGTCACCGTCGGCTACACGGACGACCAGAGCGTCCTGGCGTTCGGCATCAAGCCGGTCGGCATGGTCGACCAGTACCCGAACCCGGCGGGCAAGACCCCCGACATCAACACCCAGTGGCCCTGGGTGAAGGACAAGTGGGGCGACGCCAAGCCCGAGGTCATCATGAAGAACGGTGACGCCGGCCCCAACTACGAGAAGATCGCGGCCCTGCGGCCGGACCTGATCATCGCGGTCTACTCCGAGGTCGACAAGGCCGCCTACGACAAGCTCTCCCAGATCGCCCCGACGGTGGGCCGCACCAAGGCCGAGAAGGAGCCGTTCAGCGCTCCGTGGCAGGACAACGCGCTCCAGATCGCCAAGGCGCTCGGCAAGGCCGCCGAGGGCGAGAAGATGGTGAAGGCCATCCAGGGGCAGCTCGACACCGCCAAGAAGGAGCACCCGGAGTTCGCGGACCAGAAGGCGGTCGCGCTGTCCTGGTACAAGGACGCGGTCAACCCCTTCACCTCCACCGACGTGCGCGGTCAGCTGCTGACGGGCCTCGGCTTCAAGTACCAGACCGAGATCGACAAGGTCGCGGACGGCAGCTTCTCCGTCGCACTGTCGCCCGAGCGCATCGACCTGGTCGACGTGGACCGCGTCTTCGTCATCAACGACAAGGCGGACACGGCAGCCCTGAAGAAGTTCAAGCTGTTCACCAACCTGGACGCCGTGAAGAACGGCAAGGTGTCGTACCTGCTGGACAGTGAGGGCCCGGCGATCGGCGCGGCCATCTCCCAGGGCACCCTGCTGTCCATGCCGTACGCGATCGACGAGCTTGTGAAGTCGGCGGCCGGCTAAGGATGTCGATGGTCAACGGATCCCGTCCCCGACCAGACCTGGGCCTGGTGTGAGCACTACCGACACGCGCGTCCCCCCGGCGACTCTGCGCACGGCGACCGGGGGTGAGGCCACCCGCTGGGTCGTGGCGCACTGCCGCGAGGTGCCCTGGCTGACGGTCGCCACCGTGCTCACCACGGTGGTCGGCGCGGCGCTCCAGGTGCTCCCGGTGCTCCTGCTCGGCCGGGTGGTCGACGGGGTGGTCGACGGGGTGGTCGACGGCGAGTCGCGCTCGGTCCTGGTCAGGGTCGGGGTGTTGATGGTGGCCGCCGCGCTGTTCGGCGCGGTGGCCACCGCGGTGTCGACGTACCTGATCGGCCGGCTCGGCGCGGACCTGCTCGCGAGGCTGCGCGAAGGCGCCGTCCGGGCGGTGCTCGGGATGCCCAGCGCACGGATCGAGCAGGTCGGCCGGGGAGACGTGCTGTCCCGGGTCGGTGACGACGTCGCCGTGATCTCCAAGGGCATCCGTACGGCCATCCCCACCGTGTTCTCGGCGGGAGTGCTGGTCGCCATCGCCACGGTCGGCATGTTCGGCCTCGACTGGCGGCTCGGCCTGGCGGGCGCCGGCGCGCTGCCCGCGTACGCGCTGGCCCTGCGCTGGTATCTCCCACGGTCCGCCCCGCTCTACCGGAAGCAGCGGGTGGCCCAGGCCGACCGCGCGCAGGCGTTGATCAGCGGTCTGAACGGGATCGACACGGTCCGGGCGTACCGCCTCGAAGGTGACGTCCGCGAGAAGGTCACCAGCGAGTCGTGGCGGGTGCGCGAGCTCGGCATCGAGGTGTTCCGGTTCTTCGGCCGGTTCGTCGGCCGGGAGAACCGCGCCGAGTTCATCGGCCTCGTCCTGATCCTCGTGGTGGGATACGCCCTGTTGGAGGCCGATGCCGCCACCCTGGGCGAGGTGTCGGCGGCCCCGCTGATGTTCCACCGGCTGTTCACCCCGCTGGGCTCCATCATGTTCACCTTCGACGAGGCGCAGAAGTCGGGCGCGAGCCTGACCCGGCTGGTCGGGGTGCTGGGGGAGGACGCGGAGGACCGGCTGGTGGGCGACGAGGCCGTCGCGACCGCGGACGCCGTGTCCTACCAAGTGACGGTGGAGGGGCTGACGTTCAGCTATCCCGACACCGAGGAACCGGTCCTGAGGGATGTCGGACTGACGATCCCGGCCGGCGGTTCGCTCGCGCTGGTGGGGGCGACGGGCGCGGGCAAGTCGACCCTGGCCGCGCTGATCGCCGGCATAGGGACCCCGCAGGCCGGGTCGGTGCGCGTCGGGTCGACCGACCTCGCCGGTCTGGACGAGGCCGGAGCCCGGGCCCTGGTGAGCATCCTGACGCAGGAGACACATGTGTTCTCCGGTCCGCTCGCCGACGACCTGCGGCTGGCCGCGCCGGAGGCGACCGATGCCGAGCTGACCGACGCGTTGCGTACGGTCGGCGCCGGCGGGTGGGTCGAGGCGCTGCCCGACGGGCTGAACACCCTGGTCGGCGAGGGCGGCGAGCGGCTGGACGTCACCAAGGTCGCCCAGATCGCCCTGGCCCGCCTCGTGTTGGGCCGGGCCCCGGTGGTGGTGCTCGACGAGTCGACCGCGGAGGCGGGCAGCGAGGGTGCCGCCGAGCTGGAGCGGGCCGTGCTGGCCGCGTGCGCGGGCCGGACCACGCTGTTCGTGGCGCACCGGCTGACCCAGGCGATGGCGGCGGACCGGATCGCCGTGCTGGACGCGGGACGGGTCGTCGAGCAGGGAACCCACGAGGAGTTGGTGGCTCTGGGCGGCCGCTACGCACGATTGTGGCGGGCCTGGCGCGAAGGCAGTTAGGTAAACCTAATTTAGGTTAGGCTAACTTTCATTACCTGGAAGGGACGCTGAGTCTTCGATGATGGAACCGAGCGCTCGTCTCGTACTGCTTTCTCCCACGCGCCTTGCCGACGTACGCAGGCGGACCGGCGACTTCTCCGACCGGACCATCGTCGAGGCGTGCGCCATCGGGCTGTCGTACTGGGCCACGGGACAGAGCCCCGACGGCATCGACCTCACCCCCGGCACCCTGTTCGCCGACGTCCTCGCGTGGGTCGACAACGGCGGGGACGCGCCCGGCGCCGGGGAGCCCGGCGGCTGGGAGGCCGGTGGGGACGGCTGGAGCATCGCCGTCCCGGCGGGCGCGATGCGGTCCGACGCACAGCTCGCGCTGGACGACCTGGCCGACTTCCCGGACCGGCCCATCGGCACCATCGGCCCGTCCGGCGTGGCCGCGCGGATCGAGGCCCTGGCCGAGTGGAACGACACCGAGGCCGACCGGGTCCGCCCGACCATGGTGGAGATGTTCCGCGAGCAGGCACGCACCAGGCCGGACGCCGTTGCCGTCGTCGATGAGCACCGCTCCCTGACGTACCGTCAGGCGGCCGAGCTGTCCAGCCAGTTGGCCCACCACCTGATCGAGCGCGGACTCGCTGCCGAACAGGTCGTCGGCATCTCACTGGGCCGCTCCGCCGACATGGTGATCGGGCTGCTCGGCGTCCTCCAGGCCGGGTGCGCGTTCGTCCCGCTCGACCCGCAGTGGCCCGCCGCACGCCGAGCCGTCGTCATCGAGGACGCCCGGGTCGTGCTGCAGCTCAACGACTCCGGCGAGCAGGCCCAGGGCGAGCCCGACGCCGTGTCCGTCGACCTCGGCGACTGGAAGTTCGGCTCCCACCCCACGGACGGGACCGGGATCGCCGTCCACGGCGACGCCCTGGCGTACGTGATCTTCACGTCCGGTTCGACCGGGCGGCCCAAGGGCGCGATGATCCGTCACGAAGCCATCAGCGAACGGCTGTTGTGGCAGGTCGACGAGATCCTCGGCTTCGGCCACGACGACGCGTCGCTGTTCAAGGCGCCGTTGTCCTTCGACATCTCCATCAACGAGATCTTCCTGCCGCTGGTCAGCGGCGGCAGGCTGGTGGTCCTGCGGCCCGGCGGCGAACGCGACCCGCACCACCTGCTCAGCGTCATCGCCGAACACCGCGTCACCTTCACCTACTTGGTGTCGTCCATGCTGGACGTACTCCTGGAGATCGCCGGCGGCTCCGGAGACCTGGACAGCCTGCGGCACGTGTGGTGCGGCGGCGAGGTGCTGACCCCGGAGCTGTACGAACGGTTCCGCACCCGGCTCGACATCCCCATGTACCACGGCTACGGCCCGGCCGAGACGACGATCGGCGTCTCGCACGTCATCTACCGGGGCGAGGCGGAACGCCTGTCGACATCGATCGGCAAGGCCAACCCCAACACCCAGTTGTACGTGCTGGACGACGAACTGCGCCCGGTCCCGGTCGGAGTCGGCGGCGAACTGTACGTGGGCGGCTTCCTCCTGGGACGCGGGTACGTCAACGCGCCCGGCCTCACGGCGTCCCGGTTCGTGGCGAATCCCTTCGCCGCGGACGGGTCCCGGCTCTACCGGACCGGTGACCTCGCGAGGTTCGCCCCGGACGGATCGCTGGACTTCCTCGGCCGGGCCGACAACCAGATCAAGATCCGCGGCATGCGGCTGGAGATCGAGGACGTCGAGGTCGGCCTCGCCGAACACCCCGGCGTACGGCACACCTGCGTCGTCGCGAAGAAGAACGCGGCCGGCGGCACCTACCTCGTGGGGTACGTGATCCCGGCCGCCGGGAGCGAGACCCTGCGCGCGGACGAGGTCAAGGCGTGGGCCGCCGAGCACATGGTCGAGTACATGGTGCCCGCCCACGTCGTGGTGATGAAGGAGTTCCCGCTCACCGCGAACGGCAAGCTCGACCGGAACGCCCTCCCGGAGCCCACCATCGGGACGGGCTCGATCGTCCGGCCCACCACCGAGAACGAGCGCGCGGTCTGCGCGGCGATCGCGGCGCTGCTGCAGCTCGACGAGGTCGGTGTCGACCAGGACTTCTTCCAGCTCGGCGGCGACAGCATCCTGGCGATCTCGCTGCTGAGCGCGCTGCGCGACGCGGGTCTCTACGTCACGACACGGCAGATCTTCACCCACACCCTGGTGGGGGCACTGGCAGCGGTGGCGAGCCGTGAGGACGTCGCCACCGTCGACCACGGGGACATCGCGACCGGTGCCGTCGTGGGTTCGCCCATCGTGCAGTGGCTCGGCGAGACCACGGACGCGATCGACGGCTTCGTCCAGTCGGTCGTGCTGAACACCCCGGCGGACCTCACCGCCGACGCGCTCGACGCGATCCTCGGCGCCCTGGTCGCCCGGCACGACATGCTGCGCGCCGAGCTGGTGCACGGCGACCACTGGAGCTTCGAGATACCGGAGGCGGACCGGGCCGCCCCGGGGTGGCAGGAGAGCGACCGGCCGCTCGACGAGTGCGTTTCCCTCGCCACCGACGGACTCGACCCGTCGGGCGGCGTCATGCTCCGTGCCGTCTGGCGCCGCGAGGCACGCCAACTGGTCCTGGTCGCCCACCACGTGGTGATCGACGGTGTGTCCTGGCGCGTCCTGATGGAGGACCTGGCCACGGCATGGCGGCAGTTCTCCTCGGGCGTGCCGATCGAACTGCCCCCGGCGGGCACGTCGTTCCGGCGCTGGACGCAGTTGCTGGACCGCGCGGCGTTCGACGCGGACAGTGCCTACTTCCGGCGACCCCTGCCGGGAGCGGACCAACCGGTGGGCAGGCGCGCGCTGTCGGAGGCCGACACCGTCGCAGACGAACGGCTCCGGACCGTCTCGGTCGGCCCCGAGATCACGGCCGCGCTGCTGGGCGAGATCCCCGCGAAGTTCCACGCGGGCGTCAACGACGTACTGCTGACCGCCCTCGCCGTCACTCTCGCCCGCTGGCGCCGCGACCACGGGCAGGACCAGACGTTCGCGCACATCGAACTCGAAGGCCACGGCCGCGAAGGACAGTTCGTGGCGGGCACCGCCGGCTTCGAACCCGAACTGTCCCGGACCGTGGGCTGGTTCACCACACTGTTCCCGGTGACCGTGGACCCCGGCGCGGCGAGCGACCTCACCGCACCCGACTACCTGGCCGCCGCACTCAAGGCGGTCAAGGAGGACCTCGCCCGGGTGCCGGACAACGGCGTCTCCTACGGCGCCCTGCGCTACCTGGCCCAGAGCGAGTTCGACGCACCCGCACCGCAGATACTCTTCAACTACCTGGGCCGCTTCGACGCGGGCTCGTCCGGCGACTGGCAACTCGCGGGCACCACCGGCCAGTTGGGCGAGAAGCGCGACCCGAGGATGCGCCTGCCGCGCGCCCTGGAGTTCAACGCGATCGCCGAACCCGCCGCCTCGACCGGCGAGTACGAACTGGTCACCACCATCTCCTGGCCCGGCGGGATGTTCACCGACGAGGACATCACGA
This sequence comes from Streptomyces sp. NPDC020747, assembly GCF_044334695.1. Classification (NCBI taxonomy): domain Bacteria; kingdom Bacillati; phylum Actinomycetota; class Actinomycetes; order Kitasatosporales; family Streptomycetaceae; genus Streptomyces; species Streptomyces sp. NPDC020747. The sequence continues at coordinate 522,156 of NZ_JBIRTJ010000001.1, read as the reverse complement.
CGCTCGGCGAGTACTTCCGGGTGGCCCTGGCCGGACTGGCCGCGCTCGACCAGGGCGGCCACACGCCCAGTGACTTCCCCCTGGTGCCTCTGACACAGGCCGACGTCGACGCCCTGGACGGCCCGGAGCTGCGGGACATCCTGCCGCTGACCCCGTTGCAGGAGGGCCTGTACTTCCACTCGGTCTTCGACGACGACTCGGCGGGCAGCTACGTCGAGCAGCAACTGCTCACGCTGGACGGCGAGGTGGACGCCGACCGGCTCGCGGCGGCGGCCACCCGCCTGCTCGCGCTGTACCCGAACCTGGCCGCACGGTTCGTGGCCCTCACCGACGGCCGCGTGGTCTCCGTACTGGACAGCGGTGTGGAGGCGCCCTTCACCACCCTGGACCGCCCCGGCATCACCGACGACGAGCTACGCGACCACGCGGAACGGGACCGCCGCGCCGGGTTCGACCTGGCCACCGGACCGCTGATGCGGTACACGCTCGTCCGCGCGGGCTCCGGCCGCAGCGTCCTGGTGCAGACGGTGCACCACATCATCGCCGACGGCTGGTCGGTGCCGCCGATGCTCCGCGCGCTGCTGGCCGAGTACCACGCGCCGGGGACCGTGTACGCGATCGGCGGCTTCCCCGACTACGTGCGCTGGCTCGCCGGACGCGACGACGACGAGAGCGACCGGGTCTGGCAGGAACAACTCGCCGAGCTGCCCGGCCCCTCCCTCGTCGCCGAGGGCCACACCCCCTCCGACCGGTTCGCCGACACCGCCGTGGAGCCGACGGACGACATCGACGCGGCCGTCCGGTCCGCCGGGGTGCCGCTGAGCGCGGCCGTGCACAGCGCCTGGGCGGTGACGCTGGGCGGCATCCTGCACGGCACGGACGTCGTGTTCGGCTCCACGGTGTCCGGGCGCGACGCCGAGGTGCCCGGCATCGAGAACATGGTGGGTCTGTTCATCAACACGATCCCCGTACGCGCCCGTTGGGCCGACACCACCACGGCGCGCGACCTGCTCGCCTCGGTACGGGAACACCAGAGCGCGGTGCTGCCGCACCAGCATGTCTCGCTGGCGAGGATCGGCCGCCAGGCCGGCCCCGGCTCCCTGTTCGACACCCTGGTGGTGTTCGACGTGGCGACCGACGTGGACGCGCTGCGCGGGCCCGACGACGACCTGGTCATCACCGACATCGTGAACGAGGGCGCCCCGCACTACCCGTTGACCCTGGTGGTCGAGCGCGCACTCGACGGTCGCCCCCGCTTCAACCTGATCTACGACGGCGAACTGCTGCGGGAGGCGAGCGCCCAGGCGATCCTGCGTACGTTCACCCGGACCCTCACAGGCATGCTCACCCGGCCCGACGCACTGGTCGACGACCTGGCGCCCGAGGACGGCAGGCGTCCCGCGCGCATCACTTCGACCACCCTGGGCGGACTCTTCGACGCCGCCGCGCGCCGGGACCCGGCCGCCACCGCCGTCACCCAGTGCGCTCTCGACGGCGGCACCAGGTCACTGACCTACGGCGAACTGTCGGACTCCAAGGACGAGTTGGCCTCGGTGCTGCGTGCGTCCGGCGTCGGACCGGGCAAGCGGGTCGCCGTCGCCGTCCCGCGTTCCCTCGAACAGGTCGTCGCCCTGGTCGCGATCGTCGGCGCGGGTGGCGCGTACGTGCCGCTGGACCTGGCGTACCCGGACGAACGGCTGGAGTACATCCTTGCCGACGCCGCTCCGCAGGTCGTTCTCGTGGACCGCGAGCAGCGGGAACGCTTCACGGAACTGCTGGCCCGGGCGGGCGTGTCGGCCCGTGTGCTCGTACAGGGGGAGGAGCCGCCGCAGGGAGTTGGGCAGGTGCCGGGCCCCAACGAGTCGGGTACGGCGGTCAGTTGGCGCGACCCCGCGTACGTGATCTACACGTCCGGGTCGACCGGCCGGCCCAAGGGTGTCGTCGTCCCGCACTCCAGTGTGGTGACGCTGCTCGCGAACACCCGGCCCGACATGGGCTTCGGTCCGTCCGACGTGTGGGTCCAGTTCCACTCCTTCTCCTTCGACTTCGCGGTCTGGGAGCTGTGGGGGGCGTTGGCCCATGGCGGTGAGCTCCTTGTCCCGGAGTACGGGCTGACCCGCTCCCCGGTCGACTTCCACCGGCTGGTCCGCGAGCGCGGAGTCACCGTGCTCAACCAGACCCCGTCGGCGTTCTACCAGTTCATCGAGGCCGACCGGCATGCCGGTGAGCCCGCCACCGCACTGCGCCGGATCATCTTCGGCGGCGAGGCGCTGGATCTCGGGCGGCTGCGCGGCTGGGTCGAGCGGCACGGCACCGGTTCGCCCGAGCTGGTCAACATGTACGGCATCACCGAGACCACCGTCCACGTCACCCACCGGGTGCTGACCGACGAGGACTTCGGCCTCGGCGACGACGTCAGCCCGATCGGCGGTCCGATTCCCGGCCTGGCCACCTACCTGCTCGACGACCGGCTCCGGCCGGTGCCGCCGGGCCGGGTGGGCGCCATCTACGTCGCCGGTGACCAGGTGTCCCTCGGCTACCTGGGCAGGCCGGGGCTCACCGCGGGCCGGTTCGTGGCCAACCCGTTCGCCGACGACGGCTCCCGGATGTACCACACGGGCGACCTTGCCCGCCGCACGCTCGACGGCGAGCTGGAGTTCGCGGGGCGGGCCGACGACCAGGTCCAACTCAAGGGATTCCGGATCGAGTTGGGCGAGGTGGAGTCCGCGATCAGGGAGCTCGACGGTGTGGTCGACGTGGCCGTCACCGTGGCGGACAGCGGCGACCACCTGGTCGCGCACGTGGTCGGGCCGGTGCCCGGTGACTTCACGGAGTCGCTCTCCGCGAAGCTGCCCGTGCACATGGTGCCCGGGCGGGTGCTGCCGGTCGACGCGCTGCCGTTGACGGTGAACGGCAAGCTGGACCGCAAGGCGCTGATCGAGCGGGCGGGCACGCCCCTTAGGGGCGCGGAGAACGGCGCGACCAGCCACGACGGACTTGCACTCGCTGATGTGGGTGCTGCGGCACTTCCTGCGGAGCGCTTCAGTGATGCCACGCTCACCGAACTGGTCGGAATCTTCGCGGAAGCCCTGCCCGGCTCCGCCGCGGACACCGTGGACGCCGACACCGACTTCTTCATGGCCGGAGGCGACAGCATCGTCGCCATCACCGTGATCAACCGGGCCAGGGCGCTCGGCCTGCCGATCGCGCCACGGGACGTGTTCCTGTTCAGGACACCGCGCGCGCTCGCCGAGCACGTCGGAACGCGCACACCGCAGGCCACGGCGACGGCCCCGGCACTCGCCCACCGCGAGGACGGCCCGCTGGCGCCGACGCCGATCATCCTGCGCCAGCGCGAACTGGGCGGATCGCTCGCCCGGTTCGCCCAGGCGAGGACACTCGTGGCCCCCGAGGGCACCGGTTTCGCCGATGTCGAGCGCGCCGCGAACGCCGTAGTCGAGGCTCACCCGGCCCTCCGGCTGCGGCTGCGCGCCGAGCACGGGGTGTGGGCGCTGCGCACCGAACCGGCCCGTGAGGTCACCGTCGTGGAGACGGAGGTGACCGACGCGACCACCGCGGCGAACGAGGCCGCCGGACGGCTCGACCCCGAGTCCGGGGACGTCATCGCGTTCTCGTGGCTGGCGGCGAGCCGGACCCTGGTCGTCACCGTGCACCACCTCGCCGTCGACTCGGTGTCCTGGCTGATCCTCCTCGACGACCTGGCCGCCGCCCTGAGCGGGGCGCCCCTGGCACCGCCGACCACGTCCTACGCCGAGTACGCCGAAGCACTGACGCTTCAGGCCGCCTCGGCGGTCGACGGCCTCGGGCACTGGGTCACCACGCTCCAGGCCCCCGAACTGCTGCCCGCGGTCGGGACGTTGCGCGAGTTCACGGTCGTACTCGCGCCCGACGTGAGCGACCGCGTGACACGTACCGCGCCCGCCGCGCTCGGCGTCGGTCTCACCGAGCTGCTGTGCGGCGCACTGCGCACCGCGCTGACCCGCGTCCAGCCGTCACCCACCGACCTGGCGGTCGAGCTGGAGCGGCACGGCCGGGTCCCGGCGCTCGAACACCACGACTACACCCGCACGGTCGGCTGGTTCACCTCCATCGCGCCCGTGCGGCTCACGGCACACACCGACCCCGTAGCGGCGGCGCGCGAGGTCGCCGAACGCCAGCCGGACGAGTGCGGACACGTCGCCTACGGCGGGCTCAGGTACCTCAACCCGCAGACGGCCCCGCTCCTGACCGCCCGCCCGCAGGTGCTGTTCAACTACCTCGGCCGGGGCAGCGAGTCCCAGGCGCTGCACATCACCGGCGGCGATCAGGGCAGCCCGTACGCCGTCGAGGTCAACGCCTGGACCGACGAGGCCACCGGGAGCCTGCGCGCGGAGTTCGTCCTCGCCGAGGGCGTACCGGACGAGATCACCGAGCACTGGCTCGGCGCGCTGAAGGACATCGCGGACGCCTCCGCGACGGCCGAGCGCACGGCACCGGTCACCCCGCTCCAGCGGGGCCTGTTCTTCCAGGCCCAGATGGCGGGTTCGGCCGGACACTACGTCGCGCAGAGCTGGTTCACCTTCGACCGGCGCCTGGACACCGACGCGCTGGCCGAGGCGATGGCGTACGTGATCGGCCGCCACCCGGTCGTGGGCGCCGGCTTCTCCACCGACGACGACGGAAACCCGGTCCAGGTCCTCAGGGCAGGTCGACGGGTCGACGTACATACGGTCGAGCTGGCGACGGACGCCGAGGTCGACGCCCTGCGCGCCCGGGACCGGGACACGGGATTCGACCCGGGTGAGCCGCCGCTGATCCGGCTGACCGTGGTGCGGCTGCCCGACGGCAGCGACGGCCTGCTGCTGAGCTACCACCTGCTGCTGTGGGACGGCTGGTCCCGCGAGATCATGCTGCGGGACCTGTTCGACGCCTATCAGGCCGTCGTCGCGGGCGAGCGACTGGAAGCGGCTCCGGCCACCCCGAGCTTCGAGGACTACGCCCGGGCGCTCGACGCCAAGGACCCCGCTGTAGCGGAACGCTTCTGGGCGGAGCACCTGGCGGGCATCCCGGGCCCGACGCTGCTCGCCGGACCGGCGCCGTCCCTCTCGGACGAACTGCCGCGCGCGCTAGTGCACCGGATGTCCGAGGAGCAGTCGGAACTGCTACGGGAAGCGGCCAGGACGCACGGCGTCACGCTGAACTCGGTGCTGACCGGCGCGTTCGGCCTCCTGCTCGGCGCCCACACGGGCCGCAGCGACGCCGTGTTCGGCGTGACCGTCTCCGGCAGGGAGGGCGAGGGGCTGTCCGACATCGTCGGCGTGCTCCTCAACACCGTGCCCATGTGGACGCGGGCGAGGCCGGACGACACGGTCCGGGAGTACCTGTCGGCCGTGCAGACGGCCAGGGTCGAGGCCATGGAGCACGAGCACCTCGGCCTCGGCGAGATCCAGCGGGCCAGTGGGCACGACACGCTGTTCGACAACCTGTTCGTGCTCCAGAACTTCCTGGACATGGACGCGTTCGCCTCGATGAACGCCCGGCACGGCATCACCTCGGTGAAGGCCGACGACTCCACCCACTATCCGTTCACCTGGGTCGTCACGCCCGGCGACCGGCTCACGGTCAAGCTGGAGCACCGCCACGGCGACACCGACAACGCCCGCCGTCTCCTCGACGACTACCTGCGCGTGCTCGAAGACCTGGCCCGGTCGACAGGACCCGTGGGTGCACTGCGGGGCTTGGGCGCGGAGCCCGAGCCGGGCGAGCGCACCGACGTCGGAACGGACACCGTGGTCGACCGGTTCGACCGGGCGGCGGACCGCGACCCGCAGCGGGTGGCGCTCGTCGCCCACGGCTCGACCATGACCTTCGCCCAACTGCGGGACCGCAGCCGCGCGGTGGCGGGCGTGCTCGCCCAGCGGGGCATCGGCACGGAGACGAACGTGGGTCTCGCGATCCCGCGCTCCCTCGACTCGATCGTGGCGCTGTTCGCAGTGCTGCGCGTCGGTGCCGCCTATGTGCCGCTGGAACTGGACCACCCGGACGAGCGCATCGCCGCGATCGTCGAGGACGCCCGACCGGACGTGATCCTCACCGTGAGCGCGGTCTCACCCCGGCTTACCGGCGACCTGATCGAACTCGACCAACCCCTGCCCGAGGCCGAGCCGTTCGTGACGTTCACGCCGGACGACCCGGACCGCCTGCGGCACCCCGCGTACACGATCTACACCTCCGGTTCGACCGGGAAGCCCAAGGGCGTGGTGACCGAGTACGCCGGGCTCACCAACATGCTGATCAACCATCAGCGACGTATCTTCGAACCGGTGTTGGCGGAGCACGACCACCGGGTCTTCCGGATCGCGCACACCGTGTCGTTCGCCTTCGACATGTCGTGGGAGGAGCTGCTGTGGCTCGCCGACGGGCATGAAGTGCACATCTGCGACGAGGAGTTGCGCCGCGACGCGCCCCGACTGGTCGAGTACTGCCTCGAATTCGGGATCGACGTCATCAACGTGACCCCTACCTACGCACAACAGCTGGTCGCGGAAGGGCTGTTGGACAATCCGGACCGACGGCCGGCCCTGGTGCTGCTGGGCGGCGAGGCCGTCACCCCGACGCTGTGGCAGCGGCTCGCCGAGACCGAGGGGACCGTCGGCTACAACCTGTACGGGCCCACCGAGTACACGATCAACACCCTCGGCGTCGGCACCTTCGAGTGCCAGGACCCGGTGGTGGGTGTGGCGATCGACAACACCGACGTGTACGTACTGGATCCGTGGCTGCGCCCGCTTCCGGACGGGGTTCCCGGTGAGCTGTACGTGTCGGGCATCGGCATCGCGCGCGGCTATCTCGGGCAGCCCGCCCAGACCGCGCACCGCTTCGTCGCCTGCCCGTTCGGCGAACCCGGCGAGCGCATGTACCGCACCGGGGACCTGGTGGTCCGGCGGCCCGACGGCAATCTGATGTACCTGGGCCGCACCGACCAGCAGGTCAAGATCCGCGGACACCGGGTCGAACTGGGCGAGGTCGAGGCACTGTTCGCGGCCCACCCGGCGGTGCGGTTCGTCGCCGCGGTCGCCCAGCCCGACCCGCAGGTCGACGGGGCGTACCGGCTGGCCGCCTACCTGGTGCTCGACGGCTCCGACCTGGCGGCGGTCGCCGCCGAAGTGGGCGCCGGGCTCCCGGACTTCCTGCGCCCGACGCACTACGCCGAGGTCGACAGCATCCCGTTGACGGTGAACGGGAAGGCTGACACCAAGGCGTTGCCGGAGGCCAAGCCGCTGGGCGCGCTGACCACGGCGGGGGAGCGCGGACCGGAGACCGAGACCGAGACCACGGTGTGCGAGTTCTTCGCCGAGGCACTGGACCTGGACGACGACGAGGTGAGCGCGGTGAGCGACTTCGTGTCCCTCGGAGGGCACTCCATGCTGGCGGTGCGGCTGATCGGGCTGCTCCGCCGGGAGTACGGTCCTGTGATCACCATTCGAGACCTGTTGACCCTGCGAACCCCGGAAGCGATTGCCCACCATCTCGATGACAACTCCTGACACGCAGCGGCCCCGCCCGGGGTCCGACATCCTCCGTACCGCTCTGCGTCGCAACGTCGGCGCCATGGTCTGGGGCACCGTCCTCATGGGCCTGTACCAGGCGGGTGAGACGGCCTTTCCCATCGCGCTCGGCCTGATCGTCGAACACACGATGCAGGGCGACCGGACCCTGGGCGCGCTCGGCCTGTCGATCGGCGCGCTGGCCGTGATCATCACGACCGTGTCGCTGTCGTGGCGGTTCGGGATGCGCGTCCTGCAGAAGGCCAACACGACCGAGGCACACCGCTGGCGGGTGCGGGTCGCGGCCTGCGGACTCCAGCCGGTGGCCAGGGACGTCGACCTCAAGTCCGGCGAGATCCTGACCATCGCCACCGAGGACGCCGACCAGACCGCCGACATCATCGAGGTGGTCCCGCTGCTGATCAGCTCGCTGGTCGCGGTGGTGGTCGCGGCGGTCGCACTGGGCCTGGCCGACATCCGGCTCGGTCTGCTGGTGATCGTGGGAACCGTCGCGATCCTGTCCGTCCTGAGCGTGATGTCCAAGCGGATCGGCGCCAGTACCCAGGAACAGCAGGCCCGGGTCGCGCGCGCCGGTGCCAAGGTCGCCGACCTGATCATCGGCCTCCGCCCGCTGCACGGCTTCGGCGGCAACCACGCCGCGTTCCGGTCCTACCGGAAGGTCAGCACGGAGGCCAAGCACCAGGCGATCACCGTCGCCAAGGTGAACGGCGTCTACGCGGGCACCGCGCTGGCCCTCAACGCGGTCCTGGCCGCCGCCGTGACCCTGACGGCCGGCTGGCTCGCGTTCGACGGCAGCATCACCATCGGGGAACTCGTCATGGCCGTGGGCCTGGCGCAGTTCATCATGGAACCGCTCAAACTGTTCTCGGAGATGCCGAAGTACGTGATGATCGCGCGCGCCTCCGCCGAGCGGATGGCGCTGGTGCTGACCGCGCCGCCGGTGACGACACCGGGCCCGGAGCGCCCGGCCGCGGGCGAATCCCTGGAGATCGACTGCGTCCGGTACGGGACCCTGCGCGAGCTGAAGTTCAGGGTGCCGGCCGGCGAGTTCGTGGCGATCGCCGTCTACCAGCCGCGCTCGGCGGCCGACCTCGCGTCGGTCCTGGCCGTGAACGTACCGCCCGAGGCGTACGAGGGAGTGGTGCGGGTCGGCGGGCAGGAGCTCGCGGACCTGTCGGTCGAGGCGGTGCGCGAGCACATGCTGGTGAACCCGTACGACGGGGAGATCTTCGCGGGCACCCTCCGTACGAACATCGACCCGTCGGGCACCAGCCGGACGGTCCCCGAGGCCGTCGAGGCGTCCCTGCTGACCGATGTCGTCGCCCTGCACCGCGAAGGACTCGACCACGGCGTCCGCGACCGCGGCGCGAACCTGTCGGGCGGGCAGCGCCAACGGCTGTCCCTGGCCCGCGCGTTGGCCGCAGACACCGACGTGCTCGTCCTGCACGACCCGACGACGGCCGTCGACGCGGTCACCGAACAGCTCATCGCCCGCAACATCGCGAAACTGCGCCGGGGCCGCACCACCGTCGTACTCACCAGCAGCCCGGCCCTCCTGGACGCCGCCGACCGCGTCCTCGTACTGGACGACGGCGTCATCACAGCAGAGGACACCCACCGCAACCTCCTCGCCAAGGACGAGGCCTACTGCTCGGCGGTGGCCCGGTAACTTTCTGACAGGGCTGTGGCTTTCAAGGGGCGCGGGGAACGGCACGGTCTGTTAGGGGCGCGGGGAACTGCGCGGCCAGCCCTCACCGACCCCGCAGACATCACCCTGTTCCAAGCGGAGCGCTCACGCGAGGGCCCAGGCCACATCCCTCAACAGGGCCTCCCGCCACCCCACCCGGTCATGGCCGGAGGCCGCCCGCGAGACGCGCACAGCCGCACCGGCCTCCGCGGTCAAGACTTCAACCAACTCACAGTGCGGCAACATCCGCGTCTCATGCTCCCCCACATCGAACGCGACCCGCAGCCCAGACAGTTCGGGCCCCCGGTCCCGCAACAGCTCAGCGATGGACCCACCGAGCGGCCCGCCGAACGGATCCGCCAGACTCATCGCGTCGGGCGTCCACCAGAACGACCCCGACTGGCAGGCCACGCGGGACACCAGGTCCGGGAACTCCAGCGCCGCGTACACCGCGCTCAGCCCGCCGAGGCTCTGCCCGGCGACCACCAGCCGGTCCGGGTCGGAGGGGACGTCGGACTCCGCCACCAGCGGCAGCAGTTCGTCCCGGACCGCCTCCCAGAGTTCGGGCTTGCACGTGAACTCGGCCTCCCGGTCCTTGCTCGGAAGGAATACGAGGGTGACGGGGGGCATCTCACCACTGGCGACGGCCGATTCGAAGGCGGTCATGGCCGGGTGCAGGTACAGCCAGTCGTCCCCGTCGAGCAGCAGGACCACCGGTCCGCCGCCGCCCACCGGATGGACCCGTACGGTCCGCCGCCCGCCGAGCCGTTCGCTGGTCCAGCGGAGCCGGGTGAGCGGGAGGGGCAGTACGACATCGGCGCCGATGACGGGCCAGTGCGGCTGGGCCGGGGCGTCCGGGGTCGCCGCGATGGACCGGTCGCCGCCCGCGCCGACCGGGTTGAACGGGTCGGCGTACGTCTCGTCGCCCGAGAGGAACCGGTAGGTCACCCGCAGCCGCGAGGGCATGGGCACCTTCGCGTGCCAGCAGTCCGTGGCGCCCCACCGGCGCAGGGGGACCGGCTCCGACCAGCTCTCGAACTCGATGCTCGCCGGAGAGCCGCGCCACAGGAACAAGGTCACCCAACCGCCGCCGTCGGCAGGTACGGACGCGGGTGTCCCCGCCGCCGCCCAGAACTCGTCGGTGCCAGGTTCGCCGGGGAGTCCGAACGCGACGAAGGCGTTCTCCCTGTCGGCCGCGAGGGCGGGAACGGCATCGGTCATGGCCGGACCCCTTCGATCGCCAGGCGCATGAACGTCTCCTTGTGAGAGGGAAGGGGCAAAGGCTAAGCTCGCTTCTAATTAGGCGAGCCTAACCTAATCATGGCATTCCTCTCCATCCCCGATTCCAGCCCGACTCCCTCTCCGACTCCTCCCCGATGCGCTTCCTGAAAGGGCCACCGAACATGAGCACCAACCCTTTCGACGACACCGAAGGCCGCTTCCTGGTCCTGGTGAACGACGAGGGCCAGCACTCGCTCTGGCCGTCCTTCGCCGAGGTGCCCGGGGGGTGGACGGTCGCCTTCGACGAGAACACCCGAGACGCGTGCCTGGACTTCATCGAGGCGCACTGGACCGATCTGCGCCCCCGGTCCCTCGCGACGGCCAGGGACGTGTGACCCCGCCGACCACTCCGGGGGGACACCGCTGATGCTCTGCACCAGACTGACGAACGCCCGCTTCCTCACCATGGATCCGGACCGTCCCGTCGCCCACGACCTGGGCATCTGGCGGGGCCGGATCGTGGGCCTGGACGAAGCCGCGACCTCCCTGCCGGCCCGTGAGGTGATCGACCTCCAGGGCGCCACCGTGCTGCCCGGGTTCATCGACAGCCATGTGCACCTGGCCTGGACCGGGTTCAAGGCGGGCACACCGAGCGTCGCCCCGTGCGCCTCGGTCGCGGACGTGCTCGCCGCCGTGGCCGAGGTGGTGGCACGTACGCCGGAAGGGGGCTGGGCGGACCTCGCGGGGTACGACCAGCGCGGCCTCGGACGCCATCTGACCGCCGCCGAGTTGGACAAGGTCAGCGCCGGGCGAAAAGTCTTCATGATGCACGACTCCGGACACGGCTGCATGGTCAACACGGCCGTCCTGGACGTGCTGCCCGCCGAACTCCCCCAGGGGGAGGGCTTCCTGGCCGAGGGCGCGATGGGAGCCGCCCGGGCGCTTCGACTGCCGTACTCCCAGCAGGAGTTGGCCGACGCGATCGGGCTCGCGGCCAGGACCTGTCTGGCCGAGGGAGTGACGGCCTGCGCGGAGGCGGGCATCGGCGGCGTGCTGTTCGGCCACAGTCCCGTCGAGCTGGGCGCCTACCAACTCGCCCTGGAGCAGGGCAAGTTGCCGCTCAGGGCGCAGCTCATGGTGTCCGCGGACCGGCTGCGCCCCGTCACGGCGCACGAGGACGACGGCATACCCCGAGCCCTCGACCTCGGTCTGCGCACCGGGTTCGGCGACGACCGGCTCTCCGTGGGCGCGCTGAAGATCTACACCGACGGCGGCATGATGGCCCGTACCGCCGCACTGACCGGCCCGTATCAAGGGCTGGACCACGCGGGCCAGTTGCAGGACGACCCCGAGACCCTCGCGGACACGATCGTCGCCGGTCATCTGGCGGGCTGGCAGCTCGCCGTGCACGCCATCGGCGACCGGGCGGCCGATGTCGCCCTGGACGCGCTGGAGCGGGCGCAGCGGATCCGGCCGCGCCCGGGCGCCCGGCACCGTATCGAGCACGCGGGCCTGATCCGGCCCGACCAGCTGGAGCGCTTCGCGCGGCTGGGCGTGACGGCCGTGGTCCAGCCGAACTTCCTGCGCTACTTCGGCGACGACTACGCGGCGATCATGGGCGAGGAGCGGGCGCCCTGGCTGTACCGGGGGAGGGGCTTCCTGGAGCACGGGATCACCCTCGTGGGCAGCTCCGACCGGCCCGTCGCGGACGGCTCGCCGCTCAGAGCCGTGCAGTTCATGGTCGAGCGCGCGTCCGAGTCGGGTCAGGTCATCGGCCCGGACGAGGGCATCACGGTCGACGAGGCCCTGCGCGCGTACACCGTGGCCGGCGCCTTCGCCTGCCATTGGGAGGACAGCGCGGGAAGCCTGACCCCGGGCAAACGCGCCGACCTGGTCGTCCTGGGCGACGACCCGAGGAGTGTCGACGTCTCGCGCATCGGCGACATCGAGGTGGTCGCGACGTTCGTCGACGGCCGTGAGACCGAGGAGGCCTCGTCGTGAGCACGCGGACGGACAACGGCAACACCCGGTACGCGCACCTGTGGCAGGGCTCGACCTACCCGCACCGGTGGGTGCTCTGGGACACCGCCGGCGACACCCTGGTGTTCGACCGGGACGCCAACGGCCTGGTGGACATCGACGACGAGGGAGTCCGGCAGGAGGTCGTACGCAGGATGCGCGAGGCGGGCGTACCGGAGGGCGACGACTATCCGGGACGTCCGTGCTCGTGAACGACCCGCGTCGGCGAAGGTGAGAGCGAGGGCGAACGCGAGGGCGAAGGCATCACATGCTCCGTGCCGCGGCGTCACATGCTCTGCGCCGCCCTGCCGTGCAGGAGTTGGCGGATCAGCTGGTCGGTGGTGCACACGACGCTGGTGCGTCCGATCCACCGCAGTGCCATGGAGTGGTCCTCGGCGGAGAAGTCGGCCACCGCGTCGGCCACGACGAACGGCTGGATGTCGTGCATGAAGGCGTCCGCGGCCGTCAGCAATATGCCGAGATGTGCCCGCACCCCGCAGAGGATCAGCTGGTCGCGCCCCTCGGAGCGCAGCAGCCGGCCCAGATGACTGCGGAGGAAGGCGTTGTGGCGGACGTTGACCAGCAGGTGTTCCCCCACCCTGGGCTTGAGTTCCGCGACGATCGCCGCGTCGTCGCCGGGTTCCTGACCGATGCCGGGGCCCCAGATGTCGGTCATCAGTCCCCGCTGGCCCGGGCGTTGGGCGGCCGGCTCGGCGCTGAACACCACCGGCATGCCGAGCGTCCCCGCGAGCTCGCGCAGGGTGGCGCTGTTGTCGAGCAGCTCCACGACGGGCGAGCAGTCCGGCGGGAAGGCCTGGACGAAGTGGTTCTGCATGTCGTGGATCAACAGCGCGGCCCGTGCCGGATCGATCGTCCAGGGCGGGCCCGACGGGGGGACCGCGGAACGGTCGGGCATGGGATAGGAGTTGATGACCGGCAAGCCCATGGGCGGACTCCTCCCTGATGGCGTGTGCGCCGAGCCCGATTGAGAGAAGTTAGCTTAGCCTAAGCTAACTTGATGAGTGGTGGATCGTCAGGTGGCCGGTTCGGCCGAGTCACCAGGAGTTCGAGGAGCGAGGACCATGGCGAGCAGGACGTACCGGGACGCCTGGGGCATCCCGCATCTCCGTGCCCCCGATCCGCTGCAACTGGCCTTCGCCCAGGGGGAGAACGCGGCGCGCGACCGGGCCTGGCAGATCGAGACCGAAAGGCATCGCTCGCAGGGCACCACGGCCTCCTTCCTCGGGGCTACCGCCGTCCCCTGGGACCGCTTCGTCCGCCGGGCCCGGCTCGACGACACGGCCCGGCGCTGCTTCGGGACGCTGGAGGAGGAGACGGCGGCCTGGGTGTCGGCGTACGTCGACGGGGTGAACGCCGGCCTTGAGCGGGGAGCGGCCGACGCGCCGGAGTTCGCGGCCACGGGACTGGCCTCGGGAACCTGGCGGAAGTGGACACCCCTCGGCGTCTGGCTCGCCCACCACATCCTCTTCGCCGGCTTCCCGACCAAGCTGTGGCGCGAGGAGGTCGCGCGCCGGCTCGGCGACGAGGCCCTCGAACTCTTCGCCGCGGACGGCCCCGCCACCTCGGGCTCCAACGGCTGGATGGTCGCGGGCGACCGCACCGCGTCCGGGGCCCCGCTCATCGCCGGTGACCCCCACCGCTTCATCCAGGACCCGGGCTTCTACCAGCAGATACACCTCTCGTGCCCGGAGTACGACGTCGTCGGCTTCGCCGTCCCCGGGGTGCCCGGCATCGCGCACTTCGGCCACACCGGGACCGTGGCGTGGGCCATCACCAACGCCATGTCCGACTACCACGACCTCTACCGGGAGCGCCTGCGCACATCGGTCGACGGCATCGAGGCGCTGGGGCCCGAGGGATGGCGGCCGGCCGCCCACCACCGGGAGACCATCCGGGTCGCGGGCGGCGACCCGGTCGAGATCGACGTGATCGAGACGGAGCGCGGGCCGGTCGTCATCGACGTACCCGCCGAGGGGGCCGAGGGTGAGTCGGGACCGGCTGAGGGGACCGAGGGCGAGTCGGGCCTTGCCGATGGGGCCGACGGCGACTCGGGACCCACCGTGCTCTGCGAAGGCATCAGCCTGCGCTACCCGCCCCGCGTCACAGAGGACCTGGGGTTCGACGCGCTCCCGGCACTCCTCCGGGCCCGTACGGTCGTGGACGTGGACCGGGCGCTCGACCGCTGGATCGAGCCGGTGAACGTCGTGCACGCCGCGGACACGTCCGGCGGGCTGCTGCACCGGGTGGCCGGACACGTGCCCGTACGTCACCGGGAGAACGGGCTGCGGATCGTGCCCGGTCGGCGGAGCGGGCGCGAGTGGCAGGGCCGTCATGACACACCTCGCGCCGAGGTGGAAGGCATCGCGGTGATGGCCAACGAGCGTGGCCTCGCCGCGCCGTTGGGCACGGAGTTCGCCCCGCCGTACCGCGCCGACCGCATCGACGGCCTGCTGCGCGCGTCGCGCCAGTGGGAGCCTCACGACATGGTGGCCATCCACATGGACACCCAACTCACGGCAGCCGCACCCCTGTTGGAGCGAGTGGCACGGCTCGACGGACTCGGCCCCGAGGCGGAGGCGCTGAGGGCGCGACTGCTGGCCTGGAACCGGCACATGGACGCCGACAGCACCGCCGCCGGGGACTACGCCCGGCTGCGTTCCGCGGTCGTGCAACGGGTCGCGGCGGCCCCCGAGTTGAAGAGTCTCGCCGTGCCGCCCCTGTCGTACCCCGCGGTGTTCGAACCATGGCTGAACCTCACCGCGAAGGTCGCCTTCGCGCTGGAGAACCTGCTGGCCACCGAGCTGCTCCCGGGGCTGGACAGTGCGGCGGTCGTGCGGGCGGCTCTGGAGGAGACGGCACGCCTGGAGCCCGTCATCTGGGGCGAACTGCACCGGCTCGCCCCCTCTCGGGTCCTCCCCGCCGCCGAGGGCGAGGAATGGCCCGGCCTCGCCGGGGACCACGACTGCGTGCTGGCCACGTCGAGCACGCCGGGCGTGACCGATCTCAGCTCCCGCGGGCCGTCCGCCCGGTACGTCTGGGACCTCGCCCGCCGCGAGAACAGCCTCTGGGCCGTGCCGCTGGGCGCGCGCGGCATCCCCGGAGACCCGCACCGGCGGGACCAGCTTCCACTGTGGCTGAGCGGTCAACTCGCCCCTGTCATCACCGATTTCGCGCTCCTCGTCGAGGAGCCGGAGCACGGTTCCCGAGACATCGGAATCTGATCGTCCGTTCTTCATGCGGATGAATGAAAGGCGAAGGCCCCTGGTTTTTCGCTCTCCCCGCCCGGACAGACCGGGATCATGGGTCACGGGAATTGGGCGGAGACTTCGGGTGTGTCCGGGTTCGGCGACGGGGAACTCCAGGAATCCCAGGAGGAATTACGAAGGGCGTTGTCCTGGGAGGTGATCGCCGGCCACCGGGAGCGGCTGATGAGACTCGTCCGCCGGCGGCTTCCGAACGCGCAGGACGCACAGGACGCGGAGGACTGCGTACAGGAGGCGATGCTGAGGGCCGCCGCCTGCGGCGATCTGGACCCGGAGCGGATCGGCCCCTTTCTGACCTCGGTGGCCCTGCGCCTCTGCGCCGACAACCACCGCGAACAGGAGCGCAGCAGACGGCTGTTGCCCCACACCGCCGATGTCCGTACGCCCGAGACCCCGGACGAGGATGTATGCGACAGGGACTTCGGCCGCTGGCTGCTCCGCCAGGTGCACCTCCTGCGGGGCCGGGAGCGGCAGGTCGTGCTCGCTCGCGCCCATGGGATCTCCACTCTGGAATTCGCCCGCATCCACCAGATCTCGGTCAAGGCGGCCGAGGGCGCCTTCACTCGCGGTCGTGCGCGGCTTCGGCTGATCTGCGCCAGGTCCATGGACGGTGCCGTGGCGTAGTCGGCGTACGCCGATTTCGAGCAACGCTCCCCATTTCTCCGGCTGCGCTGTTCAATGAGTGTGAACGTATCCGCGGAAGGAGCCGTCCGTGTCCCCTGTGGTCGTGCCGCCCGTCGGCGCGCGCATCCGGCAGGCGCGTACGGCGCGGGGGATGAGCCTGCGCGGCCTCGCGCGGGAGATCGGGGTCTCCGCGAGCCTGATCTCCCAGATCGAGACCGGCAAGAGCCAGCCCTCGGTGAGCACCCTGTACGCGATCACCACCGCGCTCTCCATCCCGGTCGAGTCGCTCTTCGACGCGGAGGGGGAGAGCGCCCGAACCCCGGCGACCGCGGTCGTGGGCGTGCCCCCCGACACCGTGCTGCGCGCTCTCGCCGCCTTCGCCGCCGACCCCGGCCGCAGGATCGGACCGCTGGTCGGAAGCGGTGAGCGGGAGATGCTGGAGCTCGATTCGGGAGTAACATGGGAACGTCTCGGTCACGTTCCGGGAGCGGACGTCGACTTCCTGCGCGTGACCTACCGGCCCGGCGGGACCTCCTCCAGCGCGGGAGGCCTCATGCGGCACCCCGGGACGGAGTACGGCTATCTGACCTCCGGCGAACTGGTCCTCACGCTCGGTTTCGAGGAGCACGTGATCCGGCCCGGCGACGCCGTCTGCTTCGAGTCGACGACCCCGCACCGCTACCGCAACGACGGCAGTGAACCCGCTGTCGGCGTCTGGTTCGTGTTCAGTATGGGTTGACACTTCGCTCGGACGGTCGTTCACTCCGAATGAGGGTGGTGGTCGTCATGGCAATCCGCACATTCGGACCGAACGCCGTCGACTGGGAACAGCGCATCGACCTCGACCGGCTGCGCACACAGCGGCTGGCCCGGCTCCACGAGGCACTGAACCGCTCCGAGCTGGGAGCGCTGCTCAGCTTCGACTTCGCCAACATCCGTTACATGTCGTCCACCCACATCGGCACCTGGGCGATGGACAAACTGATCCGCTTCGCGCTGCTCGTCCGCGGCGGCGAACCGATCGTCTGGGACTTCGGCTCGGCCGCCCGCCACCATCAGCTCTACAACCCCTGGCTCGACTACAGCGACGGCAAGGAAGGCCCGCCCACCGGCGCCCGCGCCGGCATCTCCACCCTCCGCGGCGCCTTCCACCCGGACGCCGGCATCGGCGCGGACGTCGCGGCGAAAGTGGCCGCCGAACTGCGCGAACACGGCCTGGCGGGCGAGCCGTTGGGCGTTGACCTCGCCGAGATGCCCGTCCTGCACGCCCTCAAGGAACAGGGCATCGACGTCGTCGACGGCCAGCAGGTCTTCCTGGAGGCCCGCCGCGTCAAGACACCCGACGAGATCTCCCTCCTCACCCAGGCCTGCTCGATGGTCGACGCCGCCTACGAGGAGCTGTACGCCCACCTGCGACCCGGCATCCGTGAGAACGAGTGCGTCGGACTCGTCAGCAAGGTCCTCTACGACCTCGGCAGCGAGTACGTCGAAGGCGTCAACGCCATCTCGGGCGAGCGCTGTTCACCGCATCCGCACGTCTACAGCGACCGGCTGATCCGCCCCGGCGACCCCGCCTTCTTCGACATCCTGCACAGCCACCTCGGCTACCGCACCTGCTACTACCGCACGTTCGCCGTCGGCAGCGCCTCGCCCGCCCAGCGCGACGCCTACATTCGCTGCCGCGCCTACATGGACGAGGCCATCTCTCTGGTCCGCCCCGGCGCCACGACCGCCGACATCGTCCAAGTCTGGCCACGCGCCGAGGAGTTCGGCTTCCCGGACGAGACGGCCGCCTTCGCCCTCCAGTACGGGCACGGGGTGGGCCTGTCCATCTGGGAGAAGCCGATCTTCAGCCGTCTCGTCTCGCTCGACCATCCCGAAGTCCTCGAAGAGGGCATGGTGTTCGCCCTGGAGACCTACTGGCCGGCGGCGGACGGCTGGTCGGCCGCGCGCATCGAGGAGGAACTCGTCGTCACGGCCGACGGGTGCGAGGTGATCACGAAGTTCCCCGCCGAGGAACTCCTCGTCGCCGGCCGCAAGTACTGGACCGTCGGCGGCGAACTCAACACCCGGCGCGAGGCCCAGTCCCACCTCAACACCCGCGAGGGCAGGGGGGAACGATGACGGACGCCCCCCGGCCGGGTTCCTCGCTGCCGGAAGCCCCTCAGCGGGATAACCCTGGCCCGGACACGGCCCAACTCCTCGCGCTGTACGAGCAGATGGCCGTCATCCGGCGTACGGAGCAGGCCGCCCACGACCTGTTCATGTCCGGCCTCGTCAAGGGAACCACCCACCTCGCCGCCGGACACGAGGCCATCGCCGTCGGCGCGAGCGCGGCCCTGCGCGACGACGACTACGTCTTCGCCACCTACCGCGGCCACCACCACGCGCTGGCCCGCGGCGCGACCCCCGAGGAGTGCCTCGCCGAACTGATGAGCCGCGCCACCGGACTGTGCGGGGCCAAGGGCGGCTCGATGCACCTGACCAAGGCATCGCGGAACATGCTCGGTTCGTACGCGATCGTCGGCGCCCATCTCCCGATGGCGGTCGGCGCCGCCTGGTCGGCCCGGCTGCGCGGCACCGAACAGCTCGCCGTGGCCTTCTTCGGCGACGGCGCGACCAACATCGGCGCGTTCCACGAGGCGCTCAACCTCGCCGCAGTGTGGAAACTGCCCGTGCTGTTCGTCTGCGAGAACAACCTCTACATGGAGTACACCCCGATCGCCGACGTGACCGCGGTGGCCAACCCCGCCGCCGACCGGGCGTCCGCCTACGGCATCCCCGGCGAGATCGTCGACGGCAACGACGTGGTCGCCGTCCAGGAGGCGGTGGCCCGGCTCGCGGGCCGGGCCCGGGCAGGAGACGGGCCCAGCCTGCTGGAGGCGCAGACCTACCGGCACTTCGGCCACAGCCGCGCCGACCCGGCGACGTACCGCCCCGCGGAGGAGGTCGAGCGCTGGCTCAAGCACGACCCGCTGGACGTGGCACGCGGCCGCCTCGCCGAACTCGGGGTGTCGGCCGGCACCGTCACCGAGGCCGACGAGCGCGCAACCAGCCTCGTACAGGCGGCGGTTGAGGCCGCCAAGAACGCGCCCGCACCCGATCCCCGGGAAGCGCTGACCGACGTGTGGGCCGACGGAGGTGCGGCGTGGCGGACGTGATCACCTACCGGCAGGCGGTCGCCGAGGGCATCGCGCGGGAGATGCGGCGTGATCCGACGGTGGTGTGCCTGGGCGAGGACATCGGCGCGGCGGGCGGAGTGTTCAAGACGACCGCCGGTCTGCACGAGGAGTTCGGGTCCGGGCGGGTGTGGGACACGCCGATCTCCGAACAGGCCATCGTCGGGGCCGCGATGGGCGCCGCGATGACCGGGATGCGACCCGTCGCCGAGATCATGTTCTCCGATTTCCTCGCCTGTTGCTGGGACTACCTCGCCAACGAGATACCCAAGGTGCGGTACATGACGGGCGGTCAGGTCACCGTGCCGCTCGTGGTGCGTACGGCCAACGGCGGCGGGCTCGGCTTCGGCGCGCAGCACTCGCAGGCCACCGAGAACTGGGCGCTGACGATCCCCGGACTGAAGATCGCGGCACCGGCCACCCCCGCCGACGTGGTCGGCATGATGGCGGCCGCCATCCGCAGCGACGACCCCGTGGTCTTCTTCGAGCACAAGGGCCTGCTCGCGGCCAAGGGTGCGCCCGCACCGCCGGACCACGTCGTCGAGCTGGGGCGCGCGGCCGTCGTGCGCGAGGGCGCCGACATCACGCTCGTGGCCCTCGCCTCGATGGTGCCGGTGGCGCTCACCGCCGCCGAACGGCTGGCCGAGGAGGGCATCGAGGCGGAGGTGATCGACCTGCGCTGCCTGGTGCCGCTCGACACCCGGACCGTACTCGGCTCGCTCGCGAAGACCTCACGGCTCGTGACCGTCGAGGAGAACCCGTACCAGGGCGGCTGGGGCGGCACGCTCGTGTCGGTCGTCGCCGACGAGGGATTCGGCCTCCTCGACGCGCCCGTGCGCCGGGTCGCCGCCGAATGCGTGCCCCTGCCCTTCGCGGACGCGCTCGAAGAGCAGGTGATCCCCACCGTCGACAAGGTCGTGACCAAGGTCCGCGACCTCACCGCGTACTGAACTCGGCAAGGAGAGAGGCGAGTAGGGCGATGACGAATCGGATGCTCCTGCGCTCGGGCCACGTGATCTCGATGGACCCCGACATCGGGGACCTGCCCGGCGGTGACGTCCTCATCGAGGACGGGAAGATCGTGGCGGTCGACCGCGACATCAGCGCGGACGCCGAGGTGCTCGACATGACGGGCCGCATCCTCGTGCCCGGCTTCGTCGACACCCACCGCCACACCTGGGAGGCGCCCATCCGCGGCTGCGCCCCCAACGCCACCCTCGACGACTACTTCGTGGAGGTCCTCGACACCTTCGCGCCCGTCTACACACCCGAGGACGTGTACGCGGGCAACCTGGCGGGCTCACTGGAGTGCCTGAACGCCGGGATCACCACCCTCGTCGACTGGTCCCACATCAACAACACCCCCGAGCATCCGGACGCCGCGGTCCAGGCGCTCGGCGAGACCGGCATCCGCGCCCAGTACGCGTACGGCAGCGCCAACACCTCCCTCGCCGACTACTGGTACGAGAGCAAGATCGCGATTCCCGGGGACGACGTACGCAGGGTGAGGGACCGTCACTTCGCTTCGGACGACGGGCTGTTGACCATGGGCCTCGCCACCCGCGGCCCCGGCTTCTGCATCAACGACGTCGTCGAGGCCGAGTGGCGCCTCGCACGCGAACTGGGCATCCCCATCACCGTGCACGTCGGCATGGGACGGCTGGCGGGACGTTTCGGAATGGTCAAGCAGCTGAACGACCTGGGGCTGCTCGGCTCCGACACCACCTACGTGCACTGCTGCTACTTCAGCGAGGAGGAGTGGCGGATGGTCGCCGACAGCGGCGGCACCGTCTCCATCGCACCGCAGGTGGAAACCCAGATGGGGCACGGCTGGCCACCCGTGATGAAGGCCATCGAGCACGGGCTGCGGCCGTCCCTGAGCATCGACGTGGTCACCACCGTGCCCGGCGACATGTTCACCCAGATCCGCGCGGCCTTCGGCGCCGAGCGGGCACGGGTGAACGCCGAGTGCTGGCAGGCCGACATCCCCGTACCCGAAACGATGTTGACGGCACGTCAGATGCTGGAGATCGCGACGGTCAACGGCGCGCATGTCGCCGGACTTGAACACCGCACCGGTTCACTGACCCCCGGCAAGCGCGCCGACGTCGTCGCGATCGACGCGACCGCGCTCAACGTCGCGCCGCTCATCGACCCGGTGGCCGCCGTGACGCTGAGCGCGGACGTGTCCAATGTCGAGACCGTCATCGTCGACGGCGTCGTGCGCAAGCGCGACGGCAGGCTGCTCGCCGACGCCGGGCGGGCACGGCGCCTGGTCGAGGAGTCCCGCGACCGCCTCGCGACAGCGGTCGAGGCGCGCGGGAAGCAGCAGGCATGACGCACCACGTGATCCGACGGGCGGCGGACGCCACGTTCGCCGCCCCGACCCAACTGCCTTACGACAGCACGGGATTCACACGGCGGACCGTGGTCGGCGAGGAGGACGGCTCCGTCCACACGGGCTTCGGCGTCTGCGAACTGACGCCGGACGGGGCGATCGGGGCCCACGTCCACTCGTACGAGGAGTCCTTCCACCTGCTCGCCGGGACGGTGATCCTCGATACGCCCGAGGGCTCGTACCTCCTCGAAGAAGGCGACTACGGGCTGCTGCCGACGGGCGTGCCGCACGCCTGGCGCGGGGCCGGGGACACCGCCGCACGCTGGGCGGAGATGCTCGCTCCGGTGCCGAGGGCGCGCTACGGACACGACACCCGGGCGGTATCCGCGCTGTCGGACCACGAGTCGGTCCGCGAGCCGGTCCGGATCGACGTACGCGACCCGCGCACCCGCTCGTTCGGCCACTTCGAGGCCGCCCAGATGGACTCCGGCAAGCAGTCCCAGGACCTCCTCGCCGTGTCGGCCAGCATGCGCACCGCGCTCCTCGTCTACAGCGGCATCACCGTGAAGATGATGGTGGACGCCGACCTGGGCGCGGTGGCCTCGACGATGTTCATGGTGCGGTACGCGGCCGACGGCGTCGCGGGCGCGCACGACCACCCCTTCGAGGAGACGTATCTGATCGTCGAGGGAACGGTGGACGCCGCCTTCGACGGCGAGCAGTACCGACTCGGCGTGGGCGACGCCGCCTGGGCGGGCGCCGGTTGCGTCCACAGCTTTACCAGCGCCGGTACGGGACCGGTGCGTTGGCTGGAGACCCAGGCACCGCAGCCGCCGTCGCGCCATTCCTACCGGTTCGCCCGCGACTGGGACTACCTGCGCGACGTGCTGAGCGGAGAACAACTGGGCGGAGAACAAGGGGAGAAGAAGCCGTGAGCCACGACGTGCCGGAGGAGAGGCCATGAGCAGTGTTGTCGTCATCGGCGGTACGGCCGGCATCGGCCGCGAGATCGCCCGCACCCGCGCGGAACGCGGCGACGAGGTCGTACTCACCGGCCGCGACGCCCACCGCGCCGACACGGCCGCCAAGGAGATCGGCGCGCACGGGCTGGCTCTGGACCTGTCCCGGCCCAAGGAGATCGCGGGCGCGCTGGCCGGTGTCGGGCGGGTGGACCACCTCGTCCTCGCGGGCATCTCCCGCGACCAGAACACCGTCACCGAGTACGACATCGACGCCGCGCTGCACCTCGTCACGCTCAAGCTCGTCGGCTACACCGAGGCCGTCCACACGCTGCTGCCCCGGATGACCGAGCAGAGCGCCGTCGTGATCTTCGGCGGGCAAGCCAAGGGAAGGCCCTACCCGGGCGCAACGACCGTCGCCACGGTGAACGCGGGCGTCACGGGCCTGGTGCGCACCCTCGCGAGCGAACTCGCCCCGATCCGCGTCAACGCCGTCCACCCGGGCATCGTCGGCGACAGCCCCTTCTGGGCGGGCAAGCCCCCGGAGGTGCTGGAGAACTACCGCGCCCAGACGCCCACGGGACGGCTCGCGCGCATGCGGGACGTCGTGGACGCGGTGGACTTCCTGCTCCGCAACGAAGCGGTCAACGGCGTCAACCTCGGCGTGGACGGCGGGTGGCTGCTGCGCTGAGCAAGGGGGTGCCGTCGAGGCGCTCAAGAGGTGGCTCAGGAGGGGGTCAAGAGGTCTTGAACCCCACACCCGCGTACAGCGGCACCGGCGCCTCGCCCTTGAGCCGTTCGCCCGCCGCGAGTTCCGGATGCCATTCCGGCAGGGGGACGACGCCTGGTTCGACCAGTTCAAGTCCCTTGAAGAAGCGGGTCACTTCGGCGTGCGGACGGGCAACGAGCGTGACGCCGCCCGCCGCGTACGACCGTACGGCCCGGTCCATGTTCACCGGGTCGTAGTCCCCGGTGATCATCGACAGTACGAGGCAACTGCCGGTGGGCAGCGCCTCGACCAGACCGCCCACCAGGTTGTACGCCCCGTCCTCGTCGGCGACGAAGTGCAGCAGCGCGACCAGCGACAGCGCGATGGGCCGGTCGAAGTCGAGGACGGCCCTCGCCTGTTCCAGGATCTTGCCCGTGTCGCGCACATCCGCCTGGATGTACTCCGTCACCCCCTCGGGAGTGCCGTGCAGCAGCGCCGCCGCATGGGCCAGCACGATGGGGTCGTTGTCGACGTACACGATCCGCGCGTCGGGCGCCGCTGCCTGCGCCAGCTGGTGGAGGTTGGGCTCCGTCGGGATACCCGCACCGATGTCGAGGAACTGACGGATGCCCGCCTCCTGGACCAGCCACCGCGTGGCGCGGTGCATGAACCAGCGGTTGTTGAGCGCGGAGTGCTTGGCGTGCGGCTCCAACTCCAGCATCCGCAGGCCCAGTTCCTCGTCGACCGGGTAGTTGTCCTTGCCGCCGATGAGCCAGTCGTACACCCGCGCGGGATGTGGCCTGCTCGTGTCGATCCGGTGCGCGGAAGGCTCTGTCCCCGTCATGCGGCGCTCCTCTGCTCGTCAATGTGTGCGAGCAGTGTGTCACCGCTTACCGGATCTTCGAATGCCTTTCCCGGGCCCTGCGAGGAACAACTGCCGCTCTAGGAAGGCGGCTTGAGCGGATCGTGGCCCAACGCCATCAGCCGATGACGGCGTTGTGTCTCGTCCGCCCCGGGGCCCGTCAACGGTTCGCCCTCCGGGTCCTTCTCGGCGGTGACGGTGTCCACGACCTCGTACATCACGTCGAGGTCGTCGTCGGTGAGGTCGGTGCGGCGCTTCTGGAGGATGGCCAGCACATGCTCACCGGTGGGCGAACCCGCGTGCTCCGGCAGCGGTTCCGTCTCCTCGGAGGCGTCGCTCACCCGCAGCCACGCGGCCAGCTCCTGCGAGGTCATGTTCACCGCGCGGTGGAACTCGTCCCACAGCGCGTCGAGTTCGAGGGCGTCGGTCATGACGTACCCCTTTCGGTCGTGCGCTCGTCCCTGTCTACGAGGCATGCGTGGCCCTGCGTGCGCTGTTCGCCGCGCACGCCCGCCGGCCTCAGGCGCGCGGCCAGTCCTCGGCCTGGAACATCCAGCGGTGCTTCTCCAGCTCCGCCGTCAGACCGATCAGCAGGTCCTGGGTGACGGGGTCGGGCTCGTCCGTCGCGGTGATCCGCTCCCGCAGCCGTCCGATGGTCGTCTCCAGCGCCTCGACCAGCACGCCGACGACCTCGGTGTCCTGCACCCAGCCCTCCTTGGGGCCCTGCGGGGCGGCCGTCGTCGCGACCGTCTCGGGCCGGCCGTCCGGCGGCACACCGAGCGTCGCCGCGCGCTCGGCCACGGTGTCGGCGTACGTACGGGCCGTGTCGACGACCTCGTCGAGCTGCAGATGGATCGAGCGGAACCGCGGGCCCACGATGTTCCAGTGGGCCTGCTTGCCGATGAGCGAGAGCCCGAGCAGATCCACCAGAGTGCCCTGCAGGGCCTCCCCGACGACCTGACGAGCAGACTCGGACAGGGTGCTCTTCACCACGGTCATGGTGCGTTTCTCCTTGACGTTTGCGATGTTCGCGGCGTTTGCCGACGGCGGACCATGCGGAGCAGCGCGGCGCGCTCTTCCTCGCCCGTGCCACCCCACACACCGGAGGTCTGTCCGGTGGAGAGCGCCCACGCGAGGCACTGTCCGGCCACCGGACAGCGGGCGCAGACGCGCTTGGCGGCGGCGATGTCGTGCCGCGCGGGGCCGACCGTGCCCACGGGGAAGAACAGTTCGGGGTCCTCCTCCGCGCAGGCCGCTCGCCGCAACCACTCCATGTGGGGCCGGGTGCCCAGGGCGGATCAGCGAAAACACCCGGTTCCGAGGCCGCGAGGCCCGTCCGCCCTCAGTCCGCGAGGACCTGGTCCACGAAGGCGGTCACGTCCGCGAGGACCGTGTCCTTGTTCGTCTCGTTGAACACCTCGTGCTGAGCGCCCGCGTACACGCGCTCGGTCCAGTCGGCCCCGCGCAGCTCCTCGACGCCCGCGCGGCTGGCGGGCAGCGGCACGATCCGG
The DNA here is from genome assembly GCF_044334695.1 of Streptomyces sp. NPDC020747. NCBI lineage: Bacteria > Bacillati > Actinomycetota > Actinomycetes > Kitasatosporales > Streptomycetaceae > Streptomyces > Streptomyces sp. NPDC020747. The sequence goes on along the minus strand of NZ_JBIRTJ010000001.1, from coordinate 496,195 downwards.
TCGTCGTCCCCGTGCAGCCACAGCAGTGGCAGCGCACCCACGTCACCGCTCTTGGCGATGGTCTCCAGAGTGCGTACGAAGGCCTCCAGGGTGGGGCGCTTGAACGGCCCGTGCCAGACCAGCGGATCCGCCGCGTACGCCGCACCGACCGACGGGTCGCGCGAGAGCGTCGTCGGGTCGATGGGGATGTCGGGCAGCGGATCGAGCGCGAGCAGCTGGGGCAGCAGGTCCCAGCCGCCGATGACCGGCCCGGAGAGGACGAGCGCGGCCAGGCCGTCCCCGTACCGCTGGGCGTGTCGCGCGGCGATCAGGCCGCCCATGGAGTGGCCGATCAGCACGACCGGCACATCCGGATGGGCGGCCCGGGCGAGCCGCTCCACCGCGTGCACGTCGCTCACCACGTCCTCGAAGTCCTCGACCAGCACGCGCTCGCCCTCCGACCTCCCGTGCCCCATGTGGTCGGGGCCGAACACGGCCGCGCCGTGCGTGTGCAGTACATCGGCCACGTACTCGTACCGGCCGATGTGCTCCCCGTAGCCGTGCACCAGCAGCGCCACGTACCGAGGCCGCTCCCGTGGCCACTCGCGTGCGGTGATCGTGCCCCGGGTGCCCGTGAGGGTGTGCTCGCGGGAGTCGGCCATGGGTCCTCCGTCGGCGTCGGTGCAGGGTCGGGGGTGATCTTTCCAGGGGGCGTGGGAGCGGTCCATACCGTGCGACCGGCGGGTCCGTACCGTGCGACGAGCGGTCTGTACCGCGCGACCGGCGCCGGCGGCAGGGGCCACCTGTCGAGACGGTCCTGACGCGACCGGATACGTGGGCATAGCATCGGTCCCCGCATGAACACGATGACGCTCTGGCACATATCCCTGTGGGAGTTCGCCGCCCTCGCCGCCGCGGCCCTGCTCGTCGGCTTCTCCAAGACCGCCGTCAGCGGAGCCAACACGGTCAGCCTCGCGATCTTCGCGGCCGTACTGCCCGCCCGGGCCTCGACCGGAGTCCTGCTGCCGATCCTCATCGTCGGCGACGTGCTCGCCGTGCTCACCTACCGGCGGCACGCGCACTGGCCGACCCTGTGGAAACTGTTCCCGGCGGTCGCCGCGGGAGTCGTCTTCGGCACGGTGTTCCTGATCTGGGCCGACGACCAGGTCGTACGGACGTCGATCGGCGCGATCCTGCTGCTGATGGCCGGGGTCACCGTCTGGCGCCGCCGCAAGGCCGAGGCGGAGGAGGAACCCGACTCGGTGTCCACGCGGACCGGCCGGATCAAGGCCCGTTCGTACGGCGTGCTGGGCGGCTTCACCACGATGGTCGCCAACGCGGGCGGCCCGGTGATGTCGATGTACCTCCTCTCCGCGGGCTTCCGGAAGCTCGGCTTCCTGGGGACCTCCGCCTTCTTCTTCCTGATCGTCAACGTCTCCAAGGTCCCCTTCAGCGTCGGCCTCGGCCTGATCGACGGGAACTCGCTGCTGCTGGACGCCGCGCTCGCCGCCTTCGTCGTACCGGGGGCGTTCATCGGGAAATGGGCCGTGAACAAGATCAACCAGCGGCTGTTCGAACAGCTGGTGATCGCGGCGACGGTGGTGGGCGGGGCGCAGCTGCTCCTGCGCTGATTTCATCGCGTCGTGCCCCGTAGGGGGCGCGGGGCTGTGTCGATCTGCGGCTCCGCCGCGATGCGGGACCAGCCCCACCGGCTCGCGGCAAACGAACCGCGGATCCGGCGGAGCGCCTACGCTGAGAGGCGTCAGCAGTGTGTTCCCGGGGCAGGGAGGATGCGGCCATGTCCGAGGCGTCCGGTCACCAGGATCCACCGGCATCGGCTCACGAGGATCCACCGGCATCCGCCCGCTATCTGCCGATCGCCGAGCACGGCCTGATCGGCGATCTGCGCAGCGTGGCCCTGGTGGGTACGAACGGCACGATCGACTGGTACTGCTGTCCGTCCTTCGACGCCCCCAGCGTCTTCGCCTCCATCCTGGACGCCGACCGGGGCGGCTCCTTCGAGCTGGCGGCCGCTGTGCCGGCCCGGACCAAGCAGTTCTACTTCCCCGACACCAACGTCCTGGTCACCCGGTTCTTCACCGAGGACGGGGTGGGCGAGATCCAGGACTTCATGCCGGTGGACGGCGACGAGACCGAGGCGGACCGGCACCGGCTGATCCGCCGTGTGCTGTGCGTACGCGGCTCGATCCCCTTCCGCGCACGGGTGGCCCCCCGGTTCGAGTACGGAGCCCAGCCGCACACCGCACGGCTGCACGACGACATGGTGATCTTCGAGTCGGCGGACCTGTCCCTCGCGCTGACCGCCACGGAGCCGCTCGAATGCGACGGGCTCGACGCGCGAGTGGACTTCAAGCTCCAGGAGGGCGAGTCCGCGGTGTTCGCCCTCGACCAGGTCAGCGGCGCCATCCAGCCCCGCCGCTGCCCGCGCGCCGAGGCCGAGGCACTGTTCAACTCCACGGTGGCCTTCTGGCGGCACTGGCTGACCGCCTCCCAGTACCGCGGCCGGTGGCGGGAGATGGTGCACCGCTCCGCGCTCACCCTCAAACTGCTCACCTACGCGCCGACCGGCGCGATCGTGGCCGCGGCCACGACCAGCCTGCCCGAACAGCTCGGCGGCGAGCGCAACTGGGACTACCGGTACGTGTGGGTGCGCGACGCCGCGTTCTGCGTGTACGCGCTGCTGAGGCTGGGCTTCACCACCGAGGCCGAGTCCTTCATGGCCTTCGCGGCCAAGTACATCACCCCGGGCGACGGCCTCCCCGGGGGCCCGCTGCAGATCATGTACGGCATCGACGGCCGCACCGACCTGCCCGAGCGGGAGCTGCCCCACCTGGAGGGGTATCAGGGCTCCGCCCCCGTCCGGGTCGGCAACGCGGCGTCCGACCAGCTCCAGCTCGACATCTACGGAGCCCTCATCGACTCGGTCTACCTCTACGACAAGTGGGCCCAGCCGATCTCCAGCGACCAGTGGGACGACATCTGCGGACTCGTCGACTGGGTCTGCGAACACTGGGACCAGCCCGACGAGGGCGTCTGGGAGACCCGCGGCGGCCGCAAGAACTTCCTCTACTCCCGGCTCATGTGCTGGGTGGCGATCGAGCGGGCCATACGGCTGGCCACCCGCCGGGGCCTGCCCGCGGACATCGTGCGCTGGCGCGACGCCCGCGACACGATCTACCGGCGGATCATGAAACGCTGCTGGTCACCGACGCGTCAGGCCTTCGTCCAGCACGAGGACGACGATGTCCTGGACGCCGCGGTGCTGATGATGCCCCTGGCCAAGTTCATTTCGCCCACCGACCCGAAGTGGCTCTCCACCCTCGACGCGCTCACCGAGGACCTGGTCTCCGACTCGCTGGTCTACCGCTACGACCCGAACGCGAGCCCCGACGGCCTGCGCGGCGAGGAGGGCACCTTCTCGATCTGCTCCTTCTGGTACGTCGAGGCCCTGACCCGGGCCGGACGGCTCGACGAGGCACGCCTCGCCTTCGAGAAGATGCTCACCTACGCCAACCACCTCGGCCTGTACGCCGAGGAGATCAGCCACACCGGCGAACAGCAGGGCAACTTCCCGCAGGCCTTCACCCATCTCTCCCTGATCAGCGCGGCGTTCAACCTGGACCGGGCCCTGGGCTGACAGCGGCCGAGGCTGATGGATGGATGGATGGATGGATGGACGGGCGGACGGACGGGCGGGCGGATGGGCGGGCGGGTCGGCGCAGGAGCCCGGGCCCGTACGCTCGATGCCATGTCCCCGCATGTCCTGGTCCTCGGCGGGACCACCGAGGCACGTGAACTGGCCGCCTCGCTCGCGGCCCGCCCCGGCGTACGCGTGACCACGTCGCTCGCGGGCCGCGTGTCCCGGCCGGGGGCCCTGGACGGAGACGTACGCGTCGGGGGGTTCGGCGGGGCGGAGGGCCTCGCGCAGTGGCTGCGCGCCGAGCATGTGGACGCCGTCGTCGATGCCACGCACCCCTTCGCGGCGGGCATCACCGAGAACGCGGCACGGGCCGCGTCGGCCACCGGTGTCCCGGCCGTCGTCCTGCGCCGCCCGGGCTGGGCCCCCGTCCTCGGCGATCGCTGGCACCCGGCGGCGTCCCTCGCCGAAGCCGCCGCCCTGCTTCCGCCCCTGGGCCGGCGGGTCTTCCTCACGACGGGCCGCCTGGGCCTCGCGGCCTTCGCCCGGGAACCCGAACCGCACTACCTCGTACGCTCGGTGGAACCCCCCGAGCCGCCGATGCCGCGCCACACGGAAGTCCTCCTGGCGCGCGGCCCGTTCACGGTGGAGTCCGAGACGGCCCTGCTGCGTGACCACCGCATCGACGTCCTGGTCACCAAGGACAGCGGCGGCTCGGCCACCTCGGCCAAACTGACGGCCGCCCGGGAACTGGGGCTGCCGGTCGTGGTCGTACACCGTCCTCCCCTCCCGCCGGGGGTACGAGCGGAACCGGACGTGGTGTCGGTGCTGGCCCGGCTGGGCTTCGCGGCAGGGTAGGGCGCCCGGGCGACGCGCTCGTCAGGTCTCCTTCGTGGCCGTCGCCAGGGACTTGGGGTGGTCCCGCGTCAGGACGTCGTGGGTCAGGTCCTCGACCAGGAGACGCTTGGCGATGGTGTCGACGGCGGCGCGGAGGTCCGCGCCGGAGGGGTGGCCGACGTCCTGCTCGACGCGTTCGGCGAGCGCGGTGGCCAGGGCCTCGCCGATGACGCGGGCCTCGCGGGCACCTGCCTCGGTGTGGGAGAAGAGGGTGCCGTCGCGAGTCAGATAGCCCTCCTCCACCATGCGCTGGAAGACCGGGACCAGGACCTCCGGAGGCATACGGCGGCGGGCCGCGATCAGGCTGAGGCTCGCGTGGCCGACCATCCGGTTGAACAGCTCGACCTGCATCACGGCCCAGGCGCCCGCGATGTCGAGACGGGTGTCGGACTCGGTGACGAGCCGGCGCATGGCGTCGGGACTCGTACCGCCGATGATCTTTCCGACCACGGCCTCAAGACGACGCTGGTTGTCGGCCGAGGAGGGGGTCGCGAAGCCCTCGCCCAGGTCCGTGGACCCCATCCGGGCGCTGTCGCGCAGTTGCACCTGCTTGAGGAACAGCGCGATCACGAAACCGATCAGCGTCACCGGCACGGTCCACAGGAAGACGGTCTGGAGCGTGTCGGCGTACGCCTCCACGATGGGCGCGGCGGTCGCCGACGGCAGCCCGTGCAACCCCTCCGGACTGGTCGCGGCCTTCATGAGGGCCGCGGGGTCGGTCCCGCTCGTCCGGGCCGCCTCCGCGACACCGTCCGCGAGCTGCGGCGTCAGCGTGTTCGTGTAGATCGTGCCGAACACCGCGGTGCCGAACGAGCTGCCCAGCGTACGGAAGAAGGTCACCCCGGACGTCGCGGTGCCCAGGTCGGTGTACTCGACGGTGTTCTGCACGGCGATGGTGAGCACCTGCATGCACAGTCCGATCCCGGTGCCCAGGACGAACATGTAGAACGACGCGAGCCAGGTGCTGGTGCCGGGGCCCATCAAGGAGAGCAGAAACAGGCCGGCACCCATGACCAGGGACCCGACGATGGGGAAGACGCGGTAGTGGCCGGTCTTGCTGACGACGTTGCCGCTGAACACCGACGCGATGAGCAGCCCGATGACCATGGGCAGGGTGCGGACGCCGGAGATCGTGGCCGAGTCGCCGTCCACGTACTGCAGGAACGTCGGCAGGAACGTCATCGCGCCGAGCATCGCGAAGCCCACGATGAAGCTGAGGACCGAGCAGACCGTGAAGACGGGGTTGCCGAACAGCCGCATCGGCAGCGTGGGCTGGGCCGCGCGGGTCTCCGCCCAGCAGAAGGCCGCGAGGGCGAGGACGCCTCCCGCGAAGAGGCCGATGATGACCGGCGAGCCCCAGGCGTACTCGTTGCCGCCCCAGCTCGTCGCCAGGATCAGGGCGCTGGCGCCGACGGCCACGAAGGCGATGCCCAGGTAGTCGATGACCGGGCGGGACGGCGACTTCACCACCGGGATCGTGCGGGCCGCGGCCACGACGACGAGGATCGCGATGGGGACGTTGACGTAGAAGCACCAGCGCCAGGTGAGGTGGTCGGTGAAGAGGCCGCCGAGCAGGGGGCCGATGACGGTGGCGACACCGAAGACGGCACCGATGGCGCCCTGGTACTTGCCGCGCTCGCGCAGCGGGATCACATCGGCGATCAGGGCCATCGCGGTGACCATCAGACCGCCCGCGCCGATGCCCTGCATGCCCCGCCAGACGATCAGCAGCGTCATGTTCGAGGCGAGGCCGCACAGGAACGAGCCGGTGATGAAGATGATCGCCGACGCCTGGAAGACCACCTTGCGGCCGAACAGGTCACCGAACTTGCCGACCAGCACCGTCGCGACGGTCTCCGCCAGCAGATAGCTGGTGACCACCCACGACATGTGCTCCGCACCGCCGAGGTCCGACACGATCGTCGGCAGGGCCGTGCCCACGATCGTCTGGTCCAGCGCGGCCAGCAGCATGCCCAGCATGATCGTCACGAAGACGACGTTGCGGCGGCGCTTGTCCAGCACGGGCGGCTGCGCGGGAACCGCCTGGGCCCCGGACGGCGGCTCGGCGGTGTCGGTGGTCGTCACACCCGTCAGCTTCACACCGGGTGACGGTGCCTGCATGCGGGCCGCAGCCGCAGGGGCCCGCAGGAGTGACGAGGCGCCGCGCCCCGTCTACTCCCGGGGGTTCCTGCGCAGCAGATACGTGTCCATGATCCAGCCCTTGCGGTCGCGGGCCCGCTCGCGCAGTTCGGCGATGCGCGGGGCCGTCTCCGCGAGGGGGCCGGAGGCGAGGATCTCGTCGGGGGTGCCGATGTAGGCGCCCCAGTAGATGTCGATGTCCTGGTCGGTGTACTGCTGGAAGGCCTGGTGGGCGTCGAGCATGACGACCACGTCGTCGACGTCCTCCGGGAAGCCCTGGGCGAGCCGGCGGCCCGTGGTGATCTGGACGGGCCGGGCCACACGGTTGAGCCCGGTGCGGTGGCGGGCGACCAGCGCCGAGACGCTGCTGATGCCCGGCACCACGTCGTGTTCGAAGGAGACCGCCCCCCGGTCGAGGATCTCCTCCAGAATCCCCAGCGTGCTGTCGTACAAGGAGGGGTCGCCCCAGACGAGGAACGCCCCGCTCTCGTCCTCGCCCAGCTCCTCGGTGATCAGCCGCTCGTAGATGTCGGCACGGGCACTGCGCCAGTCGCCGACGGCGGGGGAGTAGCCCGCGCCCCCGGCCGCCCGGTCCCGCTCCGGGTCGCGCGCCTCCACCAGGCGGTACGTCCCGTCCGGCAGATGCGCGTCGAGAATGTCACGGCGCAGCTGGACGAGGTCCGACTTGACCTCGCCCTTGTCGAGGACGAAGAACACATCCGTGCTCCTCAGCGCCTTGACCGCCTGAAGGGTCAGTTGGTCGGGATCGCCCGCCCCGATGCCGATGACATGAATCTTTCGCACACCCCGAGTCTGCCCCACGCCACCGACAGTCCCGTCACCGCGTCCGACGGAGGCGGGCCGGGCCCGGCCCCGAGCCGCTGTCAGGCACCGCCGCCCCGCAGCCGGGGCGCCCACACCTCAGCGTCCACGGCCGCCCCGTCCTTCTCCACCGTGCCCGCCAACTCCCGCGCCCACGCGGCCAGTCCGGCCAGCTCCAGCCCGTACGGCCGCGACCGCCCGGCCTCCACTTCCCACTCCTCGACCGCCCCGGCGCCCCGTCGCAACAACCTCGCCCCGCCCGTCACGTTCCCGCGGGCCGCGTGGGTGAGCCCCACCGCGAGCTGGGCCAGCCCGCGCCACAGCGCCCGCTCCTCCGCGGGACCCGACTTCCACGCGTCCTCGAACACCTCGTGCGCGTGGAACGGCTTTCCCGCCGCAAGCAGCGCCTGCGCCTCCGCGACCGTCTCCTCGGGCGCGCGCACCACCCCTTCGGGCTGCCGCTCCACCCCGTCGTTCCCGTACGGCAGGGGCCGCCCGAGCCCGTCCCGGGGCCGCGCGCTGCGCGCCCGCCCCTCGGTGTCCCGGTCCCGCCCGTCGTCAGAAGCACTGCTCATGCACCGATTGTCCCTCGCCCCACGCCACCTTCGAAGCAGCCCCGTGTGTGGGGTAGTGTTCTGTTTGCGCGATCACGCGGTTCACCGCGACGAAGCGCATCGGGACGTGGCGCAGCTTGGTAGCGCACTTGACTGGGGGTCAAGGGGTCGCAGGTTCAAATCCTGTCGTCCCGACTCTATGGAGTCGTTGGTGAGGGGCGGTTTCGGAGGAATCCGAAACCGCCCCTTGATCATTGTTGGGGACCAGTTGGGGACCAGCGGTTCTTGACCGGTGTCAGCGGGTGAGGACAGTCGTTCCGGGAAGGGTGCGCGGGGCGCGTAGCACGCTGAGGGGTGCGGAGAGTGCCGTACCGGCGGCTGTGATCTTGTGGATGTCCGGGTGCAGGTAGCGCTGAGGTGTCGTCAGCGATCCTGCGCAGGACGTGGATGGGGACTCCGGCGTCCGCGAACCAGGTCAGTCCGGTGTGGCGGAGGTCGTGGCGGCGCAGGTGTTCGTAGCCGAGCTTGGTGACCACGTCGTCCCAGTGGGTGGCGTCGCGCAGGACGGCGGTGGAGATGCGTCCGCCGCGCGGGCCGGTGAACAGGCGGGCATCGGGATTCGGGCCGGCGGACAGGACACGCTGGGCGACGAGGGAGCGGATCTCCTCGACGATGGGAACCTTGCGGGCCCGCTTGCCCTTGGTGCCCTTGTCGGTCAGCCCGCCGGGCGCGGGTGTGGTCTGGCGCCGCACGGTCCAGATCCACTGAGCGGTGTCGATGTCCCCGACACGGCAGCCTGAGACCTCGTCGATCCGTGCGGCAGTGCACGCAGCGAAGATGACCACGTCTCCCCAGCCGCGGTACTGGTCGTGGGAGGCGGCAACGAGCGTGTCGGCCAGCGCAATGAGGGTCTCCCAGTCGGGCAGGGCCAGTGCCCTTGGGTCGAGGAGTTCGTCCTCGGCCTGCTTGTAGAGCTTCTGCCAGCCGGTCACCCGGGCGGGGTTGACCTTGATGATGCCGTCGCGGACTGCCTGCTCCATGACGCGGACCAGGACGGCGATGGTGTTCTTCACCGTGGAGCGGCTGTGCTCGTCGGCGATCCAGTTCTGCACGGTTCGGTCGACGACGCCGTTGGTGATCATCCGTACCGCGAGGTGGCCCAGGGCGGGGACTACGCGCATCCGCCACCCCGACAGGTAGGGGTCCAGCGTTTTCAACTCCAGGCCGCGCAGGGCGAGGTCCATGTTCGCTTCACCGTATTCGGCGAGCTTCACGGTGGCCTGGGAGGGGCTCAGGCCGGCTTGTGCGGCCTCGATGATGTCCTGGAGCCATTCCTGAGCGTCTTCTTCGTTGTCCTTTCACTCGGACAGTGACTGGCGGCGCTTACTGGTCGGATCGGTCCACCGGACACGTACCCGATACGGAGTGGGGCGGTCAGGGCGGTACTCGATATCGGTGGAGAGCCGGACACCGACAGGAACGGTGGTCTTATCGGCCATTGAGCCCCTTGGCCGGGACGGTACGTCGCGGCGCAGCCATTCCTCGACGTCAAGGGCGCTATACATGACGACGCGCTCCGAGACCGTGACGAATGGTGGCCCCTGGGGTGACTGGGCGGTGCGCCAGCGGCGCAGGGTTGAGGCGTCCGCTCGCAGGCAGGCGGCGAGGTCGCTGGTTGAATACCAGGCGCTGGTGAGGAGAAGCGCTTGGCTATCAGGCGAGACGGCACGATGGTGAGGAGTTGCAGGGTTCGCTGTGGTCTCCTCATCGCGATGCGGTTCGGCCTTGGCAATGGTTGCCATTGGTTCATTGGGCAAGTGCGGCTATTCCCGGGGGAGTACGGAACACTAGACGGTTCTGCGGAAGAGTCCAGAGACGGACAGCACAGTTCGCGAACGGAGAACGCACCGCGGCAAATTTCCGGCAGGCAGCGGCGACATGCCTTCGGCAGTGCTTAGACCTGTGGTTGTGCTCGGGCGCGGACGTTGGTGCATTAATCGTCTCCAGAAACGCTGGTTTGGCTAACCGGCGCTTCCGAGCTATGTTGCCGCCGAGTCGGACGGCGGTAGCGGCCTCGGCATGGCAATCGCCCGCAAACTCATCGAGGCCCACGACGGCCACATGACCGCGACAAGTCGACTCGGCATCGGCAGCACCTTCACCCTGCCCCAAGCCTGCCAAGCACCAACGTAACCCGGTCGCCGGATGGAGAGATCGCGTCGGAGAACATCCGGCTTTCGCCGCCCGTAGACCTGGACGTGGACCGACGAGCGCCGCATGACGCCCGGCAAGTGACTCGATCAAGGGATCGCGACACTGACCACGGCCAAGAAGTCACCAAAGAAGTCGGCCTTGGGATCCCGACAGTTCGCTGACATCGCACGGTGAGAATCCCGGCATGTCCATCATCGGCTTTCCCGTTCGGGTAGCGCGGCAGTGGTTGTCACCGCCGCCGTCACCTTGACTCTCGCCGCCGGCTGTAGTGGCGCTACCAAGACCGACTCCTCGCCCGGCGCCCAGGGCACCACGGGTGTCGCCAGCATCCAGAAGCCGTCCGCCGCTGCCTCGGCCAAGGCAGTCGCGGCGGAGCGTCCCCTCATCCGGCTCGACGCCTCCGACGAGGAATTTCAATGCGTGTCAGATGTCTTCGCCAACTGTCTGCTGACGAATGGCCTCCCCAAGGCAGCGGTAATGAAGGGCGGGTACACGATCGATCCCGCCAACATTTCGGACGCTTGGGGCCCTTTGTTCGACAAGGTGCGGGCTGACCTCAAGAAGAATTGCGTGTCGAAGCAACCCGAGCTTGCGCGGGACCGTGCCAGGCGGCTTGACCCGGCGTACGCCGATCACATGAAGGCGTTCATCAAGTGCCTGAAGGACCACGATGTCAACGCTGTCCTCCAGGACGGCGAGTTGTCTTCGATCGACGTAATGCCCAGCGGGAGCAAGGCTCATTGGATGCAGGACTGCGAACAAGAGGGGTTCGCCAGCTATTTACTCGACGTTGACATGATTGCCGGGCAGGCGCCGAAGGCCGCCCCGATCACCACTGCCCCGCCGAGACAGGCCAGCGTTGCTGCGGCGGGGATGACTACCGTCGCCCTCAGGTGATCGTCGTACTCGGGGTCGAGCCGCTGGGCCCGATCCCAAGCCCCCTCAGGTTCTCGGCCGACGAGTGCCAGCGGTCAGCCTCGTCGGTCCCGTCCGCTCCGGCGGTCGGGTCCAGCGAATTCCTGAACAGTTCCTAACAGATTCTTGACAATCGTCGCTCATCCTTGTTTGCAACCCGGCAATTGCCGGCGCGACGTCGCCGTTTGACCGGGACACACCACCACAGTGAGGTCGGGTGAAAGGCGACGCCTTTGACTCCGCCCGGGTGACGGCGACATTCCCACAGTCCTCCGGAGGTTCACATCAGATCGGCTCCCTGGATCGCCGCGTGCATGGTCATCACGCTCGCCGGCGGTGCGATTTCCGTATCCGAGACGTCCGCGGCTGCGACGGCGCCCAGCCACGGCCCCGGCGTCTATGTCGGGGAACTGAACCCACGGCAGCTCGGCCTGCTGCACGCCACCGGCATCGAACGGGACGAGACCCGGCTAGCCGACCGGTCCGGTGACAAGGTCGCCGTCGAGACCGTCCTCGGCGAACGTCAGGCCGCCCGGCTCGTCTCTCAAGGCGTGCCGCTCAGTCGAAAGAAGACCACCTCGGCACCGGCATCGCAGCATGTGTTCCGGCAGTACAACGTACCTGGTGGGTTGCGCGCCGAGATGGCAGCGACGGTAGCGGACCATCCTGAGCTGGCGGAGCTGGTCACCGTGGGCACGAGCCTGCGTGGCGTGCCGATTCAGGCGGTGAAGGTCACCAGGGACGCTCGGCGGGTTCCGGACGGGCAACGGCCGGCCGTGCTCTACCTGGGTGGTCAGCACGCGCGGGAGTGGATCACGCCGGAGATGACCCGCCGGCTGATGCATCACGTCATCGACGGATACGGCCGGGACCCGGCCCTGACCGCCTTGCTGAACACCACCGAGTTGTGGTTCCTGCCGGTCGCGAACCCGGACGGCTACGACTACACGTTCACTCCTGGAAACCGTCTGTGGCGCAAGAACCTGCGGGACAACAACGGCGACGGCACGATCACCGAGGGCGACGGCGTCGACCTCAACCGCAACTTTGCCGACAAGTGGGGCTACGACAACGAAGGTTCGTCGAACGACCCGTCAGCCGAGACGTACCGAGGTCCCGCGCCGGACTCCGAACCCGAAACCCGGGCGCTGGACCAGCTCTTCAGACGGATAGGCTTCGCCTTCCTGATCAACTATCACGCACCCGCGGAACTACTGCTCTACGGCACGGGCTGGCAGGTCGCCACGCCCAGCCCGGACGACCAGATCGCAACCGCAATGGCCGGTGACCACACCCGGCCCGCCGTGCCCGGCTCCGATCCGGGACTCATCGCGGCCCTTTACAGCAGCAACGGCGACACCAACCAGCACGCACAGAACCGGTACGGCACGATCACCTTCGCCGCGGAGATGTCCTCCTGCTACACCGTGGCGAACGACCCGGAAAGTTGCGCGGACGAGTTCGCCTTTCCCGACGACGAGAAACTGATCGGCGGCGAGTTCCGCAAGAACCTGCCCTTCGCCCTGTCGGTCGCCGCCTCCGCCAAGGACCCCGCCAATCCGGTCTCCACGGTCGGTCGCCGCACCCCGGACTTCACCGTCGACACGTTCGACATCTCGTACGGATCACGGCAGCAGGTCGCAGTCACCGCACGGCGCACCCTGCGCGACGTGACCCTGCACTACCAGATCAACAAGGGCACCCCGCGGACGACCGGCGCCGGCGAGTGGCAAGGCGGCGACCGGTACGGCGACACCGGCGACCGGTACTTCGCCGAACTGCGTGGCACTGTGCCCGGCGCCTCGCCGAAAGACCGGGTGAAGGTCTGGTTCACCGCGGACAAGGGCGGCGCGAGGGTGACCAGCCCGGCGTTCACGTACCAGGTGGCCGACCACATCGGCGCGGACGTCCTGGTGCTCGCCGCCGAGGACGTCACCGGCGAATCGCCGACGAGTACGGACGGCGCCACCTCGGCCCGGTACGCGGACGAGCATGTCGCGGCGTTGCGCCAGGCCGGATACACCGCCGACGTCTACGACCTGGACACCCATGGTCGCCGGGCACCGCATCCGCTGGGTGTGCTGTCGCACTACCGGACGGTGGTGTGGGAGACCGGCGACGACGTCCTCCCGCGAGCCATCGGCCAGGAAGAGGGCGCCGTGGACTCGGCGGCGGCGGCGACCGACTTCGCTGTCCGCGATTACCTCAACGAGGGTGGCAAGGTGCTGCTCGACGGCAAATACGCCGGATACGCGCAGGCGGCCGACGGGCTGTACTACTACCAGACGCAGGGATCGCAGGATTGCTCCGTCGCCTTCGAGACCTGCGCACCGCTGGGCAACGACTTCCAGCAGTACTGGCTGGGAGCGTACGGCTATGTCGAGGCCGAGTCCGCGCCCGCGGTGACCGGCACGTCACAGGCCTTCGCCGGTTTCGCGGGCGCGCTCAACGCCGTCGGATCGGCCGGCAATCAGGACCACACCGCGGCTTTTCAGACCACGACGAGTTCGCTGCCCCAGGCATCGTTCCCGCAGTTCGCGAGCACGGCCGCGATGACCTGGCAGCCACCGGGCGGGGCCCCGTACGCCGCACAGGACGGCGACTGGTACGTGTGGAGCGGGGAAGCGTCCGACAGCTACAAACGGTTCACCCGTACGATCGACCTCTCCAAGGCCGCCACCGGACGGTTGCGTTTCAGCACGTCCTACGACCTCCCGAACGCCGAGGACTTCCTGTTCGTCGAGGCGCACACGCCCGGTTCGGACCAGTGGACGACGCTGCCCGAGGCCAACGGACACACCACCACGGCGATCGGCCAGGCGTGCTCGGACGGCGTCACCACCCACCCGTTCCTGAGCCACTACATCGGCGCGGACTGCGGCCCCACCGGCAGCACCGGCTCCTGGAACGCGGCCTCCGGCTCGAGCGCCGGGCGGCAAGAGTGGACCATCGACCTGTCTCGCTATGCCGGCCGGCGGGTCGAGGTGTCGATCTCGTACGCGGCGTCCTCGCTCTTCCCCGGCCCCGGCGTATTCCTCGACAATGCGCGAGTCGAGGTCGACGGGGTGACCGGCGCGCGGACCTCCTTCGAGACCGATCTCGGTGGCTGGACCGCGGCAGCCGCGCCGGTAGGCTCTCCGCCGGCCGCCGGCACCTTCCGCCGTACACGGCAAGCGTTCGGCGCGGGAGTCACCACTGCTGACTCGGTCTACCTCGGTTTCGGTCTCGAAGGTCTTCCTCCCGCCAGCCGAAAGGATCTCGTCAGCCGGGTGATGACCTACCTGAACAGACCGAGCACGGCGGCGCAGCGGACAAAAACCCGGAACCGGCCGTCGACATAGGCGGGGTGGACCGGGCTGCCGTCCTTACGCACCAACACGTAGGACTGTGAGGCCATGGCTTACGAGTTGGTGCGTGATAGCGGGTGGGGTGTGCTGGTCCGTTGGAGGACCGCTGTTCAGGCTTGAGCGGTGCGGTCGGATACGAGGCCGGCGATGGCGCGGTCGGAGGAGTGCCAGTGGCGCTCGCGTTCCCACTGTTCGACTCTGCCGGGCAGCGCTCCCGGACGCGGTTTTCTGGGCGGTGTGACTGCTTGCCCGCGGTGGTCGCGGCTCAGGCCGAGATAGCCGTCGTCCAGGAGGACCTCGACGTCGGGGAAGTGCTGGAAGCAGAAGGCGATGCCCTCGTTGCGGGCGGCCGTGGCGTCGTGCATGCGCATCGGTCCACAACGTGCGGCCACGCCAGTCGGCGATCACGGTGGCCTTCATGGTGTTCTGTTTCTTCTTCCCGGAGACGAACGCGCGCCGGCCGCCTCGTCCGGCCGGCGGACGGCGGACCTGGATCTCGGTGGCGTCCAGCCGCAGCTCGACGCCTTCGGCCTGGGCGTAGGCGAACACGTCGGCCAGCGTGCGTAATCGCAGGTCGGGACGGTCGGGGACCGCGCACCCCCGCTCGGCCAGGAGCGTGCGTACTTCTGCGATCGCTCGGGTGATGGTGGAGCGGTCGACGCCGAACAGCAGGCCGAGCACCGAGTGCGGCAGGTCGTGCCGCAGATGGATCAGCGTGGCCACCAGCCGGTCGACAAACACCAGCTGGTGGCGGGCGCCGGCCCCCGCGGCCCGCTTCCTGTCCCCACCTCGTGCAGCATGACGGCGGCCCTTGAGTCCGGCCTGCCACGGCACCGCCAACTCCTCCACCAAGAGCGCGAGATGACGCCGAGAGATCCCCGTGAACAGACGATGCGCCGGCACCGCCCGATTGACCATGATCGCCACAGGCGGATCATGCCACCGGCCAGGCACCACGCCTCACCCGCTATCACGCACCAACTCGTTAGGCGAGGAGGGCGACGATGGTCACCGTTATGGCAGCGGCAAGAGTGATGACCGTGGCGAAGGCGCCGGAAGCCCGGCTGAGTGCGGTGGGGTAGGTGGCGCCGTCCATGCGGGCGAGCTTGCCTGCGCCGGCGGCGGTAAGCAGCGCGATGACGATGACAAGGGCGGTGGTGAGAAGGGCGACGGCAACGGTCACGGCAAGCTCCCTGTACACAGTGGGGTGTTGACGTGGTCGAAGGTCGTGGAAGTGGTGTTCGCCGTGGTTCGTCGGGAGGAAGATGAACACTGACGAACACACAATCTCGGGGGCGGGTCTGTGCAGGACGAGCAGAACGGCCGTAGTCCGGCACTCACCAAACTACGCAGGCAACTGGCCGACGGGCTGGCCCGGACCGGGCTGAACAAGACGCAGCTCGCCAACCGCGCCGGACTGGGCCGCACGACCGTGTCGGAGGCGTTCCCCCCCCAAAGATGCTGCGCCATCCACGCAGACGGTTGCTGCGCTGGCCCGCGCGCTGAAGCTTCCAGCCGAGGAACTGCTGGAGTTGCAGCGGACCGCGGCGGAGAATCCGGGCACCGTCAAAGCGGACGGGACGGGGCCGGGCCGTCCGATGGGTGAGTGGGATCCCCACGCCTTGGAGGTCCACCCAGCGGGTCCGGCATCGGAGGGGACTGGTTCGAGCACTTCTGCACAGCGGGCGCTGCCCGGATATGTGCTTCGGGAGCATGACCGCGGGCTGGCCGAAGCGGTACGGGCGGCCGGGCAGGGGCGCAGCCGGATCGTGGTCCTGGTGGGCACCTCCTCGACAGGCAAGACACGAGCCTGCTGGGAGGCAATCCAACAACTCGCCGAAAAGGGGTGGCGGTTGTGGCACCCCTTCGACCCGACCCGGGCCGAGGCCGCTCCGATCACGTCCAGGCGGTCGTATTCCACCCGGAGACCGGACAGTTGGACCTGCGCCCCGACTCGCCCGCCTACGCCACCCCGCTGCGGCTGATCGCCGCACGGATCGTCGCCACGGCGAACAGCACGGCCGGCACCGCCGCCGTGCGCAGCATCCGGGTCCTGGCCGTCGGTGGCTCGCCCGCGCCCCGTACGACCGAGCGTCCCGGTGGCCGCGGTGGGGCCCGAAGCGCCGGTGAGAACCCGCGAGTTGGCCTCCGACGGCTACCGCCAGGCGGTCGCCGCGCACCAGTCCGTCTCACCCGCGCAGCGGGTGGACCCGGATATCGCTGAGGCAGTCGAGCGGCAGAGCAGGGCGATGCGTGGGTTGAGCCGGAGCGCGTTCCCGGAGCCGGAGGCATCCTCGGAAGACCAGCCAGCGCCGATCGAGACGGCTGGCGTCCAGCACCGCCGTGAAGCCAAGGCCACCCGCGCACTTGCGCTGCGCCGGGCGGCGCGTGCCGAGCGAGCGGCCCGGCAGGACAGGACTGCGGTGGGGCAGCTCGAGGGCGCAGGTTGTCAGGATCTCGTCTATGGACGAGATCACCAAGGTTCTGAGGCGGGAGTTCGACGCGGAGGAGGGGAGCTTCCTGCTGCGGCTGCGCGGGGATCTGGAATGGGACCGTGCTGCCTTCGCCCGCCTGGAACGGGCGATGCGAGTCGCGTGCGAGCGGTCCCAGTCCGACGAGAAGCTCGATCGATGGGTCGTCGAAGGGTTCTATGAGGTCGTGACCTGGGTTCCGTCGTGGACGTCACACCCGAACTTCCCCAAGCCGGCGCCCGATGCCTGTTTCGAGGACTGCGTCGAGCGAATCGGGGATCTTGCCAACTGGTTCTTCCGGGGCTGGCACAACTACTCCGAGGGATGTGTCTGGACTGACCTGTGATGGCTTCGGGGAGTTCGGTCAGGCTGCATCGTCCCGGTCGCGTTCGACGGCTGCGAGCCGGTTCCTCAGCCAATAGCTGGGGCCGTTGATGGAGATGACGTCGCAGTGATGGAGGAACCGGTTGGCTTCGGTCACTTCTCAGGACAGCGTTTGTGGATGAGTTTGGAGTGCAGTTAGCGATCAGTGGGCCTGGGGATGTTCACCAGTTTTGACGGCGCCACCGAGCGTGCCTGTTTGGGTCGACTGGGTTGGCTCATGCGAGGGCTGATCGTGCGGCTGCGTGGAACTGCACGTACTCGATGGTCGCGCCTCCGGGGTGCTGCACGGTCAGGTTTCGGCCGGTGGGCACCTCGTTGGGGCCGTCGAGGATTTCTCCGCCGTGTTGCTCGGTGATGCTCAGGATCTGGTCGATGGACTCGACGATCGCGGTGGCGTGGGTGCCGCGGTAAGGGGCTAGGGCTTCCTCTGAACCTGCCAGCAGCAGATAGCCGCCGATGCTCGCGAGGTTCAGACCGCGGTAGGTGAACCGCAATCGTGGCTGCTCTCCGGTGAGCTCGACGAAGGTCGGCAATGCCACCTCCAGGTCGTCGACGTAGACGCGGGCAAGGGTGGCAAGCACCATCACGGCCATCTCCTAGATCATTTCGATTTTCCCGAAACATCGAAGCGATCTGCATACTACGGGTGTCACACAGGCGAAGACGAGGAGGGCCAGTGGAACAGCCCGACCACGCGGACTTGGACCTGGCGGTGGTGCTCCATGCCCTGGGCGATCCGGTTCGGTTGGCACTGGTCCGCCGAATGGCTGAGGACGGTGAGAGCGCGTGTAGCCCGGACGGCGTGGACGTGCCCAGGTCGACGCTGTCCAATCACTGGCGAATCCTGCGCGAAGCCGGGATCACCCAGACACGGCGGGTCGGAAAGGCACGTCTGATGGCTCTGCGTCGCGCTGATCTCGACGCCCGCTTCCCGGGACTCCTGGCCGCCGTGTTGGCCGACGGCTGTGCGCCGAACTCGGCGAAGGACCCGTGGACGCTGCTCTGACCTGGCTGCTGCGCACCCCGGCCGTCGTCGCCACCATCATCGGACCCGTACCGCCGCACGGTTCGACATCAGTCGGCGCCCCTTCGACATGTCGCTGAACGACGACAGGCTGTGCAGGCTCGACGAGATCTGGCCCGGCTCTGGCGGCGAAGGCCCGGAAGTCTGCGCCTGGTAGCCATGCCCCGGGCCGGGACGGCCGCGTCGCGTATCAGTCGAGCGCGACGCCCGTCTCCTCGGCCAACGCGCGCAGCAGGCGGTCCTGGAACGCCTCGTCGTGGACGGCGGGGTGCGGCTGTTCACTCCGGCGGTGGTACCAGTACCCGCCGGTGGTCCGGGCCTCGGGTTCGTTACTGACGGCGAGCCGCTCCTGGGTCCGAGGGCCGAGTTCGAGATCGTCCGGCGCGTCCGGACCGCCCATCCTGGTCGGCACCCGGCCCGGATCCACGGCGTTGCTCAGCACCTCGGGCCGCAGGCGGGCCACCGCGGCCGCGAGCGTCGTGACGAACAGCTCGCTGTCGGCGTACGAACCCGCGCTTGCGCCCTGCCAATTCACTCCGGCGGCGAGCGAGGGGTGCCCGCTGAGGTGCGGGCTGCTGCTCAGATACACCGTGCGGCGCGGCCCGGGCAGCAGGGCCGTCAGCAGGTACGGCGCGACGACGTTGACGGGCATGACGGCCCGGCCGTTCCATGCCCCGGCGTTGTGGATGACCGCGTCGAGGGGCTTGGCGTCGTTCAGTCCGGCGGCGAGGTGCCACGCTGGGTGGATCTGGGCGGACTGATCCAGCGCGTCTCACTCACGGTCGGCCGGACCTGGCAGACGCTGCTCGCCGTGCGCATTCTGCACACCTGACGGTCGTCTCATATCGCCGCCTACGGCCGCGATGATCTTTCCGTGGCTGGTGTGATCACGGCATCGGAGCCGTCTTGGACAGGCCCCTTCACAGGGCTGAGCCTGCGATGCTTCACCAAGTTGGTGAGCGCACTGCGGCGCGAGGGCGCGGACGCGGTCCGTAGAGGCACGCTCGTACCAACCCGGGACCACACCGTCGCCGAGCAGCCGAAGACATCTCATGTCGTCTAGAGGTCAAGTCCGGGCTCAGGCGGCGCGGGTCAAAGGGGCTGGGAAGGCTCGCGGTTGTATGTCGTTCGGTTCTGCAGGCAGTGGTAGAGGCAGCCCAGGAGCTTGTTGAACAGGTTCCGCAGTGCGGCGGTGTGGCGTTCTCCGCCGGCTCGTCGCCTGTCGTAATGGGTGCGCGGAGCCTCAGTGCGGAGCGTGGCAAAGGCCCACGTGTAACCAACACCGGCGAGTCGTCGGTTCTTGACGGTCCGGGCCACGACGACATGGCTGCGGCCCGAAGCGCGGGTCACGGGTGCCGCGCCGGCGTATGCCTTGACGGCCCTCGCGTCCGCGAACCGGGAGCGGTCGTCACCGATCTCGGCCAGCACTCGGGCCCCGGACAGCACGGAGAGCCCCGGGAAGCTGATGATGATGTCGGCGTCCGGGTGCGCGAGGAAGGCTTCCTCTGTCGCCGTCGCGAGGTCGGTGACACTGCCGCACGCAGCGTTGACCTGCTGGATGAGTGCTGATGCCTGCCTGCCCATGGCCTCTTCCACCAGGGGCAGCTGGTGGAGATGTTCCGCGCGGAAGATCTCCCGGAGCCTGTCGACCTCCGTTTCAATGCCGCGGCGCAGGCGACCCGCCCGTGTGAGGAGCGCGCGCAACTGGCTGCGGGTGAGTCTGGCCGCAGAGGCCGGGGTGGGGGCGGCTGCAAGGACCGCGCGTCGACGTCCTGCACGCCATGCTCAAACACCGCACCCTCTACCAGCCCGGGCACGAACAAACAGCCTGACCAAGCCCACAGACCTTGACCAAACAGATAGAAGCACCCCCCGGGTCCTCAGCCTGCCCGGCCTCGACGTCCGCCGGGGATCGGTCGACCCGCTGCCCGTCCCCTACGAACTGGTCCTGTCCCTCGTAGCCGGAGGCGGGGCGTGCGGGCTCGGCTTGACCACGCGGCCGAACTCTTCGACGACGCCCGCTTGGTCCGCATGGCCGAGCACTTCCACACCCTCCTCGACGCCGCGTGTGAGCGCCCGGACGAGCCGCTCTCCCGGTTGCCGATCCTCACCGAAGGGGAGCACATGCAGGTGGTCCACGCCTGGAATCGCGTCGAACCGAGCGCGTCGCCCCGGCAGCGGGCGCCTACCTGCACGATCTGGTCGCCGCGTGGCTCGTAATTACCTGGGGACCAGTTGGGGACCACACGGAGCTCGCGACCCTGAACAGCACACGCGCGGACGCACGACTCGCACCCTAGTTCTGCCTGATATGTGCAGGTAATTCCTATGGTCCTCACTCCTGGGGGTCAAGGGGCCGCAGGTTCAAATCCTGTCGTCTCGACTAGAGGAACACTGATAGTCGCAGATCAGAGCCCTGCTTCACTCCGGTGAAGGGGGGCTTTCGATCGTCAGCCAGTCCAGTGCGGCGACCTGCCGTCCTCCCTTCGCCACGACGTAGAGGTCGTGGGTGCCGGACAGTTCGCGCTTCAGGTTCACCGTTCGCTCCTGCCAGTCGTCGGCGCTGTCGCCCCGGAGGGGTATCGCTGCGACCAGCGGACCGTCCGGCGCGTCCAGGCGGAGTTGGAGTGAACAGGTGCGCGCGCAGGAGGACGTGCTGCGCACGGTGAGTCGGCCGCCGTCGATGTTCACCGCGCGGAACCCCACCCGGTCGCCGGAGCCCAGCACCCCGGTGGCGGCCGTGCCGCGCTTCACGCCCTGCACGACTGTGGCCTGCTCGGCCTGGAGTGTGGTGGTGGCGTCGGGGCCGTCGCCGTACAGGCGCAGGTCATTGACGACCCAGGGGACCGGTCCGCTCGCGCTGAGCGTGATACGGACGTAGCGGGCCGTGGTCTGCCGGGGGAACACCGCGTCCTGGGTGAAGGAGCGGCCCGAGACCCGGGCGAGCGGCTCGCCCCAGTGGGTGCCGTCGCGGCTGACCGAGACCGAGAAGCCGTACGGCTGGCCGACGGTGTCGCGGCCGGCGTCGAGCGAGAGCCTGCCGAAGGTCTTCGGCTCACCGAGGTCGACAGTCAGGTACTGGCCGGAGGACTGTGAACTCCCCGCCGTCCAGCGGGTGTTGATGTCTCCGTCGGTGACAGCGGTCGCGTCCGTACCGTCGCTCGCCGTCGTGGTCCAGGTGCCGTGCCGCACCCGCTGCTGGCAGCCCGGCAGGTCGCAGCCCGTCGACCAGATCGGTGCGCCGTACTCGTACGCGCCCTGGTCGGGGCCCGCGCCCCGGACGTCCGTCGTGATGCCGTCGATCGTCTCGCCGGCGTCGATGGCGGGGGAGCCGGCCGTCAGCCACAGTTCGCCGTTCACGGCGTCCGTGTAGCCGGGCTTTTCGCTGATCAGGTTGGAGCGGACCACCGGCAACGGGTCGCCGGTCTGGGTGGCGCTGACCGGCTTCGGGCCGATGATGTTGCTGATGTACGAACCCGAGGCGTCCGTCGCCCCGCTGAGCAGCACCGAGTTGCCGTTGATGCCCATGCCGTAGCTGGAGTTGTGGTCCTCGTTGGCGATGCTCGGGCCGGTGTGGCCGTTGAAGAAGGTCCCCCGGGTGCCGGTGTTCCAGGCGACGTTGTGGTGCAGCCGGAAGTGGCCGGAGTAGTTGTCGACGTAGAAGCCGACCTGGCCGTCGGCGTCGTGCGAGGTGTTGTGGTCGATGGAGGTGCCGCTGCCGTTGAGGCTGCAGCAGACGTAGAACGGGGAGCCGTCGCGGGACGTGCGCATCGCCTCGGACATGTCGTTGTAGGCGATGCGGTTGTCGTGGAACTCCGTGCCGTTGAGCTGCCAGGCCGTGTCGATGGAGGCTCGCCCCGTGCGCCGGATCGTGTTGCGGGTGACCGTGTGGCCGTTGCCGTTGACCTCGATGCCCGGCGTGTAGCTGCCCATCCAGCCGACATCGTGGATGTAGTTGTTGGTGACGGTGTTGCCGGTGCCGCGCAGCAGGACGCCGTCACCGGCGGACTGGGAGATCTCGCTGTTCTTCAGGGTGTTGCCGGTGCCGAGGATCTGTACGCCCGAGTCGAGGATGCGGGACGCGACGATGTGACCCTCGAAGGGCGGGATCGCGAGATCGCTGTCCGGCGGCATGGGCAGGGTGGAGAACTCCGAGATGTAGCTGGCCCGCAGCCGGTCGACCACAACTCCCTTGCTCTTGTCGCCCGTTCGGAGCGAGGTGCCCCACAGATCCAGGCCGCGCACGGTGACGTACGAGCTGTCGGTCAGGTCGACGCCCCACAGCCGGTGCTTCGCGGTCACCGTGTGCCCGGCCATACCGCCCTTCGGCGGCACCATGTAGAGCCGGTGCGCGGTCTCGTCGTAGTACCACTCCCCGGGCCGGTCGAGGGCGGCCTTGGAGCCGACGAGGTAGTAGTTGCGGTAGTTCTGGTTGCCCATGCACAGCGGCGGGCAGCGGTGGTTGCCGCCCTTGAAGTCCAGCTTGCCGGGGCCGGTCGCGGTGACCGTGCCGGTCTGCTGGGCCCAGGGGTTGGAGCCCGCCCACAGGTGCACGGTCGCGCCGGTCCAGTCGGCGTCCGCCAGGTCGGTGTCGTCGATGTGCTGGTCGGTGGAGGTGGGGTCGGCCTCGGCCCAGGTGGTGTTCAGCGGATCAGGGCCGGAGTTGGGCCAACGGCCCTCCTGCGCCCGGGCGTTGTCCAGGAACACGGCGTTGAAGTCGGGGTCGGGGGGAAGGTCGGTGTCGGCGGCGACCAGACCGTCGCCCGCGTCCTTCCAGCCGGTCACCGGTTCGGTCCCGTCGACCGTCACCGGTCCGTCGCCGTACGCCGCGATGGTGATCGGCGCGTCCTTCGTGCCGGAGGGCGGAGCGAGTCGCTCGCGGTAGGTGCCGCGGTGGATCAGACAGGTGTCACCGGGGCGGACGCGGGAGAGACAGTCGCCGATGGTGCGCAGCGGTCTCGCCGCGGAGCCGGACGCGTGGTCCCTGCCCGCGGGAGCGACGTGGTAGACGCGGCCCGGGCTCGCTTCCTGCGCCTGCGCCCGTGCCGGTGCCGGTGCCGGTGCCTGAGCTTGCGCCTGGACCGGGAGCGCCAGCAGTGCCGTGGCAGCGGCCAGCACGGACAGGCGTCTGAGCCTTCTGGTTGTCATGTGCCGCCTCCAGTCGTCGAGGGTTCCGGGGGTTCCGTCGGGGATTCCGGAGAGTGCCGCCGGGCCTCCTCGGCTTCCGGAGCGTCCGGGGCGCCCCGGACGCCCGGTACCGCGCGTCTCAACCGGTGCTCGCCCGGAGGGTCCACGGCGGGACAACTCCTTTTCCCGGGGGTACGGTTGCGATAGTTTTCGCAACTTGTGATCGCCTCGAAAACGTAGGAGATTCATCCGATGACGTCAACGGTTCGGACGGGATCTGGCTCAGGGCGCCGGCGCACTCTGGCCGAAATCGCCGAACAAGCTGGCGTTTCGGTCTCCACCGTTTCCAAGGTGCTGCACGAAAGATCCGATGTATCGGCCGAGACCAGGGCCAGGGTGCAGCGCATCCTCGAACAGCACGGCTATCTGGCGAAGCATCGTCCCGCGGCCACCGCGGCACCGCCCGGCGGTCTGATCGACTTCGTCATCAATGAACTGGACAGCCCCTGGGCCGTGGAGCTGATCCGCGGCGCGGAGGACGTCCTGCACGACGCGAACATGGGGCTGGTCGTCTCGGCCACGCACGGCCGGACCAGACGCGCCCGCCAGTGGCTGGACTCCCTGGCCGCCCGGTCCACCCGCGGGGCGATCCTCGTGGTGCCGGAGCTGACGCCGGAGCAGCACGAGGAACTGGGCCGGCTCGGCATCCCGTACGCGCTGGTGGCGCCCATCGATGAACCCGCGCCCGGGACGCCGTGGGTGGGCGCGACCAACTGGCCCGGCGGGCTTGCCGCCACCCGCCATCTCATCGAGCTGGGCCACCGGCGGATCGCGATCATCAGTGGCCCGGAGCGCCGGCTTACCTCGCGGGCGCGGGTCGACGGCTATCGCTCGGCGCTGGCGGAGGCGGGGCTCCCCTTCGATCCGGCGCTGGTGCGCTACGGCGATTTCACCCACGATCTCGCGCACCGGCATGCGCTGGAGTTGCTGGCGCTGCCCGAACGTCCGACCGCGGTCTTCGCGGGCAGTGACCATCAGGCGCTTGGCACCTACCGGGCCGCCGCCGAACTCGGGCTGCGGATCCCGGCAGACGTCAGCGTGGTCGGTTTCGACGACCTGCCGTTCGCCGACTGGGTGACCCCGAGACTGACCACGGTCCGCACCCCCCTGGCGGACATGACCGCTCTCGCGGCACGGATGGTGCTGCGGCTGCTGTCCGGGGAGCAGCCGGAGACGACGCGGGTGGAGGTGGCGACTGAACTGGTGGTGCGGGAGAGCAGCGCACCACCAGGCCGTGGATAAGCCGCTGTTGGTCAGTCCTCGGATGAACAGCCGTGTGTGTGAGCCGTATTGACGCATCATCAGCCACTTCCTACCCTCACATCCAACCAAGTCATCGGATCAATGTGGTGGGACGGGAGTCGATGATGGGTGTCAGCAGGCGGGGGTTCCTGGGCAGTGTCGCCGCGAGCGCGGCCGGTGGAGCGGCGACCGGGATGGGTGCCGCGGAACCGGCGTCGGCCCAGCCGGGCCCGCCCGTCGGCCCCGTGGCCCTCACCGGCATGCGCACCGACCGCGAATGGCGGGACTTCCTCGCCGGACAGGACCCGCGCTGGAAGCGACTGCCGCGCGCCTGGTACGAGGGACCCTTCCTCGGCAACGGCCTGCTCGGCTCGATCGTCCACCAGGAACCCGGTGCCAACGCCCTGCGCTTCACCGTGCACCACAGCGAAGTGCAGGACCACCGGCCGGAGTTCGGCCACAACTGGGGCCTGGCCCGCCTCCCGGTCGGCAACCTCCGCCTGCACCCCGTCGGCGCCATCACCGGCGCCGACCTGCGCCTGGACCTGTGGAACGCCGAGGTCAGCGGAACGGTCACCACGGACAAGGGCACCATCGCCCTGCGCGCGCTGGTCCACAACGACCGGACGCTGCTGCTCGTCACCGCACGCGCGAGCGCGGGCGAACGCGACTTCCGCTGGGAGTTCGCCCCCTCGCCCGCCGTCAGCCCGCGCATCGTCCGGGAGGACCCTCCGGCGGGCCTGGCGCCCAACCCCGCCCCGGTGACCACACGCGAGCCGGACGGCACGGGCGTCGTCGTCCAGTCACTGGTCGCCGGCGGCCAGACCGTCACCGTCCACCGGGAACACCGGCGGGGCGACGAACGCTCGTACGTCCTGGCCGTCGCCCACTCCCATCCCGGCACCGACGCCGAGGGACGGGCGAGATCCGCGGTCCGCAAGGCATCGGCGCTGCCCGTCTCCAGCCTGCTGCGCACCCATCGCGCGTGGTGGCACCGCTTCTACCGCAAGAGCTTCCTCTCGGTCCCCGACGAGATGCTGCAGAGCTTCTACTGGATCCAGCTCTACAAGCTCGCCTCCGCCGCCCGCGAGGACGCGCCGATCATGGCGACCACCGGACCCTGGCTGGAGTCCACGCCCTGGCCCGCCGTGTGGTGGAACCTCAACGTCCAGCTGGAGTACTGGGCGGTGCACGGCTCCAACCACCTTGAGCTGGACGCCGTCCCGCGCACCCTTGCCGAGAACACCGGCACACTCATCGGCGGCCTGCGCCCCGAGTACCGGTCCGACTCGGCGGGCCTGCGCCGCGCCACCGACGCCACCTGCGACAGCAGCGGCACCGTCGCCGTCCCGGGCGTCGGCGCCAACCCGGAACTCGGCAACCTGCCCTGGGCACTGCACAACGTCTGGCTGACCTACCGGCACACCATGGACCGGGGCGTCCTGGAGGACGTCCTGTACCCGCTGCTGCGCCGAAGCACCAACTACTACCTGCACTTCCTGTACGAGGGTGACGACGGCAGGCTGCATCTGCCGCCGACCCACTCGCCCGAGTACGGCAACGCCCCCGACTGCAACTACGACCTGGCGCTGCTGCGTTGGAGCTGCACGACCCTGCTGGAAACCGTCGACCTGCTCGGCGTACGGGACGAACTGGCGCCCAAATGGCGGGAGGTGCTGGAGAAGCTGACCGACTACCCGGTGGACGAGAACGGCTTCATGATCGGCGCCGGAGTCCCCTTCGCCAAGTCCCACCGGCACTACTCCCACATGCTCTCCGTCTACCCGCTCTACTCGGTCAACTGGGAACAGCCCGAGCACCGCGACCTGATCGAGCGGTCGCTGAACCACTGGATCGGCTTCGAGGGCGCCCTGCGCGGCTACAGCTTCACCGGCGCCGCCTCGATCACCGCCCAGCTGGGCCGGGGCGACGACGCGCTGACGTACTTGAGGGAGCTGGTCGACCGGTTCGTACAGCCCAACACCATGTACTACGAGGCGGGTCCGGTCATCGAGACACCGCTGTCCGCCGCGCAGAGCCTGCACGACATGCTCTGCCAGAGCTGGGGCGACACCATCCGCGTCTTCCCGGCCGTCCCGGGAGCGTGGAAGGACGTCACGCTGCACGACTTCCGCACCCAGGGCGCGTTCCTCGTCAGCGCCGTCCGCCGCGGCGGCACCACCCGCTGGGTCCGCGTACGCAGTCTCGCGGGGGAACCGTGCCGCGTACGCCACTCCCTGCGCGGGCGGCTCACGGTCTCCGGGGTCGGCGGCCCCGCACCGGCCTGGCGCGACCTCGGCGACGGCGTCGTCGAACTGGACCTGGCACGGGACGCGGAGGCGGTCATCCACCCGGCCGGCTCACGGCCCGACCTGAGGATCGCCCCGGTGAAGGTGACCGTGCCCGCCGACCCGTGGGGACTGCCGGAACCGCCGCAGAGCGGAACCGTCACCCAGCTCGATCTCACCGGGCACTTCGACAACGACGGCATCACCACCGAGATGTACTACGGCGACGGGGACTTCGACGGCACCGGCCGTACGTACCCCATGGCCCAACTCCCGCAGACCGGGCAGACGACGGACAACGGGATCGCCTTCCTCTTCACCAACGGCAGTGAGGGGACGAACAACAACCTCGTGGCGGGCGGGCAGGAGATCGCCGTCCCGCCGGGCGCGCGACGTGCGTTCGCGAAGCTGCACGTGCTCGGCGCGGGCGACACGGCGGCCGTGACCGTCCCCGCGGTGGTCCGGTACGCCGACGGAACGAGCGAGGCCGCGCCGATCCCGCTCACCAACTGGCTGGCGTCCGGCCCCGAGTACGGCGAGACCGAGGCGGTGATCACGGGTCAGATCCACACGCGCACCGGGCCGTCGGCCACCAAGGCGGCCGTCTTCCATCAGATGATCGAACTCGACGCGAGCAGGCAGTTCACCGCGATCACACTGACCGCGCCCCCCGGGGCGGCCAGGGCCCATGTCTTCGCCCTCTCGCTGGAGGAGTGACAGGAGTAGCGGGGGCGGTGGGAGCAGTTGGAGTAGCCGGGACGGTCAGAGGTGGCGAACCATGAGAAGTCGCCGAAGTCCGGCGATATCTCGACCCGGTACGACGAAGGTCACAGTTATATATCGGACACTTCGCTCTTCAATCTTCACATGAGGTGCACATGTTGGCTAAGTTGACGGACAGGACGCACGACTCCCTCCGGTGAACCTCGCCGGGTCGCGCGGCCTCCGCCGAATCCGGTGGCCCTCGCGGCGACCGGAACCGGGGACCCAACCGAACTTTGGGGTGAATCGGCCCAACCGCCCGACAGGGCAAGGGCCGTAGGGCATACCTTCCGGATTCCTCGCCCGAACCCGACAGCTAACTCGGTAGGCGGAGCACGGAAGGAGTACGGCTCCCATCGCGCCGGAACGAACCCCGCGCCCCGGAGGCAGCAACCTCCCGGGCATACCCCGGCCCGCCCTCGCGACGGCGGCCGCCACCTCGGTGGACCTCTACTCCTCGGCCGGCGGCTCCTCGCCCGCGAGAGGGGACGACGGGCCCAGTCGCGAAGAGGTCCAGCAGCGGATCAGCAGCCTGTACGACCAGGCGGAGACCGTCAGCGGGAACTACAACGCGACCCGGGCCATGAGTTCGGGGCGCCCGCGCGAGCGTATGACGCCCGGGCCCGACACCGGACGTGGCCGCGCCGACGCCGTCGCCGCCCCTGCCCCCGCTCTGAACGACCGCGCCAAGCAATGGTTCGACGTGGGACGTTCGCAACTGGGGCCCCTCATCCCCGCCGTGCTGCCGCCCGACAGGATGCCGGACCGCGGCCAGAGCGGCCAGACCGGAACCCGGCCCAGGAGCCCCGGTGACCGTCCGGCCGACCGGTCGCCCGACCGTGCGCTGGAAGCGGCGGGCAAACCCCTCCTGGAGCTGACGGCCGGACCAGGCGCCGCGACAGCCGCCCGACCCGTGGCGGAGTTGACGGCCGGTCCCATCGCCGCGCTGCCGGCCGCGCCGCGGTCGCGTCAGGACGCCACCGAGGTTCTGCCCGCGATCCCCTCCGCGCCGGCCGCCGATCCGCGGCAGTCGCTGAAGACGTCCAAGCAGCGGAACCAGAGCAAGCTCGCGAAGGCCCGCGAACTGCTCTCCGCGCACATCGCCCGGCGGAGCGCGCCGGTGGCGGCCATCGAACCTCCGTCGGCGGAGACCGCCTGGGGTACCGGCGAGGCACAGGGCTACCGCCAGCCCGAGGCCGAGTGGTGGCAGCCCCAGCCCCAAGCGCAGCAGCCGCAGCCGGCCGGTTTCGGCACGCAGCTGTCCGTCGACGCCCTGGGCGGCCCCGACTTGACGTTCGGCATGGACCTGCCCACCGCTCCGGCTCCGTCGATTGCTCCGGCTCCGGCTCCGTCATTCGGCATGGATCTGCCCATGGGCCCGGACCTGTCCTTCGGTATGGCTCCGCCCATCGACGCCCGTACGCCGATGGGCACGGGCCTGCCGATCGGTTCGGACGGTGCCGCGAACCCGGGATACGGCGCCGCGAACCCGGCTTATGGGGCTGCGAGTCCGGGTTACGGCGCTGCGACCCCCGGCTACGGCGGATCGACCCCGGCATACGGCGGCAAGGCGGCGACAGCGGTCGACTTCGCCCGTGCGCAGATCGGCAAGCCCTTTGTGTGGGGAGCGATGGGGCCGGGCTCGTACGACTGCTCCAGCCTCACCCAGGCGGCCTGGAAGGCGGCGGGGGTCACACTCCCGCGTACCGTGCACGATCAGGCGGTCGCCGGCATGGCGGTCCCGCTCTCCGACATCCGTCTCGGCGACCTGATCCTCTTCCACGGGCACGTTGGCCATGTCGGCATCTACAGCGGCAACGGCATGATGGTCCACGCGCCGAGCCCGGGGGCGGTCATCCGCGAGGAGTCGATCCACTGGGCCGGGGAACCGGCGATCCACAGTGTGATCCGGCCTGCCTGACCCCGTGTCACCGCACGCCTGACCCGTCGTCCTGCGCTCGCCGCGGCGTCACCGCCGAGCGCAGGACTGCAGGGCCGAGGGCGTCGCGTGACGACGAAGGCTCCGGCCGTCGTGGTCCGCTCAACGGAAGGCCGCCTGGCCCGTCAGCGCCTGGCCGATCATGAGGGTGTGCATCTCGACGGTGCCCTCGTAGGTGAGGATCGACTCCAGGTTGTTGGCGTGCCGCATGACCGGGTACTCCAGCGAAATGCCGTTCGCGCCGAGGACGGTACGGGCGGTCCGGCAGATCTCCAGCGCGTTGCGGGTGTTGTTGAGCTTGCCGAAGCTGACCTGCTCGGGGCGCAGCCCGCGGTCGTCCTTGATCCGGCCCAGGTGGAAGGCGAGCAGCGTGCCCTTGGAGAGTTCGAGGGCCATGTCGGTCAACTTGGCCTGCGTCAGCTGGAATCCGCTGATGGGACGGCCGAACTGGACCCGGTCGCCCGCGTACGCCAGTGCCGTCCGGAAGGCCGAGCGCGCGGCCCCCATCGCGCCCCAAGCGATGCCGTAGCGCGCCTCGTTGAGGCAGGACAGGGGACCCTTGAGTCCTCGTACCTCCGGCAGTACGGCGGTGGCCGGCAGGCGTACGGAGTCCAGGACGAGTTCGCTGGTCACCGACGCTCGCAGTGACATCTTGTGCTTGATCGCGGGTGCCGAGAAGCCGGGGGTGTCGGTGGGCACCACGAAGCCCCGGACTCCGTCGTCCGTACGGGCCCAGACCACCGCGACGTCGGCGACCGACCCGTTGGTGATCCACATCTTGCGTCCGTCGAGGACCCAGTCACCGCCGTCGCGACGGGCGACCGTGCGCATACTGCCGGGGTCGGACCCGGAGTCGGGTTCGGTGAGCCCGAAGCAGCCGATGGCGGTGCCCGCCGCGAGACGGGGGAGCCACTCCTCCTTCTGGTCCTCGGACCCGAACGCCCAGATCGCGTACATGGCCAGCGAGCCCTGGACCGAGACGAGGGAGCGCAGCCCGGAGTCCGTCGCCTCCAGTTCGAGACAGGCCAGCCCGTAGTCGACGGCGCTCATGCCGGCGCAGCCGTAGCCCTCCAAGTGCATGCCCAGCAGGCCGAGTTCGCCGAGTTCCTTGGTCAGGCCGCGGATGTCCTCGATCGCGCCCTCCTCGAACCACTCGGCGATGTGCGGTTCGACGCGCCGGTCGCAGAAGGTTCGGACGCTGTCCCGGACGGCGCGTTCGTCCGGTGTCAGCAGACTGTCGAGTTCCAGGAGGTCGAGGGGTTCGGCCGGTCGCCCGGCGTGCGGTGCGTGCATCAGGGTCTCCGAAAATCGCGAGGGAGGGGAGGGGAAAGACGAGAGGGGGCAACAGGGGAGCGGGAGGAGGCCGCCGGCCAGGGGAGTATGGCCGACGGCCCCCGGCTGGAAGGAGGCCGTTTTCTACGGCTCGGCGTGCGCCGAGCTCAGGAGGTGGCCGTCGGGTCGATGACGAAGTTGCTGAAGCCGCCGTTGCGCTGGGCGATCCCGCCGATGGCTTCGTTGATCCGGTCGAGCGGGAACACCTGGTGCTCCAGCGGGCCGAGGTCGAGCAGACCCGCCTCCACCATGTCGGCCATCGCCTGGCCCTCTCCGGAGGTGAACCAGGCCGATCCGATCAGCCGCAGCTGCTGGTCCATCATCCGGTGGATGTCGATGGGCAGGTCACCGGCGACCGCGCCGATGTTCACCGCGATACCGCCGCGCGCCATGGCCCGCATGCCGGCCAGGAACGTCTCGTGCGGCGCACCGGGGCCGAGCGCGTCGATGTAGATGTCGACGCCGTACCCGTCGGTCTCCCGGTGGATCCACTCGTCGAGCGGACCGTCGTTGAGGGAGTGCAGACGCAGCCGGCCCGGCGCCAGTTTGTCGACCTGGTCGAGCAGGCTCTGGTCGCGGCCGGTGCCGTAGACACATGTCAGGCCGAGGGCGGGGGCGAGGAGCGCGGCGCCGATGCCCAGGGTGCCGCTGATGCCGTTGATCAGGATCGACTTGCCAGGAGCCGCTCCGGCCTTGCGGAGGGCGGAGTACATGGTGCCGAGGTAGCCGAAACGGGCGGCGGCGTCGAAGGGCAGCGAGTCGGGCAGCTTCACCAGGGCGTAGGCGGGCGCCACCATGTACTCGGCGAGGCCGCCCTGGTAGCGGTCCAGGAGGCCGATCGCGGTGGCGGAAAAGCCGAAATATCCGGCGAAGGCGTAGCTGGCGCAGTTGATCGAGTCGTTGTTGCGACACGACCGGCACGACCCGCAGTGCCGGCCGGGGTTGACGTACACCCGGTCGCCGACCTCGAACCCCTGGACGCCCTCGCCGACGGCCTCGACCACGCCGGCCGGGTCGAGACCGAAGATCGCCGGAAGGGTCGGCAGCGGGCTGTGCGGGAACCACGTCGTCCACATGTTCAGGATGTTGGCGAGGTTCGGGACGATGTTGACGGCGTGGACGGCCACGCGGACGTCGCCGGGGCCGGGCTCGGGGACGGGGAGTTCCTCGATCCGCATCGGTTCGCCGACGGCGTGCATCCGCGCGGCTCGCATGGTCGCACTCATGATCTCTCCAGGGTGTGGGTGGTGGAGATGCCGCCGGTGGCGCCGGCTCCATCTCGGTCTGCGGGGATGTGCGGGGATGTGTGGGGGAGATCGGGGGAGGAGGGGTGGGGATCTGTGGGGGAGATCGGTGACAGTCGTCCAGCAGGGTCTGTCAGTCGTCCAGCGAGGTCTGTCAGTCGGTCGAGCCGGGCCTGTCAGTCGTCCAACAGGGTCGCGAGGCGCTGCCGCTGGAGCTTCCCGGTCGCCCCTCGCGGGAGCGCCGGAACCACGGACAGACGTCGTGGCCACTTGTGCCGGGCCAGCCGGCCGTCGAGGTGGGCGCGGATGTCCTCCAGGGACGGTCCGTCGCCCTCTGCCACCACGAACGCGGTGACGACCTCGCCCCAGACCGCGTCGGGTGCCCCTGCCACCGCGACCTCGACGACACCCGGGAGGCTGATCAGCGCGTTCTCGACCTCGGCCGGGTCGACGTTCTCGCCGCCGGTGATGACGGTGTCCTTGACCCGGCCGACGACCTCCAGCCGCCCCTGGGCGTCGATCCGTCCACGGTCCCCGGTGTGGAACCAGCCCGCGGGGTCCGTGGCGGGGCGCGGCCCGTCGGCGGTCCAGTACGAGGACGCGACGGACGGCCCGCGTACCCAGATCTCGCCGGGGGCGCCGGCAGGGGTGGGCCCGCCGGCCTCGTCCACGACGAGAAGCTCGACGTGGGGCACGGGACACCCCGCCACGGCGGCCGGTCCGTCGGCCGTGCCGAGCGCGGAGTACGTCACGCCGGCGCCGGACTCCGTCAGACCGTAGGAGTCGACCACCCCGATGCCGCGCTCGTGCAGCAGATCCCGGGTCGCGGTCTGCGCCGGTGCTCCGCCGGAGAGGATCCACCGCAACGTGTCCAGGTCACCGCCCGCGAAGCGGGGATGACGGGTCAGCAGAGCGGCCATGGCGGGCACGGCGAAGGCACAGGTGATCCGGTGGTCGCGCACGAGGTCGATGAACAGGTCCGGGTCGAAGCGCGGGGCCAGCACCACCGTCCCGCGACGCGCCCAGGTGTACTGCGGCAGCCCGCCCAGTACGGCGACGTGGGCCAGCGGAGTCGCGACGAGGGCGACGTCGTCCGGGCCGACGGGCAGCCGGTCCAGCCCGTTGACCATGCTCCAGCGGAGGTTGTCGTGCGTCAGCGCGACGCCCTTGGGGTGTCCGGAGGTGCCGGACGTGAACGCGATGACCGCGACGTCCGAACCGGCCGGGGCCTCGGTGTCGAGTCCCTCGGCGGCGGGCGCGGACCCTTCGTCGCCGGGGTGCAGGTCGTCCCACGTCAGACGGAAGCATCGCCCGCTGCCGTCGGCCGGCCGGCCGCTCAGGAAGCGTTCGTCGGCGACGACGGCACGCGGCGCGGTCTCCGCGCAGACGACCGCCAGTTCACCGGCGGTCAGCTGCGGATGGACGGGTACGAGGACGGCGCCCATCCTCGTCACGGCGAACAGCGTGACGAGGGCCTCGGGCCGGGCCGCACCCTGCATCACGACGCGGTCTCCCCTGCGCACCCCGAACTTGTCGAGACGGGCGACCGTGCGCCGGATGGCCAGGTCCAGTTCGGCGTAGGTCCAGGACCGGTCCGTGGCGACCAGGGCGAGGCGGGAGGGGACCTCGTCCGCGCTCGCCACGAGGTGGGCGCCGAACCAGGCGTCCGTCGGGGCCGGAGGTGTGACTGTGCCGGTCATGCCCGCACCTCCGCGGCACGTCGGGCGCGGGCGAGCGCGCCGAGGGTCGACCCGGTGAGGTCGGCGGGGGAGACCGGTGTGCGCCGCTCCAGCAGGCGGCGGGCGGCCAGGTGTTCCGCGGGCCAGTTCAACGTCTCCACGGCGACCAGCCGCTCGTCTCGGAAGGCGTACGCGGCCAGCCGCTCCGGGGAGTCGCCCGGCAGCACACGTACCTCGTCGGTGTCCGTGCGCAGCCCGGCGATCTGCAGCTTGATGTCGCCCTGGTCGCTCCAGAACCACGGCAGGCTCTCGTACGGGCCCGGGGACCCGGCGATACGGCGGGCGACCAGCGCTCCCTGGTCGGTGGCGTTCTGCACGGACTCCAGCCGGACGACCCCGTCCGCGTGGGGGTGCGGATGGCGGGCGCAGTCGCCCACGGCGGAGATCCGGGGGTCGGTGACCGAGCGCAGCTGTTCGTCCACGATCACGCCGTCGTCCACGGCCAGACCTGCGGCCCGTGCCAGTTCGTCGCGGGGTACGGCTCCGATGCCGTACACGACGAGGTCGGCGGGCAGGGAGCCGTCGTCGGTGACGACCCGGCGCACCCGGCCCTCACCCTCGATCGCCCGCACGGCCGTCCCGGTGACGATCCGTACGCCGGTGCGCTCGTGTCGCTCCCGCAGGTGCTCCTGGAGCTGCGGGGAGACGGCCCGGCTCAGGAGCCGGTCGGCCAGCTCGACCACCGTCACGCGGGCTCCGCGTGCCCTGGCGACCTGGGCGAGTTCGAGTCCGATGAACCCGCCGCCCACGACGACCACGTCGCGGGCCGTCGTCAGCGCCTGCCCGATCGCGAGGGCGTCGTCGATCGAGCGCAGGGCGTGTACCCCGTCCAGCTCGGCGCCGGGGACGGGCAGCGGCCGGTTGCGTGCGCCGGTCGCCAGCACCAGGTGCTCGTAGGGGACGCGTTCGCCCGTGCCGGTGACCACGACGCGGGCGGTGGTGTCCACGGCGGCCACCCCATCGCCCAGCCGCAGGCCGATGTTCCGCTCGCGGTAGAAGGACTCCGGCACCAGGGTGACACCCATGCCGTCCGGATCGGTGTGGGCCTTCTTGGACAGTGGCGGCCGCTGGTAGGGCAGGTGGTGCTCGTCGGCGAACACGGTGACCGGCCCGTCGTACCCGGCGCCGCGCAGGGCCGAGACGACACTGAACCCGGCCTGTCCGCCGCCGACGACAACCACGCCCGCGCCCGTGCCCGCGTCGGTGCCCGCGAGACTCTTCATGTTCGTCATACCTGCTCCTCGGGCACGTGGACGACCAGCCCGTCGAGCGCTTCGGAGATCTGGATCTGGCAGCTGAGCCGGCTGGTGGGCCGGCGTTCGGCGGCGGTGAAGTCCAGCATCTCGTCCTCGACGTCGTTCGGCGGTCCCGTCAGTTCGCTGTGCCGGCCGTCCACGTAGACGTGGCAGGTGGCGCAGGCGGCGTTGCCGCCGCACTCCGCGACGATGCCCTCCACCGCGTTCGACACGGCCGCCTGCATGAGGACCGTCCCCGGCGCGGCGGTGACCTTGCGCTGGGTGCCGTCGGGCAGTTCGAAGATGACGATGGGCATGAAGTCCTCCTGGTGGGGACGGCTCGGTCGGGCCTGCCAGGCGCAGGCGGTGGCCTGTCGGGCTCAGTCGGAGGCTTGCCAGGTGACGTTCAGCGAGGTGAGACCCCGGAACACCCAGCCCTCCAGGTGGTCCTCCGCGCTGTCGACCAGGCGGAGTCCCTTGAGGCGGCCGAACACGAGGGGCCAGGCGAGCGCGCTGACCTCGTGGCGGGCGACCCATGCCCCCATGCAGAAGTGCGGACCACCACCGAAGGCGAGGTGCGGGCGGTGCGGCCGGTCGACATCGAACTCGTCGGCCCGCTCGAAGACCGACTCGTCCCGGTTCCCCGACGCGATCACCAGAGCCACCCGGCTCCCGGCGGGCAGGGCCACGCCGGCGATCTCGTAGTCCTGGGTGAGCTGGCGCGGATACATGCCGATCGGTGAGATCCACCGGGCCGTCTCCTCGAACACCCGCTTCCAGAGCACCGGCTCCGCCAGGACGCGGTTCAGCATCTCGGGGCGGCGCAGCAGTGCCCAGGCACCGACGCCGAAGACGTCACGCGGCTCGTTGACGCCTCCGCCGATGATGACCTTCACGTTGTTCTGGATCTCGCTGAGCTCCACGGGATCGGCCGCGTGGACCATGGAGGAGATCACCGAGCCGTCGGGCTCGCGCCGGACGGCCTCGGCCATCTCGGCCACGGCCTCGTCGATGGCCCGGGTGGCGTGCTCGGCGCGCAGCCACAGGTCGGGGTCGTCGGCGTAGTTGCTGTTGCCGTCCATCATCGCCCGCGACCAGGCGGCGATGTCGTCGGCACTCGCGTTGCGCAGCCCGAGCACCAGGGCCAGGTTGGCCGCCGCGAGGGGCTCCGCGAAGTCGCGGACCAGGTCCGCCTCGCCGTGCCCGGCGATCCGGTCGAGCAGGTCGTGCGCGTTGCGCTCGAAGGCGCCGGCCCACAGGTCGCGTACCTGGCGCGGGCGGGTGGGCGGCTCGGCCGCGGCCCGCAGGCGCCGGTGCTCCGGGTCGTCCTCGCGCAGCAGGTTGGGGCCGACGGTGCGCAGGAGCAGCGACCCCTCCTCCCGCGAGCTGAACACCTCGGGCAGTTTCTCGGCGTGGACGATGTCCTCGTACCGGGTGAGCAGGTGCCGTCCGACCGAGGGGACCCACGCCAGGGGAGCGGTGCGGCGTAGTTCGGCGTACGCGGGATAGGGGTCCCGGCGCAGCTCGGCGAGGTCCAGGTCGACGACGGGTGCGCCGGGGGCCGCGGTGGTGACGGCGCTCACGACGTGCCGCCCGCGCCGATCAGGACGAAGAGCACCGTGGCGGGCTCCGTGCCGTCGTTGCGCCAGGCGTGGCGAGTGCCGTTCTGCACGACGATGTCGCCGGGACCCAGCGCCGCGGTCTCCCCGCCGTCGAGGTCGAGGACGATCTCGCCCTCCAGGACGACGCCGTAGTCGACGGTGGGAGTGGTGTGCATGCCGGGGGCGTCCGGCTCGAACAGTTCGGTGAGACCCGGGGTGGCCTCCAGCTGCTCGGCGCCCGCCGCCGCGGGGTCCCAGCCGGGGTCGGCGTAGACACTGGACGGCGGGAAGGTGACGGTCAGCGCGATCGTCTCGCCGGGAGCGGGCACGAAGGAGGTCAGGGCCTCCGTCGGGTCGGCCGACGGGGCGGCGGGGGCCGACGTGTTCCAGACCAGGGACCTCGCGAAGCCCGGGGTGTGGACGTACTGAAGGGTACGGGGCGGCTCGCCGTCGCTGACTATGACGGGCTTGCCGCTCGAACTGACACCGGTGACGACACGACGAACCATGGTTCTCTCCTTTGAGAAGCAGTTCGGGTACGACGAAAGAGCGTCGGATGTGGGGTGGCTGAGAAGGTAAGGCGCACAGCGCCGAAAACGTTAGAGCTGAGACAGTAAAAGTTCTGACGATTTTCAGATGTCGCGCCGCACCCGCGTTCTTCCCGGTGTGCGTGCGTTTGTGAGGCGGTCCCCGCGGCCGGTCAGTCCGCGGCGGGCGGGGTCTCCTGGTTGACCAGCGTACGCAGCAGATGGACGAGCTCACCCAGCTGGTCGTCGCGCAGGATAGCCGTCCAGGCCCGCTCGCGCTCGGTCTGGGCCGCGATGGCCCGCCGCAGCGTCTCGCGGCCCTCCGTGGTGAGCTCGACGATCAGCTGGCGCCGGTCGGTCTCGACCCGCTTGCGCGTGACCAGTCCGCGGTTCTCCAGCGTCGTCAGCGCGCTGGAAATGCTGGCGCGGGTGGATCCGGAGACCCGGCCGATGTCCTGCTGGGCGAGCCCGTCGTAGGCCCACAGGGCGTTCAGGATGCGAAAGCCCGCCCAGGTCAGGCCCAGCGGCCGGTGCACGTGCCGTTCGAAGTCCTTGGTCAGCCGCGCTTCGAGACGGGTGAGATCGGTGACCATCTCGATCGCGTCCAGGTTCCGGGGGTCGGTCGTGCCCAGCTCCCGATGGTGGTGGCGCAGCAGCTCCGAGAACTCCCGGGTCCGGCTCTCGCCCGCGGCCTCCGGTTCACGCACGGTGTCGGTCACGATCTCCCACCCTTCCTGGTCGGGCCGCCGGCGTCAGCCGGCGACGACCGGATTGACCATAGTGCCGACACCCGTGACCTCGGTGCGCAGGACCTTACCGTCGCCGAGGTAGAGCCGCGGCGTCCGGCGGACACCGCAGCCGGCCGGGGTGCCGGTGAAGATCAGGTCCCCCGGCTCGAACGTCACCCGCTTCGACAGCCAGGCGATCAGCTCGGGAACGCTGAAGATGAGGTCCGAGGTCCGGCCGCGCTGCACCTCCAGCTCGTCCACCCAGCCGGCCACCTCGATGTCGTCCGGGTCCTCGAACTCGTCGACCGTCACCAGGTAGGGCCCGATGGGGCTGAAGGTGTCGTACGACTTCGGCAGCGTGAACTGGTTGATCGGCTTGCGCCACTGCTCCTTGCGGTCGCTGATGTCCTGACCCGCGGTGACACCCGCGACGTACGACCAGGCGTCGGCCTCGGAGATGTTCTTGCCGGTCCGCCCCATCACGACCACGAGCTCCGCCTCGAAGTCCACCTTGTCGTACTGCGGCTCCACCACGATGGAGTCGTACGGGCCGACCACGGACGAGGCGAACTTGGCGAACACCGACGGTTCGTCCGGGACGGGGAGGTTGGACTCCTCGGCGTGCGCGCGGTAGTTGAGGGCCACCCCGATCGCCTTGTACGGCTTGGCGACGCGGCCCAGGTCACGCGGCTCGAACGGCTTCCAGTCGGCGTCTTCCGCACGCTCGGCGAGAGCGCGCAGCTCGTCGTGGAGGGCGAGATCGGAGAGCACCTCCAGGCGCGGCTCGATCGCTCCCTTGCCTGCCGTGGCGATGTCCAGGGCACGGTCCTCGCGCACGAGGACGGGGCGGCCGGCGAGGTTGGCGAGCTTCATATGGACACTTCCTTCTGGGCGGCGGGCTCGACGCGGGGCAGGTCGAGCGCGAGTTCGCCCTCCGTCCGGACGCCGAGCGTGTTGATGACGGTGGCGATGGTCAGGTACTGGCCGACGGTGTAGAGGACGTCGATGATCTGCTCGACACCGAGGTGCGACTCCAGCCGGCTCCACAGCTCGTCGTCGACGCCCTGGCGGTCGATGAGCGAGTCGGTGGCGGCGAGCAGGACCTGGTCGAGCTCGTCGAGTCCCTCCCACGTGCCGGTCGCCGCGTCGAGGATCGTCGCGTCGGTCAGTCCCGCGCGCCGGGCGATCCGGACGTGCTGGTCCCACTCGTACGTGGCCCGGGCGCGGGCGGCGATCCGCAGGATCATCAGCTC
The DNA here is from genome assembly GCF_044334695.1 of Streptomyces sp. NPDC020747. Classification (NCBI taxonomy): domain Bacteria; kingdom Bacillati; phylum Actinomycetota; class Actinomycetes; order Kitasatosporales; family Streptomycetaceae; genus Streptomyces; species Streptomyces sp. NPDC020747. The sequence continues at coordinate 456,714 of NZ_JBIRTJ010000001.1, read as the reverse complement.
CCTGGACGTGAGGGGCAGGGTGTTCTTGCCCAGCACGTGGTTGCTGAAGACGAGATAGCGGCGCAGCGCGTCCTCGTGGTGCGCCAGCGTCGCCCAGATCGTGTAGATCCGGCCGTCCTGGTCGCGGTACGGCGCCAGTGACGCCAGTGTCTTCTCCTGCAGGTCGGCCTCGTCGACGGGCTGCAGGCGGGGCTTCTCCGGCATCGGAGTCCTCCTCGGCTCGATGGCGTCAACTTATTCGTACGAGCCTTGACCGTCAAGGGTCTAACAAATATCGTCTTCCTCATGACGATCCAGAGCCTTGGGTACGTGGGTATCGGCACGCCCGACCCGACAGCATGGGCGGAGTACGCCCAGAAGGTAATAGGCCTCGCGGTCGAGCCCGCCGAGCCCGAAGGGCCGGTGCGCTACCGCCTGCGCATGGACCAGCATCCGTTCCGCATGTGGCTGACCCAGGCGCCCGCGGGCGGTGTCACGGTCATCGGGTGGGAGGTCCGCGACGCGACCGCGATCGACGAGATGACGGGGCGCCTCAAGGAGGCCGGGGTCGACGTCGCCGTCGGTACGGACGAGGAGTGCCAGGACCGCCAGGTGACCCGGATGGTGCACTTCACCGGCCCGCTGGGCATCCGCACCGAACTGTTCTGCGGCCGCCGGCTCGCCCCGAGCCAGTTCGTCTCACCGCTGGGCGTCGACTTCGTGACCGGGGAGCAGGGGCTCGGCCATGTCGTCATGAAGACGCCGCACGTCCAGAAGGCGGTGGACTTCTACTGCGAGATCCTGGGGTTCCGGCTCAGCGACACCGCCGACTACCCCTGGGGCACTTTCTACTTCCTGGGCTGCAACCCGAGGCACCACAGCGTCGCCTTCATCCGCTCGTACAAGAACGAGGGAACGCACCACATCCTGTGCGAGGTGACGACCCCGGAGGACGTCGGCCGCGCCCTGGACCGGACACGCGAGCACGGCATACCGCTCATGGCCACACTCGGCAAGCACGCCAACGACGGAATGTTCTCCTTCTACATGACCTCGCCGGCCGGCTTCGGCATCGAGATCGGCGCGGGCGGCGTGCAGGTCGACGAGAGCACCTGGGTCAGCCGCACCTACACCGCCGACATCTGGGGCCACCACCCCGTCGACTGACGGACCGTGAACACCCCTTTCCGTCTCCGACGAAAGCAGCCGCATCATGCTCCAGAGCTATGTGCAGGACACCTGGGTCACGCCCACGGCCACGCCCGAATCGGCGGTCGACGTACACGACGCGGTCACCGGTGACACGGTCTGCCGCGTCTCGTCCGAAGGCCTGGACATCGCTGGGGCGTTCGACCACGCACGCCGCGCCGGCGTTTCCGCTCTGCGCGACCTCACCTTCCACCAGCGGGCGGACCTCCTGGACGCGGTCGCCGCCGCCGTCCGCGCACGCCGCGAGGAGCTGTACGCGCTGTCGGCCCGAGCCGGAGCCACCCTGCCGGACGCCCGGTACGACGTCGACGGCGGCATCCGCGTCCTGCGTGACTACGCGGCTCGCGCACGCGCCGAGCTGCCCGACGCGCCGCACCTGGTCGAGGGGCCCGCCGAACGGCTGGCGCGGGGCGAGGACTTCCTCGGCGTCCACCTCTGCACCCCCTCCCCGGGCCTGGTGCTCCAGGTGAACGCCTTCAACTTCCCTGTCTGGGCACCCCTGGAGAAGCTGGCCCAGGCGCTGCTGGCCGGCATGCCCAGCGTGGTGAAGCCCGCCACCCCCACCGCGTACCTCACCGCGCAGCTCGTACGGATCGTCACCGAGGCCGGTGTCCTGCCGCCCGGCGCCCTGCAGTTGGTCGTGGGGTCGGTGCGGCCGGCGCTCGATCTGCTCCGGGAACAGGACGTGCTCTCCTTCACCGGCTCGGCCGCCACCGCCGCGACCCTGCGCACCCACCCGAACCTGGTGGCCCGCTCCGTCCGGTTCAACGCCGAGGCCGACTCCGTCAACGCCATCGTCCTGGCCCCGGACGTACCGCCCGGATCACCGCTGTTCACGGCGTTCGTACGGGAGGTCGTGACCGAGATGACCGTCAAGGCCGGGCAGAAGTGCACCGCGATCCGCCGGGTCCTCGTCCCCTGGGAGCACGAACCCGCCGCCCTGGACGCCATCTCGTCCGAGCTGGCCGGGGTGACGATCGGCAACCCCGCCTCGGAGGGCGTCCGGATGGGCGCGGTCGTCAGCCTCGCGCAACGCGACGACGTACGCCGGGCGGTGCGCGCGATCGCCGAGTCCGGCCGCTTCGTCCACGGCGACCCCGACAAGGTGCGGGTCGTCGACGCGGACCCCGAGCGGGGCGCCTTCCTCGACACCCTCCTCATCTCCGCCGACCCGGACGCCTCCGCACCCCACGAGGTCGAACCGTTCGGACCGGCCGCGACCGTACTCGCCTACCGCGACGCCTCCCACGCCACCGACCTGGTGGCGCGCGGCCGGGGCAGCCTCGCCGCCTCCGTGGTCGGCGACGACCTCGCGTGGACGACCGCCTTCGTGCGGGAAGCGGCCCCCTGGCACGGGCGGCTGCACCTCCTGGACTCGGCCAACATGGCGCAGACCACCGGGCACGGATCGCCGCTCCCCGCCCTGCGCCACGGTGGCCCCGGCCGGGCCGGCGGCGGTTCGGAGATGGCAGGCATCCGCGGCGTCGTGGACCTGATGCAGCGCACGGCACTCCAGGCCTCGCCGCGGGTTCTCAACTCCCTCGGGGCCGCGCAGTCGTCCTCACCGGCCGGCCCGGTGTGACCGCAGGGCCCGTCGGCCGGTCCTCGTCCGCCTCCTCGGAGCACGAACCCGCGGAGCGCGGCGGTACGGGCCTGCCGACGGCGACGATGCTCGCCCTGGCCCTGGCCTACGCGGTCGCTCCGCTGGCCACCGACATGTACCTGTCGGCGTTCCCGCGCATGACACGCGAACTGCACACCTCGGCCGCGGGCATCCAGCTGACCTTGACCGCGTTCATGACCGGCCTGGCCGTCGGACAACTGGTCATCGGGCCACTGTCCGACCGGTATGGCCGACGCCGACCGTTGCTGACCGGGACCGCGGTGAGCGTGCTCGCGGGGCTGCTCTGCGCCGCGGCGCCCTCCGCGGAACTGCTCATCGCGGCCCGATTCCTACAGGGCTTCAGCGGAGCCGCCGGGATCGTCATCGCCCGCGCCGTGGTCAGCGACCGGGCCAGTGGCGCGGGGGCGGCCCGGGCGTTCGGTCTGCTCATGATGATCGGCGGGGTGGCGCCGGTCCTCGCCCCGCTGACGGGCGGGGCACTGGTCGGAGCCGTCGGCTGGCGCGGGATCTTCCTCGTCCTCACCGGCCTGGCCGTGCTGATGTTCGTGGGCGCGCTGCTGTTCGTGCCCGAGACCCTGCCCCCGCGGGAACGGCACACGGGAGGGCTCGCCGACACCCTCCGCAGAACGGGCACGCTCCTGACCGACCGGCCGTTCCTCGGCCACGCCCTCGCTTTCGCCTTCGGGTTCGGCATGCTGTTCAGCTACCTCGCGGCATCCCCGTTCGTCTTTCAGAACGTCTACGGCTTCTCGGTCGGGGCCTACGCGGTGTCCCTGGCCGTCAACGCCTTCGGGTTCACCGCCACCAGCGCCCTCAACAGAAGACTCGTCCGGCGCTTCGGCGCACGCCTCCTGCTGCGCACCGGCCTTGCCACCATGTTCGTGTTCTCCGCGACGCTGTGTCTGCTCGGCGTCACCGGGCTGCTCGTCCGGGCCTCCGCCGTGCTCCTGATCTTCGTGACGGTGTCGTCCCTCGGTCTGGTCGCGGCCAACGCCACGGCGCTCGCCGTCGCCCGGGCTCCACACGCGGCGGGCAGTGCCTCGGCGGTCCTCGGAGCCTCACAGTTCGGGCTGGCGGCCGTCGTCTCCCCGCTGGTGGGACTGGGCGGCGACCACACCGTCGTCCCGATGGCCGTGGCCATGGCAGCCTCGACGGCGGTGGCGGGATCGGCGGTGCTGCTCCTCGCCCGGAAGGACCGAGGCGGTGACGAGGCCGCCTGAGCCGGGCGGGTCCGCGCGCTCGGAGGCCGTGTCGGGCACGTGCCCGACACGGCCTCCGAGCCTTCGGCGGTCCTCGGGAGGCCCGTCAGTTCGTGTCGAGCGCGATGGCGATGTCGGTGATGCTCGCGGGGAACTGGTCCACGAAGGACGTGGCTCCGGTGAGGACGTCGACGGTGTAGAAGCTCGGATCCGCGTCGGTGCCCGCGAAGAAGGTGGCGAAGGCCGTGTTCGAGATGGTCTTGCCGGCGCTCACGTCGCTGAAGATGTCGAAGCCGGCGTTGGCACCGGCGTTCTGGCCGAGTGAGCCGGTCGCGGTCAGCAGGCCCATCGCGGGCGGTGACTGGATGACGACCTGGTCCGTGGTCGTGTTGAGGTCGAACAACGTCGTCGCGGTGTCCGAGGTCAGGTCGTTGTTGGTGTACGCGGCGGCCGTGACGCCATGGGCCGAGACCCCGTCCGTGGTCAGCGGGGTGTTCGTGGTGGTGCTGCTGTTGGCGAGGTTGTGCGCCAGGTTCTGACCGGTGTCGCTGATGATCCGCAACCGGTCGGCCGCGGGGTTGAAGTCGACGCCGAAGTTCGTGCCCTGCAGCGGAACACTGAGCTGCGAGACCTTGGTGACCTGCGGGTCCGTGACCGCGGGCGGGATCAGGACCGTGTAGATGCCGCCCTTGTTGCCGACCAGGTACATCAGTCCGTTCTGTACGCGGAAGTCGATCCCGATGGCGGCGGTGTCGCCGACGAGCCCGTTGATGCGTTTGAACCAGTTGAGCGTGCCGGGTGTGTTGGTGTTGAACGCGGCCATCTTGCCGTCGTCCGTGATGCCGAACGCCGGCAGGCTGGGCGCTGCCGCCGCGTGACCGGCGCTCGGGGTGGCCACGACGAGCGCCGCCATCGCGGACGTGGCCGCGACCGCCGCGGCGATTCTCTTCTTGAGCCCTGCTTTCATCGTTTGTTCCCTCTCGGTCGGCGTGAGCCTGAGCGTGGATGTGAGCGCGAGCGTGTGCTGTGGCAGAGGTGTCGCCGCCCGGTCCGGCAGGCCGGATCAACAGGCGGCGACGGCAAGCTATGAGGCAGGACTGGACATCCACTGGACGGTGGTTGAACGGCCGACCGGCGAGGGCTCCGCGGGGGGTTCACTGCCCCGACGCGGTCGACGCCGCGGTGGCCGGTACCCACGGCCCCAGGGCCCGGCGGGCACGCTCGGCGCCCGCGTGCGCCCGTGCCAGCTGGTCGTGCTCACCGGTGACGGCCGCGACCGTCGCCGCGGTGGAGTGGTGGTCGAGCGCCTCGTCGTGACGGCCGCCGCCGTGCAGTGCCTCGGCGAGGCCGTTGAGCGCCGACGCCTCGCCGTAGCCCTCCCCGTTCTCACGGAACAGTTCGAGGGCTCGCCGCTGACAGGTGACCGCGGCCTCGAACTCGCCCTGCCCCAGCCGGATGTCGCCCAGACCGGACAGCGCGTACGCCTCGCCGCCGTGGTGCCCCAACTGCCGGAAGAGCGCGAGGGCCTGCTCCTGGCACTCGGCCGCGGCCTCCGAACGGCCCAGCCGCAGAAGGGCGTTGCCGAGGTGGGAGAGGGTGCGGGCGCGGCCGATCCGGTCGCCGGTCAGATCGTGCAGGGCGAGGGCCTGCCGCTGGTGCTCCGCCGCCTGCTCGTACTCGCCCAGCCGCAGACAGACATTGCCGAGGTTCGTGAGGGTGCGTGCCCGTCCCACCTGGTCGCCGGTCTCCCGGTAGAGGGCGAGAGCCTGTTGATGGTCGTGCGCCGCGTCCCGGAGACTGCCCAGCCGCCAGTGGACGTTGCCGAGGTTGGACAGGGTCCTGGCCCGCCCCGCCCGGTCGCCCGTCCGAAGGTGCAGTTCGAGGGCCCGTACGAGGTGGTCCTCGGCCGATCCCGCGTCGGCGAGCCGCCAGTGCACGACCCCGAGGTTGGTCAGCGCGTGGGCCTGCCCGCCCAGGTCACCGATCGTCTCGGCGGCCCGCAGGGCGTGGCGGTGGATCTCCAGCGCCTCGGTGTGGTGACCGGAGTCGAGGTGGCGGAACAGCAGAGCGGCCAGGCGGACGGCGTGCCCGGGACTGCCGCGGTCCGCGGCCACCGCGCAGACGGCGGCCAGCGTCGGCCGCTCGGCGTCCAGCCAGGCCCGTGCCCCGGCCGCGTCACCGACGGCCGGCGAGACGCGGACGGAGGGGGCGACAGCGGGCCTGTGGTGCCGTTCGGCGGGGTAGAGCGTGTCCATGGCCGCCGCGGCCGTGCTCAGGTAGTGGTCGAAGAGACGGACCAGCGCGGCCTGCCGCTCGGCCTCGGAGTCGTGCGTACGGGTCAGGCGGTGGGCGTAGGCGCGCAGCAGGTCGTGCGTGCCGAACCGGCCCGGCCGGGCGGACTCCACGAGATGGGCCCGGGCCAGCAGCGCCAGAGTCCCGGCGGCCTGGGCGGGGCTCGCACCTGCGTCCGCGGGCCTGCCGCCCGGCACGGCATCCGACGAACGGGCCGACGTCCGGCCCGGCATAGGGTCCGGCGCGTGACGTGGCACGCTGTCCGGTGCCGGGCCCGACCGGTTGTCCGACGTGTGCCGGGGTCTCTCGTCCCGCACGTCACCCGGCACACGGGTCCGTTCCTCGCCCGGCACATGAGTCGGCCTCTCGCCCGGGGCATGGGGCAGTGCCTCGCCCGGCACTTCGCCGATCAGCGCGGCGACCGCGTCGGCGTCCGCCTCCGGTCCCGGGTGCAGGCTCAGCAGACGGAAAGTACGGGCGGCCGGGGTGGGGAGTCGCTCGTACGACCAGGAGAAGACCGCTTCCACCGCCGCCCGGCGGTCGCCGCCCGCGTCCAGGAGGTCGAGCCGCCGCTGCTGGTCGGCCAGCTCCGCCACCAGGTCCGCCAGCCGCGACGACGGGTGGGCGACGGCGAGTTCGGCCGCGACCCGCAGCGCCAGCGGGAGACGTGCGCACTGTTCGGCCAGGGCGGCGGCCGGCCCCGGCTCGGTGTCGACGCGCGCGCCGACGAGCGTGCGCAGCAGGGCGACCGCGTCGGGCGGCGGGAGCGGGCCCAGACCGATACGGCGGGCGCCGTGCAGGGCCACCAGTCCGGCGAGGCTGTCCCGGCTGGTGACCACGACGGCACACAGCGGCGAGCCGGGAAGCAACGGGCGGACCTGCTCCTCGGACAGGGCGTTGTCCAGGACCACCAGCATCCGCCGGTCGGCCAGTTCGGTCCGGAACCGGCTCGCGCGGTCGTCCACGTCGAGCGGGATCGCGTCACCGGGAACCCCGAGGACGCTGAGGAACCGGGTCAGGGCGTCACCGGGCGGCATCGGGCGGTCCGGGTCGTAACCGCGCAGGTTGACGTAGAGCTGGCCGTCGGGGAACCGGCGCCGCGTGCGGTGCGCCCAGTGGACGATCAGCGCGGTCTTCCCCACCCCGGCCGTGCCGGAGACGACCGAGACGGCCCCGGCCGTCGGGCTGTCCGCCGCCGCGGCCAACAGCCGGTCCAGCGCGGAGAGTTCCGGATCACGGCCCGCGAAGTCGGGTACGTCCGCCGGGAGTTGCGCGGGTAATCGGTGCGCCGAGGGCGGGAACGGGGGTACGTGGGCGGGCACTTGCGCGGGCAACGCGGCGACGCCTGTCGTGCCGGGGCCGCCGACGGGAGCTTGCCCGGCACCGGGAGCGGAAGGCCGGGTGCGGCGCCGCAGCACGGCGGCATACGCCTCGGCCAGCGCGGGGCCGGGATCGACGCCGAGTTCGTCCGCCAGCCGACGACGGCTCCGCCGGTAGACGGCGACCGCCTGATCGCGTCGCCCGACGGCCTCGTACGCCCGGATGAGCCGGGCCTGGGCGTCCTCGTCCAGCGGCTGCGCGACCGCGGTCTCCTCCAGGACGGGCAGTGCGTCGGCGCTCCTGCCCGCCGCGATCATGGCCTCGCCGTACTGGGCGACCACCCCACGGCGTTCCTCCGCCAGCGCGACCACCACCGGGTGCGCGGCGAGGAAGGGCAGGTCCGCGAGGGGCGGTTGCTGCCACAGCCCGAGCGCGTCGGTCAGCAGGGCCGCGGCCCGCTCCTGGCCGCCGCCGCGCCCGTCCCGTCGTACGGTCACCGCTCCGGCGACCAGGTCCCTGAAGCGCAGCAGGTCGATGGCGTCGTTCGGGACGCGCAGCGCGTAGCCGTCGCCGAGCCGGGGGAGCAGCGCACTGCGGGCGCGTGCTGGCCGGTCCGGTTCCAGCAGGTGGCGCAGGTGCTTGATGTGGGTCTGGACGACGTTCGACGCGGTGGCCGGCGGGCGCTCGCCCCACAGCGCGTCCGCGAGTCCGAAGAACGGCAGTTGCTGTCCACGGGACACCGCGAGCAGGGCGAGTACCGCGCGGCGCTGGGGCGAACCGAGGTCGAGGCGGGTGCCGTCCCGCCAGGCGCAGACCGGCCCGAGTACCTGAATGCGCATGCGCTCCCCGCCCGCCGTTTTACAACTCCCTCACCATTTCCTTTCTTCATCCCCATCTCTATCTCTCTTGTCGGCATATCCGGAAGGCGTATTCCGGCCCACTGCCGCGCAGTTGTCACACCGGGCCCGCGGGCTCGCGTTCAGCGCTCGTCGCCGGAGACGTCCGGGTGCCGGCCGAGGCGTCGCACGTACTCCTCGATGTGGCGGTACGGAGCGAGGGTGCCGGCCGCGTCGAAGTGGTCGAGGTGGGTGAGTGTCACCCAGAGATCCCTGTCCGCGGTGCCGAGCTCATCGCCCAACACGTAGGGCTGGCAGGCGAGTTGACGGTTCAGGCGGTCCAGGGCGGGCAGCCGGGCTCCGTCGGTCTCGGGGTCGGCGAGCAGGCCGGCGAGGTCGCGGAGGATGTCGGGCGTGTGGTTGCTGACGACGCGTCCGCTCCAGCGGTCGCACAGCGCGGGCGCGGTGAGCGGGCCGTCGTAGTGGTGCCAGGTCGCCTCGTAGGCGCCGCGCAGCGACGCGAAGGCATCGGGTGTCTCGGCGGGGAGCTTCAGGACGGTGGTGGTGAGCGAGTCCGTGAGGCCGAGCAGGTCGAGGACGACCGCCACGCGCGCCGAGTAGGGACAGGCCTCGGACAGGTACAGCTGATAGCGGTGCGGCGCCGGGTAGAAGCCGCCCGCGAGACCGACGCCGATACGGCCGCGGAAGCGGTGCGGACGGGCGGCCGGGACGGGGCCGGACGAGCCGCCGGCGGCCGTGCCGCGGCCGGACGAATGGGAGGCGGTCGTGTGGGCGGCGGTCGCGCGCGAGGTCGCCGTCGTGAAGGTGTCAGTGCTGCTGGAACCGCGGGAAACCGTCTCGGGCATGACTCTCCAGGGGAACTCGAAGGCCCTGGCCGCCTCGTGGGCGCCAGTGGCGGAACGGAGTGACTGCGCTGGCCGTACAGGTCCGGATCGGTCGGACGCGTAGCGGATCAGTAAGCGCTGGAGACACGCGACAAATCGATGTGCAGGCGCCTCGTCAAGCCGTTCCTGGACAAATTCCCACCGGTCCTGCCGTCGGGGCTCACGAGACGCGAGACCACGCTTGCCCCGCCGCTCCGGCGGAACCCGGTCGTCACCCGGGGCACCCCGTCGCGGTGGAAGGGTTGCCTGCCAGCGGGCCGGGGCCGATGACCGCACGAACGGGGAGTCCCCGCACGACGGGCGCTGGCGATCGTGACCGTCCCCGCCAGTGTTGATGCGGTCCGCGGGACCGTCAAGACGGCGTCTCAGCAGCTGGGCCTCCGGCCCGACAGGAACTCTTGGTGGCAGGAAGAAAGGACACAGCCGTACTGTTGTGCTCGTTGACGACGAGGCGGTGCCCGACCGAGGGCCCGCGCATGCGAGGTCGGCCGGACCCCCGGTCCGCCGAGCCGGAAGGGCGGAGGTGACGCACGTGCGAGCGCGAACCATGTCCCGCCGCGGCGCCACGAAGGCCGCCCCGCTCCATCGCGTACGCCTCTACTCCCGGCCGCACATCGACCTGTTGCGCTTCGCCGGCGCGCTCTGTTGCTCCTGACCCGTAACCCACGCGGCCGCGCCCTCCGCTGAGGGCCGGCTTTCCCGTACGGTCGATCAGGAAGGCACACCTGTCGTGTCCTCAGCACCTTCTGCCCCGCCCTCGTCGGCGCGGCTGCACCTCGCCGTGGCGCTCGACGGCGCCGGCTGGCATCCCGCCGCCTGGCGCGAACCGGTGGCCCGGCCCCGGGAACTGTTCACCGCCGCGTACTGGGCCGACCTCGTCGCCGAGGCCGAGCGCGGTCTCCTCGACTTCGTGACCTTCGAGGACGGCCTCGGACCGCAGTCCTCACACTCCATCGAGCCGGACGGGCGGACCGACCAGGTCCGCGGCCGGCTCGACGCCGTTCTCGTCGCCGCGCGCATCGCACCGCTGACCCGGCACATAGGTCTGGTGCCGACCGTGGTGGCCACGCACACGGAGCCGTTCCACATCTCCAAGGCCATCGCCACCCTCGACCACGTGAGTTCCGGCCGGGCGGGCCTGCGGGTGCAGTTGACGGCACGTCAGAACGAGGCGGCGCACTTCGGCCGCCGTACGCTGCCCCGCCTGGACGCCTACGACAGCACGGCCACGCAGGACGTGGTGGGCGAACTCTTCGACGAGACGGCCGACTACGTCGAGGTCGTGCGCCGGCTCTGGGACAGCTGGGAGGACGACGCCGAGATCCGGGACGTGGCCACCGGCCGTTTCGTCGACCGCGAAAAGCTGCACTACATCGACTTCGAGGGCAGGCACTTCAACGTCAAGGGCCCCTCCATCACCCCGCGTCCGCCACAGGGACAACCCGTCGTCAGCGCCCTAGCCCACCAGAGCGTGCCGTACCGGCTGGTGGCCCGCGCCGCCGACATCGGCTACGTCACCCCGCACGACACCGACCAGGCCCGCGCGATCGTCGCCGAGATCCGTGCCGAACAGGCCCTCGCGGGCCGCGCCGACCAACCCCTGCACGTCTTCGGCGACCTGGTGGTCCTCCTCGACGACGAACCCGCCGCCGCGGCCGCCCGCAGGGACCGCCTCGACGCCCTCGCGGGAGCGCCGTTCACCAGTGACGCCCGCGTCTTCACCGGCACACCGGCCCAACTCGCCGACCTGCTCCAGGAGTTGTGGTCGGCCGGGCTGAGCGGCTTCCGGCTGCGCCCCGCCGTCCTTGGCCACGACCTGCCGGCCATCACCCGGGGCCTGGTCCCCGAACTGCAGCGCCGGGGCGCCTTCCGCCGCGCCTACGAGGCCGACACCCTGCGCGGACTGCTCGGGCTCGCCCGCCCGGCCAACCGCTACGCGGCCAACGCCACCGGCGCCGCTGCCGCCGACACCAACGCCGCTGCCAACGCCACCGCCTGAGCCGGACGGAGACCGCAGGACCATGAGCAAGCCGCTGAAGCAGATCCACCTGGCCGCCCACTTCCCCGGCGTCAACAACACCACCGTGTGGAGCGACCCGGAGGCCGGCAGCCATATCGAGTTCAGTTCCTTCGCGCACTTCGCGCGGACCGCCGAACGCGCCAAGTTCGACTTCCTGTTCCTCGCCGAAGGGCTGCGACTGCGCGAACAGGGCGGAAAGATCTACGACTTGGATGTCGTCGGCCGCCCCGACACCTTCACCGTCCTCACCGCGCTCGCGGCCGTCACCCAGCACCTCGGCCTGACCGGCACCATCAACTCCACCTTCAACGAGCCCTATGAAGTGGCTCGGCAGTTCGCCAGCCTCGACCACCTCTCGGACGGGCGTGCCGCCTGGAACGTCGTCACCTCCTGGGACGCCTTCACCGGCGAGAACTTCCGCCGCGGCGGCTTCCTCCCGCAGGACGAGCGCTACTCCCGGGCCAGGGAGTTCCTGGCCACCGCGAACGAACTCTTCGACTCCTGGCACGGTGACGAGATCGTCGCCGACCAGGACACCGGCACCTTCCTGCGCGACGCGAAGGCCGGCGCCTTCGTCCACCAAGGTCAACACTTCGACATCGAGGGGCAGTTCAACGTCCCGCGCTCCCCGCAGGGCCGCCCGGTGATCTTCCAGGCCGGCGACTCCGAGGAGGGCCGCGAGTTCGCCGCCGCCGGGGCCGACGCGATCTTCAGCCGGTACGCCACCCTCAAGGACGGCCAGGCGTTCTACACGGACGTCAAGGGACGCCTGGCCCGCTACGGCCGTACGCCCGACCAGCTGCTGATCCTGCCCGCGGCGACCTTCGTCCTCGGCGACACCGACGCCGAGGCCGCGGAACTGGCCCGCGAGGTGCGCCGGCAGCAGGTCAGCGGGGCGACCGCCATCAAGCACCTGGAGTTCGTCTGGAACCGTGACCTGTCCGCGTACGACCCCGAAGGACCGCTGCCCGACATCGACCCCGACCTCGGCGAGCACACCGTCGCGCGCGGCCGGGCCCAGGTCCGGATGTACCGCGACCCGCTGGCCACCGCCCGCGAGTGGCGCGAGCGCGCGGCGGCCAACAACTGGTCCATCCGCGACCTGGTCATCGAGACCGGCAACCGCCAGGCCTTCGTCGGTTCCCCGGCCACGGTCGCGGCCACCATCGACGACCTCGTCCAGGCCGACGCGAGCGACGGCTTCATCCTCGTCCCGCACATCACCCCCGGCGGCCTGGACGCCTTCGCCGACACGGTGGTCCCGCTGCTCCAGGAGCGCGGTGTGTTCCGTACGGAGTACGAGGGCACGACCCTGCGCGACCACTTGGGCCTGGCCCATCCCGATGCCGAGGCCCGTACGAATGCCGAGGCCGCCGTCGGCATCGGTGAGCGGGGTGGGCGGGTGGCTTCGTGAACGTACGGGCGGTCACCCCGATCGTGTAGGCACAGGACCACGGAGTGGGGGGTGGAAACCGGTCAGCTGGCTTGATGCGGATGCCGAAGGGGACCATTCTTGTACACATGGTGACATTGCCGCGTGACGGAGGACCGGCGGCCACGGCCGGTGACGCCATGGCGGTGGTCGACGAGAGCGGCAATGTCACGGGCTGGAGCGAGGGCGCGCGGCTGCTGACGGGGCACACGGCCGAGGACGTGACCGGGCGGTCGGCGTCGGAGTTGGTGGCCGGTGAGCCCGCGGCGGCCTGGCGGGCTCTGCTGACCCGCGGCGACGCGGTCGTGGCCGTGCGCCACAAGGACGGGCGGCGGCTGGAGCTGGCGCTGCGGATGTGCCCGCTGCAGGGCGGGAAGGAGCGGCGGCCGGGGTTCGTCGTCACCGCGACCCCGGACACCGGCGAGCGCGTCCTGGGTGAGCTGGCGTTCAAACAGGCGTCGATGTCCATGTCGATCTTCGACACCGGGCAGCGCTACCTTCGGATGAACGACTTCGCGTGCCAGGTCATGGGGCAGCCCGAGACGGAGTTCCGGCACCGGTACTTCCCCGACACCGTGGAGAACGCCGAGCACAGCCGCGGCTTCCTGCGCCATCTGGAGATCGTCGCGGAGACCGGGCAGCCGGTCCACTACGAGAGCTGGACCCGCTCGCCGTCCGGCCGCCGCATGCACGCCTGGAGCTTCGAGATGTGGCCGGTGCGGGACCACTCCGGAGAGCTGATCGGCACCGCTCTCGCCGGGTTCGACAGCAGCGAGCAGTACTGGGCACGCCAGCGGCTGGCCCTGCTCAACGAGGCCGCCGGGTCCATCGGCACCAAGCTCGACGTGATCCAGACCGCCCGTGAACTCGCCGAACTGGCCGTACCCCGGCTCGCCGACTTCGCCAGCGTCGACCTGCTGGACTCGGTGCTCCAGGGCGAGGAACCCGGGACGGGGCCGGTGGAGGGCGGCGTGGAGCTGCGCCGGGTCGCCCACCACTCCGACACCCCCGGTGTGCCGGAGGCGGCGATAGACCTGGGTTCCGCCGACGTCTACCCGGCCTTCTCGCCGCCCGCACGCGCCCTGGCCACCGGCGAGCCGGTGCTCACCCGAAGCGGCGACAGCGGCCTCGACCTCTGGTTCGCCGAGAACCGCGCCCGCTCCGCCAAGCTGCTGGAGGGCGAGGACCACGAGCTGTCGCTGATGGCCGTACCGCTGGTGGCGCGCGGCACGACACTGGGCGTGGCCGTCTTCGTCCGGATCCTCACTCCCGAACATCCCGACGCCTTCGATCCGGACGACGTGTCGCTGGCGGAGGAACTGTCCAGCCGGGCGGCCGTCTGCGTCGACAACGCCCGCCGCTACACCCGGGAGCGCACGACCGCGCTGGCCCTGCAGCGCAGCCTGCTGCCCCAGGTGATGGCGGGGCAGGCGGCCGTCGAGTTCGCCTCCCGCTACCTTCCGGCGCTGTCGCAGGCGGGGGTCGGCGGTGACTGGTTCGACGTGATCCCGCTGTCCGGGACCAGGGTGGCGCTGGTCGTCGGGGACGTCGTCGGACACGGCCTCCACGCCTCCGTCACCATGGGCCGGCTCCGTACGGCGGTCTGGACCCTCGCCGACGTCGACCTGCCGCCGGACGAGCTGCTCACGCACCTGGACGACCTGGTCGGACACCTCGCCGCCGACGAGAGCGCGATGATCGGGGAGATCGGCGCCACCTGTCTGTACGCGGTGTACGACCCGGTGTCCCGCCGCTGCACCGTCGCCTCCGCCGGCCACCCGCCGCCCGTCGTGCTGTTCCCGGACGGGACGGTGAAGGTCGTCGAGGTCGCCGCGGGACCGATGCTGGGCGTCGGCGGGCTCCCCTTCGAGGCCACCGAGCTGGACGTGCCCGAAGGGGCCGTACTCGCCCTCTACACGGACGGTCTCGTCGAGGCCCGCGATGTCGACGTGGACGTCGGCACCGCCGCCCTCTGCACCGCCCTGGCCGCCCCGGCCGGGAATCTGGAGGACACCTGCGACAACGTCCTCAAGGCCCTGCTCCCGGAGCGCCCCGCCGACGACGTGGCGCTGCTGCTGGCCCGTACCCGCGCCCTGGACACCGACCAGGTGGCCGCCTGGGACCTGGAGTCCGATCCGGCGCTGGTCGCCACGGCCCGGCAGTACGCCACCGAGCAGCTGACCCGCTGGGGGCTCGACGAGGCCGCCTTCGTCACCGAACTCGTCGTGAGCGAACTGGTCACCAACGCCATCCGCTACGGCGGCTCCCCGATCCAGCTCAGACTCATCCGCGACCGTACGCTCATCTGTGAGGTCTCCGACGCCAGCAGCACCTCGCCGCATCTGCGCCGGGCCCGCACCTTCGACGAGGGCGGCCGGGGCCTGCTGCTCGTCGCGCAGCTCACCGACCGCTGGGGCACCCGCCCGAGCGGCACCGGAAAGACCATCTGGGCCGAGCAGGCACTGCCGGTCCAGTGATCGAGTTACTCGAGGCCGACGTAGTCGCGCAGAGCCTGTGAGCGGGAGGGGTGGCGCAGCTTCGACATCGTCTTGGACTCGATCTGGCGGATGCGCTCACGGGTGACTCCGTAGACCTGGCCGATCTCCTCCAGGGTCTTCGCCTGCCCGTCCAGCAGCCCGTACCGCAGGGTGATGATGCCTGCCTCGCGCGGGGTCATATGGGCGAGGATCTCCTGGATGGTGTCCTTGAGCAGGAGGAACGTCACCGCGTCGAACGGGGAGATGCTCTCGCTGTCCTCGATGACGTCACCCAGCTCGCTGCCGCCGTCCTCGCCGAGCGGCAGGTGCAGCGAGACGGGGTCCTTGGTGTACCCGTCGAGCTCGATGACCTTGGAGATGGGCAGCTCCATCCGCTCCGCCACCTGCCCCACCGTGGGTTCGACGCCCAGTTCCTGAAGCATCTCCCGGCGGAGTCTGGCCATTCTGTTGATGACCTCCACCGCGTGGACCGGAATACGGATCGTGCGGCTCTGGTCGGCCAGGGCCCGGGTCAGCGCCTGCCTGATCCACCAGGTGGCGTAGGTCGAGAACTTGAAACCCTTGACGTAGTCGAACTTTTCCACGGCCCGAATCAGCCCCGTGTTGCCCTCCTGGATCAGGTCCAGAAAAGTGAGACCCCGTCTCGTATAACGCTTGGCGATGGAGACGACCAGGCGGAGGTTGGCCTCGATGAGGTGGGATTTCGCCCGGTGACCGTCCTCGATGAGGATTTTCAGCTCGCGCCGGAACGCCGGATCGAGATCGGGCTCTTCGTCGAGCCTGTGCTCGGCGAACAGGCCGGCCTCGATCCGCTTGGCGAGGTCGACCTCCTGGGCGGCGCTGAGGAGGCGGACCCGGCCGATCACCTTCAGGTAGTCCCGGACCGGATCGACCGAGGCGCCGTCGGAGCCGAGCCGGGGTGCGGGAGCGTCGGCGTCGTAGTCCGGAGACAGCAGAAGAGTCTCCTGTCCCTGTCCCTGTTGTTGTTCCGGGGTATCCGTCTCCATTGCGGTCAACATCTCTTCCCGTGCCTCAGTTCTTGGTGCAAACTCAACAATGTTGAGCAAGACCCTCGGTCTTCAGGAATCCTGAATTCTCGTCGTCCACGGTGCTGATTGCTCGGCGTGGGAATCTTCATCAGGCTCGCCCCATTACGGTACACCCGCCGGAGCCCCGGTCGGCGGCCCCGCATTGCCTCGAAATGTGGGTGACATGAATCACGTCGTACGCGCTGTTGATTTTCTCGACGGATTCTGAACGCCCAAAATTCCGTGGCCCGCACGGGCGTGACGAGCCCATACTCCGACACGATGGGCACACAGACTTCCGGGGAGATCCCCGAAAAGTACGCCGCCGGGGACTACCTGGACCGCTGGGCACTGACGCCGGACGGCCCGACGGCACGGGGCATGGCCTCCGTCGTCCTGCCGGTGATCCGCGCGGACGGCACGCCCGCGGTCCTGAAGTTCCAGGAACGCAGCGAGGACAACGCGGGCGCCACCCTGGGACTGCGCATGTGGAACGGCGACGGCGCGGTGCGCCTGCTCGACCACGACCCGGACACCGGCACCATGCTGCTGGAGCGACTGGACGCGGCGAGGCCGCTGTCGTCGCTGACCGACGACGACACCGCTCTGCGGATCCTCGCCGACCTGCTGTCGCGACTGACCGCGGTGCCCGCGCCGGACGGCCTGCGACGGCTCGCCGACATCGCCGCCGCGATGCTCGACCAGGTGCCGCACGCGCTGCCGGCCCTCCGCGACCCAGCCGACCGGCGTCTGCTGCGCACCTGCGCGTCCGCCGTGGCCGAACTCGTCGGCGAGGCGGGGGACCGGCTGCTGCACTGGGACCTGCACTACGACAACGTCCTCGCCGGGCAGCGGGAACCCTGGCTCGCCATCGATCCCGAACCCCTCGCCGGAGACCCGGGGTTCGACCTGTGGCCCGCGCTGGACAGCCGCTGGGACGCGGTGACGGCGACCGGCGACGAGACCCGCGCGGTGCTCCGCCGCTTCGACGTGCTGACCGAGACGCTCGACCTGGACCGGCAGCGGGCGGGCGGCTGGACGCTGGGCCGCGTCCTCCAGAACACCCTGTGGGACATCGAGGACGGCAAGACGGCGATCGACCCGCCTCAACTGGTCATCGCCTCGGTGGCGTTGGGGCGCTGGACCGGGAGGGGGTAGGGGCGGCTTCGTGGAACCTCCGCCTTCAACCACCTCGTCACCGCCTCACCGTCCGGAACGCGTGAGGGGAGCCCGCCGTGTCGGGATCGAGAACCTTTTCGTGCGAACCGAGCAGTACGGGCGGGCCGTACGTACTACAGCACGGTCTCCGCCACCAACCCGCAGGAGGCAAGCGGCAGCAACTCGGGGTAGGTGGCGGCGACCGTCGGCCTCCCCGCCGTGCCGCGACCGGCGTGCACCGGGACCGCCTCCGGCTCAGCCGTTCTACCGACGACGGCATCGCCTGGCCCCTCGCCGAGGGAGGGATCCCAGGCTTCTGCGAGGCCGCAACCGGCTCCCGGGCCGGAGGCCATCAGGGCGAGCGGTCGACGGGCAGGGGGCGGAATTCGGCCGTCACAGCGAGTAGCCCCGCAGCTTTCGGTACAGGGTCGCGCGGGCGATGCCCAGCGCCGCCGCGGCACGTGCCTTGTTGCCGCCGTGGCGGCGCAGCGACTCCAGGATCGCGGTGCGTTCGGCGAGTTCCATCGGACTCAGCCGCCGTGTCGCGGGGCCCTCCCGGACGAGGTCCGGGAGTTCGGCGCGTCGCACCGGGCCCGCGACCTGTCGGCGTTCCGCCAACGCCCTGACGAGATGGGCGAGTTCCGTGATGTTCCCGGGCCACGGATGACGTTCCAGGGCCCGTAGCGCGTCCAGCGTCCAGGTGAGCGGAGGCCGTCCCGGCACTGGCCCCGGAGCCAGTTCGGGGAGCAACTCCCTGATGTCGTCCGGGCGTTCACGCAGCGCCGGGAGGGTCACCGAGCGGAGGGCCAGGATGTCGAGCAGTCGCTGGAGGCAGGGGCCCGGGGGAGTGTCCGGCGTGTACGTGAGGAGCAGGGGCGCGTCCGGGTGTTCGTCGAGCAGGGAGTTGAGAGCGGCGATGTCGGGCTGGGCCAGGCGCTCGGCATGGCGGAGGAGGAGCGCGCGGTTGCTCGCAAGTGCCGTCGCCCAGATGTCAGGTTCGTCGACCGGGCCCTCCGCCGCGTCCACGACCACCGGATCCAGATCCCCGCGCGCTGCCAGCAACTCCCTTGCCAGGGCGGTCTTTCCGGTGCCGCGCTCCCCGGTCAGGAGCAGGGGCTCCCGGGAGCGGGCAAGTGCCGCGGCCTTCGCCGTCGCGTGCCGCCACGGCACCGAGCGCCCGGCGAGCGCGAGACGAGGCCGCTGCGTGAGCGGTCGCGTCGCTTCGCCGGCGGGTGGCTCGACCACGGCGACCACACCGATGACCGCGCCCTCATGGCGTACAGGGGTGACACGTGCCACGCCCGCGCCGTCGGGGAGTTCGAGATCGTAGGCGACGGAACCGCTCCCGTTCCGTACCGAGTCGTACGGCTCGGAGGGGTTGCACGGCTCGGAAGTGCCGGCCGCCTCCAAGAGGCCAGAAGCCTCAGAGGTGCCGGTGTCGTCCCGCCCCGAGCCGTTCGCCGCCGCGGTCCGCTCCAGCACCGCCACCGCGCCCGGCGACAGCATGCCCGCTGCCGCGTCGCTGAGCAGCCGGTTCTTGCCGTCGAGCGCCACGACCGCCGCCCCGGGCCGTGCGGCGGCCCGCTGGAAGGCGTCGAGCAGCACTCGTTCCGTCGTGCGGGACCGGGCCAGCAGCTCCGCCTCGACAGCCGTCGCCGTGGCCTCGGCGAGGGCGGCGCCCGGATGCGGCGCGCACCCGGCGCTCAGGCCGGACGCGACGGTCACCGTGCCCAGGACCTGGCCGTTCTCCGGGGCCAGCACCGGCACGCTGACGGCGGACACGTCCTGCCACAGGTCGAGGAAGTGCTCGGGGCCGTGCACCTCCGCGCGACGCCGGGTGCTCAGGGCGAGGGCCGCGCTGTTGTGCCCGACCTCCTGCTCGGACAGGTCATGGCACTTCTTGTCGCCGGGCACGTTCCCGGCCGACCAGAGCACGCGCAGCCGCTCGTCGGTGAGGACCAGGGACGACTGCCCGGAGGCGAGGGTGGGCGCGAGCCGTTCGAGCACGGGTCGCGCTGCGGTCAGCAGGGCCGACGGAGGGGGAGGCAGGGGCTCCGAGGGTTCCGCCAAGTCGTGCCGTACGCCGAAGAACCGGGCCCGCCGCCAGGCGGCGACGAGCTCGTCCGGTACGCCCTCGGGCAGCGGGCGCCCCGTCAGGAACCGCTCTCGGGCCTGGCGCAACGGCGTGAGAGCGGGACGGGCGGGGGACTCTTCGGTGGTGGTCACGGCGCCTCCCACCGTACCGGTCATGGTTCAACGGGTAACAAAGGGTCGCACTCGCCGTGTTCCGCACCCGCAAAGGTGCCGTGCAAACCCGCACCGGCGTCCCACAAACCCGCACCGGTGTCTCGTAATGAGACACCCGCGCTCCCGCGCACCGCACGATGATCATGAACGGTTGGTGCTGTCCTCATCCCCTGGAGCGTGCCCGTGCACACCGTCGAGCCCGTAGTCGAGACTTCCGTGGTCGAGACCGACGTACTCATCGTGGGCAGCGGCCCCGCAGGCGCCTCGGCCGCCCTCGCCCTGAGCACCTACGGCGTGCCCAACATCGTGGTCACCCGCTACGCGAGCCTCGCCGACACACCCCGCGCCCACATCACCAACCAGCGCACGATGGAGGTCCTGCGCGACCTCGGTGTCGAGCAGGACGTCGTCGCGCAGGCCACGCCCCAGCACCTGATGGGCAACACCACCTTCTGCACCAGCCTGGCCGGCGAGGAGCTGGGCCGCGTCCGTTCCTGGGGCAACGACCCCCTCGTACAGGCCGCGCACGACCTCGCCAGCCCCACCCGTATGTGCGACATGCCCCAGCACCTCATGGAGCCGGTGCTCGTCGACGCCGCGGTCGCCCGTGGCACCCACCTCCGCTTCAGCACGGTCTACAAGTCCTTCGTCCAGGACGCCGACGGAGTCACGGTCACCGTCGAGGACCGGCTGCGCGGCGACGAGTACACCATCCGCGCCAAGTACCTGATCGGCGCCGACGGGGGACGCTCGAAGGTCGCGGAGGACGCCGGGCTGCCGATGGGCGGCCAGATGGGCGTGGCCGGCAGCATCAACATCGTCTTCGACGCGGACCTGAGCAAGTACACCGCGCACCGGCCGTCCACCCTCTACTGGGTGCTCGCCCCGGGCGCCACCGTCGGCGGCATCGGCGCGGGCCTCGTCCGCAACGTCCGCCCCTGGAACGAGTGGATGATCGTCTGGGGCTACGACGTGACCGCGGGAGCCCCGGACCTCACCACCGAGTACGCGGAGTCCATCGTCCGCAGGCTCGTCGGCGACGACGAGATCCCCGTGACCATCAAGTCCTCCTCGGCGTGGACGGTCAACGAGATGTACGCCGAGTCGTACTCGAACGGCCGCGTCTTCTGCGCGGGCGACGCCACGCACCGCCATCCGCCGTCCAACGGGCTCGGCTCCAACACCTCCGTCCAGGACGCGTACAACCTGGCGTGGAAGCTCAGGCTCGTCCTCGAC
The DNA here is from genome assembly GCF_044334695.1 of Streptomyces sp. NPDC020747. Taxonomy (NCBI): domain Bacteria; kingdom Bacillati; phylum Actinomycetota; class Actinomycetes; order Kitasatosporales; family Streptomycetaceae; genus Streptomyces; species Streptomyces sp. NPDC020747. The sequence goes on along the minus strand of NZ_JBIRTJ010000001.1, from coordinate 435,731 downwards.
GGCTCCGCCTCACCCAGGCTTCTCGACACGTACACCGCCGAGCGCGCCCCGGTCGGCAGGCAGATCGTCACCCGCGCCAACAAGTCCATCGGCGAGACCGCGCCGATCTTCGAGGCGCTCGACGGCCTCTCCCCGCAGAGTCCCGAGCAGCTGTGGGCCAACATCGCCTCCCGCAAGGACGCCACCGAGGCCGCCGAGAAGCAGCGCGCCAGGCTCCGCGAGGCGATCGCCTTCAAGGTGTACGAGTTCAACGCGCACGGCGTCGATCTCAACCAGCGGTACGTGTCGGACGCGGTCGTCCCCGACGGCACGCCCGACCCCGGGTTCGACCGCGATCCCGAGCTGTACCACCAGCCCTCGTCCCGGCCCGGTGCCAAGCTGCCGCACGCGTGGATCACGGCCGGTGACCGGACCCTGTCCACGCTCGACGCGGCGGGTCACGGGCGCTTCATGCTGTTCACCGGTATCGGTGGTGAGGGATGGGTACGGGCCGCGGAGGCCGTCGGCCTCGACATCGCCACCGCCGTCATCGGGCCCGGTCAGCAGTACGAGGATCCGTACGGCGACTGGGCGCGGCTGAGTGAGGTCGCCGACTCGGGTGTGCTGCTCGTGCGGCCCGACGGGTACGTGGCGTTCCGGTACGCGAACGCTGCCGGCGATGCCGAGGAGTTGCTGGGGGATGCGGTGCGGCGGATCCTCGGACGGTAGCGGGTGGCTCCGCCGGTTGCGTCGTTCGCAGGGCGAGGCAGGCTGTACGGGACAGTGATCGTCGGGAAGCGGGACACGGTGAATCAGGAGTCGTCATGACCATCGAAACCGGCGGGACCGCGGTCACCGAGGAGGCCGTCGGGAGTCTTGGTGCGGGTACCGATCCGCGGCTGCGGGAGTTGCTCACGGGGCTGATCCGGCACCTTCACGACTTCGCGCGGGAGACGCGGCTCACCCAGGAGGAGTGGGAGCGGGCGATCGGGTTCCTGACGGCGACCGGCCAGACGTGCACCGACACCCGGCAGGAGTTCATTCTCCTGTCGGACGTGCTCGGACTGTCGATGCTGGTCGAGACCCTGAACGCCGACCGCGGCCCCGGCGCCACCGAGTCGACCGTCCTCGGCCCCTTCCACATGACGGAGTCCCCGGTCCGTGAACTCGGCGCGGACATCGACCTGGTGGGCAGCGGCGAACCGTGCGTGGTCAGCGGCCGGGTGCTCTCCCAGGACGGCACCCCGCTGCCCGGCGCGGTCCTCGACGTCTGGCAGGCCGACGCCGACGGGTTCTACGACGTGCAGCAGCCGGACCTCCAGCCGTCGGGCAACGGCCGCGGTCTGTTCACGGCGGACGCGGCGGGCCGCTTCTGGTTCCGTACCTGCGTACCGAGCCCGTACCCCATCCCCACCGACGGCCCGGTCGGCGACCTGCTCCGCGCCACCGGCCGGCACCCCTACCGCCCCGCCCACATCCACTTCATCGCCTCCGCCGAGGGGCACGCCCCCGTCACCACGCACATCTTCGTGGCGGGCAGCGAGTACCTCGACTCGGACGCGGTCTTCGCGGTGAAGCACAGCCTGGTCCAGGACTTCGCTCCGACCGACGACCCTTCCCTGGCACGGGAGTTCGGCATCCCGAACCCCTTCCGGCACGCGCGGTTCGATCTCGTACTGACTCCTGGGGCGAAAGCGTGAACTTCTCGTACGAGGCCCAGCCCATGCGGGTCGTCCTCCGGCCCGGCGCCTCGGTGAGCGCGACGGCGGGGGAGGTCCAACGGCTCGGTCTGCGGCGGGTGTTGGTGGTGTCCGGCGCGCGCGGAGCGGACACCGCGCGGGCGGTCGCCGACTCGCTGGGCGAACTGTGCGCGGGACTGCACGCCGAGGCCCGGATGCACGTCCCGGTGGAGGTCGCCGACCGGGCCGTCGAGGTGGCCCGCGCGGCCGGTGCCGACGGCTGCGTCGCCGTGGGGGGCGGTTCGTCGATCGGCCTGGGCAAGGCGATCGCGCTGCGCACGGGACTGCCGCTGATCGCGGTCCCGTCCACGTACTCGGGCTCCGAGATGACCCCCGTGTGGGGCCTCACCGAGCACGGCGCGAAGCGCACGGGGCGAGACCCGTCGGTCCTCCCGCGCAGCGTGGTGTACGACCCCGAGCTCACCCTTTCCATGCCCGTGCCCCTCTCCGTCACGAGCGGAGTCAACGCCGTCGCCCACGCGGTCGAGGCGCTGTACGCCCCCGACACCTCGCCCCTCGTCTCGCTGATGGCCGAGGAGGGCGTACGAGCGATGACCTCGGCCCTTCCGGAGATCGCCGCCGAGCCTTCGTCCCTGGAGGCCCGCGAGCGTGCCCTCTACGGGGCCTGGCTCTGCGGTTCCTGCCTGGGCGCGACCACCATGGGGCTGCATCACAAGCTCTGCCATGTGCTGGGCGGCACGTTCGGCCTGCCGCACGCCGAGACCCACACGGTGGTGCTCCCGCACGCCCTCGCGTACAACGCGCCCGCCGCTCCCGAGGCGGTCGGGGCCCTCGGCCGCGCCCTCGGCACCGACAACGCCCCGCTGGCTCTGTGGACCCTGTCCGGACAGCTCGGCGCACCTCGCTCCCTCGCTCAACTGGGTCTCGCCGAGGTCGACTTGGCGGTGGCGGCCGAGCAGGTCGCGGGGCAGGCGTACGCCAATCCGCGCGAGGTCACGCACGAGGGCGCACTCGCCGTGCTGAGGGCGGCGTTCGCGGGGGACGCCCCTCGCGCCGAGCTCCCGGAATAGCCTCGGAACGGTCCCGGAACAGCTGCCTCCACCGCACCGATCAGTGCCTTTCGGAGTACCGGAGCCGGCACCTCCGGGCCGGGTGCGGCGACGGTGAAAACTCCGATCCATGTCTTGACATACACCTGAAACGATTCTTAGCTGGCTGCGCGCCATCTAGATTCATGAAACAGGTTCATGGATGTGAATGGAGTGTGTGTGAAGCTCATCGACCACGGCCTGGAGGCAGTCCGCGCATGACCACCCCCGACAGTCGGATCCGTGAACTGATCGTCACGCCGATCGCCTTCCGCGACCCGCCGCTCCTCAACTCCAGCGGCGTGCACGAGCCGCTCGCCCTGCGGCTGATCCTCCAACTCGTCCTGGAGGACGGCACGGTGGGCCTCGGCGAGTCGACCGGGGGTGACCTCCGCCTCGAACGGCTGGCGGCAGCGGCGCAGGCGGTCGTCGGCATGGACGTCTTCGACACCACCGCCGTCGCCGCCGCGATCGACACCGTGCTGCTGCCGACCGTGCCCAGCTCCCACGAGCGCGGCTGGACCACCTCCGCCGTGGAGGTGGCGTGTCTGGACGCCCAGGGCAAGCTCCTCGGGCGCTCGGTCAGCGATCTGCTGGGCGGCGCGGTCCGTGACGCCGTGCCCTTCGCCGCGTACCTCTTCTACAAGTGGGCCGAACACCCGGCGCTCGACGGCGATCCGGCCGTCGGCGACGAGTGGGGCGAGGCCCTCGACCCGGCGGGCATCGTCGAGCAGGCCCGGCTGATGCAACAGCGGTACGGCTTCAGCTCGTTCAAGCTCAAGGGCGGTGTCTTCCCGCCCGACGAGGAGATCGCCGCGATGAAGGCGCTCGCCGAGGCCTTCCCGGGACAGCCGTTGCGGCTCGACCCCAACACGGCCTGGACGGTGGAGACCTCGAAGTACGTGGCGCGCGAACTCGACGGCTGCCTGGAGTACTTGGAGGATCCCACCCCCACGATTCCCGGCATGGCGGAAGTCGCGAAGACGTCGCCCATGCCGCTGGCCACCAACATGTGCGTGGTCGCCTGGGAGCACCTGAAGCCGGCCGTCGAGCAGGACGCCGTCCAGGTCCTGCTCACCGACCACCACTACTGGGGCGGACTGCGCCGCACCCGTGAACTCGCCGCCGTCTGTGAGGCGTTCGGCATCGGACTGTCGATGCACTCCAACTCCCACCTCGGTATCAGCCTCGCCGCCATGACCCATGTGGCCGCCGCGATTCCGAACCTCGACACCTCCTGCGACACCCACTACCCGTGGAACCACGCGGACGACGTCATCGTCCCCGGCGCCCTGGAACTGCGGGACGGTGCGGTCAAGGTCCCCACGGGTCCGGGTCTCGGTGTCGAACTCGACCACGACGCGCTTGAGCGGCTCCACCGGGTCTATCTCGACTCGGGCATGAAGGGCCGCGACGACACCGGTTACATGCGGCGCGTCCACCCGGAGTACGAGTTCAAGCTCCCTCGGTGGTGATGCCGTCGCGCCTATGAGGCCGCGCAGACACGGGCGCTCGTATGTCACCGCGGTGGCGCGGGCGCCCGTAGTGCTGTGGTGACCGGGACGCCCGAGGTGCTGTGGCGGCAGGGGCGTCTGTGCAGCCGTGTGACACGGGCGTCCGTGAAACTATCGAAACAGAAAGCGCTGTCACGCGTCTCGACAACCGTTTGCCCCCGCCTCATTCTTCAACCAGGTTGTGGCATGAGCGCGACAGGAGACCTCCATGATGAAGCGCAGATCGCTGCTGGCGGCGGCGGGCGGCACGCTGCTGGGCAGTGCGCTGGCGACGGGCACCGCCCGCGCCGACGCGACCATCGGCGTCAACCCCGGTACCAGCTACGGGCGTTGGGAGGGGTGGGGGACCTCGCTCGCGTGGTGGGCCAACGTGTTCGGCGCGCGGGACGACTTCGCCGACATCTTCTTCACCACCAAGTCCGTGGCGTACGGCGGCAGGACGCTGCCGGGCCTCGGTATGAACATCGCCCGCTACAACCTGGGCGCGTGCAGCCCGAACAGCGTGGGCGGCCAGTCCATGGTCGCCTCGCCCAACATCCCGGCCTTCAAGCAGATCGAGGGCTACTGGCAGGACTGGAACAACGAGGACCCCGCCTCCTCCGCCTGGGACTGGACGGCGGACGCAAACCAGCGTGCCGCCCTGGTCAAGGCCACCCAACGGGGCGCGGTCACCGAGCTGTTCGCCAACTCGCCCATGTGGTGGATGTGCCTCAACCACAACCCGTCGGGCGCCTCGGGCGGCGGCAACAACCTCCAGTCCTGGAACTACCGGCAGCACGCCTCCCACCTGGCGGCCGTCGCCCTGCGCGCCAGGAACAACTGGGGCGTGAACTTCGCGACCGTCGACCCCTTCAACGAACCCTCGTCCTCCTGGTGGACCGCCACCGGCACCCAGGAGGGCTGCCACATGGACGCCGCCGTCCAGGCCGCCGTCCTCCCGTACATGCGCAGCGAACTCGACACGCGGGGGCTGTCCGGCATCAGGATCTCCGCGTCCGACGAGACCAGCTACGACCTGGCCCGTACGACCTGGAACTCCTTCGGGGCGTCGACGAAGGCCCTGGTCAGCCAGGTCAACGTGCACGGCTACCAGGGTTCGGGCGGACGCCGCGACCTCCTCCACACGGATGTCGTGACGACCGCCGGCAAGAAGCTCTGGAACTCCGAGACCGGTGACGGCGACGGCACCGGCCTCACCCTGGCGAGCAACCTGTGCCTGGACTTCCGCTGGCTGCACCCGACCGCCTGGGTCTACTGGCAGGTGATGGACCCCTCCACGGGCTGGGCGATGATCGCGTACGACGCGGGCACTCTGCAGCCGACCACCGTGCAGACCAAGTACTACGTGATGGCCCAGTTCAGCCGCCACATCCGGCCGGGGATGACCATTCTCGACACCGGCGTCGGGTATGCGGTCGCCGCCCACGACGCCACGCAGAAGCGCCTGGTCGTCGTGGCCGTCAACTCCGGTGCCGCGCAGACGCTCACCTTCGACCTGTCCCGCTTCACCACGGTCACGGGCGGCAGCGGCGGGCTCGTACGGCGCTGGAACACCGTCACCTCAGGCGGCGGTGACCTCTACACGGCACGCTCGGACACCTACCTGAATGGCAAGAGTCTGAGCGTGCCGTTCGCCGCCGCCTCGGTGCAGACCTTCGAGATCGACGGTGTCACCGTGTGAGGGCAGCCCCGCCCGCACCGGTGACCTTCAGGTCCCGCACCCGCCCGATGTTGTCGAACGAGCCGAAGCCCACCCGGCCGGAGGAGAGCGTGGTGTCGACGGCCGTCATCAGGGGCTGTTTCGAGCCGTCGAGGTAGACCGCGATCTCACCGGTGCCGGGGCAGTGCACCACCCGCACCTTGTGCCAGGCCGAGTCGGTGACGGCCGGTGGCGCACCGGTGGTGCCGTTCCACTGGTCCTCCAGGCGCAGCCGGTCGGCGTCGTTCACGACGAAGATCCCGTTGTGCGGATAGATGGTGTTGTCGGTCGACAGGTGCGCGTAGTAGAACTTCGTGTCCGACTGGTGGCCGAAGACGATGATCACGTCCCGGTTGGTGGTCTCGACGGGTGTGTCGAGGCGGACCTGCGCGTCGATCCGTACGGAGCCGAAGGCCGGGGGACCCGCGGTGAGCACGGCGTACTCGAAGGGGCGGCGCGGGCCGGGGCGGGCCGCTCCGGCCTCCGCGAGGATCGCCTCACGGCCCGGGAACCGCCACTTGGACGGGGTGACCGGGGCCCAGTTCCGTCCGGCCATGACGTTGGTGACCTTCGTGCCGTCGGTGTCGCAGGAGGCGAACTTCCGGGTGCCGGTCACCTTCCAGATCTTGCCGTTGGCCTTGGAGAGGAGATACAGCCCGCCGTCGGCGTCCTGTCCGAAGCGGAGGTCGACCCGGTCGTCCCCGGCCAGGTCCGGCAGGGTCACCCGGGTGCCGCTCTCGTCGTACAGCATCAGGTCGTACAGCTTCGCCAGTTCCGTGCCGCCCCGGCGCATGTCCTTGGTGTCGGCGTAGAGGAGCCGGCCGTCGACGAGGTCGCCGAAGACGTACTTGCCGTACAGCTCGGGCAGGGCGCGGTCGCGGAGGACGAAGCCGCCGACGATGGCCCGTCCGACGTCGGAGGTGCAGTTCCAGTCGGCGGGCGGGTCGTGGTCGTAGGCGGCGACGGGATAGGTGTAGCCGTACTTCTCGTCGTCGGCGGGCAGCGGCTGCATCCTGGCGCAGGGATCGGTGGCGGCCTTGTCGAAGACGAAGGCGCCCTCACGTTCGCTCCAGCCGAGGTTGTCGCCCGCCCTCACCTCGTAGACGGCCTCAATGGCGTGCTCTCCGATGTGGCCGAGGTACATACGGTTGCGGCCACCGGTGTCCCAGCTGAAGCGGTGCGGGTCGCGCATGCCGTACGCGTAGATCTCGCCGAGGGCGCCGGGGGCGTTGACGAAGGGGTTGCGGGACGGGATGCCGTACTTGCCGTTGGCGCTGTCGTTGCCCCGCGGGTCGATGCGCAGGATCTTGCCGTGCGGCAGCGCCAGGCTCTGCGGCTCGCCGTTCCTGGCGCCCTGGCCGCCGTCGCCGACGGCGAGGTAGAGCAGCCCGTAGTCCTTGTCGTGGGGCCGGGCGGTGGGGTTGAAGTCGATCTGCTGGATGCCGTGGATGCGCCCGGTGAAGCCGATCCGGAGCACCTCACGACGCGTGCCTTTGAAGGTGTCGGCCGAGGGGTCTGCGGCCGTCCACTCGGTGACGACGCCGTGGTACACCGTGTTCGACGCCTGGCGCATGTCGGGCACGGCGGTGGTGGCCGAGGCCAGTTCGGTGTGGACGGTGTAGAAACGGCCGTTCTTCTTGAAGCGTGGGTCGAAGGTGACGAACCCGAAGCCCATGCCGAGCCCCTGGCTGCCGAAGAACGCGGGGGAGAAGGTGCCGGCGACGTCGAGATAGACGCGCGGGGTGCCGTCCTCCACCAGATACAGCTTGCCGTTGAGGTCCGGCACGGCCATCCGGCCCGAGCCGTCGGGCAGTTCGCTCAGGTAGTTGATGCGGGCGTGCCGCATCATCCGTGGATCGGTGACGGGACCGTCCGGCGGCACGCTCTTCGGGAAGGCGGCGAACTCCTCGACGGTGAGTCCGATGCCGGAGGTGGTGGGCCGCTCGGGGATCGGGTCCGTGATCGGTTCGGCCGCGTGGGCCGTGGCGCCGGGCAGGGCGACGAGGACGGACAGCAGCAGGGCGAGAACGAGTAATGGTGTCAGCAGGATGGGCCTGGGCCTGGGGTTGAGCATGGGGCTGGGGCCGAGTCTGGGTCTGGTGCCGGGGGATCCGGGCATGGCTGTCACTCCTTCGCGGCCTTGTGCGTGACCAGTCGGTACTGCGCTCGGACCAGCGCGGCGTCCACCGCGCGGTCGAGGAACATCAGGCTGTCCATACGGCAGTTGCAGGGATTGCCCTCCCGGGTGTTCTGCGGGAAGCTGCCGCCGATCTTGAGGCCTCGCGGGTCGGTGGCCGAGGTGCGGTGCGGGCCGGGGCCCGAGAGGTCCCAGGGGTCACCGGGCACGGTGTAGAAGCCGTCCAGCGGCTTGCCGTTGCGGTAGAGCGCCATCTCACCGCTGTCGAAGTCGAAGGTCGCGGCGAGGAACACCCACTTGCCGGGCGGCAGCAGGGTCCGCCAGTCCTGGGACGCCGCGAAGGTCTGGGAGGCGCCCCCGTCGATCCGCCGGCCGAGGGCGACCAGCCGGAGTTCGCCGTTCACGTTGATGAGTTCAAGCAGGGCTCGTACGGCGTGTCCGTCGGAGTCCCCGGAGAGCACCCCGGCGAGACCGATCGCGCCGTAGAAGTCGTCAGGGGCGGCCGTGTTGGTGTTGGGGCTCGGGTTCTGCCCGGTCATCTTGAACCACCCCATGACGGTGGTCCCGCGCACCGCGTTGAAGGCGTTCAACGTCGGCACGCCCGACGCGGAGTACACGCCCGCCTTCCAGTCGTCGTTGCCCGTAGACGCCTGGTCGATCTGCCGCGCCTGGAGCGAGGTCCGGCTGCCGTGGTGCGCGCCGTCCGGTGCCCGCATCCGGGCACCGCCGCCCACCAGGTCGATGTCGGTGCCGGAGAAGCCCCGGTCGCGTTCCCGGGCCGGGTTGCCGCGCACAGGGTGCTCGAAGTCGTAGTGGGCGGCGAGGTGGGGCCTGAGTCCGGGGTGCACGGCGGGTCCTGGCCTGCCGTCGCCGCGGGCCCCGGCCGGAGCCGCCGCCAGTGCCGTGATAGCGGTCAGGAGAACGGCGAGAACCGTTCCCTCGAACCGCCTGTGCGGTCTGCGGGGTCTGCGGGGTCTGCGGGGTCCATGAGGTCTGTGTCGTCTGCGCTCGGCCATGTCGTTCACTCCTTTGCGAGGCGTGTCACGTCATCGCTGTGCTTGGCGTTGTTCGCCGCGGGTCTACTGCTTGGGTGCGGCCGGCGGCTGCGCCGGCCTGCCCCCGAGGTAGAGCTCGCCCAGCTGTGGATCGGCCAGCAACTCCCTTGCCGGGCCCGAGATATGGACCCGTCCGAGGTCGAGTACGCAGCCGATGTCGGCGGTCTCCAGCGCGCGGCGGGCGTTCTGCTCGACCAGCAGTACGGCCGTGCCCGCCTCCCGCATCCGCACGATCTGCTCGAAGACCACACCCGTCGTCTTCGGGTCGAGCCCCATGGACGGCTCGTCGAGCAGCACCACCCGGGGCCTGACCATCAGCGAGCGGGCGAACTCCACCTGTTTCTGCTGCCCGCCGGAGAGCAGTCCGGCCAGGCTCGTCCAGCGTTCGGCGACGAGGGGGAAGAGATCGCGTACGAAGTCGGCGCGCTCGGCGACGACCGCCTTGTCCTTGATGGTGTAGCCGCCGAGGAGGACGTTCTCGGCGACCGTCATCTCCCGGAAGACGCTGTGCCCTTGGAGGACATGGGCGACTCCGGCGGCGAGCAGTTGCTGCGGTCCGCGGCCGGTGACGTCCACGCCGTCGACCAGGACCCGGCCGGAGCGCGGCGCGAGCAGCCCGCTCGCCACCTTCAGCACGGTGGACTTGCCCGCGCCGTTCGGGCCGACCAGGCACACCACGGCTCCGGCGGGCACCCGGACCGTCAGACCGCGCAGCACCAGGGCCGCCCGTCCGTATCCGGCGCGGATGTCGTCGAGTTCGAGCAGGAACCCGGAGTCGGAGTCAGACACCAAGGTAGGCCTCCAGGACTCGTTCGTCGGACTGGATCACCGAGGGCGGGCCTTCCGCGATCGGCCGCCCGCGGTCGAAGACCACGACGTGGTCGCTGAGGGACATGACCAGGTCCATGTTGTGCTCGACGATCAGGAAGGTCCGGCCCTCCGCGTTGAGTTCACGCACCAGGTCGCAGATGCGGTCGATCAGCGCCGGGTTGACCCCGCCCGCCGGTTCGTCGAGCAGGATCAGCTCGGGCTCGCTCATCAGGACGCCCGCGAGTTCCAGCAGCTTCTGCTGCCCCCAGGACAGGTTCCGCGCCTCCGCCCTCTCTAGATGGTCGATGCCCATGCGGGTGAGCCAGTACCGGGCCCGTTCCGTCTCCTCCCGTTGGCGGGCACCGGCGAGTTGGGCCAGCAGGTTCGGCGGGCGTACGGCGACGAGCAGGTTGTCCAGGACCGTCATCCGGGGGAAGACACGGCAGAGCTGGAAGGAGCGGCCGATGCCCGCCCGGGCGATGCGGTGCGGCGGCCTGGCGGTGATGTCCCGGCCCCGGTACGTCGTACGGCCCGCGTCGGGACGGATCATGCCGGTGACACAGTTGAAGAACGTGGTCTTGCCGGAACCGTTCGGCCCGATCAGGGCGTTGACCCTGCCGTGCCGGAAGGACACGGTGGCGCCGTCCAGGGCCGCCACCCCGCCGAAGGTCTTGGTGAGTCCGACGGCCGCCAGGCTCTGCTCACCCTCGTGCGCGCTCACTGCCTCACCTCTCTCTTCCCGTCTCTGTTGCCGTCCGGTCTTTTCCCGTCCGGCCGGTGGTCCGGCCGGACGTCCGCCTCGCGCTCGTCGCGCAGTTCGGCCGCGGTGACCTCGCGGATCGACGTCTCGCCGGTCCCGAGGACCCGCGCGACCAGTCCGGTGACGGCCGGGATGACCCCGTCCGGCATGAACATCACGACGACCCCCAGCAGCAGGCCGGCGAAGACCAGGTGCAGTGGGGTGTCCCCGTACTCGAGCTTGGAGTACTCAAGGCCGTATCCGACGACCACGGCCCCGAGCAGCGGGCCGTACAGATGACGTACGCCCCCGAGGAGCGCCATCAGGACCATGTAGGCCCCGCTCAGGATCGAGAACTGGAAGACGGGGTCGAGGTCGCCGAACCACAGCGCGTAGAGCCCTCCCGCCAGAGCGGTGAAGGCCGCCGAGACCACGAAGACGACGAGCTTGTACGTGTAGGTGGGGGTGCCCAGCGACTGGGCCTTGTCCTCGTCCTCCCGGATCGCCTTCAGCCCCATGCCGAAGCGGGAGCGGTCGATGATCCACCAGGCCAGCAGCGCCAGTGCCAGCAGTCCGAGGAACAGGAAGTAGAAGATCTCGTGGTGCTCGGAGCGCAGCTTGCCCGGGAACGGCCGCGGGACCACCAGACCGCGCGAGCCGCCGGTGAACGAGGCCCAGCTCTGGAAGACCAGCAGCATGATCAGGACCAGGGCGATCGAGACGATGACGAAGGACGCCCCGCGCACCCGCAGCGCTGCGTAGCCGACGGGTATCGCGAGCACGGCGACCAGGGCGGCAGCGACGAACAGCGCGACGAAGGACGGCAGTTCGCCCTTGGTGACGAGCAGCCCGGTCGCGTAGGCGCCGAGCCCGGCGAACGCGCCGTGCCCCAGGGAGATGTAGCCGGTGAAACCGCCGACGAAGTTCCAGGAGGTGGACAGCACCGCGAAGTTGAGGATGGCGATGCCCACGGTCAGCTCGTAGGGACTCGGGGCCATGGACGGGAAGGACAGCGCGACGGCGATCCCGGCGACCAGTGCTCCCAGTCGCAGGAACCTGCCGGTGTGGCGCGGGCGTTCAGAATCTCTGGGCAAGCCGACCCCCGAAGAATCCCTGCGGCCGGACGGCCAACGTGGCGAACAGCGCGACGTAGAACACCGTCTGCGCCCAGGTCGTGCTGAGTTCCAGCTGCAGCAGGCTCTGTGTCAGGCCGAGGGACATGGCGGCGATCGCCGCGCCCGGCACGCTGCCGAGGCCGCCGACGACGATGATCGCCATCAGCGGACCGATCCAGTGCCAGTGCAGCGAGGGGTAGATGGTCGTGTCGAGCGAGAGCGCCGTGCCGCCGACCGCCGCCGTGGCGAGCCCGAGGCCGAAGCCGTAGCCGGCGATCCGGTCGGTGTCGATGCCGACCAGTGCGGCGGCCTCCCGGTGCTGGATCGTCGCCCGCAGCGCCTGGCCGAACCTGCTGTGCCTCATCAGCAGATACAGCCCGAGCAGAGCGGCCGCCGCCAGGCCGAACGCGATCAGCTTGACCACCGCGACGCGCGCGCCGAAGAACTCCAGGCTCGCGGAGGAGTAGCCGAGCCTGATCCGGCGCTGGGTGCCGGAGAAGGCATACCCGAGGAGCCCCTCGATGACGAGGGCGACGGAGAACGTCAGCAGCACCGACATCATGGTCAGGGTCGCCGGGCGCAGCCGGGTCAGGAGCAGCCGTTGCATGGCCACGCCCGCGACGAAGAACAGCGGCACGGTGACGAGCAGGGTGAGCAATGGGTCGACGCCGGTCTCCCGGTGGGCGTACCAGGCGAGGTAGGCGGCGAGGATCAGGAACGCGGAGTGGGCGATCATCACGACGCGCATCACGCCGAAGTAGAGGGTCAGGCCCGCCGCCAGGAGGGCGTAGAGCCCTCCCAGCAGCACGCCGAGGACGATGCTCTGGAAGACGAGGCTCGCGGAGGGCACGCAGGCATCACCACTTCGGCTTGGGGTGGACCAGGTCGGCTTCCTTCTGTTCCTCGGGCAGGACGATCTGGATCTCGCCGTCCACCCACTGCTGGATCATGTGCGCGCTCTGCGGGCGCCCCTTGTCGTCCCACTTCAGAGGGCCGACGACGGTTTGCACCTCGTTGCCGCGCAGCCACTTCACGAGCTTCTGCTGGCACTCCTCGTCCTGGGAGGCGCACTTGGCGGCCTCGACGGCCGCGGCGACGACCTGCCCGGTGGTGTAGGCGTTGGCCTCGTCCTCCTCCGGGGCCTTGCCGAACTGCTCGGTGTACTTCTCGACGAACTCCTTGTTGCTCGGATAGTCCGCGTGCTGGGTGTAGCCGGTCGGCGCGAGGATGCCCTCGGTCTTGTCGCCGATGGCCTTGGCGAACTCCGGTTCGGTGGGGGCGGTGGAGAAGGCGGCCATCTTCGGCTGGTAGCCGAGCTGTTGGAGGGCGACGATCAGGTTCACCCCGTCCTGGTACTGCGAACCGCCCACCACCATGTCGGCCTTGGAGGAGGCGATCTGCGCGGCGATCGAGCCGAAGTCGGTGGTGTTGGGCGGGTAGACCTCGTCGACGACGGTCTTGATACCGCCTTTCTCCAGCTTGTCCTTCAGCCCGTACGCCGTTCCCTGGGCGAAGGGGTCGTCCATCGCGGCGTACGCCACGGACTTGGGACGCTCCGCCTCGGGCAGCGCCAGGATGTAGTCGGCGAGGTGGTTGTAGTGGTCGCCCGCGACCGCCGGGGCCGCGTAGAAGAGGTTCTTGAAGCCCTGGTCGAAGACTTCCGGGGCCGCGCCGGCCGGCTCGACGAAGAGCAGGCCGTACTCCTCCGCCACCCGGGCCGCCGGCACCACGAGCCGGGTGGAGAACGGGCCGAGGACCAGGTCGACCTGGTCCCTGCCGATCAGTTGCTCGTAGTCGGAGACCACCCGGTCCGCGTTCGACTGGTCGTCGAGGATCTTCAACTCGACCTTGCGGCCGAGCAGTCCGCCCTTGCCGTTGACGATCTTCGCCCATGCCTTGTAGCCGCGCTCCACGCCCTTGCCGGGTTCCGAGAAGTCCCCGGTGAGCGGCAGTGAGACACCGATGGTGATGGGGTCGTCGGGTGAATCCTCGGAGCCGCCGCCCGAGCCGCAGGCACCGGCCGTCAGCGCGGTCGCGGACACGAGGGCGGCAACTCTCCATGAATGGCGCTGTGTTGTGCTCATCGCTGGACTCCCCTGTCCGCAGGCACTCTCTTCGCCGTTCGAAAGCGCTTTCGCGAGCGCTTGCGTACTATGTAAGCCGCGTCACAGGAGCTGAGACAAGCGTCGTGCACGAACCGATTGACAACGCCCTGTTCGGAGGCGGTGACGAATGCCAAGGCCCCGTTCACGACTGCGGCTCGCCGATGTGGCCGAGCGCGCGGGCGTTTCACTGACCACCGCGTCCCGGGCGCTCGCCGGACGGGACGGGGTGCGTGAGGAGGTGGCCGAGCGGGTCCGCCGCATCTCGCGGGAGCTCGGCTACGTCGCCAATCCCCATGCGCGCACCCTGGCGGGGGGTACCGCGTCCACGGTCGGGCTGATCGTCCATCAGATCGACGACCCGTACTTCTCGGAGATCGCGGGCGGGGTCGTACAGATGGCGGGCGAACGCGATCTGATCGTGCAGATCTGCCACTCCGGCCGCGATCCGCAGAACGAACTGCGTCAGATCCGTCATCTGATCGCCCAGCGCGTCGGCGTCATCATCATCGCGGGCTCCGGGTACGTCGATCCCCGGATGGAGGCCGAGTCCAGGGCCGAGCTGTCCGCCTTCCAGGAGGCCGGCGGGCGGCTCACGGTGATCGGCCGTCACTTCCTCAACGCGGACGCGGTACGGCCCGACAACAAGGAGGGCGCCGAGACCGTCACCGGTCATCTGCTCTCCCTCGGACACCGCCGGATCGCGGTGGCGGCGGGCGAGATGCTGCTGTCCACGGTCGCCGACCGGTTCGTGGGGGTGACGGCGGCGTTGGCCGGAGCCGGACTGTCCTCGGACGAACTGCCGTTGGCGCAGGCCGAGTTCACCCGCGACGGCGGGCGCGACGCGGCCGAGCGGATCCTGCGCGACCACCCGGACACCACCGCGATCGTCGCCCTCAACGACGCCATGGCCATCGGTGTCCTCTCCGCGCTCCGCGCCCACGGCGTACCGGTCCCGCACCGGATGTCGGTCGCCGGATTCGACGACGTGTCGTTCGCGGCGGACCTCGCCCCCGGCCTCACCACCGTCCGGCTGCCCCTCGCCGAAATGGGCCGCCAGGCCCTCGCGATGGCCCTCAGACCGCCCGCCTCCCGGCCCCGCCGGAAATCCACCGGCCACGCACTGGTGGTACGCGACTCCACGGGGCCCGCGCCCTCGCGGTGAGACACCGGGTGCGCACTGTCTCGTACTCAGACGGCGCGCACTGTCTCGTTTTGAGACACCCACGCCGTGGACGGCTGGATCATGATCATGAGCGGCTCACGTCCCGGCTCGCCGTGCCCGTGTCCGTGCGGCCCACGGGCCCACCGGGTACGTGGGAGGGCGTCGAGCCGTGGCAAGCAACGGAACTGAGAAGACAGGTGAACATCATGGCCCTCGGACGGCTTCGGCGTCGGCTTTCCAGGGACGCCTCCGCCGCGGCGGGCCTCACGATGCCCCTGCCGCCCGGCGCGGGCGCGGTCGGCTGCGAGGTCGCGGACCCCATGGGGCAGCCCATGGGCGGCGCCGACGTCACGATCACCGCGCTCGACTCCCATCGTGTCGCGGCCCGCGGCACCACCGACCCGTACGGCTTCTTCATGGCCGTGCTGCCGCCGGGCGGCTACAGCATGATGGTCATGGCCGAGGGGCTCACCCCGGTCCGCGAGACCGTCGAGATCGTCGCCGACGTCACCCTCCCCACCCTGCACGCCCGACTGGAACCGGCCCGGCAGCTCGACCTGCCGCCGACCGGCACCTGGCTCTTCGACCCGCCCCACACGGCGATCCGCTTCATCGCCAAGCACGTCGGGATGGCCCATGTGCACGGCCGGTTCGAGCGCTTCGACGGCGGCATCCAGATCGTTCAGGACATCACGGAGTCCCGGGTCCATGTCCGGATCGACGCGTCGAGTATCACGACCGGCAACACGACCCGCGACAACCACCTCCGGTCGGCGGACTTCCTGGACGTCAAGCGGTTCCCCTTCATCGACTTCCACAGCACGCGGTTCGCCTACCGCGGCGGCAGCAAGTGGATCCTCCAGGGCTCGCTGACGATGCACGGGGTGAGCCGCTCGGTGGCCCTGGACACGACGTACCTCGGTATGGTGAACGGCGGTTACGGCGAGGAGCTGCGCTGTGCGGCCCTGGCCAAGGCCGAACTGCACCGCGAGGACTACACGCTCAACTGGCGGAACATGCTGGCCCGCGGCATCGCGGTGGTCGGTCCGACGATCCAGCTCGAACTGGACGTACAGGCGATGTACCGCACGCACGACACGCCCACGCCGCCGGAGTAGCGGGCCCTCTCCGAACCCACCTACCCTCCGGTCGAGTTGAGGGCGTCGAGCAGCCGAGGGCTCGCCGGGGAGCCCTCGTCGGGCGGCCCGGCCGTGCGATGGAGTTCGCCGTCGACGATCTCGTAGTGCCCGATGGCCTCGATCGGCGGCGAGTAGACGTGGACGGTCACGGCGCCCGCGTCGTGGTCCATCCGATGGACGCCCGACCCCGGGAACGAGAACGACTCGCCGGGCCCGTACCGGCGCGCGCGACGCGGGCCGCCCACCGGCAGCCCCTCCTGCCAGGCGGCGCCCTCGATCACATGCACGCCGACGCAGGAACCCTGGTGGTCGTGGTAGCCGGTGTCGCGCGACTGCCACCAAGTGTTCAGCCACGCCTCGGAGTTGGCGTTCCGCCACAGCAGCAGGTATGAGCCGGGGCCGGAGCGGTCGAGCGCGGCGGTGTCGACGAACGCCGCCGCCCGGCGGGCCCGGTCCGCACACTCCTCGGGCCGCAACGGCCGGTCGGACACACCGAGTTCGGCGAGCGCGGTCGGGTCGATCGGGGTCGGGTTCATGGTCATCCCCCTTGTGCCGATTGGGTGTTGGACGACGGTCACGGGTGGCCGTCGCGTGAGGCCGTCGGGCGCGGTCAGCCCTTTCCGGTGAGCAGACGGCGTGGATTGGTGATGCGGAAGGCGTACGCGGTGGCCCCGCCCAGACCGAAGCCGGGCTGCTGCGGCGGTTCCGCGTAGGGCCGGTCCGAACCCATCACGACGACCTCGGTACCGAGGACGCGGACGACCGAGTCGACGGCACGCGGACCGTACGAGGACGTCTCGACGAACACGTCGGGGTCGACGCCCGCCCGGCCCTCGTCCCCGCCACGCGCGGCGAAGCGCTCCCCGTGCAGCGGGGCGAGCCCGGCCAGCAGCGCGAAGCACACCCGCAGCCGGGGATGACGAGGCCGGCCGAACGCCCGGAAGGCGAACCACGCGGAGTGCATCTGCTGCACGTACGGCACCATCGCGGGCCACCAGCCGGGCTCCGGGGACGCACCCGGCGCCGGGCCGGGGTGGACGAACAGCGGGAGGCCGCGCGCTTCGAGCAGATCGAGCAGCGGGGCGCAGCGCGCGTACCCGGCCGCGTCGGTCAGGGCGTTCGCCGGGAGCTGGAGTCCGGCGAACCCCCGGTCGAGGTCCGCGGCGGTCGCGTCGGCGTCGATGTCCCGGACACAGGCGGCGGCCCAGGCCCCGAACGGCTCGGGCAGTTCGGCCGCGTCCTGGTGGTAGGCGGCGAGCAGCGGCCGGGCCTCGTCGGACGGCAGCCACTCCACGCCGAGCGGGGCGGACAGCGAGACGAGCGCCCTGCCCAGCCCGTCGGCGGCGGCCAGTTCGGCACGCCCGGCGACGTCGTGGTCGGCGGCCGGGACCGCGTACGGCGGCTCGCCGGCGGTGTGCAGGGTCCAGCCGTCCAGGAACGGCGGCCTCTCACGCGCTCGCAGGGCCGCGAGGAACGAGGCGGTCCACAGATGCTGGTGTACGTCGACGTTGGTCACGAAGGTCCTTCCACCAGGGCGCACAGAGCGCTTCGTACCTCGTCGGACCCCAGGACGTCGTCGCTCACCCGGTCCACGTCCGCTCCGCAGGGCCGGTCGTCGTCCAGGCGCGGGACCAGCTCGCGGATCGCGCGGTGCAGGAGAGCGGGGCCCCGTCCCACGGTCGCCGGGGCCGCCAGGTCCACGGCCTGGGCCGCGGCAAGCGCCTCCACGGCGAGCAACTGCCGCAGCCTGACCAGCATCGTCGTCAGCCGTCGCGCCCCCAGCGCCGCGTTGGTCGAGTCGTCCTCGACCGCGTCCGCGCCGTGCCGGGGGTCGGTGCACACGGGCGCGGACAGGGCACGGATCTCGGCGACGAGCGCCTGCGCCGTCTTGGCCAGCGGCGCGAAGCCCGAACGCTCAGGACCGTACGGCGAGAGGTTCGCGGGCAGTCCGCTGACAGCCGGATTCAGCAGCCGCCGCATGCGCTCGGCCGAGATCGCCGCGGTCTGCGTCAGCGCCAGCGCGACGGTGTCGAAGCCGAGGGCCAGGGCCGGGGTGTGGAAGTTGCCGGACGAGAGGATCTCCCCGGTGTCGGCCAGGACCACCGGGTTGTCGCCGCAGCCGTTGAGCTCGGGTTCCAGTGCGGCACGGGCGAAGTCCAGGGCGGCGTGCAGCGCCCCGTGCACCTGGGCGGCGCAGCGCAGGCTCACGGGGTCCTGGACGCGCCTCGCGTGCCGCGGATCAGTCAGCTCGCCGCCGTCCAGCAGCGCGAGCAGCTCGTCCGCCGCCCGGGCCTGGCCGGGGGCCGGACGCAGGCCCAGTACGCGGGTGTCGAGCGGGCTCGTGTTCGCCCGGAACCCCTCGAAGGTGAGCGCCGTGACCGCCTGGGCGAGGGTGAGGACGGCGGCCGCCTCGTGCAGGGCGAGGGCGCCGACACCGGCGGCCAGAGGGCTCGCGCTGCACAGCACATGCCCGTCCTTCGGCCCCAGTTCGGCGGGGGCCAGCCCGGCCCGCCGCAGGGCCTCCGTGCCGCCGAGCACCTCACCGGCGACCTCGGCACCGCCCTCGCCGATGACGACCAGGCCGACATGGGCCATCTGACACAGATCGGAGGCGCCGATCGACCCCACCTCGGGGATCACCGGGTGCACCCGTGAGTTGAGCATGGACACCAGCAGCGGCACGATCTCCGGCCGCACCCCGCTGCCACCGCCCGCGATGCCGTTCACCCGGGCCAGCAGGGCGGCGCGTACGACGGGGACCGGCAGCGGATCACCCACCGCGTTGGCCCGTCCCCGCACCGTGCGCACGCTGAACTCGCCGAGTTCGGCCCGCGGCAGCGCGTACGACGAGCGGCTGCCCAGCCCCGTCGTCAGTCCGTACGTCGGCACCTCACGGTCGACCACGTCGTCGACGACCGCGCGGTCGCGCTCCAGCCGGGGCAGGACCTCCTCGGCCAGCACGACCCGGGCGCCGCGGAGTGCGACGGCGGCGACGTCGTCGCAGGTGAGGGCACGCCCGTCGAGGACCACGGCGTCAGCGGCGACGGGCGGGGTAGGAGCGGGAGGCGTACCGGTCATGAGAACCGCAGGTTCTGCCCGAGGCCACGCTCTTCGGCCTTCCTGAGCATGGCCGCGCCCAGCGCGATGTCGGACAACGAGAGGCCGCGATGCCAGAACAGGATCGTCTCGTCGTCGCGCTCACGGCCGGGCTTGTCGCCGACGACGATCTCGCACAGCTCGCCGTACAGGGTCTCCTCGCTGAGCCGGCCCGACTCGACATGCGCGCGCAGAGCACCGAACGGCCCGGACCGGCACTGGCCCCAGTCGTCGACGACGACCTTGTCCATGATGTCGGTGAGGGAGAGTTCGACCGCGCTCATCGTTCCGTACGGTACGACAAGCGCTCCCGGCGCGATCCACTCCGTCCTCAGCAGCGGCTCGGGCCGCTCCAGCCGGGACGCCTCCACGACGATGTCGGCGCCCTCGACGCACGACTTCCAGTCGTCGGTGACGATCACCGGCTTGCCGAGGTCGCGCTCAAGCCGCTCGGCGAAGGCCTCACGGCTCTCCGGACGGCGCGAGTGGACCCGTATCTCGTCGAAGTCGAAGATCCGGTCGAGCAGCCGGACGTTCCAGTACGAGGTGGCGCGGGCGCCGATGTGACCGAGCACCTTGGAGCCGGGGCGGGCCAGGTGGCGTGCCCCGAGCGCGGTGAGCGCGCCGGTGCGCATCTCGGTGATGGCGGTGGCGTCGACCACGGCCACCGGCATGCCCGTACGCGGGTCGAAGAGGTTGAGCAGCGCCATCTCGGAGGGCAGTCCGGCCTTGTAGTTGCCGACGTAGTCGCCCACAATCTTGACTCCGGCCAGCCCCAGTGGCGCGATGTAGCCGCGCAGGACGTTGAAGTGGCCGTTGAACGAGGGGTCGGGCGTGAGATGGACCCGTGGTTCGATGACCGTCTCCCCGCGGCCCTGAGCACGCAGCCCCTGCTCGACGGCGTCGAGCACCTCGGTGTCGTCAAGTTCGAGCTGTTCGATGTCCGCGCCGTTCAGGAACGTGAACCAAATCGGGTCAAACGCCTGCATTCCGGGCACCCTTTCACTTTCTTCGGACGAACGTAACGTCTCGTTTACAAAAGGGGATTGACTGTAATTCAGCCACACACAACTCTGCATGACCATATGCAGTCGGGTAAGGGGCAGCTTTGATCAGATTTGACGCGGTGAGCAAAAACTATCCCAACGGCACGACAGCCGTGGACGAGCTGTCGCTGGAGTTGGCGGAGGGCGGCATCACGGTCCTGGTCGGTCCCTCCGGCTGCGGCAAGACCACGACGTTGCGCATGGTCAACCGCATGGTGGAGCCGACGGCCGGGACCGTGAGCCTGGGCGGCCGGGACATCCGGGAGATCGCCGCCCCGGAGCTGCGCCGGGGCATCGGCTACGTGATCCAGCACGCGGGGCTGTTCCCGCACCGCACGGTGCTGGACAACATAGCGACCGTGCCTTTGCTGCTCGGCTGGGGCAAGAAGAAGGCACGCTCGCGTGCGGCGGAGCTGCTGGAGCTCGTGGGGCTGCCGGCCGCCATGGCCAAGCGCTATCCGTACCAGCTCTCCGGCGGCCAGCAGCAGCGTGTCGGGGTGGCCAGGGCGCTGGGCGCGGACCCGCCGGTGCTGCTGATGGACGAGCCGTTCAGCGCGGTCGACCCCATCGTCCGGGGGGAGCTGCAGGCGGAGTTCATCCGGCTGCAGAAGGAGCTGCACAAGACGATCGTGTTCGTCACCCACGACATCGACGAGGCGATCAAGCTCGGCGACAACATCGCCGTGTTCCGCACCGGGGGCAAGCTCGCGCAGTTCGACACCCCGGAGCGGCTGCTCGCGCATCCCGCCGACGACTTCGTGGCCGATTTCGTCGGCCAGGACCGAGGCATCCGCCGGCTGTCCTTCGTCAAGGCGGCCGATCTGCCGCTGCGGGACGGGCTGGTCCTGCCGGCCGACACTCCCGTGGCGCGGGCCCGGGCGGCGGACGAACCCTGGGTGCTCGTCGTCGACGGGGACCGGCGGCCGCTCGGCTGGGCCGCGGTCGCCGATCTGCCGACCGGCGGCACACTCGCGGACGCCGCGCTGACCCCGCTCGGCCACACGTTCAGCCTGGCCGGTGACTCGGCACGGGCCGCCCTCGACGCGGCGCTCCTGTCACCGTCCCGGCTCGCGGTGGGTGTGGACCCCCAGGGCGCGGTCGTCGGCGTCGCGGACGCGTACGAGCTGTCCGCGACGATGGCCGGGAGCGGGACGCCGGCCGACGCGACGGTCGCGGCCGAAGCGGTCGGCGACCCGGCGACTGGGCCGGAGACGACTGCGTCAGGGACGGCTGCGGCTGCGGCTGCTGCAGAGGCGGACGCGGCCGACGGCGAGGCGGCCGACGGCGAGGCGGTCGGCGCCGGGGCGGCTGAAGCGGAGACGGCCGGGGCTGAGACGCCCGGGGCGGAGACCGCTGACGCGGCGACGACCGAGGCGAGGACCGCCGAGGGCGCGGTGTCCAAGGTGCAGGTCGCCAAGGGCGAGAAGGACGGTGGCGGCGACGCCGCCGCTGACGGCGCGGGCGGTGACGGGCGATGAGAGACGGCGAACCCCTCATACGCTGGGACTGGATCGGCGACCACATCGGCGAGCTGGCCGACTACACCGGCGTCCATCTGCGACTCGGACTCCTGCCGGTGCTGTTCGGACTGATCATCTCCGTGCCGCTCGGCATCCTCTGCCACCGCTGGCGGTGGATCTACCCGCCGACCCTGACCGCGGCCAACGTGCTGTACTCGATCCCGTCGCTGGCCCTGTTCATGATCTTCGTCCGCTACACGGGGCTGACCGAACGCACGGTCATGATCCCGCTGACGCTCTACACGCTGTCGGTGCTCATACCCAACGTCGTGGACGGACTGGCCTCGGTCCCCGAACCGGTACGGCAGGCGGCCACCGCCATGGGATTCGGCACGGTACGCCGTGTCGTCCAGGTCGAGCTGCCGATCGCAGTACCCGTCGTCGTGGCCGGCGTCCGGGTCGCCGCCGTCTCGTCCATCAGCCTCGTCGCCGTGGGGCAGCTGATCGGCCAGGGCGGCCTCGGCTACTACATCACCCGCGGACTCCAGCTCGACTTCCCGACCCCGATCATCACCGCGACCGTACTGATCATGCTGCTGGCCCTCTTCACCGACGCACTGCTCGTACTGGCACAGCGGCTGCTCACACCATGGGCTCGCGGCAAGGGGGCGAGGGCGTGAACGACTTCCTGAACCAGCTGGAGCTCGTCGGCGACTGGCTGACCTCGTCCCAGCAGTGGAGCGGGGACGACGGCATCCCGCACCGGCTCGCGGAGCACCTCACCTACAGCGGTGTGTCGCTGTTCTTCGCCACCCTGATCGGGCTGACGTTCGGACTGCTGGTCGGGCACACCGGCCGGGGCGCGTTCGCCGTCGCGACCGTGGCGAACCTCGCGCGGGCCATCCCCACCTTCGGCCTGGTCGTCCTCGTCGTCACGGTGGCCGGACTGAGCACCACGCCCGTGCTGGTCGCCCTGGTCGCGCTCGCGGTCCCGCCGATCCTCATCAACACCTTCGAGGGCGTACGCGGCGTGGACCCCGACACCCGGGACGCGGCGCGCGGGATGGGGATGACCGGCTGGGAGGTCCTGCTCAAGGTCGAGGTGCCGATGGCGCTGCCGCTGATCCTGCTCGGGCTGCGGGTCGCCGCGATCCAGGTCGTGGCCACGGCGACCGTCGCCGCGTACCCCGGTCTCGGCGGTCTGGGGCGCTTCATCGTCGACGGACTCGCCCGCAACAACTACGAACTGGTCATCGGCGGCTCTGCCGTCGTCGTCCTGCTGGCGCTCGTCGTCCAGGCCGTCTTCACCGTGCTGCGGCGCGTCGTCGTCTCGCCGGGGCTGCAGCCCTCGGCGACCAAGTCCTGATCTCCCGAGTTCCTGATGTACCGGGCTCCCACGCTCCTGAAGGCCCCGAGAGCTCCTGAGGGTTCCTGAGGGCTCCCAAGAAAGGAAACACCCATGAAAGCCATCGTCCGCGCCACCGCGTTCGGCCTGATCACCACGTTCGCCCTGACCGCCTGCGGAGGCGGCGGCGACAGCGACGACAACCCGCTGTCGGGCGGCAGCGAGGACAGCGGAGGTGGCAAGTCCATCGTCGTCGGCTCGGCGAACTTCCCCGAGAACCAGCTCCTCGCCGAGATCTACGCCCAGGCCCTGGAGGACAAGGGCCTGAAAGTGACCCGCAAGTTCGACATCGGCGCCCGCGAGGTGTACTACGACCAGGTGGTCAAGGGCGGCATAGGTGTCTTCCCCGAGTACAACGGCGCGCTGCTGTCCGTCGCGGTCGACAAGAAGAGCACCGCCACCAGCACGGAGGAGATCAACGCGGAGCTGAAGGCGAAGCTCCCGAAGTCCGTGGAGATACTCGACTCCGCCGCGGCCGAGGACAAGGACTCGGTCACGGTCACCTCCGAGATCGCCGCCAAGTACAAGCTCAAGACCCTCGCCGACCTGAAGCCGGTCGCGAAGGACATGACCATCGGCGCCGGCTCGGAGTTCAAGACCCGCACCCAGGGCGGTGTCGGTCTGAAGACGGTCTACGGCGTCGAGTTCGGGAAGTTCCAGCCGCTGGACGCGGGCGCCCAGAGCACCCTGCTGAACCTGCTGAAGGACAACAAGGTGCAGGCCGCCAACCTGTACACGACCGACCCCGCCATCGTCGAGGACAAGCTGGTCGTCCTGGAGGACCCGAAGAACCTCTTCTCCTCGCAGAACGTCACGCCCCTCGTCTACAAGTCCGCGGTCGACGACAAGGCCAAGGCGGCGCTCAACGCCCTCTCGGCCAAACTCACCACCGAGGACCTGCTGGAGATGATGAAGAAGCTCGTCAACGACAAGGAGGACGCCTCCGACGTCGCCAAGGAGTGGCTGTCGAACGCCGGCCTCGCCGGCTGACGCCGACGCCGACGCTCGTCCGGACCTTCCGCACCGGTCGCGGAAGGTCCGGTACGCCCGGCGAGGAGTCGTATACGCCCGGCAAGGAGCCCAGCTGGACGGCCGAAGAGCCCGGCAGGACGGCCGAGGGTCGGGCACGCCCGGCAACGAGTCCGGTACGCCCGGCAGGAGGGGGACCAAGGTGACCGACACGGACGGGGCCGACGTCGGCGCGGGCGCCCCACAGGGGGCCGTCGCGCCCGCGCGGCTGCACCAGCTGTTCGAGGGACGCAGGCTGACGCCCACGCAGCGCCGTATCGCCCACTGTCTGGTCCGGCAGACCGCCGCCGCACCCTTCCTGTCGAGCGTGGAACTGGCCCAACTGGCCGGAGTCAGCCAGCCGTCGGTGACCCGCTTCGCGGTCGCCCTCGGCTTCGACGGTTACCCGGCCCTGCGCAGACACCTGCGGGACGTGGCACCCGCCGGGCCGGCCGTGGACGCGCGGCCGGCCAACCCGTACCAGCAGGCGGTACGGGCCGAGATCAGCCATCTGCTCCAACTGGCGTCCCTGCTCGCCGATTCCGGGCCCGTGGAACGCGCGGGACGGCTGCTCGCCGCCTCGCGGCCACTGCCGGTGCTCGGACTGCGTGCCTCCGCGGCCCAGGCCCGCGGCTTCGCCTACTTCGCGGCCAAGGTCCACCCGGACGTACGTCTCCTCGACGAGGGAGGCTCACGGCTCGCCGACCGCATCGACATGGCCAGGAACGCCGGTGCGAGCGCCCTCATGTGCTTCGCCCTGCCGCGCCACCCGGCCGAGCTGATCGCCGCACTCGACCACGCCCGCGCGACGGGCCTGACCGTGGTGACGATCGCCGACGGCACCTTCGCCCCGGTGGCCGCCCACAGTGATCTGCTCCTGCCGGCCGCTGTCGGCACCGACCTGGTCTTCGACACGGTGAGCGCCCCCATGCTCCTCGGCCAGGTCCTCCTGGAGGCGATGTGCGACGCCCTGCCCGACGCCCAGGCCCGCCTGGAGGAGTTCGACACGAGGGCGGCCGCACGCGGCCTGTTCGTCGACTGACCGGCTCGGGCGAACACCGCGCGACGGTCGATGCGCGGACGCCGGTCACCGGGCGCCGAACCGGTCACGGGCCCTGAACCGGCCTCGGTCACCGGGCGCATACGATAGGGTTCACCTGCGTGTTCACGCGGAACTCCGCGACGAAGCGCATCGGGACGTGGCGCAGCTTGGTAGCGCACTTGACTGGGGGTCAAGGGGTCGCAGGTTCAAATCCTGTCGTCCCGACAGAGCGAAGGGTCTTCGCAGGCGAGAGCCTGTGAGGGCCCTTTTCGCGTGCGGGTGTTGTGCCGACGCTCAGCATCGTCGGGGGAGGGGTGCGTACCTCTGGCTGGAACCGATCATCATCAACGTCCGATATTTCGTTCGTGGTTCGAAGTTTCGATGCTGAAAAATAGAGCGGTGTCCGAGGCGCGTCAAGACCCTTGCCGTGAACCCGTGTAGAGGGCCGCCGGCCCGACGCCCCGCGCTTCCGTCGCGTTACTCAAACGTGACGTCCTCCTGCTGCAGGACCCCTTGACCGGCATGAATTGTTAGCGCTCACAATGACCTCCGCAATCACCGGCCGACATCCAGGGAGGTACGACCATGGCGTCAGCGGCGCCCCAACTCGCCTCCGTGGCAGCTGCCGTGGGGTTCCCGCCCGGAGAGTTGCCCGGCTGTCCGGCGGATCGGCTGCCGTTGTCGAGGGCCGGACCCCGCCGCACGGAGACGTCCACGGGTGGTGTCACAGAAATCTTCCGGTACATGACAGCCAAGGAGGTGCGGCCATGGCACAATCGCAGCTTCGGCCGCCCACCATGGCCGATGTCGCGCGACTGGCGGGCGTGTCCCACCAGACAGTTTCCCGTGTGCTGGGGGATCACCCCAACGTGCGGGACGAGACACGGGCCAGGGTGCTGCACGCGATCGAGGAGATGGGCTACCGCCGCAACTCCTCCGCGCGAGCCCTGGTCACCCGACGCACTCGGACCCTGGGTGTCGTCGCCTCCGACACCACGCTCTACGGTCCGGCCAGCACCCTCTTCGCACTCGAGGAGGCGGCGCGTGCCGAGGGTTACCTCGTCTCCACGGTCAGCCTGCGCAAGCTGACCGTCGAGACACTGTCCGAAGCGCTGGACCACCTCAGTGAGGGCGGGGTGGAGGGAGTGGTCGCCATCGCCCCGCAGCGGTCGGCGGTCGAGGCCCTTGCCGAACTCCGCCACCCGTTCCCGGTGGTGACCGTGGGCAGCGGACCGGGCGTGGGCATCCCCTGCGTCATCGTGGACCAGTGCATGGGCGCACGGCTGGCCACCGGTCATCTGCTGGCCGCCGGCCACCGTACGGTCTGGCACCTCGCCGGACCCGAGGACTGGCAGGAGGCGGCCGACCGGGCCGCCGGCTGGCGGGCGACCCTCGAAGAGGCCGGTGTCGAGCCGCCGATGTCCCTGCGCGGGGACTGGAGTCCGCTGTCGGGATACCGTGCCGGCCAGGAACTGGCCGGCTGGGTGGGCCGGGGGCTGACCGCGGTGTTCGTCGCCAACGACCAGATGGCACTGGGGGTGTTGCGGGCCCTTCGGGAAGCGGGCGTGCGAACCCCCCAGGACGTCGCGGTGGTCGGCTTCGACGACATCCCGGAGTCGGAGTTCTTCGCCCCACCGCTCACCACCGTCCGGCAGGACTTCTCGGCGGTGGGCAAACGGAGCATCGCCCTGCTCCTGGACCTGATCGAGGGCCGTGACCCGGCCGGGACACCCCGGTTCGCCATCGAGCCCCAACTCGTGGTCCGCGCAAGCACTTTCCCGTACAGCGCGGACCCGGGCGCAGCACCCACCTGACGCCGCGCACGGCGTCCGACGGCCGATTTTCACCGCATCCGTATGGCCGATATGCCGAACGGTGATCGACAGGCTGGACAAGGGTGGCCTGTCCCGGCGAGTAGCAAGGCGTACCAGCAGGTCCCTCAGGGACCGGATCTTCAAAGGAGAAGACACATGCTCAACAGAAGGAACTTCCTCACCGCGGCGGTCGGCGTGGCGGCGGCGGGCGGCCTGGCGGCCTGCGCCAAGGAGGACGAGGGCGGCTCGGGTTCCTCCGACGGCAGCGGCGGCGGCAAGAAGATCACCCTCGGCTTCGCGCAGGTCGGCTCGGAGAGCGGCTGGCGCACCGCCAACACCAAGTCGGTGAAGGACGCGGCCAAGGAGTCCGGCTACACCCTCAAGTTCTCCGACGCCCAGCAGAAGCAGGAGAACCAGATCTCGGCGATCCGCAGCTACATCGCCCAGAAGGTGGACGTCATAGCCTTCTCGCCGGTGGTCGTCACGGGCTGGGACGCGGTGCTCAAGGAGGCCAAGACCGCCAAGATCCCGGTCATCCTCACCGACCGCTCCATCGAGACCTCCGACGACTCCCTGTACGTGTCCTTCATCGGGTCCGACTTCACCGACGAGGGCCGGCGCGCGGCCAAGATGCTGGAGAAGGTCCTCGCGAAGGCCGGCCACAAGGGTGCGGTGAAGATCGCCCAGCTGGAGGGAACCACCGGCGCCGCCCCCGCACTTGAGCGTGCCAAGGGCTTCAAGGAGATCATGGAAGCCGACCACAAGGACGACTGGAAGGTCGTCGTCAGCCAGACCGGCGACTTCACCAGGGCCGGCGGCAAGCAGGTCATGGCGGCCTTCCTGACGTCCAACCCGGACATCAACGTCCTCTACGCGCACAACGACGACATGGCACTCGGCGCCATCCAGTCCATCGAGGCGGCCGGCAAGAAGCCCGGCAAGGACATCCTGATCGTCTCGGTCGACGGCGTGAAGGACGGCTTCGTCGCGATGTCCGAGGGCAAGATCAACGGCATCGTCGAGTGCAACCCGCTGCTCGGCCCCCAGCTGATGACACTCGTGCAGGAGGTCAAGGACGGCAAGACGGTCGAGCGCCGGATCAAGACCAAGGAGGGCGACTTCCTCCAGGAGCAGGCCAAGGACGCCCTCCCGACCCGCAAGTACTGACGTACGGGTGCCGACCCGCAAGTACCGACCTTCGGGCGTCGACCCGCGGGTGACGACCTTCGGGTGCCGATCCGCACGTACTGATCCGCGGGTGTCGACCCGCACGTACTGACCGACCGCACCCACCGCCAGGGAGCCTCCGCCCGGCCGAACACCTCGGCTCAGGGGGCTCCCTGCGGGCCTGAACGAAATCCATGAGGAGCGCTGCCATGGCAGAGCCGCTGCCCGTCCTGGAGATGGCGGGCATAGTCAAAGAGTTTCCGGGGGTACGGGCTCTGTCGGGTGTCGACTTCCGGCTCTTCCCCGGCGAGATCCACGCACTGCTCGGCGAGAACGGCGCCGGCAAGTCCACCCTCATCAAGGTGCTGACCGGGGTCCACTCCCTGGACGGCGGCACCGTCACCCTGAACGGCACGTCCGTACGGTTCACCAGCCCGTCGCAGGCGCAGCAGGCCGGCGTCAGCACGGTCTACCAGGAGGTCAACCTCTGCCCCAACCTGTCGGTGGCGGAGAACATCTTCATCGGACGCGAACCCACCCGCTTCGGCCGCATCCAGTGGAAGCGGCTGCGCCGTGAGGCCGCCGAGCTGGTCGACCGGCTCGGCCTCGACATCGACGTCACCGCGCCCCTGTCCTCGTACCCGCTGGCCGTGCAGCAACTGGTCGCGATCGTACGGTCGGTGGGCACCGGAGACGCCGACGGCCAGGGGGCGGGCACCAAGGTGCTCATCCTCGACGAGCCGACCTCCAGCCTCGACCGCGACGAGGTCCTCGAACTCTTCGCCCTGATGCGGCGGTTGAAGGACGAGGGCGTCGCGATCCTCTTCGTGTCGCACTTCCTGGACCAGATCTACGAGGTCTGCGACCGGATGACCGTCCTGCGCAACGGCACCCTGGTCGGCGAGCACATGGTCCGCGACCTCGACCAGGTCGGCCTCGTACAGCTGATGATCGGCAAGGCCCTGGACCAGCTGGAGGAGCTGCACGACCAGCAACTCCACTCCGACGTGGGGGAGTCGCTGCTCAAGGCGGACGGCCTCGGCCGCGTCGGCGGCATCGCCCCCTTCGACCTGGAGATCAAGAAGGGCGAGGTCGTCGGACTCGCCGGACTCCTCGGCTCCGGCCGCACGGAACTCGCCCGGCTGTTGTTCGGCGCCGACCACCCCGACAGCGGCAGGCTGGCCATCGGCGGTAGGCAGGTCTCGATGAGCGCCCCGAACGACGCGATCGCCGCGGGCGTCGCGTTCTGCTCGGAGAACCGCAAGACCGAGGGGCTCGTACCGGACCTGACGGTGCGGGAGAACATCATCCTCGCCCTCCAGGCCACCCGCGGCTGGACCCGGCCCATCCCCGTCGCCCAGCGCGACGAACTCGTCGCCAAGTACATCAAGGCCCTGGACATCAGGCCCGCCAACCCCGAGGCCAGGGTCGGTCAACTCAGCGGCGGCAACCAGCAGAAGGTGCTGCTCGCCCGCTGGCTGATCACCCAGCCGAAACTGCTGATCCTGGACGAGCCGACGCGCGGCATCGACGTCGGCGCGAAGGCCGAGATCCAGAAACTCGTGGTCTCGCTCTCCGAGGAGGGCATGGCCGTGCTGTACATCGCGGCCGAGCTGGAGGAGGTCCTGCGGCTCAGCCACACCATCGGAGTGCTGCGCGATCGCAAGCTGGTGGCGCAGCTCGCCAACGGGCCCGAGATCACCACCACCCGGATCCTGGAGACCATCGCGAGCGGAGAGCACCAGTGACCACCACTCCCCGATGGCGAGCGCTGACCCACCATCACCTGTTCTGGCCGGTCGCCGTGCTGGTCATCCTGCTGCTCGTCAACGTTCCCTTCACACCCGACTTCTTCGCCGTCAAGATGACGGACGGCCACCTCTACGGCAGCCTCGTCTCGATCGTCCTGTTCGGCTCGCCCCTCATCCTGGTCGCGGTCGGCATGACCCTGGTCATCGCCACCGGCGGCATCGACCTCTCCGTCGGCGCCGTGGTCGCCATCACCGGCGCCCTGACCTGTTCGTACATCAGCGACCAGGCCGACCAGAGCGCCCTGTCCGGGGTGTTCCTGGCCCTCGGCATCGGACTGGTGGCCGCCATCGTCTGCGGCCTCTGGAACGGCTTCCTGGTCGCCAGGATGGGCATCCAGCCGATCATCGCCACGCTGATCATCATGGTCGCCGGCCGCGGTGTCGCCCAGCTCATCACCGACGGGCAGATCATCACCGTCAACAGCGAGCCGTACAAGCTGATCGGCGGCGGCTACTGGCTGACGCTGCCCTTCTCCATCTTCATCGTGGCCGCCGTCGTGGCCGTCACCGTGGTGATCACCCGCCGCACGGCCCTCGGCCTGCTCGTCGAGTCCGTCGGCGGCAACGCCGAGGCCAGCCGCCTGGTCGGCATCAGGTCCATGCGGATCAAGATCATGGTGTACGTGTTCTGCGCGCTGTGCGCCGGCATCGCGGGCCTGATGATCAGCTCCAACACCTCGGCCGCGGACGGCAACAACGCCGGTCTGTGGATCGAGCTCGACGCGATCCTCGCCGTCGTCATCGGCGGTACGTCGCTGCTCGGCGGCCGGTTCTCCATCGGCGGCACGGTCGTCGGCGCCCTCGTCATCCAGACCCTGACCACCACGATCTACACCATCGGCGTGCCGACCCAGACCAACCTGGTCTTCAAGGCCGCCGTCGTCATCATCGTCTGCCTGATGCAGTCGCCGAAGTTCCGCGCCAAGGTGTTCGGCGCGAAGGGCGGCGGCAAGAAGGCCGCGGCACCGGCACCGGCGGAGACCGCCCCGGCGGCCGACGCCTCTCCCAAGATGGAGGTGTCGTGATGAGCACGACCACCCAGCGGCCGACAGCGGCGGACAGCCGCACGCCCAGCAAGGCCGCGCGCGTACTCGGCGACCGGCGGCTGCCCGTCCTGGTGACGGCCGCGCTCTTCCTCGTCATGTACGTCATCGGCCTGAGCCGGTACCAGAACTACGGGTTCGCCGAATCGCAGGTCTTCCTGAACCTGTTCATCGACAACAGCTATCTGCTGGTCGCGGCGGTCGGCGCCACCTTCGTCATCCTGTCCGGCGGCATCGACCTGTCGGTCGGTTCCGTCATCGGCTTCACGACCATGTTCACGGCGTGGCTGGTGGAGCGTCAGGGACTGCCGATCGTGGTCGTCATCCCCATGGCGCTCGCCGTGGGAGCCTTCGGCGGCTTCCTGATGGGCTATGTGATCCAGAACTTCGAGATCCAGCCCTTCATCGTGACCCTCGCCGGCCTCTTCCTCTTCCGGGGCCTGTGCCTGGTCATCAGCAAGGAGTCCATCTCCATCGGCGACTCCTCCGTGAGCAGCATGGCCCAGACACAGGTGTCACTGGGAGGTGCCTTCCTCTCCATCGGGGCCATCGTCGCGCTGGTGGTGCTGGCCGCGGCGTTCTACGTCCTGCACTACACGCGCTTCGGACGCCGGGTGTACGCCATCGGCGGCAACGAGCAGTCGGCCTTGCTGATGGGGCTTCCGCAGGGCGGCACCAAGATCGCCGTCTACACGATGAGCGGTTTCTGCTCGGCGCTCGCCGGTCTCCTCTTCACGCTCTACATCCAGTCCGGCGACCCGCTGCACGCCACCGGCATGGAACTCGACGCCATCGCCGCGGTCGTCATCGGCGGCACCCTCCTCACGGGCGGCTCCGGCTATGTGATCGGCACCCTCTTCGGCGTCCTCGTCCTCGGCCTCATCAAGAGCCTCATCCAGTTCGAGGGCACACTGAGCTCGTGGTGGACGAAGATCGCGACGGGTGTGCTGCTGTGCGCGTTCATCCTGATCCAACGGGCGATGACGAGCCGCCGCAAGACCTGACCCATCCGTTCGCACCTTGCCCTTGGGCCCGCCCTGCACTGGGCGGGCCGTCGGCATGAGATCTCCACCCCGGCTGCCCCTGTCCCGTGACGGATCTGGGACTCCCTGGTCGGAGCATTCAGGCGTCGGCTTCATCCCCGTCGACCGAGGTCGCTTGCCGGTGCGAGAGAGTGATCCGGCGCCGGACCGGGTCGACGTCCAGGACCTTGACAGGCAGAGCGTCACCGACCTGGATGCCGAGTTGAGGGCTGTCGGGACGCCCGTCGGACAGCTCGGAGTTGTGCACCAGTCCCTCGAATCCGTTCTCCACGTCTTCAACGCGTACGAACACACCGAACGGCACGAGCTTGGTGACGCGGCCGACGATCGTCTGGCCGGTCAGCCCGGTCAGCAGATGCATCGGATCCTCGTGCAGCGCCTTGAGGGACAGTGATACGCGTTCACGGATGGCGTCGACGCTGAGAATCTCGGTGCTGATCTCCTGACCGACGGAGAGGATGTCGGAGGGGTGGCTGATGGGACGCCATGACAGCTCGGGGATATTGATCATTGCCTCGAAGCCGCCGATGTCCACGAAGGTGACGCCGAAGTCGGCGATGTGGGTCACCGTGCCGGTGACGATCTCACCTTGGTGAAGGGTTTTGAGGAAGGCCCAGTTCCGGTCGCTCGGCGTCGGCTCGGTCTGCCAGCGGGCCCGCACCACTCCGTCGTTGTCAGGCATGACAGCGGTGAACAGAGGCGCACGTTCATCGGCATACACGGACAGGAGCGCTGCAGCGTCGGCACCGGATATCCGGGCGGTCAGCTCCGAAAACGTGTCCTCGTCGGCGACAGCGCTGTGGAGCCGGCCATCCTTGTCCTGCCAGACACATTCTATGAGGCCCTCGGTGGGGAGGGCGCCGAGAACTGCGTCGACGTCGGAGGACAGGTCGGGCCACACGGCCAGCCGGGCGCGGGGAGCGATCCCGGCGCGAACTGTGTCGATGGCGTCGCGGGTGAGGTGGTGCCACCGTGAGGCGCCTTCGATGTACGTCTCCTCCAGGAGCGCGGCTCGGCCGATGACGACTGACCAGTGCAGACCGGCCCAAAAGTCGTCGTCGCCGGGCCGCTGGACGTGATTCCTGTCGGCCTCCACGTCGTAGGGGGAAGCGTCCAGGCGTTCCGGGAACAGCCCGAGCGCGCGGGTCCGGGTCAGTGCCTCCTCGCAGGCCTGGTTGCTGCCGATGTAGAGGTACTGGTCCCATCCGACGTGCACAGCGAATGTGCCCTCCGCCTCCAGCCGACACCAGGCGCCGCTGTCCCGCAGCATGAGCCGAACCAGCTCCAGCCCGAGACTGAGCGGCACCTCTGCTCCGTCGTGGAAGCCGGCAAGACGGTTCGGAAAGAGCCCGTCAAGCCCGAAGTCGTCCGAGGGCCGCTCGACGCCGAAGTGCGCGAGGGACGGGACCTGGGGCTCGCGGACGGACAAGCGGTCGATGGGCCGCTCGACGCCGAAGTGCGCGAGGGACGGGACCTGGGGCTCGCGGACGGACAAGCGGTCGATACCGACCTCCGCGGCGAACGCCTCGACCGCCTGAAGATAGGCCGTCTCGATCTCGCCGTGATCGCTGACGGTGTCCTCGGTGCCGGCGTAGTGCCCGTGATCGTCACGGTCGGCGGGGTCGTACTTGGTCACGCGGTAGACGTAGGGGAGCTGCACGTCCCTATCCTCCATCACGGCACTCACGCCGGCCGAGGGATTGACGACGGCAGCACCTCACCCATGCACAGAACTGCGACAGCCGCCGCCGACAACGGAGGGCCGCCGGCTGTCACCCACGACGGAGCCCGGTCAGGGGGAACACCGGCCGGGGTCCTTGCTGTTGGGGCTATCACTTCGTGCCGTGGCAGGAGCAGCCGCACCGCTGTACCAGGAGGATGCCGTACGAGTGGGGCAGAGGTACGTCCTCGATCTGGGTGCACTCACGGTGTAGGCCCTTGTAGTCAGGCCGCTGGGCGAGCGTGCATTCTGCCGACAGTGGCGGGATGCGGGTCGTGGGCGCGCTCACGGTGCCGCTTCCCGGCTCCGGGCGTTGGCCAGGGCCACGCCTGCCGACAGTCTCTCCGCTGCAGAAGCGGGCCGCAGAGGGCCGCTCGCGTCCCACTCCCGCCCGCCACCCGGCGGCCTCAGCTGCCAGCGTGTCCCGACTCGGTCCATCACCTCGCCGACCTTTCGGGCTTCCTCGTCCCACACCAGGTCGCCGTCCTGAGGCGAGTACTCGTTCATGTGCACCCCTGCGGGACGACGGCGGCGAGCCGCTGCGCGACATCAACGCGTACCCGGCCCAGGGTGATCAGGTTCAGTGAGGGGGACCCCGTGTCCGCTCCCAGGGACGGCAGGACGATCCCCGCCTCCGTCAGTGCATCCCGTAGAACTTCGGCTGCTTCCACGGCGTCCGTGGTGCCCCGCTCCTGTGCTGTGGCCATGAACTGAGCGTTCTGGAGGGACCGTTGAGGCGGCTAGCAGCTATTCGAGGTTATTCTCGGATAGCTAGGTCCTATACCTGAAGATTCTTCCGAAGTGGCAGGGAGGCCATCGCCGGGACAGGCACCACGGCGCGAAGCTGGTCAAAACCTCGGCGAAAGGAATTGATCATGGCGCGACGGCTGCGCTTCAACGGCACCGGGAGTGGTGTGAACGGCTGCCCCGCCGTGCATGAGGATTGCGACACCGGCGAGGTGATCATTCACGGACCGGTACTCACCGACCCTGACGACATCGCCCGCCTGCGGCACCTTGGGGAGGGCGAGGTGCCCATCATCGTTCCGCGTGAACTGCTCGTCGACTTCGGCCCCAAGGAGGTCACCCGCGTGCCGAACACCATCGGTCTGGATGAGTTCGACCGGCTGTTCACCCAGTTCAAGCACGCGGCCTGGCGGCTGGAGACCCGCCGCCGGTACGCGTCCGACGAGCTCACCGACACCTATGCGCAGTTCCTCCGGGGTGAGCCCGTCGACTGGGAGGGCAGGGACGCAGAGTGGTGCGCTGAGCGCCGCGAACAGACTGCCCGGGGCAAGCGGTTCGAGCGGGTCCGTATCGTCGACAACCCGCCCACGCCGGGTCAGCTCTACCTGCTCGACAACGCCCGGCGGAACAGTGGCGTGGGCGAGGACATCCGGCAGCTCCGGCGGGCCGACGCCGAGCCGCTCCAGCTGCCCGGAGAGGACTTCTGGATTTTCGACTCCCGGCTGGTGGCCCGGCTCAACTTCGACGAGGCCGACAACCTCGTGAACGTGGAACTGATCACGGAGCCGGTTGAGGTCAACCGGTACGCTCAGGTGCGCGATGCCGCCGGGCACTACGCCGTGCCGTTCGAGACCTTTGCCGCCGACCTGGCCACGACCGAGTAGGACAGGTGAACGGAACCGGTGGGCACGGACTATCAGCAGGCGCGTGAAGCGCTCGGCGTTCGGCTGCGTGAGCTGAGACTCACGGCCCCGGGCGGTCGGCTCACCGGTTCCGCACTCGCCCAGCGGCTCGGCTGGCCGCAGCCCAAGATCAGCAAACTGGAGAACGGCAAGCAGACCGCCACGCCCGATGATCTGCACGCCTGGGCCGAGGAGACCGGCCGGCCAGACGCGTACGACGAACTCCTTGCCCGCCTCAGGGGGTTCGAGTCACACATACGGTCATGGCGGCGGCAGCTTGCCTCGGGGCACAAGCCCGTCCAGGACACCCACCTGGCCGCACACGCCGACGCGTCCGTGTTCCGTGGCTGGGAGTCGTCCATGATCTTCGGGATCCTCCAGACCCCCGACTACGCCCGGCACATCTTCAAGCGTTACGCCGAACTCCAGCAGTCGCCCCGGGACACCGAGGAGGCCGTGCGCTCCCGGATCAAGCGTCAGGAGGCGCTGTACGACCCGACGAAACGCTTCCACCTGCTGCTGTGGGAGCCCGCGCTGCGGGCGCTCATCTGTCCGCAGTCTGTCCTGGCCGCGCAGCTGGACCGGCTGTCCGGCGTAGTCGGCCTGGACACGGTCGAGTTGGGGATCCTCCCGTTCAGTGCCTCGCTCAAGATCCCGCCCGCCACGGCCTTCTGGGTCTACGACGACAACCGCGTGATCGTCGAGACCTGGCACTCCGAGCTGTGGATCGAGGACGGGCCCAGCGTGAACACCTACCTCCGCACCTGGAACACACTGCGGGAGTCCGCCGTGTACGGGGCCGACGCGCACCGACTCATCACAGCCGCGCGCCAGGCCCTTACCGCCTGACAGCCCGACGCGCAGAGCGGCGCTCGGGATCATGGACCCCGAGCGCCGCCCCGCCCAGCGGTGGGCAAGCCGTCAGCCTCAGCTCTCAGCCGAACACGATCCCGTACGCCTTCGTGCCAACGCGGTTGTCATAGACGACCTCTCCCGTGGACTTCTTCCAGATCCTGATGCGGTAGGTGTCGGGGGAGTCGGTGATGGTGATGCGGAAGGCGTAGCCGCCCGTGCCGTTGACTGTTCCCGAGCCCTGGTACTGGGCTTCGGTTCGGGTGACGACCAGCCAGTCCGAGCCGGTGGAGCGGAACTTGAGCTTGCCGGCCGCGAAGTCGAAGGTCGCGTTGCCGCTGGGCACGGTGTCCTTCGCCTTCTTGTACGCGGCACCGAAGGAGAAGCCCGCGAGACCGGTCAGCGAGGGCTTCGCCGGGTACGCGCCCGCCGGGGAAGAGATGACTCCGACACCGGCGATCGGACCGGCCGCGCGGTCGTAGACGACCAGTTCGGGCAACTGGGTGCTGTCCTTGCCGCCGTCGTCGTCGGTGACGGTGACCACCGGACGGTGGATGCCCGCCTTCTTGTAGGTGTGCGTGGCCGCGCAGCCCGCGCTCGTGACGGTGCCCTTGAACGGCTCGGTGCCGTCCTTCCAGTCGACCTCGCACGTCTGGGTGTCGTCGGACCCAAGGTCGGTGAACAGGGCCTTGACGGCCGCGCTCTTGCCGACGGACACGGCCGAGACGGGCCCCGTGGCCGACGTGATCACCGGCGCCGCGTTGTCCACGGTCACGGTGAGCGTGTCACTGCTACGGCCGCCGGTCAGCGTCACCTCGTACGCACCGTCGTCGGCGCAGGTGATCGACGTGAGCACTGCCTCGGGGTCGGCGAACGTGCAGGGCGCTCCGCCCGAGCCCCCGCCCGAGACCGTCCACCTTGGCTTGCCCGCCCCGGAGATCGTGCCCGTGACCGGGATCGCGCTCCCCTCCGTGCCCATCGCGTCCGGACCCGCCCGGACGATGGTGACCGGGTCGATGCTCGACAGCGTCGGGACGACCTTCTTGATCAGCCCGTCGGCGTCGAACTCCAGCTTGTCCACGGTGGTTTCGCGGTTCGTGCCGTCACCGCCCGGGATGGCGAAGCGGTGGTAGGCGATGTACCAGTCGTCGGTGTTCGGGACGTGCACCACCGAGTGGTGGCCGGGGCCCTTGATGCCCAGGGAGAGGTCCTTCTCCAGGATCACTCCGCGCTTGGTCCAGGGGCCCGTGGGCGAGGAGCCGGTCGCGTAGGCGACGCGGTAGTTCTCGTCCCGGGTGTCGTTCTCCGACCACATGAAGTAGTAGGTGCCCTTGTGCTTGATGACGAAGGTGCCCTCGTTGTAGCCGCTGGGAGTCATGTCGGTGACCTTCGACGCGTCGAAGGAGACCATGTCGTCGTTCAACGGCACGGCGTACGCCCTGCCGTTGCCCCAGTACAGGTACGGCGTGCCGTCGTCGTCGGTGAACACCGCCGGGTCGATCATCTGGCCCGGGTACTGGCCCGCCTTCAGCAGCGGCTTGCCCAGCGCGTCCTTGAACGGGCCCGTGGGCGAGTCGGAGACCGCGACACCGATGTTGGCGTCGGCGCAGAAGTAGAAGTAGTACTTGCCGTTCCGCTCCTCGATCGCCGGCGCCCAGGCCCTGCTGTCGGCCCAGCTGACATCCGGACCGAGGTCGAGGATGACGCCCTGGTCCTTCCAGTGGACCAGGTCCTTGGAGGAGTACGCCTTGAACCGGGTGCCGCTCCAGCCCGGGAAGCCGTCGGTGGTCGGGTAGATGTAGAAGGTGTCGCCGAATCTCGTGATGTTCGGGTCGGCGTTGAGCCCCGGCAGTACCGGGCTCTTCATCTCAAGTGCTCTGACCGTCCAGGTGCGCTTCTTGCCGTCCGAGCCGGTCACCTCGTACTTCACGGGCTCGGTGAAGTCGTGGAGCGAGCCGGACGCGGGGCTGATGGACGCACCGTGGGCGAGGCCGAACTCCGGTGCCAGCGCGGTGAGATCACTGCCCTCGGCCAGCGGGAGGGTGACTTTGCTGTCCGCGTCGTCGATGATCGCG
The DNA here is from genome assembly GCF_044334695.1 of Streptomyces sp. NPDC020747. Classification (NCBI taxonomy): domain Bacteria; kingdom Bacillati; phylum Actinomycetota; class Actinomycetes; order Kitasatosporales; family Streptomycetaceae; genus Streptomyces; species Streptomyces sp. NPDC020747. The sequence continues at coordinate 397,258 of NZ_JBIRTJ010000001.1, read as the reverse complement.
TCGACTTTCAGCGCGGGATGGGTCGCCGTGGCGATCCCCGTGGTGTTCCCGCTCAGCTCCAGGATCTCGGTGGGCGACAGCGCTCGGTTGTAGATCCGGAAGTCGTCGACCTCGCCGCCGAAGTACGGGTCGGGGGAGTACATGGACCTGCCGATGTAGCCGGAGTAGCCCTTCGACGCGTCGTACAGCTCGGACGGCTTGATGGTGATGCCGGTCGCCCGGGCCGCCTCGACGCCGTCCACGTAGAGGACCGCCGTCTCGGTCGCGCCGTTCACGGTCACGGTGACGTGCTGCCACTCACCTGAGGTGAGCCGCGAGCCGCCGGTCAGCTGCTTCTCGCCCGACCAAGTGGCCTTGGTGATCGCCGAGAAGAGCTTCCCACCGCCGTTGGACGGAGTGGCGAAGAGGTACTTGTCGCTGTCCGGGCCGAGACCGAAGAGCCACTGGAAGTTGTCCCCACCCTTCCACTTGGCGTACGTGGAGACGGTGACGCTGTCCGTGCCCTTCAGCACGCCGTTCGGGATTCTGACGTACGGGGAAGTGGTCGAACTGCTCGAACCGCCGGACATCTTGAACGAGCCGCCGTCCACACCGGTCCCGAAGTCGGGCGTACGGACGTACGTGCCGTGGTAGCCGTGGCCGCTGGAGTCACGGGCGATGCTGCCGCCCGTCTCGTCGAAGCCGTAGTGAAGGACCAGGTCCGCGGGCACCTCGGGGCCCTCCGCCGAGACCGTGACCTCGGCCTTGACCTGCAGCGCGGCGCCGTCGGGCAGGCTGCCCTGCACGGTGAACGTGCCGGCCTGCGCGTACGCCGAGGCGGGGACGTCGCCCCAGGTGACGGAGACGGGCCGCTCGACGCCGTCCGCGTACTCGGCGATCACCGTGGCGGGCAGGACCGGTGCGTCACCGATGCCCGTCGTCACCTTCACATCCTCGACGGACTCGACGATCTGGTCCGGCTGATACGCCTTCAGCAGCCGGTCGTACTCGGCCTGCGTGACCGGAAGTACCGTGCCGTGGCGGGGTTCTGACGGAAGGTCATATCCCGTGGACGGGGTCCAGTCGCCCGAGGCGAGGTTCGTCGTCTCGAAGGGGATGTAGCCGCGTCCGCCGAACTCGTCGAGGAACGCGTACCACTTGTCCTCGGTGTTGGACTTGAACACCAGCGGTCCCTCGGCGGCGCTCATCGCGCCCTTGCCGATGCCCTCGGCCACGAAGTCCCAGGACTCGTCGAGGATCGAGTCGCTCTTCTCCTGGAAGATGAACTTGCTGTTGGGGGTCGACGACGAGTTGTCGCGTTCGTCCTTCGACAGCCGGTAGTAGGTGTCGCCCCGCTTGATCATCGTCGAGTCGATGACCGAGTAGCCGCGGTCGATCCACACCTTGGGCTCGCTGAAGGTGCGGAAGTCACGGGTGGTCGCGTACATCATGCGGTTGTACGTGTCGCCCGAGTGCTCGGCGTTGTCGTACAGCTTCGACGCCCAGAAGACGACGTACGAGCCGAGCTTCTCGTCGTAGAACGCCTCGGGTGCCCAGGTGTTGCCGGCCGAGTCGGGTGAGACCTTGACCAGTCGCTGGTCGGTCCAGTGGACCAGGTCGGTGGACTCCCAGACCATGATGGACCTGCTGCCGGTGCGCTGGGCCGCGTCCCAGTCGCCGTTCCCGTAGATCCGCAGGTCGGTGGCTATCTGGTAGAACTTGTCGCCCTCGGGGGAGCGGATGATGAACGGGTCGCGCAGGCCCTTCTCCCCGAGCGTGGAGGTCAGGACGGGTTTGCCGTCGTTCAACTCCCGCCATTTCAAAGGGTCGTTGCCCTTGCTGAGGGCCGAGTAGAGCTGCTCGCCGTCCGAGGTGCCCTCGCCGGTGAAGTAGCTGAACATATAGCCCTTGAGGGGTGCCTCGGCGGGGAGTTCGGGCACCTTCGCGGTGAGGACCCGGGTCGCCTTCGCGTCGCCCTTCGTGACGGTCGCGGTCAGCTCGACGGTCGTGCCGCCGTCGCCGGGCGCCGGGCGGTGGACGACGCCGTCGGCGGAGACCACGTCCGGCTTCGCGGAGGTCCAGCCGACCTTCGTGCCGTACGAACCGGTCGCCGGCAGGGTGATGTTGCCGCGGACGTCGTCGAGGTTGTCGACCTTCAGCGCCTCGGCGGCCCGCTCGGTGGCCGTGTCGTCGTCGAACGCGGCCGGGACCGTGATGTCGAAGGACTTGGTGTCCGTCACTGAGCCCTTCTTCAGGGTCGCGGTGAGCGTGGCGTGGCCGTCCGGCTCGCCGGCGGCGGGGCGGGTGACGGCACCGGAGTCCGACACCACCGAGGGAGTGTCGGACTTCCAGCTGATGGTGGAGCCGCCCGCCGTGCCCGTGGTCGGCAGGGTCACGTCCGCGACGACGGCGCTCGTGTCGCCGAGCGTGAGGGCGGCCTTGTCGTCGGCGACGCCCCGAGTGGCGACGGGGAGGGAGAGCTGCTCGACCTCCGAGCCGGCCAACGCCCGGTCGTAGACCCGGAAGTCACGGATGCTGCCCTTGAAGAGCTTGTCACCCGGGTACACCGACTTGCCGAGGTAGTTGGCGGTCGTGGTGCCGGAGCCGATGGAGCCGGGAGTGATGGTGACCGCCGTGTTGCGGGCCACCTCCACACCGTCCTCGTACAGGACACCGGTGTTGCCGGTCTGGGTGTACGTGACCTGCTTCCACACGGCACGGGTCATGGCGCGTGCCGGTGAGGGCTGGGTGGTCTGTTCCGTCGACCAGTTGCCGGAGGCGATGGAGGTCCGGAAGGTGCTGCCGGTGGTGAACAGATAGCCGTTGCCCGCGGAGCCGCTCGTGTTGCCGAAGCCGTAGACGAAGTACGGGGTGTTCTGCGCGGAGTCGACCTTCACGTCCATCGAGACGGAGATCGAGTTCATGCCGCTCATGATGTTGTCCGGCACCTTGACGTAGGTGTCGGAGCCGTTGAACGAGAGCCCCTCACCGGCGTTCGACCAGGTGGCGGTGCCGTTCACCGTGCCGGTCCGGCCGTTGCCGGAGGCGTCCGCGACTGTGCTGCCGGAGGCGGCGTCGAGCTTGTACCAGAGAGCCAGGCCGTCGGTGATGTCCGCGCTCCCGGCCGCGTGGGCGGGGGCGACGGGCCCGGCGAGTCCGAGGAGCAGCGAGGCCGCGGTCAGTCCCGCGAGCCCTCCTGCCCAACGTCCCGTACGGCCAACGGGCTTCGGTCTCGTACGGCCAAGAGGTCTCGCGAGTCGCATCGCTTCAACTTCCTCTGCTGAGACATGCCGGAAGGAAAGGACCGCGAGGTCTCAGCAGCGGGCTCATGCCGTTTCGCGTGTGTGACGTCGCGTTGCGAGAGTGTGAAGCGGTGTGAACGGGGGCGTCAAGAGGTTCCGAACAATGTCCGGCAGGTCGAACGGGTGAGGGACTTTACGCAACACCCGTAGGTCCGCGTGGCGTTCGCGGTTTTACGTCACGGAAAGCCGACCGAAACCAAACGCGTCAGAAACGTTGACGTGTACACCGCGCGTACCTATCTTCTGGTCGAAGTTACGCACGTTGTACGGCATTTCGAACGTAGCGAACAATGTGCTCATCGGAAGGGGATCCGCCGTGTTCCGTGCCCGTCACTGGTGCACCCTCGTGGCAGCGCTGCTCGTGATGCTCGCCTCCGTCGCCACGCAGCCCGCCACGGCCGCGGAGGGGCGGCCGTACACCAACCCCGTCAAGGCGCAGAAGGGCGCCGACCCCTGGCTGGAGTACTACAACGGCAACTACTACCTGGTCACCACGTCGTTCACCGGCGTGCTGACCATGCGGAAGTCGCCGACCCTGGCCGGTCTGTCCGCGGCCCCCAGCGTCCAGGTGTGGAGTGACACCACTTCCACCCGCAACACCAACTTCTGGGCCCCCGAACTGCACTTCCTCGACGGGCACTGGTACCTGTACTACTCCGCGGGGCAGAGCGGCGTCGCCTGCTGCGACTCCCAGCGCACCTACGTTCTGGAGAGCGCGGGCACCGATCCGATGGGCCCGTACACCTTCAAGAACCAGCTCTCGGGCTCCAACCTCACTCCGGGCGGCTGGCTCATCGACGCCAGCGTCCTGAAGCACAACGGCAACCTGTACCTGCTGGGCAGTGGCTTCATCAACGGCAGTACGCAGAGCCTGGTCATCGCGCCGATGAGCAACCCGTACACGCTGAGCAGCTCGACCTTCAGCGTCATCTCCAGCCCGACGCTGAGCTGGGAGACCTCGGGCGGTGCCGTCAACGAGGGGCCCGAGCCGCTGTACCACGACGGCCGGACCTTCCTCACCTTCTCCGCCAGCCACTGCCAGACCGCGGACTACAAGCTCGGCCAGCTCGAACTGACGGGCACCAACCCGCTGTTGGCGTCCGCCTGGACGAAGAAGCAGACCCCCGTCTTCCAGCGCAACGACGCGGCCGGCGTCTACGGCCCCGGCCACAACGGCTTCTTCACCTCGCCCGACGGCACCGAGAACTGGATCGTCTACCACGGCAACAACACCGCGAACGGCGGCTGCGGCAACGGCCGGACCACCCGCGCCCAGAAATTCACCTGGAACGCGGACGGCACGCCGAACTTCGGCACCCCGGTCGCCCTCGGCACCACCCTGCCCGGCCCGTCAGGGGAGACCGCGGCGACCCCGACGGCGTACACGCTGGTGAACCGCAACAGCGGCAAGTGCCTTGACGTGGACGGCGGCAGCACCGCGGACGGCGCCAACATCTTCCAGTGGACCTGCAACGGCGGCGCCAACCAGAAGTGGCGGATCGAGGACCAGGCCAACGACACCAGCCGACTGGTCAACGTGGCCACCGGCAAGGTCATGGACACCGCCGGGTGTGCCGCCGCCGACGGAACCGACATCGCCCAGTGGTCCTGGCTGAACAACAACTGCCAGAAGTACCGCCTCGTGTACACGGCCACCGGTGACTACGTGCGGATCGTCAACGAGAGCACCGGCAAGGTCGCCGACGTCGCCAACTGCGGTACGGCCGACGGCGTCGACGTGCGTCAGTGGACCTGGCTCAACAACACCTGCCAGCAGTGGCAGTTCAAGCCGACGACGTGACCCACGGCGTGACCGGCGCGCGTCCGGCTCGGCCGACGCGTTCGACCTGATCGAGACGCATTCGTCTTCCATGTGATCGAGAGGAACTCAGTGAGACGCACGATCGCAAGGGTGGTCACGGCACTGCTCGTCACCCTGGCCGCCCTGACCTCCGGCATCGCCGAGGCCGCCGCCCCCGCCTCGCCCGCCGTCACCTTCACCAACCCGATCGCCGAACAGCGCGCCGACCCGCACATCTTCAAACACACCGACGGCTACTACTACTTCACCGCCACCGTGCCCGCGTACGACAGGATCGTCATGCGGCGGGCCACCACCCTCCAGGGACTGTCCACGGCCGCCGAGACGACGATCTGGACGAAGCACGCCAGCGGTGACATGGGCGCGCACATCTGGGCCCCGGAGATCCACTTCATCGACGGCAAGTGGTACGTCTACTTCGCCGCCGGTGCCACCAACGACATCTGGAAGATCCGGCCGTACGTCCTGGAGACCAGCGCCGCCAACCCGCTGACCGGGACCTGGACCGAGAAGGGCCGCATCGCCCTGCCGCTGGACACCTTCTCGCTCGACGCGACGACCTTCACCGTCGGCGGCACCCGCTATCTGAGCTGGGCGCAGAACGACCCGGCGGTCGGCACGGGTACCAGCATCTACCTCGCCCCGATGTCCAACCCCTGGACCATCAGCGGTACTCCGGCGCGCATCTCCACCCCGACCCTCTCCTGGGAGACCGTCGGCCACCGCGTCAACGAAGGACCGGCCGTCATCCAGCGGAACGGCAAGGTCTTCATGACCTTCTCGGCCAGCGCCACCGACGCCAACTACTGCCTCGGCCTGCTGACCGCCAACGCCACCGCCGACCTGATGAACCCGGCCTCCTGGACGAAGACCCAGACCCCGGTCTTCAAGAGCAACGACGCGACCGGCCAGTACGGCCCGGGCCACAACACCTTCACCACGTCCGAGGACGGAAAGTCCGACATCCTCGTCTACCACGACCGCAACTACAAGGACATCAGCGGCGACCCGCTCAACGACCCCAACCGCCGTACGCGCTACCAGAAGCTGTACTGGAACGCCGATGGCACGCCCAACCTCGGCATCCCGGTGGCCGACGGTGTCACCCCGGTCCGCTTCTCCTCGTACAACTTCCCCGACCGGTTCATCCGGCACTGGGAGTACCGGGCGAAGATCGAGCCGAACGTCACCAACCTCGCCGACTCCCAGTTCCGTGTCGTGACCGGTCTGGCCGGCGCCGGGACCGTCTCCCTGGAGTCGGCGAACTTCCCGGGCTACTACCTCCGCCACCGGAGCAACGGCGAGGTCTGGGTGGACAAGAGCGACGGGACCACGGCCTTCAAGGAAGACGCGAGCTTCTACCGGCGGGCGGGACTGGCCGACGCGTCCGCGGGTGTCTCCTTCGAGTCGTACAACGTCGCGGGCAGCTACATCCGGCACTACAACTATCTGCTCGTCACGCAGCCGGCCGACACGACGACGGCGAAGGCGGACGCCACGTTCTACGCCGAGTAGGCGGGTCTCGCACTGAGGGGCGCTCAAGCCCTGCGCCCCTCAGGGGGTCAGCGGAAGCCTCATCGTGAACGTCGTCGTGCCCGGGCGGCTCGTCAGGTCGATGGTGCCGCCGTGGGCCTGGACCAGGGACCGGGCGACCGCGAGGCCGAGGCCGCTGCCGCCCCGGTCGCGGGTGCGGGCCTTGTCCATACGGAAGAAGCGGTCGAAGACGCGCTCCTGGTCCGCGGCCGGAATGCCCGGACCGGCGTCGGTGACCCGGACGACCGCGGCGTCGGTCACGACCGACACCTCCACGGACACCTCCGTACCGGCCGGGGTGTGCACGGCGGCGTTGGTGAGGAGGTTGTCCAGGACCTGTCGGATGCGCAGGGCGTCGAGGCGCAGCCGCACCGCGTCCGGACCGGCCGTCACGGTCAGCGGATGGTCCGGGCGGGCCGCGCGGAAGGCGTCCGAGGCCTGGCGCACCAGCTCCGCCAGATCCGCGTCCTCCAGCCGCACCGGTGTCTCGACCTCGGCGGCGTCCAGCCGGGCGAGCAGCAGCAGGTCGTCCAGGAGCACGCCCATCCTGGCCGCCTCGGCACGCAGCCGGGCCAGGTGCTTCTCCCGTTCCTCGGGCTCGTTGGCCGCCGCGTACTGGAAGAGGTCCGCGTAGCCGCGTACCGACATCAGGGGTGTACGCAGCTCGTGCGAGGCGTCCGCGACGAAGCGGCGCAGCCGCTGCTCGGCCTTCGTGCGGACGGCCAGCGAGTCGTCGATGTGCTCCAGCATGGTGTTGAAGGCGGTGCGCAGTTCCTCGACCTCAGGGCCGCCGTTCCCGCGGTCGGCTCGCACCGGGAGCCGCGCCGAGTCGGTGAAGTCGTGCGAGGTGATGCCGCGGGCCGTGTGCGCCATGTCGCTGAGCGGCTTCAGACCCCGCCGCAGCACCGCACGGCCGAACACCACGAGCCCCACCAGCGCCAGGACGAACGCGACGACCTGGACCGTGACCAGCTGGTCCATGGTGTCCTCGATGTCGTCCATGGGCGCCGCGGTGACCAGGACCACCCCGGGCTCGGGCTCGCAGGCCCGCAGCCGGTACGTGCCCTTCCCCTCGATGTGCGCGGTGCGGAAGAGCGGGTCGTGGCCCGAGGCCTGCAACGCCTCGGCGACGGTGGCGAGTTCGTCGGCGTCCGCCGGTACGTCCGCGGGCTTGCGCAGGACGGCCGAGTCGGCGGAGAGCTCGTACGAGGCGGTGTACCAGCCGTAGTACGGCTTGCCCTGCACGGTTCCGTACGCCTCGACGTCCTTGGACTGGGTGATCTGGACGAGCTTCATCTGGTCGTTGAGCTGGCGCTCCAGATAGCCCCGCATGTACATCGACAGCGATGCCCCGACGACGGCGAACACGACCAGCGAGAGCACGCCCATGCCCAGGGCCAGCCGGGTGCCGAGGCGCAGTCTGCGGTAGTTCTCCGCGAAACGGCGGATCACTCCGCGACCTGCCGGACGACGTACCCGACGCCCCGCACGGTGTGGATCAGCGGTGCCCCGTCCGTGCCGTCGAGGTAGTTGCCGTCGAGCTTGCGGCGCAGCCGGCTGATGACCAGCTCCACCACGTTCGACCGGCCGCCGAAGCCGTACTCCCAGACATGGTCGAGGATCTGCGCCTTGGTCAGCACGGTCGGCGACTTCCGCATCAGATAGCGGAGCACCTCGTACTCGGTCGGCGTCAGCGTCAGCAGCCGGTCGCCGCGGCGCACCTCGCGGGTGTCCTCGTCCATCGTCAGGTCCGCGACACTCAGCACCGACCGCTGGAAGGCCGGACCCGCGCTGCGGCGCAGCACGGTCCGCAGCCGCGCCATCAGCTCCTCCACCGCGAACGGCTTCACCAGATAGTCGTCGCCGCCCCTGGTCAGGCCCGCGACCCGGTCGGCCACGCCGTCCCGCGCGGTCAGGAACACCACGGGCACCATCGTCCCGGACAGCCGCAGCCGGTCGAGCACGGCGAAGCCGTCGAGCCCGGGCAGCATCAGGTCGAGCACCACGATGTCCGGATGGAACTCGGCGGCCCGGTGCAGCGCCTCCTCGCCGGAGTTCGCGGTCACCGCCTCCCAGCCCTCGTAGCGGGCGACCGTCGCGACCAGGTCGGCGATGGGCGGGTCGTCGTCCACGACGAGAAGTCGTACTTTTTCCACGTGCCCATAGTGCTTCACGTGTCTCATGACGCCATAGTCGCGGGCCCCTCGACTCCACATCGATAAAAACTTGAAAGTTGAGCGACAGGAAAACGACAGCTCCCGGCAGGCAGGCTTCGGATTCCCAGGACCCGATCAAGGAGTTGCCGACCCCGTGACTACTGTCCAGACGACCGTTCCGCCGCCTGCCGCGGCGGTGCGCCCCAAGGTGGTGGCCCGCGCCGGCCTGTACGGCGTGCTGGCCGTGAACGTGGCCGTCGTGACCGTGTTCTTCGTCCAGGCCGGGTTCGCCTCGAACGCCCTCATCGTCATGGGCCGGCTCCTCGGCCTGTACGCCGCGCTCCTGATGGCCTTCCAGCTGCTGCTGGTCGCCCGGCTCCCCTGGCTCGACCGCCGCATCGGCATGGACAGGCTCACCTCCTGGCACCGCTGGGTCGGCTTCGGCCTGCTCTGGACGCTGCTGGGCCACGCCGTGTTCATCACCTTCGGCTACGCCGACTCCTCCGGCATGGGCCCGGTGAGCCAGCTGGTGGACCTCGCCGAGACCGTCGAGGGCGTGCTGCGCGCCGTCGTCGCACTGGTGCTGATCCTCGTGATCGGCGGCGTCTCGGCCCGCTACGCCCGCCGAAGGCTGTCCTACGAGACATGGCACTTCATCCACCTCTACACGTACGTCGCGGTCGTGCTGGCCTTCACGCACCAGGTCGCGGTGGGTACGACCTTCACCGCGTCGTCCTTCGCCACGGCGTACTGGTACGGCGTGTGGGGCGTGGCGCTCGGCGCGGTCGTCCTGGGCCGGCTGGTGCTGCCGCTGTGGCGGAACACGCGCCATCAGCTGCGGGTCTCGGCCGTGGTGCCCGAGTCCGACGACGTCGTGTCGGTCTACGTCACGGGGCGCGACCTGGACCGGCTGCCGGCGCGCGCGGGCCAGTTCTTCCTGTGGCGGTTCCTGACCAAGGACCAGTGGTGGCAGGCCAACCCGTTCTCGCTGTCGGCGGCACCGGACGGCCGGACACTGCGGCTCACCGCCAAGACGGCGGGCGACGGCACAGCGGCCCTGCGGCACCTGAAGGTGGGCACGCGGGTCTTCGCCGAGGGCCCGTACGGCGCCTTCACCGCGATGCACCGGACCCGGCCGGAGGCCGTGCTCATCGCCGGCGGCGTGGGCGTCACCCCCATCCGGGCCCTGCTGGAGGAGCTGCACGGCCACGCGGTCGTCATCTACCGGGTGTCCACGGACCGGGACGCGGTCCTCTACGACGAGCTGCGGGAGCTCGCCCACGCCAAGGGCGCCGAGCTGCACCTGGTGTCCGGGCCGGTCAGCCCCGACAAGCTGGCGCCGGGCGAGCTGGCCCGGCTCGTGCCGGACATCGGCGACCGGGACGTCTTCCTGTGCGGACCCCCTCCGATGATGAACGCGGTGCTGGGCAGCCTGCGCGAGCTGAACGTGCCCAAGCAACAGATCCACTTCGAGCGCTTCAGCCTGGCGGGATGAGAGAGACACCGTGAAACGAGCCATTCCTGTCCTGGTCCTGACCGTCGCGGGGCTGATCCCGGTGTGGCGCTACGCGCCCTCGACCGACACGTCGTCCACCACGGAGGTCGCCGAACCCGCCTCGACACCTTCCGCGTCCTCTTCGGGGGGTACGTCGAACCAGGTCGTCGCCGGTTCGACCATCAAGACCGAGAAGGGTCCCGTACAGGTCGAGGTGACCTTCGACGGCGACAAGATCAGCTCCGTACGGATGCTGCAGCAGCCGAACCACCCCCAGACGAAGGCCGCGGTCCCGAAGCTGATCGCGGAGACGCTCACGGCGCAGAGCGCGGACATCGACGCGGTGTCCGGCGCGACGATCACGAGTGAGGGGTACGTCGAGTCGCTCCAGGCGGCCATCGACGCGAAGCCGGCGTCTTCCTCGTCGTCTTCGTCCTCTTCTTCATCCTCGGCCTCGCCGTCCGCCTCGGCCGCCGCTTCCCAGGTCGTCGCGGGTTCGACCGTCGACACGGAGAAGGGTGCCGTGCAGGTGGAGGTGACCTTCGAGGGCGACAAGATCGACGCGGTGCGGATGCTGCAGCAGCCGAACCACCCGCAGACGAAGGCGGCCGTGCCGAAGCTGATCGCGGAGACGCTGGACGCGCAGAGTTCGGAGATCGACACGGTCTCGGGCGCCACGATCACGAGTGACGGGTACGTCGAGTCCCTCCAGGCCGCCATCGACGCGAAGGGCTGATCGCGATGTCAACGGCCGAGGAAGTGCGCCGCGTCGAGCACATCATGGGGCTGCCGATATCCCTGCGGATCGACGCACCCGACGACCCGGACGACGCCGACACCGCCGGGAGCGCGTCCGTGGCCGCGGACCGGGTCTTCGCGTGGCTGCGCGAGGTCGACGCGCGGTTCAGCCCGTTCATCGCCGACAGCGAGGTGTCCCGGCTGGGCAGGGGAGAGCTCGAACCCCACGAGCTCAGCGCGGACCTCGTCGAGGTGCTCGACCTGTGCGAGGAGTACCGGGTCGCGAGCGGGGGCGCGTTCCAGGTGCGGCTGCCCGGCCGAGGCCTCGACCCCTGCGCGATGGTCAAGGGCTGGGCGGTCCAGCGGGCCGCGGAACTGCTGCTCGCCGAGGGCGTGACGACGTTCTGCCTCAACGCCGGCGGCGACGTGGTCTCGGCCGGCCGTCCGTGGCGGGTGGGCGTGCGCCACCCGGAACAGGCCGACCGGCTGTGCGCGGTGCTGGAGATCACCGACGGCGCGGTGGCGACCTCCGGGCGCTACGAGCGGGGCGACCACATCCTCGACGGCCGCACCGGCCGTCCGGCGACCGGACTTCTCAGTCTGACCGTCGTGGCCCCGTCCCTGACCGAGGCGGACGCGACGGCGACCGCGGCGTTCGCGATGGGCGCGGACGGGATCGACTGGGCCGCCGCGCGCGAAGGCTGCGAGGTCTTCGCCGTGGACGCCGAGCGCCGCGTCTTCCGCACGTCGGGGTTCCCTGTCGCGGCCTGATTGATCGAGGGGACGGCTCGTACGAACTCCTGAGGGCCCTGATATCCGCAACTGGGGATATCAGGGCCCTCGTTGGCGTGATGCCCTCGGCGTCACGCCCTAGGGCCCTTCTGATGGATCTCCGCGGCGTCGCGACGCCCGGCACGCACGCTCGCCGCACGGCGCGAAGGGCCAGGTGGCTCCGCCACATGACCCTCCACACCGCACGCCGATCGCACGCACCGACCGCCGCTCCTTCTCCCACGGAGATCCATCAGAAGGGCCCTAGCCCCGTTGTCGCGCGGCCAGTTCATGGGCGATGTCCCGTGTCGCCGGGTAGAGCCGGAGGTACAACGCGTACAACTCGTCGTAACCGGAGCGCAGTTGAGGGTCAGGGAAGACGCGTTCGCGCACCGGGTTCCACTCGTCGATGAGCGGATCGCCGACCGCGCTCGCCGCGAGGAACGCCGCGCCGTAACTCGCCCCGAGAGTGACGGTCCTGACCTCCTGCTCCAGGCCCGTCACGGCCGAGACGATCCGGGTCCACAGGCCGCCCCGGGTGCCTCCGCCCACGGCGACGACACGGCGGATGTCCGCGCCGGCGGCGCGCATCACCTCGACGTTGTGCCGTACGCCGAAGGCCGTCGCCTCCAGGGCGGCACGGTAGAGGTCGCCGCGGGTGTGCTCCACCGTCAGCCCGGCGATCACCCCGCGGGCGTGCGGATCGGCCACCGGCGTCCGCTCGCCCGCGAAGTACGGGAGCATCAGCAACCCCCGCGCGCCTGGCCCGGACGCCTCCGCGCCGGCGAGCAGCTCGGTGTGCTCGGGCGTGCCGAACAGCTCCCGCAGCCAGTCGGTGATCATGCCGGAGGTGGCCATGCCGCCCGCGAGACTGCGCGTTCCGGGCAACGCCCCGACGGTGCTCCACAGTTGGGGCACCAGCAGACGCTCGGACAGGGTGTTGATCAGGAACATGGTGCTGCCGTACATCAGCATCAGGTCACCGTTGTGCTGTGCCCCCACGCTCAGCGCCTCCGACCAGGCGTCGACCGTGCCGGCGATCACCGGGATTCCGGCGGGCAGCCCGGTGGCTTCGGCGGCCTCGGCCGTGACCTGCCCGGCGACGTCTCCCGGCCAGAGCAGGCGGGGGAGTTCGAGCCAGGGTGCGATGTGCCGGGTCCACGGCTCGTACCACTCCTGGGCCACGGAGTCGTACAGCGGGACGGCCTGGCTCGCCGAGTGGTGGTCGAGCACATAGGCACCGGTCAGCCGGACCACCAGGTACGAGCTGGGCATGTGGAGCCGCCGGGCCCGGGCGACCACGTCGGGCTCGTGCTCCGCCAGCCAGGCGATCTTGGGACCCACGGCCTGGGTGGACAGCAGCGACCCGCAGCGCCGCAGTACGGCGTCACGGCCCAACTCGTCGTCCAGGCGGGCGATCTGCTCGGTGGCCCGGGTGTCGACGCCGTACAGGATCGCCGGGCGCAGCGGTGTGTCCGTCCCGTCGGTGAGGGCCACGCACGGGCCCATGCCGCTGACGCCGACCGCGGTGACGGACGTGCCGTCCGGCGCGGACGTAAGCAACTCCCGGGCGAGGGAGGCGAATTCGTCCCACCACACCCCGGCGTCCATCTCGACGTGCCCGGGGCGCGGACGGTCGACCGTGTGCGGGCGGACGGCCGTCGCGAGGACGGTTCCGTCCTCGTCCACGAGTACGCCCTTGCTGCTGGACGTACCGATGTCGGCCCCGATCACCGTCATACGCTCACGTCTCCCCGCTCACCCGCACCGGCCCGAAGGGGGGCGGCCTTCGCGGACCGCCCCACCCCGATGTTCTACGGGATCGACAGGGATCCGTCGCGCTGAGGCGGAATCGCCACGCCGTTCTGCTGGAGGGCGACCGTGCGCGCGGGGGAGGGAATGCGGATGCCCTCCACGTGGTACCGCTTGTGCAGCCGCTTCACGAACTCGTGCTTGATCCGGTACTGGTCGCTGAACTCCCCGACGCCCAGGATGACGGTGAAGCTGATCCGCGAGTCCCCGAACGTGTGGAAGCGGATGGCGGGTTCGTGCTCGGGAACCGCGCCCTCGATCTCCGTCATGATCTCGGTGACGACCTCGGAGGTGACGCGCTCGACATGGTCGAGGTCGCTGTCGTAGCCGACGCCGACCTGCACGGTCAGGGTCATCTCCTGTTCCGGACGGCTGAAGTTGGTCATGTTGGTGCTGGAGAGCTGCGCGTTCGGGATGATGACGAGGTTGTTGGAGAGGTTGCGTACGACGGTGTTGCGCCAGTTGATGTCGACGACGTACCCCTCCTCCCCGCTGGTGAGCCGGATGTAGTCGCCGGGCTGGATCGTCTTCGAGGCCAGGATGTGGATGCCCGCGAAGAGGTTGGCGAGGGTGTCCTGGAGGGCCAGGGCGACCGCGAGACCGCCGACGCCGAGGGCGGTGAGCAGCGGGGCGATGGAGATGCCCAGGGTCTGCAGGACGACCAGACAGCCCATGGCCAGGACGACGACCCGGGTGATGTTGACGAAGATCGAGGCCGATCCCGCGACCCCGGAGCGGGACTGGGTGACGGCCCGCACCAGGCCGGCGACCACGCGTGCCGCCGTGATGGTGGCGGCGAGGATGAGCAGGACCGTCAGGATCTGGTTGACGGTGTGGTTGATCCTGCCGGTCAGCGGCAGAGCCGCCGCGGCGGCCGCGATGCCGCCCGTGAGGGCCGCGACCGGTATCAGCGCGCGCAGCCCGTCGACGAGGACGTCGTCGCCGCTCCAGTTGGTGCGGGTCGCGTGCTTGCCCAGCCAGCGCAGGAGGAGGCGCAGCAGGACGCCCGCCGCGAGCCCGACGGCCAGCCAGACACCCGCGACGATCCAGTCGTGCACAGTGAGGTCCCGGTTCACCAACTGCCTCCCGTCGTACCGCGAAGGGCGCTCGCGCCCGGTATGTGATGCGTCGTCACCTTGTTGCCACCTGCTGCTCGATTTCGTGATGTGCGACCCCGCCAGGAACGACGAGTCGTTGACCGAGTAGTTGACCGGCGGGTTCGCTCATCTTGCTACATGCGCACAGGTGTTCCGTGCCAGGACCGCTCGGGTCAGGCCATCTCCCACCAGCACCGCCGCCAACTCGCCATGCCCGTAGGCTTGTTGATGTCTTCCCAGCCTCCGCCCTGTCCCGGGCGAGCGCCGAGACGCCCTCGTCGCCCGGCCCGGCGAGCGTCCCCGGCCCCTCTGCGCATCCCGCCCCAACTTGGCCTGGATACGCCGTCGGGGACGCTCAGTTCTCGCCGAACGAACCGTGCCGCCCCACCCCCGCGCGGAACGCGTCGGCGAGGCCGGCCGCCGTGGGACCGTCCGCCGCGTTGCGGACCCCGGGGCGGGAGAGGGCGACGGTGGTGACGTGTTCCTGGCGCTCGATCCGGACCGGCATATCGCGGACGCGGACCGCTTCGTGTGGCGACGTGAGCAGGTTGCTCCCGGGGCACACCGACGGGTTCAGGCCGTCCCCGTCAACTCGCGGGCGGTATCGGAAGGATGCTTTCCGGCCCGGCCAGGCCCCCGACGCGCTCAGATCATCTTCAGCCGCACCAGCGCGCCGAGCGTGAGCGCCCCCGGCAGCAGTGGCAGCCACACCGTGATGATGCGGTAGGCGAGCACCACCGCCGTCGCCACGGCTACCGGACCGCCCGCCGCCACCAGCGCCAGGATCAGGGCGGCCTCCACCGAGCCGATCCCGCCCGGCGTCGGCACCAGGGCGACCGCCACCGTGGCCGCCAGATACGCGAGCGCCATGTGCAGCGGCGGTACCGGCAGCCCGAGCGCCTGCCCCACCGCGGCCAGTCCGGCCGCCTGGAACATCGGGAAGGAGAGCGAGCCGCCCCACAGCGCGAGCGCGCGGGCCGGCCGCGTATGCACGGACCGGGCTTCGCCCAGCGCGGTCCGCAGGAAGGTCAACACGACGGTACGCACCCGTCGTACAAGCAGCAGCACCGTCACCGCGACGCACACCACCGCTGCGACGGCGAGCAGCAGCGGGCCGGCCGCGCCGTCCGGCAGGAGCGCGCCGACCCGCAGCGCGTCGGGGAAGGCGATCAACAGGGCGAGCAGCAGCCCGACCCGGGCGATGGACTCCGCCAACAGGTAGAGCGCGAGCGCGGACGACGAACGGGCCAGCGGAACCCCGCACACCGTCATGAACCGCAGATTCACGGCGGTCGCGCCAAGACCCGTCGGCAGCAGATGGTTGGCGGCGCCCGCCGCGAACTGCGTGGCCAGCAACCGCCGTTTGGGCAGCCGTTCGACGAGCGCGCCCTGCCGGGTGACGGCGGCCGCCACCCAGGTCAGACAGGTCGCGGCGACCGCGACCAGCAGCCACGGCCACTTCGCCGACGCCAGATGCCCGAAGCCCTCCGCGAGCACGGACCGGTGCTGCACCGCGACCACGGCCACGAGGGCGAGCGGGAGGAGACACAGGATCTGCCGGACCGGAAGGCGTCTGGCGAAGCCCTGGGGAAAGCGTTCGACCGTCACATCGGGAGAGGGTTTCCACACCGCACCAACGTGGGGTTGCGGGCACGGGGACAGCGGCTGACACGCCGGGCACGGCATCGGGTCGCCGGGCTCGGTGAGGGACTTGGTGCCGGTGAGCGCGGCTGTCTCGGTGGGATCCACTGTCCCGGTGAGGGGAGTGGGCTCAGTCAATGTCATCGATCACCCCTTGACCTCAAGATTGCTTGAGGTTCTACGGTCTGTCCCATGAGTATGGAGACCACGGCCTGGACGCAGCTCCACAGCGTCATGAACGCCGAGCAGGAACGCCGCCCCTTCGCCAGAGCCACCCTGCGTCGCATCGCCGGGT
Source organism: Streptomyces sp. NPDC020747 (assembly GCF_044334695.1). Taxonomy (NCBI): domain Bacteria; kingdom Bacillati; phylum Actinomycetota; class Actinomycetes; order Kitasatosporales; family Streptomycetaceae; genus Streptomyces; species Streptomyces sp. NPDC020747. Next base: position 380,617 of record NZ_JBIRTJ010000001.1, on the reverse strand, counting down.
TCGCCCGCCCGCACCGCCGCCGAATCGCGCAGTTCGTGGTGCTCAGTGTGGTGACGGCGCTGCTCGCCGTGGCCACCCCGGTCCTCGCCGGACGCGTGGTGGACGCGATCGTGTCCGGCGGCGACGAGAGCACGGTCGTACGACTCGCCCTGCTCATCGCCCTGATCGCGTTCGCGGAGGCGGCCATCGGACTGGTGGGCCGCTGGCTCTCGGCGAACCTCGGCGAAGGACTCATCCTGGATCTGCGGACAGCGGTCTTCGATCATGTACAGCGCATGCCGGTCGCGTTCTTCACACGCACTCGTACGGGCGCGCTCGTCAGTCGACTCAACAACGACGTGATCGGCGCCCAGCGGGCGTTCAGCAACACCCTCTCCGGAGTGGTGAGCAATCTGGTCACCCTCCTGCTCACCCTCGCCGTGATGCTCACCCTGTCCTGGCAGATCACCCTGCTCGCACTCGTACTCCTCCCGGTGTTCGTCGTCCCCGCCCGCCGGATGGGCAGCCGGATGGCGAAGCTCCAGCGTGAGGCGGCCGACCTCAACGCGTCCATGGGCACCCGGATGACCGAGCGCTTCTCCGCGCCCGGCGCCACCCTGATCAAGCTCTTCGGCCGGCCGGGCCAGGAGTCCGCGGAGTTCGCGGTGCGCGCCCGGCGGGTGCGGGACATCGGGGTGCGCACGGCGATGGCGCAGACCGCGTTCATCACGGCCCTGACCCTCGTCTCCGCCCTCGCACTCGCCCTGGTCTACGGACTGGGCGGCTGGTACGCCCTGCGCGGCAGCCTGGAACCGGGCGCCGTCGTCTCGCTCGCCCTGCTCCTGACCCGCCTGTACGCGCCGCTGACCTCCCTCGCCGGTGCCCGCGTCGAGGTCATGAGCGCGCTGGTCAGCTTCGAGCGGGTCTTCGAGGTCCTCGACCTGAAGCCGCTGATCGACGAGAAGCCGGACGCCCGCGCGGTCCCCGAGGGCCCGGCCTCCGTCGAGTTCACCGACGTCCGCTTCGCCTACCCGTCCGCCGACAAGGTCTCCCTCGCCTCCCTGGAGGAGGTCGCCGCACTCGACACCCGCGGCGGCGCCGAGGTCCTGCACGGCATCTCCTTCCGCGCCGAACCCGGCCAGACCGTCGCCCTCGTCGGCTCGTCCGGGGCAGGCAAGTCCACCGTCGCGTCACTGCTGCCACGGCTGTACGACACCGACGAGGGCTCCGTACGCATCGGCGGCGTCGACGTCCGTGACCTGAGCGCCGAGTCGATGCGGGCCACCCTCGGCATGGTCACCCAGGACGGCCACCTCTTCCACGACTCGGTCCGCGCCAACCTGCTCCTCGCCCGGCCCGACGCCGACGAGGAGGAACTGTGGGACGTCCTGCGCCGCGCCCGCCTCGACGACCTCGTGCGCTCCCTGCCCGACGGTCTCGACACGGTCGTCGGCGAGCGCGGCTACCGCCTCTCCGGCGGCGAACGCCAGCGCATGACCATCGCCCGGCTGCTGCTGGCCCGCCAGCGGGTGGTCGTCCTCGACGAGGCGACGGCCCACCTGGACAACACCTCCGAGGCCGCCGTGCAGGAGGCACTCGCCGAGGCCCTGCAAGGCCGCACCGCCCTCGTCATCGCCCACCGCCTCTCGACGGTACGGGCCGCCGACCAGATCCTCGTCGTCGAGGCCGGCCACATCGTGGAACGCGGCACCCACGACCAACTCCTCACAGCGAACGGACGGTACGCCGAGCTCTACCGGACCCAGTTCGAGAAACCGGCACGGCCCGACGGAACCGAGGACGGCACGACCGAGGACGGCGTGACGGAGATCGCTGTGGCGGAAAAGGCGGAGAAGGCGGAGGAGGCGGAGGAGGCGGAGGAGGCGGAGGAGGCGGTGGCATAGGCGCCGCGCACGGCGCCGCCGTACATGATGAAGTCGCTCGGGTCAGCAGACGGTCGGCATGCGGTGCCGAAGCGGCCCGGTGTGCTGACGGGGGGGGTGCCTGCCATGGTGGCGGGCCTGGGCCGAGACGTCTGGTTCCCCCTTCGGAGGGTTCGTCATGTGGCTCGACACCTCGCCCGCGGCTTGGGGTCTTCATCGGTGACGCGGCACGTTCCGCATGGCTGACCCCGCCGACGGGACAGAAACCGCGCAGGGACACCGGACGGTGCGGGCCGTGAGAAACCCACTGTCACAGATGCACCGTGTGTCCGGTCATCACTCCGGAAGGGTTGTGTGATCCCTGGAACTCGTGGCTGTGGCCTTTGGCCCGTTCCGGGGCGGACATACGGAGGTGCAGCACGGCGCCGGACAAGGGCTCAGGGGGCAGGCCGACGAACAGGCGGTGTCGGCATTCAGCTCCTTTCAGAGGCTCCACGGCCGCCGGAGACCAGCGAATCCCACCACTGAGCATCCCGAGGACACGTGAGAACGGCTGACCCGGCGCCCGCCGGACCAGCGCGCAAGACTCATCCACCGCCGTCCACGGCCCTGCGCCCGATGGACGGCGCAACCCGGCGCTCCCGCATACCGCGGCAGAGCACGGTTCAAAGGAGGCAATGATGTTCGATCTCCGGGCAGAGGCAGAAATGCGACTGCACTCGGACAGGACGGCCAGCGAACTCGCCCTGAAGAAGCAACGAGAAGAGGCCGGCGAGAACAACGACGTCACCGAGACACCGCCTGAGGCCGACGAGGTGCACGCGACCACGGAAACGACGGCCACCACCGACGCGGAGACAGACGAATGACGGGTGATCGAGTAGCCGTGGGTCGGTGACCCGCGCCGTATCTGCCCGACCAGGGACACCAGTAGCCGTCGGCGGTGGCTGCCGACGAAAGCCGTGGCGGTGAGCAGCAGTCCCGTCGTGACGCTCCGCTCGCAAGGTCAGCTCGTAGTGGTCCGCTCCGGAAAGGAACGAAGCAATGGCGACGCTGGACGGGAAACCTGCGAGCGGGGTCGCGCCCGCACACACCACGACCCAGGTCCCCGACGGTGAGCCGGACGCCTGTCGGCAGGCTCCGGCCCAGGTGGCAGAGCGGTTCAGCGTCGACCCGGGGGCGGGTCTGAGCACGGGGCAGGTCCTTGAGCGCGCGTCCGTCCACGGCGCCAACCGGCTGTCCGAACCGGCCCGGCGCCCGGAGTGGTTGAAGTTCCTGGACCAGTTCCGCAACTGGCTCATCATCATCCTGCTGATCGCAGCCGTGGTGGCCGGGGCCGTCGGTGACATCGGGGACGCGGTGGTGATCACCGTCGTTCTGCAGGTCAACGCGGTACTCGGCTACTGGCAGGAGCGGCGTGCCGAGCGCAGCCTGGAAGCGCTGCGCCGAATGCTGGTGCCCACGGCGAGAGTTCGCCGTGACGGTACGGAGCAGGTGGTGGAGGCACAGCTCCTGGTGCCCGGAGACATGGTCCTGCTGGAGGCCGGCGACCGCGTACCGGCTGACGGCCGGCTGACCGTCGCGGAGACGGTCGAGGTGGCCGAGGCGGCCCTGACCGGTGAGTCCCAGCCGGTCGCCAAGAGCGTGACGGCCGTCGATCACCCCTCGACAGCCCCGGTGCCGCTCGCCGAGCGCACCAGCATGCTGTTCATGAACACCGCGCTGACCCGGGGCCGTGCCGAAATGATCGTCACGGCCACCGGAATGCGCACCGAACTCGGCGCCATCGCCGAGGCGTTGCGCACAGGGAGCGAGCCGCCGAGCCCGCTCCAGGTCCAACTGGACAGCCTCGGCCGGCGGCTGGCGGCGCTGAGCGGAGCCGCGGTCGTCGCCTACGCCCTGAGTGCGTTGCTCCGCGGCGAGTCGCTCTCGGACATCGCGCTCCGCGCCGTGGCCCTCGCGGTCGCCGCCATCCCCGAAGGGCTGCCCGCCGTACTGGCCCTGACACTGGCACTCGGTGTGCGCCGCATGGCCGGTCGCGGCGCCATCGTCAAACGACTGGCGTCGGTGGAGGCGCTCGGTGCGGCGACGGTCGTGTGCAGCGACAAGACCGGCACGCTCACCCTCAACGAGATGACCGCGCGGACCCTGTGGACCGCGGGCAGGCTCTACGACGTCACCGGGGAGGGGTACGGGACGGCAGGCGCCCTCCGTGTCCCTGGCGCGGACGACACGTCTCCCACCGACGATCTCGGTGACGCGGTGCTTCCCTTCGCCCTGTGCAACGACGCACGCCTGACCGGCGGCGGCGTCATCGGGGACCCGACGGAGGCCGCACTCGTGGTCCTGGCGGCCAAGGCCGGTGTGGACGCCGACCGGCTGCGTACGGAGGTGCCCCGCATCGGCGAGCTGCCCTTCGACGCGGCCACCAAGTACATGGCGACCTTCCACTCCGCACCCGACGGTCGCACCCGCGTCCACGTCAAGGGCGCGGTCGACGTCCTGCTGGGCATGTGCACCGACGTCCTCACCGAGGACGGCGTACGCGCCCTCGACGAAGGGCACAGGGACGAGATCCTCGCCGTGACGGCGCGGTTCGGCAGCTCCGGACTGCGGGTACTGGGCGCGGCCACCGCCCTGAGGGACGGCACACCGAGCGTGTTCACCACGGCCGCGCTGCCCGGCCTGACCCTGGTGTCGATCGCCGGGATCGCCGATCCGCCCCGCCCGCAGGCTCGGGGCGCGATGGCGCTGTGCCGCACGGCAGGAGTCGCCGTCAAGATGATCACAGGCGATCACGCCGACACAGCGGCGGCCATCGCCCGCGAGCTGGACATCGACGGCGACGTCGTGACGGGTGCCGACCTGGACCGGATGACGGGGGAGCAACTCGCCGAACGCATCGACGACATCGGTGTGTTCGCCCGGGTCGCCCCGGAGCACAAGGTCGTGATCGTACGGACGCTGGCGAACCGGGGGCACATCGTCGCCATGACCGGTGACGGCGTCAACGACGCCGCGGCGCTCCGGGCCGCCCACATCGGCGTGGCCATGGGCATCACCGGCACGGACGTGGCCAAGGAAGCCGCCGACGTGGTCCTCACCGACGACAACTTCTCCACGATCGTGCGGGCCGTCCGTGAAGGACGGGCCATCTACGCCAACATCGTCAAGTTCGTCCGCTTCCAGCTGGCCACCAACATCGGTGCGATTCTGACCCTGCTCAGCGCCTCTCTCGCCGGTCTGCCCTCCCCGCTCACGGCCGCCCAACTGCTGTGGGTCAACATCATCATGGACGGTCCGCCGGCGATGGCCCTGGCCGTCGACCCCGCCCGTGACGATGTGATGCGCCGCCCTCCACGCGACGCGGGCGAGCGGATCCTGGACGCCCACCGGCTCTTCGCCATCGGCCGGGCCGGTGCGGTCATGGCGACGGGCACCGTCACGCTTCTCGCCGTCGCCCGCTCGTACGTCGACGCGGACACCGCCCTGACCATGGCGTTCACCACGTTCGTGCTGTTCCAGCTCTTCAACGCCCTCAGCGTCCGCGCCGACGACGGCCCGCTGCTGGGCCGATACCAGTTGCGCAACCGCGCGCTGTGGCTGTGCCTGACCGGTGTCCTCGCGGTACAGGTCGCCGTCGTCCACCTGCCCTGGGCACACACGGTCTTCGGAACCGTGCCGCTGACCGTGACCCAATGGGCCCTGTGCCTGGGCACCGCGTCCACCGTGCTGCTCGCCGAGCTCGTCCTGCGCGCCGTAGGAGGGCGTGGGGCTCGCCGGAGCGGCGCACGGTGATCAGGGTCGGCCCTGATACCGGACTGGAGGCCGCCCTGGAGACGAACGCTCGGCCGTCAGGCGCCGGGCAGCGCTCCGCGGAGCTTGTTCCGCGAGTTGACGCCGAGCTTGGTGAACACCTTGCGCAGGTGCCACTCGACCGTGCGAGGGCTGATGAACAGCTCGGCGCCGATCTCGGAGTTCGTCTTGCCATCGGCGGCCAGTCGGGCGATCTGGCCCTCCTGCGCGGTGAGGGCCTCACGTTCGTCGACCGCGCGTTGGCGTACCGATTCGCCAGTGGCCAGGAGCTCGCGGCGGGCACGCTCGGCGAAGGCACTCGCTCCGAAACCCTGCAGCATCTCGTAGGCGGTGCGCAGTTGCTCGCGCGCGTCCAGGCGCCGGTTCTCGCGGCGAAGCCACTCGCCGTACACCAGGTGGGTACGAGCGAGGTGGACGGCGATCCGGCTGCGTTCCAGGTGCTCGATGGCCTCGCGGTACAGCAGATCGGCGGCCCGGCCCTCGGCGAGCAGTGCTCTCGACCGGGCCAGAACGCCGAGGCCCCAGTCGGTGCCGCCGGCGTCGGTTCGTTCCTCGAGTCGGCGCAGAGCCGCGGCGGCCGCCGCGGGCGCGTCACTGCGAGCTCCCGCCTCGACGAGCTCGACGAGGGAGAAGCCGAAGACCGCCAGATCCTCGTGTTCCCCTGCCCGTTCGGCGCTGGCCAGAGCGTCCTGGTAGCGGCCGTGGCCGTTGTACAGCACCGCGAGCAAGTAGTGGGCCAAACCGATCGCTCGTCCCTCGCCCCAGGTTGTCGCGTCCCGGGCGCCGGCCTCGATCAGCTCCGTCGCCCGGGCGTCCTCGCCACGCCAGGCCATGAGCAGAAGCGAGGTGTACCCGAGGGGCGAGTGGCCGCTCACCTCCGTGATGGTGTCGGACTCGTCGATCAACGCCGAGGCAAGGTCGAACTCTCCGGCGTGCACATGCAGGGCGGCGCGGTAGGAGAGGGCCAAGGGCAGGAAATTGAGCGCGCCGGTCTCGCGAGCGGCCCGGACCGCGTGGGTGGTCAGTTCATGCCACGTCTCGTCGTCCCACAGGTCGCCGGCGACGAGCCACGTCAGCCAGAGCCAGCGCATGGTGTCGTCCTCGTTCCGTCCGGCGGCTCGCCGGAACTCCCGCAGCACGGGCTTCAACAGAGACGCGCCCTTGGCGTGCCCCTCGGTGAACCGCGTCGCCAGGCCGTCGAGAAGCATGTCCGCCAGCCGCGGAGGCCGCGGTCCGCGCGGTGCGGCGCGGGCGGCCTCGGCCACCTCCCGTACTCCGATACGTCCATGGAGGCGACCGGCGAAGACCGCTGCTCCGACCGCTTCGAGGTACGCCTCACGCGCCTGTCCGTCGTCGACCTGTTCCAGTCGGCCGGCCGCGTCGAGCAGCAACGGCAGAGCCTCACCGCCGCGCCTGCGCGCGAAGACGATCTGGGCGCGGAGCCGGGCCAGCCGCGCGTGCAGGGCCTCGTCCAACGGGCTCATCTCCGCGGCGGTGAGAAGCTCGAGCGCCGCGTCGGGGGCCCCGGCCTCGAAGGTGGCCCGCGCCGCGGCCGCCGCCCTCGTCCCGCGTCTGGCCGGATCGGGTGTCAGCTCGGTCGCACGTCTCAGGAACGCTGCCGCCGCCGCGATGCCGCCACGGGCCTGGGCCCGCCCGGCCGAGCGCTCCAGCTCGCTTGCCAGGGCCTCATGGGGTTCGACCGCCGCATGGGCACGATGCCAGGCTCGGCGATCCGAGTCGAACTCGGGATCGGTCGCCGCGGCCAGCGCACGATGCACATCCCGGCGTTCCCCGGGGTCGGCCGCGCGATAGGCCGCCGAGCGCACCAGCGGATGACGAAACCGCACCTGCGCACCGAACTCGATCAGCCCCGCCGCCTCGGCCACCTCCGCGGCGTCCGCCCCGATGTCGAGCCGTTCGGCCACTCGCCTCAACAACGGCACGTCCCCCACCGGATCGGCGGCGGCCGCCAGCAGCAGCCGTTGTGCCGCGTCCGGAAGCGCCCCGATGCGCCGCTGGAAACTCTGCTCGATCTGACTCGCCAGCGGCCGCGCGTCCGGATGCCCAAATCCGCCGGCCAGCTCCGCCGCGGTCAACCCCCGCGTCAGTTCCAGCAGGGCCAGCGGGTTGCCGCGGGTCTCGGCGACGATCCGGTCCCGTACGCGCTCGTCCAGCCGCCCGGGGACCACGGAGTCCAGAAGCGCATGTGCGTCGTCGTCGCGCAGACCCCGGACCACGAGCTCCCGCAGTGCCACCAACGGGTCGTCGCCCGGCGCGTACGCCGACGTACGCGCCGCGAACACCAACGCCACCCGCTCCGCGAGCAGTCGGCGCGCGACGAAGGCCAGCGTCTGCGCGGAGACCCGATCGAGCCACTGGGCGTCGTCCACCACGCAGACGAGCGGTTGCTCCTCCGCCGCCTCGGCCAGCAGGCTGAGCACCGCCAGCCCGACCAGGAAACGGTCCGGCGCGCTTCCCGCACTCAGACCGAAGGCGATGGCCAGGGCGTCTCGCTGTGGGCCGGGAAGGCGATCGAGCTGCCCCATCATCGGCATGCACAGCTGGTGCAACCCGGCGAACGCCAGCTCCATCTCGGACTCGACGCCGACAGCCCGCAGGATCTGACAGCCTGTCGCGCTCCCCACCAGGTACTCCACCAGCGCGGACTTGCCGACCCCGGGCTCGCCGCGCAGCACCACCACCTGGCTCTGCCCAGCCCTGGTGCGGGCCACCACCTCATCCAGCGCGCCGCATTCGCCACGCCGGCCACGCAGCCCGTGCCGAAGAGCGCTGCTCGACATCTACACCACCGCGCCGGTCAAGGGGCCAGACCCTGATCAACGCGGGTCGTCCCCATCATGCACCTGTGCGCGGTGCCCGGACAATCAGTCGGACAACCGGACGGACGATCACCGCCGGAGGCCGGGCGAGGCCTCGTCGATCGCCGGTAGCGGCATGGTTACGAACGAGGGTCGCCGGGGTTGCGAGAGGACGCGAAGCCCCTGGAGCGGATCGATGAGGTGCGCCATGTCGCAGGCCCGCCCCGCGTCGAGGAAGGCCGGGAGCAGCCCGTCTCGCTCCGCTGGATCGACCCGGTTGTGCCGCTGTCCGGCCGGATGCCTGCGCGCCCGTACTGCCGGTTGAGGGCGAACTCCGACCGACCGAGCCGGCACAGGACGCCCGATCAGGATGGCGCGCGAAGAGACCAGTCCGAGCTGTGCCGACGGGACTCGACGAGCCGTCCACGCGCGCCCTCCGCCGCCGTCGCCTGTCACATCCGCAGGTGCCGCCCGGTCTATGTGGCGTCGGCTAGGAGTTGAGGGAATCATGCGCGAGATTGTGATCGTGGGTGGCGGCTACGCGGGTTTCTACACCGCCTGGGGTCTGGAGAAGCTGTTGCGTGCGGGGGAGGCACGGGTCACGGTGGTCGACCCGCGTCCCTACATGACCTACCAGCCGTTCCTGCCCGAGGTCACGGCCGGTTCCGTCGAGGCACGTCACGCCGCTGTGTCGTTGCGGCGGCATCTGCGCCGCACCCGGCTGATCGCCGGCAGCGTGACCGAGATCCGCCACACGGACCGGAGGATCACCGTGCGGCCCGCCGGCGGATCCGAGTACGACCTCGGTTACGACACGCTCGTGGTCACTGCCGGCGCTGTGACTCGCACGTTCCCCATACCGGGGCTCGCGCAGCAGGCGATCGGTCTGAAACACGTGGAGGAGGCGGTCGCCGTCCGGGACCGGCTGATGACCGCGTTCGACCAAGCGGCGTCACTGCCGCCGGGCGCCGAGCGGCGCAAGCTGCTCACTGTCACGTTCGTGGGCGGCGGGTTCTCCGGTGTGGAGGGTTTCGGTGAGCTGCTGTCGCTGGCGACCGCGATGCTGAAGCACTATCCGGAGCTGAGTGCGGACGACCTGTCCTTCCACCTGGTCGAGGCCCGAGGCCGCATCCTGCCCGAGGTGAGCGACGAGCCCGGTGCCTGGGTGGTGCGTTCTCTGGAGAACCGTGGCGCGCGCGTCCATCTGAACACGCAGCTGCTGTCCGCTGTGGACGGGCATGTGGTGCTCACCGGCGGTGAGGAGTTCGACTCGGGGCTGATCGTCTGGACAGCCGGCAACGCGTCGAACCCGGTGGTGCACAATCACACGGATCTGCCGGTCGACGAGCGGGGCCAACTCGTGGTCCGCCCCGATCTGCGTATGGGCACGGACAGTGAGCCGGTGGCAGATGTGTGGGCGGCCGGCGACGACGCGGCCGTTCCCGACCTCGCTTCGACCGTCCCGGGAGCCCGCACGGTCCCGAACGCGCAACACGCCGTGCGGCAGGGCAAACGCCTTGCGAAGAACATCGCGGCCGACCTGCACGGAGGGAGAATCCGCGACTACCGCCACAGCAGCCTCGGAGTGGTGGCGACGCTGGGTGTGGGGCGGGGCGTGTTCGAGTACAAGGGCCTCGTCATCAAGGGACTTCCCGCCTGGCTGATGCACCGGGGCTATCACGTTCTGGCGGTACCGACCTGGGAGCGCAAGGTCCGTGTTCTGACCGTGTGGCTCACTGCCGCCCTGTTCGGCCGGGACCTGGTCTCCCTCGCATCTGTCCAGCACCCGAGGGACGCCTTCGTGGCGAGCAGCGGCCTGCAGAAGTCCGGCGGGAGCCGGACGACCAGCCGCCCGGCCGCGTGAGCACGCCTGAAGAGCTGGGTGGCTGACTGTCGGTTCGGGGGCAACCGGGCTTCTCGCCTTCCCCGTGGAGCACACCATGGACTTGGAGCACACCATGGACGCACGTAAGGAGGCCGCACGCGGCCTGACGGACATCGAGACGTTCCTGTACCAGGAGGCTCATTTGCGGGGAGCCCATCAGCGCGTGGCTGATTTCACCGCCCGGGCCCGGGGGCTGACCCAGGAGCAGAAGACGGACATCGAGCGTTGGTATCTCGAGGAGCAGATATACGTTGCCCGCATGGTGACGGAGTACATCGCCGACAGCATCAGCGTGGTGGAGGAGCAGCATCACATCCGCTTCGGACGATGGCTGAGGGGAACGCTGATCGCGATGGCTCTGATTACCGCGGCGTTGATCGGAAGCGTCGCTGTGATCCTGGGAACGTCGGGCTGAACCGCCGCCCGCCGCCCGCCGTGCAACTCAGCTCCGAGATGTGACACTGTCTTCGACGATAGTGTCAGATCGGTTCAGTATGAAAGTAAATCTTTGGTAGAGTGATCACACTGTTCCGGACGCCATGGAAACCCCCGTGACAGGTGCCCGGAACGCGACACCTGTGACCAGAGCCCACAGGTGCGATGCCCGGGCGCCACGCGATTCCCCGCTGTGGCGCCCGGGACCATCCGCCGAGAACGAGCACCGGACGGGCACCCGTGGGGATCCCGCTCGGTCAGGAACGCTGGGCGCGGTAGAGGCCCCGGCCCGTCCGCCGGACACGGGAGGCACCGACGAGACGGTCGAGGGTGCTGCGGATGCCGTTGATGCTCCCGCTGTCGGTGTCACGGCCGAGCGCCGCGGCGACATCGCGGGCCCGCACGTCCACGTCACCGACGGCGGCGAAGTACTCCATGATCTGCTCGGTGACCTTGCCGTATTTCTTCTGCTCGTCCGCGTCGGTGCCGCCGGCAACGGGACGCTCCGTGTCCGCGGGCTCGGCCGGGACACTGTCTGTCCGTGGTCCGGCGGTCGCCGCGGGCTGTCCCCGCCGCGCGCTTGCGGCAGCGGCCGTAGCGGTCGGGGGTGCAGCGGCCTGGGAGTGCATCAGGATGTCGAGGGCACCGAGTGCCCGCTGCACCGAGCCGAGATGCGCCGCGACCGCGGCCAGTTCCCTTTCCAGCGCCTGCTTCTGGACCTCCAGGCGGGCCAGTTCCTCCTGAAGGCTCTCAGCGGTGTTCTCAACGTTGCGCGTCGTCCGGGTTACAGAGACCATGTGTTCCTCTCATCCTCAACCCTTGTGCCGCGCCCCGGCTCAGGTGTGGTGCTGCTCCGTGTGAACGCGTGAATGGTTCCCGCAACATCATATGCAGCTTGGGCCTTGATCTGAGGCGGGGGAAGTGCGGTGCAGCAGGCGCAGTGTGTCGGACACGGCCTCGATACGTGTGTCGACAGTGTCAATTGCCTCCTGAAGCAGGCGGAGGCGGCCCTCCAGCAAGGCGGCCTCGGCCGCCAGAGAAACACTGGCGGCGGCATGGGCGGAGTGCTGGTCGGGATCTTGTGGCATCAGACGTCTTTCTACGGCTCAAGCTGACGGTCGTATGGAACTGACCGGACAGCCGGGGTAGATGTGACAGCTGGGGGACCGATGCGCACGTCGGTCCCATGGTCTGCTGGAGACCACGGGCAAGGATCTGCGCGAGTTCGTGTCGTGGGTTGACGAGGCGGCACACTGGCTCCGCACCGACGCGCCTTTCGGACTGCTGGCCCACGGCACGGCCCACGACCCGGCGTTCGTCTACGCCAATCGCACGGTCAGCGGTGCTTCGGGCTACTCGTGGGACGAGGTCACCCGCATGCCGTCCCGCTTGTCTGCCGCCTCCCACCGCCAGAAGAACCGGGACGCCTTCGTGCGCTCCGTGCACAGCCGTGGCCGGCGGAGACCGCGAGCGGGATCCGTCGTTCTGCCCAGGAGAACGGCGGGGACTCGGTGTCACTCCGTGCGTAGTCCCTCCGGCCGCATCATTCTCCACAGTGGCGGCAGGCTCAGCAGTGTGACGAGCAGAACCAGCATCCCGGCCACTCCGGCGTACGGCAGGAACACCCACCAGTCCTTGGCCGGCTTCTGCACCATGCGGAGCATCACATGGCCCAGGGCCAGTCCTCCGGCCGCAGCGAGCAGCGTGCCGACGAAGACCGGGACGGCCGTCTGCCACAGCACCGACCAGGCCAGCGTGGAACGTCGGGTGCCGAACGCCACCAGGACCGACAACAGGCGTCTGCGCTCCCGCAGTTGCTCGATCTGGGACACCAGCATGCTCGCGGCGATCAGCACCATCATCAGCGTGCCCCCGACGAGCAGGCCGGTCTGGACCGTGTCGTACTCCTTGTCGCGCTGCTCGTTCTGGCGTACCCACACGTGTATCGCCGGGTCCAGCCTGTCCGCCGCGTTGCGGATCTCGTCCACCGCATCGCTCACGCGGGGGTCCGCGTGAACACTCGCCGAGTTGTGGGCTCCTGGCAGCGGACCGGTCGGCAACGCACCTGGAGTGGCCAGGATCCCACTGTGCCTCGCACCCATCGGATCGGGCACGGTCATGACCACCGGGCTGTCGGTCGGCAGCGTCCACCGGAGTTCCGGAGTCGAGCCGTCCGGATCGTAGTCGTCAAGGGTGACGGCCCTGCCGGGCCTGGCCGTCCGGTCCACATGGCGATTGCCCGCCGTATCACCTGGGTTGTGCGCGACGAAGGTGTCGCCGTCGCGGCACGAGGGCAGGCGGGCCATCTTCCGCAGATGGGCGCAGTCGCCGACGGTCAGGCCCGTCACCGATCCCTCGGGTCCGGACACGTACCCCTCGGTCAGGGCGAACGCCGATGCCACGCCCGGTGTCCGGCGCAGGCTGTCCTCCAGCAGTGCGGCGGTGACGGCTTTCCGGTCCTGTGACGTGAGCGTGAGGTCCGGTGTCCGAGTGATGCCGCCACCGCCGGCGGAGGAGGTGATGAAGCCCTGCTGCATCGCACCGAACATGAGCTGCAGCACGATCGCTCCCGCGGAGGCCACCATGATGCCGCTGACGGCGCGCGCAGCCGACCCGCTGGACAGCTGGAGGCGGCGAACGGCGAGCTGCCACGGCACGGGGCCGCCCCGCAGCCGGGCGACGGACCCTTCCACCAGCCAGGGCAGGAGCCCGGCCAGGCCGATCAGCACCAGCGTCACCCCTGCGGCGACAGGGACCGGGTCGACGTCCTGGGACCGAGGGGTGATCCGGTCGGAGAACAGGAGAATCGCCAGGCCCAGGGCCGGCAGAACCAGCCGCCACCACAGTCGCCTTCGGCGCAGGCGGCCACCGCGAACGACACCGAGCGGTTCGACGGCCACCGAGCGCATCGCGGACAGGGTCACCACGACCGAGGCCAGCGGGACCGCCACGGCGATGAGTACGGCCAGGGGAAGCCGAGGGACGATGTCGCCCGGGTAGGCACTGACGCCCCACAGCCGAACGTACTCCGCCGCCTGACGCCCCACCAGGAAGAACGCGGCTCCGAGGACGACACCGACGGCCGAGCCGAAGAGGGCCTCGCCGGCTGCGATCCGGGCGACCGTGCGACGGTCCGCGCCGACCAGCCGCAGCGCGGCCAGCCTGCGGTCCCTTCGGTCGCCGCCGAAGCGCACCGCGGTGGCGATGAAGATGCCGACAGGCACCAGGAGTACGACGCAGATCATCACCACCAGCAGGTACAACAGCGCGTTGAGGGGTTCGTGCCGGGGGGAGTACCCGTAGTGCGCCGCGCGTACGGCCCCGCCGTCGAGCCCGATGCGATCGCTGCCCGCGTAGTAGTGAAGCTCGGTCGCGTCGAGCAGACCGGAAGGCGCGATGGTGCCCACGATCCGGTAGTTCAGACGCTCTTTCAGCAAGGCACCCGCGGGTGTGTCGAGCAGCTTCCTCAGGGCGGGGGAGACGACCATCTCGCCGGGTGCGGGGATCTTCGCGACGCCGGGCGGGGCAGATGCACGCGGACCGTCGGCACGCAGCAGCATCCCGCCCACGTGGTCGGACCGGAAGTCGGTGTCGCCCGCGAGCCACAGGAAGGAGGACTCCGACCGCGATACCGAGGACGACGACATGGCATTGGACGGCTTACGGGCGTCGCCGCGCTCGGTGCGGACGGACAGGATGTTCGGTGTGGACGCGGCGAGCAGGAGCAGTGCCACGCCGAGTGCCACCCCGGCGGCGGTGAGGAAGGTCCTTGCCCAGCCGCCACCACCCCCGGCCGCGGCGAAGCGTATGCCCAGGCCGAGTTCACGGATCCACGCTCCTGGCCCGCCGGGCCCCTCGGCGGAGTGGTTCGTGGCGAAGGTATGGGCATCGGTACTGCGCGCAGGGTCGTCGACGGTCATACGACGCGCTCCATGTCCCGGGACTTGCCGTCGCGTACGACGATCTCGCGGTCGGAGTAGGCGGCGACGCGGGCTTCGTGGGTGACGAGGACGACGGCGGCGTTGGCGGTGCGGGCTGCTTCGGTGAGCAGTTCCATGACGCGTTCGCCGTTGAGGGAGTCGAGGGCGCCGGTGGGCTCGTCGGCGAAGAGGACGCGGGGGTCGGTGACCAGGGCGCGGGCGACGGCGACGCGCTGGCCCTGGCCGCCGGAGACCTCGCCGGGCCGCTTGGCCTTGAGGTCGTCGACCTCCAGCTGCTCCATGCGGGCCAGGGCGGTGCGTTCGGCGTCCTTGCGGGAGGCGCCGTTCAGCCGCAGCGGCAGTGCCACGTTCTCGACGCAGGTCAGTTCGGGTACGAGCTGGCCGAACTGGAAGACGAAGCCGAACTGGGAGCGGCGCAGGGCGCTGCGCCGGGCGTCGTTCATGGTGGCCATTTCCTGGCCGCTGTACATGATCGAGCCGGAGTCGGGGGTGACGATGCCGGCGAGGCAGTGCAGGAGGGTCGACTTGCCGGAGCCCGAGGGGCCCATGACGGCGACGACCTCGCCGGGGTGGATGGAGAACTCGGCGCCGTCCAGGGCGTTGGTGGGGCCGTAGGTCTTGCGCAGGTCGTGGGCCACGAGCAGGGAGCCTGCGGGGGTCATCGGGTCACCGCCTCTGCGAGTTTGCCGAGGCGCGCGGCGGTGAGTTCCAGCCAGCGCAGGTCGGCTTCGAGATGGAAGAGTGCGTGGTCGCAGATCAGCTGGTCGGCGAGATCGCCCTTGCGTTTGCGGTCGGTGAGCATCCGCATCATGCGCAGGTGCTCCGCGCGCTGGGTGTCGAGGATCCCGGAGGCGTCGCGGTGGGTGAGGAGGGCGAGGACGACCTTCGTGTAGAGGGTCGACTGGAGGTAGGGCTCGGGCTTCTCGGGTGTGGCGAGCCACCGCCGGACGTCGGTGACGCCGGCCTCGGTGATCGCGTACCGCTTGCGCTCGGGGCCTTCGCCGGCCTCGATGCCGTCGACCTCCACGAGGCCGTTCTTCAGCAGCCGGGACATCGTGGAATAGACCTGGCCGTAGTGGAGCGGCCGGTCCTGACCGAACTTCTCGTCGAAGGCCCGCTTCAGGTCGTAACCGTGGCGGGGCCCGGACTCAAGGAGCCCTAGGAGCGTGTTGCCGATTGACATGGTGTGACTATACATGCGGTGTATACGTCGAGCGCGTGCAGCAGAAAGTGTGTTTTCCGACCGTCTACCGTGGGCCGGCCTCGGCGCCGCAAGCCTGACGCACTGTGCGGGGCCAGGGCGTCGTGTTCCTGGGGTGCGGCGCTCAAGGCCGGCGAGTTCGGCGGTCTCCGGCTCACTGCGTCCCACGGTGACGGCCGACCGCGCCGGGAGTGAGCCCGATCGCGTCCTCGCTGTGCCCGCCCGTGTCCGGGTTGGACCCGACATGCGTTCGCACTCCTGATCGGCGCCATGCGGGCGCCCGCATGTCACACATGCGCCCGTTGCGCGGTCTCAGGTAACAGCCCCAGAGAACTTTTCGCACAAATGAAAGGCCGTGATCGATTTCCGGGGCCTCCTGCGGAGTTGTAGATCACCCAGAACCCGGGAGGTTTCCCTTCCCATGCTTGCTGAACGAGGAGAGGACGCCATGTATTGGCGTGAACGGGCAGCCTGCCTGCATGAAGAAGACCCTGATCTCTTCTTCCCCATAGGAAACTCCGGTCTGACCCATAGGCAGATCGACGAGGCGAAGGCCGTGTGCGGCCGCTGCCCTGTCGTGGAGCAGTGCCTCGATTGGGCTGTTCACGTGGTGCAGGTGGAAGGCATCTGGGGCGGCACGACGGAGAGCGAACGCCGCGCGATGAAGCGACGCGAAGCCCGCCAGGCCAAGGACACGGTCACCCCGGCTGCGTGACGGCACCCGGCACCCCATCACGCCGACCTCGAAACGGGACAGCCCGCATCGGGCGCCCGCCGACTCAAGGGAGCAGACGTGACCGAGAACGATCTGGAGGGCGCGACCGGCGACAAGGATCTCGCAGCCAGGCTCTCCGAACTGGGCTGCGCAGCACTCGTGGACGCGATGGGGCGGATCCACGATCACCGTGCGCACATCTTGCCCATGGTCAGTCCCGACCCCGTTCGCCCTTTGTTCGGTCCGGCGGCCACGATTGCGTACATGCCCCGCCGTGACGACGTGAAGAAGTCATCAGAAGGTTTCGCTGATCTCTTCTACCAGGCAGTTGGGGAATTCCCGGCCGGACGGGTCCTCGTGCTGTCCAGCGGGGGCTACCCGGACGCATCACACGGAGGAGGTACGAAACTTTCTCGGGTTGCCCACCGCGGCCTTTCCGGGGTTCTCGCCGACGGACGTCTGAGAGATTTCGCGCAGCTTCGAGAGCAGGGCTTTTCCACCTGGTGCAGAGGGGAGTCGAACCGGTGGGGTGGCGATATTGTCATGCCCTATGCGGCGAATGTCGCAATCGAATTCGCTGGTGTCTGCATCACACCCGGGGACTACATGTACGCCGACTCTTCGGGTGCGGTGGTCATACCTTCCCAGAGCCTGCACCGGGTACTTGAGATCGCCCAAATGGTCGAAGACGAAGATTCCTACTTCCTCAAAGAGATCCAGGCAGAAGGAATGCCGTCCTGAACCGCGCCGGACGGACCGTGTCACATCCACGCCTCATCCCCGGTCGTATGGATGGAAGCAGTCCATGAGCCTGGAACGGTTTGAGAATGGTGGTTTGGGCATGGGTGACGGGAGCCAGGGAAACGAAGTGAAGCAAGGCGGCAGGGGAGAAAAGGTCGCCGAATGGGCCGATGGGCGCCTGGGTGCTTACAGTCTGGTCAGAGGGAAAGCACGAAAAGCCTTCCCCGACCACTGGTCGTTCATGCTGGGCGAGATCTGCCTGTACAGCTTCATCGTCATCATCGTCACGGGTGTTTATCTGACACTGTACTTCCATCCGTCGATGAACCAAGTGGAGTACAACGGCAGCTATGCACCGCTGCAGGGCCAGCTGGTGTCGGAGGCGTTCAATTCGACTATGGACATCTCCTTCGACGTCCGTGGCGGCCTGCTGATCCGGCAGGCCCATCATTGGGCGGCCCTGATCTTTGTCGCGGCCATCCTCGTCCACATGATGCGCGTATTCTTCACGGGCGCGTTCCGCAAGCCGCGCGAACTCAACTGGCTGTTCGGATTCCTACTGCTGGTCCTGGCGATGTTCGGAGGGCTGACGGGGTACGACCTTCCGGACGACCTTCTCTCCGGAACCGGACTCGCGGTCGTGAACGGGACAATTCTTTCCATCCCGATCGTCGGAACGTATCTCTCGATGTTCCTCTTCGGGGGCGAGTTCCCCGGAGACGAGCTGGTAGCGCGCTTCAACACGATCCACGTTCTGATCATCCCCGCCCTCATGGTGGGGCTGCTAGCCGCCCATCTGATTCTGGTCCTGTTCCACAAGCACACCCAGTATCCGGGGCCGGGACGCAGCGACACGAATATCGTGGGCCTGCCACTCAAGGTGCGCCTAGTGAAGTCCGCAGGATTCTTCTTCCTCGTCGCCGGCGGTATCTTCGTCATCGCGTCGGTCGCTCAGATCAATCCCATCTGGCTGTACGGCCCTTACCGTGCCGACCAGGTCTCGGCAGGCTCGCAGCCCGACTGGTACATGGGCGTGGCCGATGGACTGCTGCGCGTCATGCCCGGGTGGGAAATCAACTTCTGGGGCCACACCCTGGCTCTGGACAACCTGATACCGCTGTCGGTGGGCGTGGGTCTCTTCCTCGCGATGGCCGCATATCCGTTCATCGAGGCCTGGGTGACCGGCGACGACCGTGATCATCACCTCCTCGACAGACCGCGCAACCGGCCGGTGCGAACGGCGATCGGTGCCGCATGGATCAGTTTCTATCTGGTGGCCCTGATCGGTGCTGCGAACGACATTATCGCCATTCGCTTCCATATCTCTGTCGAATCCGTGACGTGGGCCGTTCGAATCGGTCTCTTCTTCGTTCCTTTCGCGATCTATTCCATAGCGAAGCGGTGGGCACTCGGCCTTCAGCGCCAAGATCGCGACAAGGTGCTGCACGGCCGTGAGACCGGCATCATCAAGCGTTTGCCGTACGGCGAGTTCATCGAGGTGCACGAGCAGCTCAGCCGAGAACAACTCCACCTTCTAACACAACATGAACAACACAAGGCGATCGGATCCGTCCCCGCAGAGAACGCGGAAGGCTCGAATTCCGGACTCCGTCTTGTGGAGCGCCTGCGCGTCAGGCTCAGCCGGAGCTTCTACGGCGAAGGCGCGCAAATCACCAAACCGACGGAGCAGGAGTACCAGGAGATCACCGCCAAACATCGCCGATGATCGCACCCAACGGAGGACACGTGGATCACAGTGCTTGCCGCGAGGAGAAGCGTACGTTCCTTCAGCGGCGTACGCTCGTCGCAGGCGGCGGAGACGGTGGTGTGGGGATGCTTGGCCGGAGCAGTGAGCGTCGTGCGCTTGATCAGCTCGCGCTGGGTGTACGAGCCGGCCAGAGCGCCGCTCTCGTGTTGCGCGGCGAGGCAGGCATCGGCAAGACCGCTCTGCTCGATCATCTCTCGGAAGGCGCGGTCGGTTGCCGGGTGGCCAGAGCCGGCGGAACCGAGGCTGAGATGGAGCTTCCGTTCGCCGGGTTGCACCAGCTCTGTGGACCTTTGATCGAGGACTTGGATCACCTTCCGGGCCCGCAACGCGACGCGCTCGGCGTCGCATTCGGTCTTTCCAGAGGCGGGCCGCCGAACAGGTTTCTGCTTGGCCTGGCGCTACTCAACCATTTGGCCGTCGTGGCCGAGGAACGGCCGTTGATCTGCCTGGTCGACGATGCGCAATGGCTCGATCGCGCGTCGGCGCAGGTTCTTGGTTTTGTGGCGCGACGTCTCATGGCGGAGTCGATCGGTTTTGTTTTCGCGGTGCGGGAATCGGCGGCGGGGGAGCGTGCGTTCGAAGGGCTTCCCGAACTGAGTGTGCGCGGCTTGAATGAGCATGACGCTCGTTCGCTGTTGGACTCGGTGGTCCCCGGGGGGATCGACGAACGCATCCGGAGCAGGGTGCTCGCCGAAGCGCGAGGGAACCCTCTCGCCCTTCTGGAGTTGCCGCGCGGGTCGACGGTGGCCGACCTGGCCGGTGGGTTCGCCCGGCCGGACGCGCAGCCACTGGCGAGCCAGATCGAGCAGAGCTTCCTCAGCCGGGTTCAGTCACTTCCGCCGGCGACGCAGCGGCTGCTGCTGATCGCCGCTGCCGAGCCGGTCGGGGACGTCACCTTGCTCAGACGTGCGGCGGAGAGACTCGGGATCGGAGCGGACGCGGCGTCCCCCGCCCTG
Source organism: Streptomyces sp. NPDC020747 (assembly GCF_044334695.1). Taxonomy (NCBI): domain Bacteria; kingdom Bacillati; phylum Actinomycetota; class Actinomycetes; order Kitasatosporales; family Streptomycetaceae; genus Streptomyces; species Streptomyces sp. NPDC020747. The sequence continues at coordinate 360,478 of NZ_JBIRTJ010000001.1, read as the reverse complement.
GCAGCGGGACTGATCGAGCTGGGCACGCGCGTGCGTTTTCGCCATCCGCTGGTGCGCTCGGCGTCCTACCGCGCCGCGACCTCGTCCGCCCGGAAAGAGGTTCATGGCGCGCTGGCCGAGGTCACTGACGCGCACTCTGATCCTGATCGTCGAGCGTGGCACCGTGCCCACGCGACGGTGGTCTTTGATGAGGCGGTGGCCGTTGAGTTGGTGCGCTCGGCGGACCGGGCGCGGGCGCGCGGCGGCGTCGCGGCCGCGGCAGCCTTCCTGGAGCGTGCGATGGAGCTGACACCCGACCCTTCGCTCCGTTGCACACGATCGCTGGCGGCTGCCCAGGCGAAGTTCGAGGCAGCCGCCCCCGAGGCGGCCTATCAGCTTGCGATGGCTGCGGAGATGGGGCCGCTCGACGAGCTCGATCGCGCCCGGCTGGCGCGGCTGCACGCGCACATCGTCTTCACCCACAGCCGAAGCGGTGAGGCCACGCCCCTCTTCCTCGAAGCAGCCAAACACCTGGAGCCACATGACGCGGCGCTGGCACGTGAGACGTATCTCGAGGCGCTCGCCGCGGCGATCTTCGCCGGCCGACTCGACGACGGACAGACGATCTGGCATGCCGCTGAGGCTGCCCACTCGGCGCCCCGAGGACCCAGCCCGCCACGGGAGATGGATCTCCTGCTGGACGGGGTGTCGACCCGCTTCACGGCGGGCTACGCGGCGAGTGTGAAACCGCTCCGGAAGGCCCTCCGGGCATACCAGGCCGACACTTGGGACAATCCGAACGACGTCACGCGACGACTCTGGTTGGCGTGCCCGGTGGCACCGGCACTCGTCGCACCGGAGCTGTGGGACGACGGGGCATGGCACGAGCTGACAAGCCGGGCGGTCCAACTGGCCCGAAACACCGGCGCGCTCGCCGTCCTCCCCCTCGCGCTTTCCCACCGCGCGGCTGTACACCTGCTGGCCGGCGAGTTCGCTACGGCGTCGGCCCTGATCGATGAAGCGGAGGCGATCGCCAGGGCGACGGGCAACGCCCCGCAAGGCTGCACATCACTCATGCTCGTGGCCTGGCGTGACGATGAACGCCAGGCAACGAAGTTGATCGACGCCGGTATCCGGACCGCGACTGCCAAGGGCGAGGGACGGGCCCTGGGACAGGCCGGCTACTTCAGCGCTGTGCTTCACAACGGCCTGGCCCGGTATGACGTCGCCCTCGCCCATGCCCAACGGGCGTGCGAGTACGAAGACATGGGCTGTTTCGGCTGGTATCTCGCCGAGTCGGTGGAGGCGGGGGTTCGTAGTGACAACCGTGATGCGGCCGTCGCTGCGCTGGCCCGGCTGGTTGAGACAACCGACGCCGCCGGCACGGACTGGGCGCTGGGTATCCAGGCGCGCTCGCGGGCTCTGCTCAGCGAGGGCGATTCCGCGGAGCAGTTCTACCGCGAGGCGATCGAGCGGCTCGCCCGCACCCGAATCCGCGTGGAACTCGCCCGCGCGCACCTGCTGTACGGGGAATGGCTGCGCCGGGAGAACCGTCGCGTCGACGCGCGCGACCAACTGCGGACCGCCTACGAGATGTTCACCCGGTTCGGCGCCGGCGCGTTCACCGAACGCACAAGCCGAGAACTGCGGGCCACCGGCGAAACGGTGGCCAAGCGCACGACCGCCACGCCGACCGCGCTCACCGCCCAGGAAGCGCAGATCGGCCGCCTCGCCCGGGACGGACTGACGAACCCCGAGATCGGTGCGCAACTGTTCATCAGCCCTCACACCGTCGAGTGGCACCTGCGGAAAGTGTTCACCAAACTCGGCATCACCTCCCGCAAACAACTCCGCGGCGCACTCTCCGACCCACCATCCACCACAGCCCCGGCCTAGGCCGACGTCGCCTCGCCGCCCCCGAGTTGCATGGTGCGGATCTCCTTGCGGGAGGCAATGCCGAGCTTCGAGAACACCTTGCGGAGGTGCCACTCGACGGTGTGCCGGCTGATGAACAACTGGGCGCCGATCTCGGGGTTCGTAAGCCCTTCCCCGGCGAGACGAGCGATCTGCGCTTCCTGGGAGGTGAGGGCCGTGTGCGTCGCGACGGTGAGGCTGCGCACCTTTGCTCCCGTGGCCTCCAGCTCGCGTCGAGCGCGTTCCGCGAATGCCTCGGCCCCGATCTGGCTGAACATCTCGTGCGCGACGCCCAGTTGGGCACGGGCGTCGACGCGACGGTTCTCCCGGCGAAGCCATTCCCCGTACAGCAGGTGCGCGCGGGCGAGTTCCACGCGGACCCGGGTGCGGTCGAGCCGCTCGATCGCCTCGCGGTAGAACTGCTCCGCGGAATCGCCCTCGCTCAGGAGCGCCCGCGAGCGAGCTTCCACACCCAGTGCCCAGTCGGTGCCACTGGCTCGTGTCGTCTCCGAGAGCTGGTCGAGGGCGTCGGTCGCCGGCTCGGGTGCGCCGCTACGTGAGGCCGCCTCGATCAGTTCGACCAAGCCCCATCGAGGTGAGGCGAACTCCTGCCCGTGGGTGGCTGCCTCTTTGGCCGCGGCCAGCGCTTCCGCGTACTGGCCGAGGCCGTTGCAGAGCACAGCGTGGTAGCAGTGTGTGACGGTGATCGCGGCCCCCTGGCCGAGCCGCACGGCCTCGCTCATTATCCCGTCGATCAGCGTGCGGGCCTCGCGCTCGTGACCACGCCAGGCAGCCAGACCGAGGGGCTGGAGACGCGCCGGGTTGTTCCCGGTCGCGGCACACACCGTTCTAACCTCTTCGACCAGCGACGCGGCCGCCGTCAGCTCCCCGGCGAAGAGATGCATGGCTGCGCGGGAGTCGAGCGCATCGGGGAGCGCGCTGAGCATGCCGGCATCGCGGGTGATCGTGACCAGACGGGTTGCGACCAGGTGCCAGCGCTCGTCGTCCCACAGATCCGCGGCAACGACCGATGCGAGCCAGAGCCGGCGCAGCGCCTCCTGGACGGGGATCTCCTCGGCACAGATCGCTTCGACGACTCGCTTCATCAACGGCGCCGCGGCCGAGTAGCCGTCGGTGAGGCGCACGGCAAGGGCATCCAGCAGCATGTCGGGCACCCGCGGCAGCTGCGACGGCGGCGCGCCGCGGGCAGCCTCGCCCACCTCCCGCAGGCCTGGGCCGCGCGCCAGACGGCCGGCGAAGACTGCCGCCGCGATGGCGTCCAGGTAGGTCTCACGGGCGAGCGCAACGTCGAGCCGCCCGAACCGGCGAGCGGCGGCGAGCAGCAGTGAAGGAGCCTCACCGCCACGGTTCTGGGCGAACGCGATCTCGGCATGCAGCACATCGATCCGAGCGCGCCCGAGCTCGTCGAGGGGTCCGGCCTCCGCCGTGTCGAGAAGAGCTGCCGCCGGCTCGAACGCCCCGGCGTGGAGCTTCGCCTGTGCGGCATCCACAGCGCGCTGCGCACGTCGGGCAGGATCTTGCGTCAGCGCGGTCGCACGCTGGAGGAACGCGGCCGCCGCCGCGATGCCGCCGCGAGCCTGCGCCCGGTCCGCGGAGCGCTCCAGCTCGGCCGCCACCGTCTCGTCGGGCCCCGAGGCCGCGCCCGCCAGATGCCAGGCCCGACGATCGGGATCGAGCTGGGCATCGGTCGCGTCGGCCAGCGCTTTGTGCACCTCGCGCCGGTCGCTGGGGCCGGCCGCGCGATAGACCGCCGAGCGCACCAGCGGGTGCCGGAAGCGCACCCGCGTACCGAGTGTGATCAGCTCAGCTGCGTCGGCGTGCGACGCAGCTGCGTCGACGTCGATCCCCAGCCGCTCGGCCGCACGCCTCAACAACGTCACGTCGCCGACCGGCTCGGCGGCGGCGGTGAACAGCAGGCGTTGCGTCTCGGCCGGAAGCAACTGGACCCGGCGGAGGAAGCCTTGCTCGATCTGGCTCGACAACGGCCATGCGTCCGGATACCCGAAGCCGCCGGCCAACTCCGCCGCGGTCAACCCGCGAGGCAGCTCGAGCAGGGCCAGCGGGTTGCCGCGCGACTCGGCGACGATGCGGTCGAGCACCCGCTGGTCGAGCGGACCGGTGACGACCGAGTCGAGAAGCGTTCGGGAGTCGCGCTCGGTCAGCCCCGTCACGGTCAGCTCGGGAAGGCTGCCAAGAGCCTCGCCGGCGCTGGGCTCACGGACGGCGAAGACGAGCACGACCGATTCCGCGAGCAGCCGGCGGGCGACGAACTCCAAGGTCTGTGCCGATGCGCGATCCAGCCACTGTGCGTCGTCGATGAGGCAGACCAGCGGCTGCTTCCCTCCGGCGTCCGCCAAGAGGCTCAGAGTGGCCAGACCTACGAGGAATCGGTCGGGCGCGTCGCCGGTGCGCAGCCCGAACGCCGTGCCGAGTGCGTCGCGCTGAGGCGCTGGAAGATCGTCAAGACCGGCCAGCAGCGGGGCGCAGAGCTGGTGCATGCCGGCGTACGAGAGCTCCATCTCGGACTGGACACCGGCAACCCTGACGATGCGGCAACCGGTGGCGCGCTCGAGAAGGTATCTCAGCAGCTCGGTCTTCCCGATCCCCGCCGCACCGCGCAGGACCAGGACCGCACTTCGTCCGACTCTGGCGCCTGCCAAGAGGTCGTCGAGGACCCGGCACTCGTTGCGCCGCCCGAGGAGTTCGGCTCTTGAACCGCTGATGGCCATCGCGGCCTCTCTCCCCTGGTCAGGACAGTCCGACCCGCGTTTCTGGGTGAGGGTCCGGACCACTGCGGCCGTTGTTCGACCGAGGCGAGCCGGATCCATCGCAGGGCCGTACAAGAATACCTAAGGTCCGGATTTCAAGCATCAGGATGCTGGGTGAGCGCCGCCACCGATCATCGGATCCGCGTTCACGGCCGCGAGCCTGGCCGACGTGCTCCGCCCGGCTCGCGACCTCATTCCCCTCCCCGGGGCCTTCCTCTCGTGGCCTCTCTGCGGCGCCGAAGCGGAACTGCACCCATCGGATGTGAACGAGGCGGCTTCGACCCACCTTCTGCGCTGCCGGACGGGCCGCCTCCGGAGGGCCTGGCCACGGACCTGCCACGGCACGACCACGAAGCCACCTACGGATTCCACGGGCGCGATCGGCCGCCCTTGAGCGCGACGTTGGTTGTCGGCCGCCTTTCAAGCCGTTGACCTACGGAGCAGAGGAGCGGGTCGTGGACACACATCTGGCCGAAGCCGGACAAGGTCGGGAGATGGCGGGCGTGACGGCCAGCCCGACGATCGATGAACTGGATGACGCGACATCGGTCTTCGTCCGTGCGAGGCCCGGACTGCTCAAGATCGCCAACCGAATCGTCGGAAACGCGAGCGAGGCCGAAGACGTCATCCAAGAGGCATGGCTTCGGTGGCAGGGCACAGATCGCACGATCGTCCTGAACCCGTCGGCACTGCTCAGGACGACAACCGTCCGCCTGGCCATCAACGTCGTCCAGTCCGCCTGGAGACGTCGAGAATCCTGCGCCAGCACTTGGCTCCCGGAGATGATGGACACCCACGCCACCCCGGAAGCGGAGGCCGAGCAGCAGGACGCCGTTGAGAGAGCGGTCCTCCTGCTGATGGAGAGACTGACGCCGAGGCAACGTGCTGCGTACGTCCTACGGGAGGGTTTCGGTTACCCGTACAGCCAGATCTCCGAGATCCTGCGTCTCAGCGTCGCCAATGCGAGACAGCAGGTCACACGCGCCCAGAAGTGTCTCGCCGCGAACCATCGCAGGCAGCCTGTGGACTCGGTCGCACATCGGCGACTCGTCCAGGCGTTCTTCACGGCAGCCCAGTCCGGTGACCTCGCACCCCTGGAAAGGGTCCTGTCCATGGACGCCGGCCAGCAACCGACCTGCGGGCCGGTGTCGCGAGGGGCGAGCGAGTAGTCGTCGCCACGCGGTGTGTTGCCGGAGGCCGGCGGGACACGAGGTGCGACAGCAGGTGCAGGTGGGGCTCGTCGGGAGCCCGCACCAGTGCGCCGACCGGCACCTGCCGTAGTCGGGGCGGTCACGATCGCCTCCGCCGCGGGCTCGATCGACGCTCGGGATCGGCTTGGGCCACCGCCGGATGGTCACCTGCCGAACCTGCCGGCCCAGCGTGGGGCGATGGAGGCGGCCCCACCCCCACCGGCAGGGAAGCGGCCGACTCAGTGGCACACCGTGGCCTGGCCGCACGCCCCGTGGACTGTGACGCCCCGCGCCACGAACGGCCCAGTCTCCTGCCACGCGCAGAACCTCTGCAAGCGGAAGCCGTGTCCCGCTGGCGCCAACTCCCCGCTGCTTGAGAGACGGGGAGACGGTGAGCGGATGGCAGGGCCGCCGTCGTGTATCTCGGTGCCCGCGTGCGGACTGCTTGTCGCTGGGACTCACGCGGCTGGGTACGGCGTCTACTGCCTGTGCAGATGTCTAGTACCTCGCTTGAACGGATCAGCGGGAACGGGTGAGCCTGAATCGGCCGAGAGTATCCCGGAGAACCTGCTGGACCTCGACTTGATCAGCCTCGGCCTGGATCCTTACCTGGGCGATGCGTTCCGGGTCGCTGTCGGCACGTTGGATGGCCCTGCGCAGCGCGTCAGTCGTGTCGAAGGCCTTGTCCACGACGTAGTACAGCCAAACGGTCTGGCAGTTGGCGGTGTGGAACTGCAGACCCACCAACCATTTGACGGGACTCAAGAGGCGTGAGTCAGTGGGAATTCGCTCACCTTCTGAAGGATCGCGCCCGCAGCGATCGGAGAAACTGGGCTCCGGGTCTGCCGTGGCCAAAGGAGCGCTGACCGTGGATGTGCCCTGCGTGAGATACCTGTCCGTCTGGAGCAACATGCTGTTTCGTCTCCATTCCGACTCGGGCGATCACGTCAGCAGTGCGGCGAATCGTCCACGAAATTCAGGATTGGGAAGGGCGATTCCCTTCTACATGTTTGACTGGATGGCACCCGTTTTTGTGACACCTGAAGCCTGGCATTTACGGCACCCTTTCGGAATACGGAGCGAGGTGCCGCATGGCGCAACTCCGCGGCTGCGCATGCGATGGAGCGAACCTGCGGGTGGAGTGCAAACGGTGGCCCCCGCCTGACGCGGGGGCCACCGCAGGATCTACTGCTGCTGCGCGACCCAGTCGGCGAACCGGGTCTCGGCGATGTTCGCGCCTGGGCCCGGCAGGAGCGTGGCCTCCTGCAGCTCGGCACCGAAGTACGTGGCGTGCTCATCCGTGACCACCGTGCGGGGGTCGTTCTTGGCGGCGAGCCCCTTACGGACGAGTTGGTCGAGCTGGAACTCGTTGGGCCCGGCGACCTCCACCACGCCGTTGACCGGGGTGCCGACCGCAGTGCGGCCGACGGCGGCGGCGACGTCGTCGGAGTAGATGGGCTGGATCTTGACGGGTGCCAGGCGCACGATGTCGCCCTCGGTGGCCGCGGCCGCGATCGCCTTCATGAACTCGAAGAACTGGGTGGCGTGGACGATGGAGTAGGGGACTCCGGAGTCCTTGATCAGCTCTTCCTGGGCCTGCTTGGCGCGGAAGTATCCGCTCTCCTGGAGGCGTTCGGTGCCGACCACGGACAGCGCGACGTGGTGCGTCACGCCGGCCTCGGCCTCCGCCTTCAGGAGGTTGCTCGTGGAGGTGCGGAAGAACTCCATGACGGCCTCGTCCTCGAACGACGGGGAGTTGGACACGTCCACCACGACGGACGCGCCCTCCAGGACCTCGGCCAGGCCTTCGCCCGTCAGCGTGTTCACGCCCGTGTTGGGTGCGGCCGCTACCGCCTCGTGCCCGTGCTCGTTCAGCTTGCCGACCAGCTTCGAGCCGATGAGCCCGGTCCCACCGATCACTACGACCTTCATAACGCATTCCTTTCGGAGGATTTCATGGTGCGGCACTCATCCCGCGATGAGCTGCTCACCGGCACCGAACAAATTGGTCTGCGATAGAAGAGACAGGACAGCGGATCTACTTGTGACAAGAGTTCGCAAGAACTGATGGATTTCTCGACCCGGTCCTCGGCGGCCGCCCATCGAGTAGTGGGCAGTCGCGGCGATCTCGATCGGTTCGCGGGTGATGTCCGGCAACCGCAGGTCCGGAAGCGCCTGGCAGACGCGAGGAAGTCGCGACAGATCGTCTGTCGTGGCTGGTGGGAGACGTCGAGCCGTACGCCCCCCTTGGGGCCCCGCCCTTCGTTGATCTCCGTGTCGTAGCGGGCTCTGAACAGTTCCCCGAGCGCGTTGCGCAGGATCCTGCCTTCACCCCCAGCGGCCTCGCTGACCAGCGTGCCGGCCGCGTTCCCCGGTTCGATGATCCCGGAAGGATGGAACTGGACGAGCTGGCACCAAAGACGGCGCCTTGGTGACGATCTTGGCGGTACGAGGGTCGGCGAGCAGACAACTCTCCTGCCCTGGTCAGGAGACGTTGCACAGGGCAGCGCCCGGCAGCTGCCAACAGCTGCGCTATATGGGCAGGCTGCAGATCGCCGGTCAACCGGACGTTTTTGACGATCTGCCCTTGTCGATCGAACCGCACCGCCACGTCCACTTGGTCGAGCGGCCAACCGTGCCTGTCCTGCCAGTTCGCACCCCCTGGCCCAGGCCGCCGAATCCAAGGCCGACGCAGTTATCGCGGCCTGAGCCGTACGGCCAGTACGGCGGGATCGGCCCGCTCGGGGAGCGGGGCGAAGCCGGACTTCACCAGTTCTCCGATCACCTTGGTCCGGGAGGCCGGCCACATCCAGAACGTTTCGTTGTGCTCTCGCAGCACACCGCCCTCGTTTCGTACCCAGTAGTCGAAGCGTGTCCGGATGCGGTTCATGTCGGCCGACGCCACCATGCGTCCTCCGTACTCGTGCTGCCCGACCCTCTGGGTCGGAAGATCATGAGTGGTCTCGTGACGCGGAAGGCGGGCAGGCGGAAGCTGGACGAGCAGCACACCTCCGGGTACGAGTGCCGTGGCGATGGCCGGCCACAGGGCACGCCGCGAAGCCGGGTGCAGACAGGCGATCGTGTTGTGGCACACGGCTACGTCGGCCACCCCGTGCAGTCCAGCCTCACCGAGCATGTGGGGGTGCACGGTGACCCGCGTTCTCAGGCCGGCGGGCATGGACGCGAGGTGTGTCATCAGCGCGGATCGCATGGAACGCGCGGGCTCGACAGCGTGCACGGGGACCCGCGACTCCATGAGGCTCATCAGCGTGACACGTCCGGTTCCGGCGCCGACATCCAGCACACCGAGACGGGCGTTGCCGACATCGCCGCTGTACAACTGGTGCACGAGTGCCCCGTCCCGTTCGGCCTGCAGAACGTCGTAGAACTCGGCACTGATCGCATAGGCGTCCGGCCGCTCCCGGTCGAGAGGACCGACGGACACATCCGCTGTGGAAGGGTGCATATCCAGCAAGACAAACCATGCGGCTCATGTGTGACAGTGACCTCGAGACCGGGCACGCTCTCACCGCCCCGTCCGAGTTCGCAGGATCAATCCTGCGACTGAGGGCGCACCGCCGCCATGACGTGGGTTCCTCCTCCCACATCCGCAGGGCGCCCGGGCCCCACTGGCCTTGCCGCGCCCTGCCGTCCACAGGTCAATTCCGGGTCGCCATGCCATGGACAAGGTGCTCACGCCTGCCAGCCGTGGCGGACGCGTGCCCGGACAACCGTGTCGGGGTCGATCGCACCGGCCCGCGCCAACCGGTCCAGGGCAGCGACGACGATCGACTCGGCGTCCACTCGGAAAAAGCGGCGTACGGCATCTCGGGTGTCCGACAGGCCGAAGCCGTCCGTGCCCAGCGACGAGTAGTCCTGCTCCACCCACTGGCTGATCTGATCGGGCACCTGCCGCATCCAGTCGCTGACCGCCAGGACGGGCCCCCGCGCACCGGACAGCGCCGCCGTCACATACGGGACGCGCTCCTCACCCTGCGTCAGCCGCGCCCTGTCGGCGTTCAACGCATCGCGGCGCAGCTCCGTCCAAGACGTCACCGACCAGACGTCAGCATGGACTCCCCACTGGGACATCAGAAGCTCCTGGGCCTCCAACGCCCAGTGGATAGCCGTGCCGGAGGCCATCAACTGGATCCGCGGTCCCGCGTCGTGGCGTTCCGCCTGCCGGAAGAGGTACAGGCCCCGCAGGATCCCCTCCTCGACCGATGGCTCGGTGGGCATGGGCGGCTGCTGTTTGGGCTCGTTGTAGACCGTCAGGTAGTAGAAGACGTCCTCGGGCTGGTCGCCGTACATGCGGCGCAGCCCTTCCCTGACTATCACCGCGATCTCGTACGCGAAGGCCGGGTCGTAGCTCACCGCGGCCGGATTCGTGGAAGCCAGCAGGTGGGAATGCCCGTCGGCGTGCTGCAGACCTTCGCCGGTCATCGTCGTACGGCCGGCCGTCGCCCCGATGACGAAGCCGCGGCCCATCTGGTCCGCCAGGGCCCAGAACTGGTCGCCGGTGCGCTGGAACCCGAACATCGCGTAGAAGATGTAGAAGGGGATCATGGGTTCGCCGTGTGTGGCGTACGAGGTCGCCGCGGCCGTGAACTCGGCCATGGAACCGGCCTCGGTGATGCCCTCGTCGATGAGCTGGCCGTTCCTGGCCTCCCGGTAGTAGAGCAACTGATCGGCGTCGACCGGTTCATAGGTCTGGCCCTCCGGCGAGTAGATACCGGCCGTCGGGAACAGGGACTCCATTCCGAACGTACGGGCTTCGTCGGGGATGATCGGCACCCAGCGCTGCCCTGTCTCCTCGCCGCGCATCAGGTCCTTGACCAGGCGGACGAGCGCCATGGTCGTGGCCACCTCCTGCTTGCCGAAGCCCTTCTCCAGGGTTTCGAAGGGGCCGGACGGCGGCTGGGCCAGCGGCTTGGCAACCACCCTCCGTACAGGTGCGGGCCCTCCGAGAGCGGTGCGCCGGTCACGCAGATACCGCACTTCGTCGGAATCCGCACCCGGGTGCCAGTAGGGGACCAGGTCCCCGCTCAGGGCGCTGTCCGGGATGGGAAGCTCCAGCGCGTCACGCATCCGACGGAACTGCGCCATGGTCAGCTTCTTCATCTGGTGGTTGGCGTTGCGGGACTCGAAGGCCGACCCCAGTGTGTGGCCCTTCACGGTCTGGGCGAGGACGACGGTCGGCTGCCCCCGGTGCTCCACCGCCGCCCGGTAGGCGGCGTAGACCTTGAGAGGCTCGTGTCCTCCCCGGGAGTTCTCGAACAGATCGGTGAGCTGGGAGTCACCGAGCCCTGCGGCGATGCCGGACAGCGCGTCGCCGGTGAAGAAGTGCTTCCGAATGTACGCGGCGTCCCGTGCGGCGTACGTCTGCAACTGTGCGTCGGGCACCTCGCCGAGGCGGCGGACGAGGGCCCCCTCGGTGTCCTGCCGCAGCACAGGGTCCCAGGCCTCGCCCCAGAGGGACTTCACCACGTGCCAGCCCGCGCCGCGGAACCGGGCCTCGAGTTCCTGAACGATTTTGGAGTTCGACCGTACGGGACCGTCCAGCCGCTGCAGATTGCAGTTGATGACGAAGGTGAGGTTGTCGAGACCCTCGCGGGCGGCGAGCGCCAGCGCGGCCGTCGACTCGGGCTCGTCCGTTTCCCCGTCCCCGAGAAAGGCCCAAACACGTGACCCGGACGTGTCCTTGATGCCCCTGTCGCGCAGATACCGGTTGAATCTGGCCTGATAGACGGCGGCGAGAGGGCCGAGCCCCATGGACACGGTCGGAAACTCCCACAGCCACGGCAGGCGCCGAGGGTGCGGGTACGACGGCAGGCCATGACCGTCGGCCTCGCGCCGGAAACCGTCCAACTGCTCCTCACGCAGACGGCCTTCCAGGAAGACCCGCGCGTAGATGCCGGGTGAAGCATGCCCCTGCAGAAACAGCTGGTCCCCGGAACCTCCCCCACTCTCGGCTCCGCTCAAGCGGGAAGTGCCCCCACCCTCCTTGCCCTTGAAGAAGTGGTTGAACCCGATCTCGTAGAGCCAAGCCGCCGAGGCGTAGGTCGAGATGTGACCGCCGAGCCCAAGCCGTGAGCCGCGGGTCACCATCGCGGCCGCGTTCCACCTGTTCAGCGCGGTGATACGGGATTCCATGGCGATGTCGCCCGGGAAGACCGGCTGGGACGACGCCGGGATCGTGTTGATGTAGTCCGAGTAGAGCAGGCCCGGCAGGGCCACGCCTGACCTCGCCGCGAACTCGTGCGCGCGCCGCAGCAGGTACACGGCGCGTTCGGGTCCGGCATGTCTGATGACGGCGTCGAGTGAGTCCTGCCATTCCTTCGTCTCCTCGGCGTCACGGTCGGGCAGCTGGTCGAGCTCACTTGTCGCGGAGGACTCTGTGGGCCGAGTCGGATCACTCATCGTGGCCTTCCTGCCATCGCGTGTCTGTCTGAGTGACGGTGAAGTCAGCACGTGCACTACATACGACAGAACTCCCACTGTTGTTGTGACAGCGCGGGAGAGCAGTGCAACTGGAGTGCCGGCTCTGTCACACAAGTGGGGTGTACTCGGTCTCACCTTCTGAACAGCCATGTGAGCAGCCATGTGAGCAGCCATGTGAACAGCCGTGTGAGCAGCCGAAATGTGCGGACGTCCGGAGAGCCGGTGCGAATCGTTCGTCCCTTGTCCCTCGCCGCGCGGCGCGGTGCACACGGTCCCTGCCCATGCAGGCAACCACCACGGAGGTGCAACACAGTGTCAACCAAGGACTCAGTGGGCGAGATCGACGACAGGCCACGCTCCGGGGCGTGGAAGACCGCGGCGACGATGTTGCAGGACACCGACCCGCTCAAGGTCCCCGAAGACGCGTCGGGCATGACCATCGTGGTCGAGTGGCCGCCCGGCGACCCCGGGACTCCTCCGCACCGCCACTCGGGGCCGGCCTTCGGATACGTGATGGAGGGCGAGGTGCGCTTCGAGCTGGAAGGCGAGCCGGAACGTGTGGTCAAAGCCGGTGAGACTTTCTGGGAGCCCGGCGGCGATGTGATCCATTACCAGGATGGCAACGCCCGAACGGATGTGACCTGCCGGTTCGTCGTGACCATGCTGTGCGCGCCGGGCCGGCCGATGCTCACGCTGGTCGACGAGGAGGAACTGGCGCAGCGGGCCCACCTCCGTGCGCCGCGCCCCGTGAACTGACTCCGGATCCTCGCTTCCGACAGGTCGTCACCGACCGAGGCGGGACCCGCTCCGTTGGGAGGGCACGAGAACAATGGGCGGCATCGGCGGCTTGGACGGCACGTCCGACGACGGGTGCGGGACACGAGACCCTGACCGCACACGCAGGTCATTCGATGGGGACAGGAGGACCGGCGACCCATGGCACAGGCATCGGGATACTGGCGCTGTATCTCTTCGTCTGTGCCCTCCGGTCGCTCACGCGCCACACCGGGGCTGGGCGGAACCACGGGCCACCGGCGTTTGCCAGCTTGAACCGGGTCCTGCCCGCTCGGCCCGGCGGGGACGGGAAGCTGCGACCGGGCGTCAGGAGGGGATGACCTTCGGGCGGGCAAGCTGAACCGCCCGCCATTGATGTCGGCCTGTCCGGCCTCGCGCGGCAGGTCCATGTTGTGTGTGACAAGGTGTTGTCTCACACTGTATGTTCGTTGTGCCCCCGCTGATGTGGGGGCTCGGGGCCTGCCCGGATTCGGTGCGGCGTTGCCGCCGGGCGTCGGCTCCGCCAAGGAGGTGCGCTGGAATCAGCCCAAGTAGGCACGCTGTCCGGCGAGTTGTCCGAACGGATGCCTGCCGCGTCGGCGGTGCTCCGTGCCGCGGCCCCGTGACAGCGGTCGCCCGTCGCATCGTTGCGTTCGCTCAGTTCAGCGCCGAACGCACCACCTGCCGTACCAGCGGGGTGCTGTCCACCTCCGCTCTGATGTCCGCGAGGGTCTGGGCGGCCAGCGACTGATGCCACGCCTGTTCCGCCCGGCGCATGGCCGCGTTGACAGCGCATGTGCCGGTCGGCGGTGGTGACAGCTCGCCGATCTTGCCGGAGCAGCGGATCTCCGTGCAGTGGAAGACCTGGGTGCTTCCCTCGATGGCCTCCACCACATCGAGGAGGGTGATGTTCTCGAGGGGCCTGGCCAGACGGAAGCCGCCGCGCGGCCCCGGCACGGAGACCACGAGCTCGGCTCGGGCGAGTTGCTGCAGTTGCTTGTTGAGGTAGGAGGCCGAGAGGCCGTGGGCCTCGGCAAGTTGACCGCTGCCCACCGGACCGCCGCCGATCATGTCCAGGTTCAGCAGCGTGTGAAGAGCCCACTCGACACCTTTAGCCATTCGCATATTACGGACATTACATGTCCAGGATCGACGCGCGCCAAGGGTTCTGGCCTGCCTGCCGGCGGGCTTGGCCTGTGAGTCCTGTCCGTCGAGTCCTGTCCGTCAGGAGCCCGAAGAAATCTTGACACTGAATATCCAGGATATGTAATGTCCAGAATCAGTGGTGCGGGCCCTGCGGGAGGCCACCGCGGCAGGGGCAGCCCCTGCTCGCGGAGCACCGGCTCATCACTTCGGCTTCGAAAACGGAGAAGTTCATGAAGGATGTTCTGATCATCGGCGGCGGCTTCGCGGGTGTGTGGTGCGCGGCAGGAGTCGTGCGCGCCGCCCGGGAAGCGGGCGGCGCCGGCGACGAACTACGAGTGACGCTGGTCAGCGGCGGCGATGACATGGTCATCCGCCCCCGGTTGTACGAGAACGCCCCGGACGGCATGCGGGTCGCTCTGGACAGCGTTCTCGGCCCGATCGGCGTACGCCGGATATCGGCGACCGTCACGGGGATCGACACCGAGGCGCACACCGCACGTGCCGTCGGGCGGGGTGGTGAGCAACTGGACCTGGCTTACGACAAGCTGGTGCTGGCCACGGGCAGTCAGCTCGTGCGGCCCGACTTCCCCGGATCGCGGGACGTCTTCGACGTCGACACGCTCTCTGCGGCCGCCGCACTCGATCACCACCTGCGGCGGCTGCCCGGCCGGACCCCGTCCCTCGGCCAGTACACGGCCGTCGTGGTCGGTGCCGGCTTCACCGGTCTGGAACTCGCCACCTCGCTGGGCGAGCGACTGCGCGCGATCGCTGACGGCAACGGCACGGCCGACGACGTCCGGATCGTTCTGGTCGACCGCGCCGATGCCGTGGGTCCGGAGCTCGGCCCCGGCCCGCGTCCCACCATCGACGACGCGCTCGACGAGCTCAAGATCGAACGGCGTCTCGGGCGCACGGTGACATCGGCGACTCGCCGGGACGTCACCCTCTCGGACGGCGAGGTGATCCCCGCCGCAACCGTCGTATGGACGGCCGGTATGGCCGCCAGTCCCCTCACGACCCGGATTCCCGGAGAACGCGACCGGCTGGGACGGCTGAGCGTGGACGAACACCTGCGGGTGATCGGGGTGCCCGACGTCTACGCGGCCGGTGACACCGCCCTCGCCCCGGCGGAAGACGGGCACACCACCACGCAGTCCTGCCAGCACGCCCTGCCGATGGGGAAGTTCGCCGGTCACAACGTGGCGGCCGACCTCCTCGGCCACGCTCCGCTGCCCTTCACGCCCGACCCCTACGTCACCTGCCTGGACCTCGGTGCCGCCGGCGCCGTCTACACGGAGGGCTGGGACCGCAGGATCGCGATGACCGGGCCGGAGGCCAAGACCCTGAAGGAGAACATCAACACCCTCTGGATCTACCCGCCGACCGACGACGCGGAAGAACTCCTCGCCCAGGCGGGCCGGTTCTCCAACGGCTGACGGCCGGCCGGCGGTCCCGACGGCTCTCCCGGAGTCACCGTCGGGGCCGCCCGGGTGCCTCGGGCGACGTCGAACCCGGTCGCCGCACACAGTGTGATGTCACTGGTCTCGGTGTCGCTTCCCCGACGCCGCCGGCCGGAGGTGTCACAGATCGGATGGCCGCCCGGTCTAGCTTGCTGAACCCATTCGATGCGGTGCCGTGGTGGGAAAGGCGGATCATGAGGGTCACTTACGGCCGGAGACCGGTCTCATGGGCGCGCTTCGGTTTCGGCAGGGGCGGTTCGGCGAGTGGCCGTGGCCGCGCGTGGTGTCGAACCAAGGCGCGTGACAAGGAGACGCGTCCCCTGTCGTCGAGCCGGTCGGCCGGGAACTCATCGAGCCGTGGGCCCGGGGACTCACCGAGCCCGCCGCCCGAGGATCCGGCACCGGCGGGATTGCACGCCCTTCCCCGTCCGGTGGCCGTGGTGGTGGGCGCCGGTGGCGTACTCGGAGCGGCGCATGTCGGTGCCGGGTACGCGCTGGAAGAGCGCGGCTTCGTCCCGGACCTGATTGTCGGAACCTCGGTGGGCGCCCTCATCGGGGCCATCGCGGCCGCCCACCCCGACGGATCCGCGCCGTGGCTCGACCGCGTGTGGACCCGGTTGCGTCGCCGTGAGGTGTATCCGCTCGGGTACCTGTCCTCACGGGTCAGCGTCTTCACCGATCGTGGCCTGCGTCGACTCATCGCCCGGGCCGGGCTGCCGTCGCGGATCGAGCAGTTGCCGATCCCCTTCACCGCGGTCGCCATGGACCTGGGCACCGGCGCTCCGGCCCTGCTCGACCACGGCGACCTCGAGTCCGCCCTGCTGGCCAGCGCGGCCGTTCCCGGGATTCTGCCTCCGGTGGACCGTGAGGGCCGGACGCTCGTGGACGGCGGAGTCATCGCCTACGTCCCGGTGCTGGCGGCACTGCAGGCCGGGGCGGCCAGCGTGGTCGTACTCTCGACCGGACCGGAGAGCTCGCCGTTGCCCCCGGCCGTACCGCGCAGACGCGCCAGTGCGATCGCGGCCAGGGCCGGTCTGCTGCTGATACACCATCAGATCGAGCGTGACCTGCACGAGGTGTCCCAGCGCGTCCCGACCGTCGTGCTGCCGACCGGCATCGACACCTGGCCCGCCCCGTGGGACTTCGGCCATGCTCAGCGGCTGATCAGCACCGCGTCCCGCACCGCGGGGGACTTTCTCGACGGGCTGCACATCAGCGGACCGGGCCTGTACCGGGCCGACGACGATCCGGCGGCATCGACCCGTCCGGACGAGGCATCCACTTCGTCAGTACTGGAGGTCGGTCTGTGAGCACCATCGCGTTCCTCAACATCGCCATGCACGGGCGCGTCAATCCGACACTGCCGCTCGTGGCCGAACTGGCCCGACGCGGCCACTCCGTCACGTACCACACCTCGCCCGTGTTCCGTGAGGAGATCGAGGCCGTCGGCGCGACCGTGCACCTCTACCCCGGGGGCGATCAGCCGCTCCCGGATCCACCGATGCCGCTCACTCTGATCGAAGGGCTCGCGCGCACGGCCGTCGGCCTGATGCCCGCCGTCCTCACCGACCTGCGCCGCGTCCGGCCCGACCTGATCGTCCACGACAACGCCTGTCTGTGGGGTGCGGTCGCCGCCCGCGAACTCGATGTGCCGGCGGTGTCCTCCTGCACCACGTTCGCGTACAACCGGCGGGTGCCCAGCCCCACCGGCGGCTCGTGGGACCTGCTGGCCGCGGCCGTGGCTCGGCCCCGTAACGTCCAGGGCTACCTGCGGTCGCGCTGGGAGCTGCGCCGCCGCTTCGACACGCGTGGACTGCCACTGCTCGACCTGGGGAACATCCGCCAGCCGCTCAATCTGGTCTACACCTCACGGGAGTTCCAGCCCGCCGTCGAGGACTTCGACCAGTCCTACCGGTTCGTCGGCCCCAGCATCGGAGCCCGGCCGGCCGACCCGTCGTTCCCGGCCGACCGGCTGAAGGACCCGGTGCTTTACGCCTCGCTGGGCACGGTGTTCAACGCCGACCCGCAGCTGCTGCGTACCTTCGCCACCGCGCTCGCCCCGCTGGGCGGCACCGTGATCATCTCCACCGGGCAGACCGACCCCGCCGCGCTGGGCCCGCTGCCGGCCAACGTCCTCGTCCGCCGCTCCGTGCCGCAACCGGAGGTGCTGGCCCGAGCGGCGCTGTTCGTCACCCACGGCGGGATGAACAGCGCCAACGAGGCCATGTACGCCGGGGTTCCCATGCTGGTGGTCCCGCAGGGCGCCGACCAGCCCCTGGTGGCCGCTCGCGTCGTCGAGCTCGGCGCCGGTCTGTCGATCCGCACCCAGGACGTCGCCAAGGGCTCTGTGCGTGCCCTCGCCCGGCGTCTGCTCGACGACCTCCGGTTCCGGGAAGCCGCGACCACTCTGCAGGCTGCCCAGCACAAGGCGGGCGGATACCGGTATGCCGCCGACGAACTCGAGGGGTACCTGCGGGCGAGCGCCCCGGTCCCCCGCCCGGCTCCCGTCGATCCGTCCCGGCGAGGCTGAGCGATGTCGTCCGTCGTCGTCGTTCTGCTGCTGCTCGCCGGGGTGTCGGAGGCCGCCGGGCGCATCCTGCCCCTGGCGGCGGGCAGACCGGGCATGTCGCGGCCCACCATGGCCGGCTTGATGGTGGCCGGTGGCCTCGTCGAGGGTGCCGTGTTCGCGCTGTGGCCGCTGACCACGTGGACCCTGGCCGAGCTGGTGGTGTCCCCGACACCATCAGGCGCCGCACTGGAGTGGACACCAGGCCTGGTCACCCCGCTGCTGCTCTCCGCCGTCCTTGCGTTCCCGCTGCTCGGTCCCCTGCTTCACCTGCTGCTGTTCGTGGGCGTCGGAGCCGGTCTGGCCGGCCCGCTCGCGGCGGGGACCGGGCTCGACTGGTGGGGCGCCGCCGGTTGCGTGGCCGTCGCCGGCGCCGGGCTCGGTGTCGCCGTGGAGGCCATTCGGCGTCTGGTCGTGAGGACCGGCGCCGTCAGTACACCGGAGGCGGTCGTATGAACGACTTCCTGATCTGGGTCTGCGCTCTGGGGCCCGCTCTGCTCGCCGAAGCCCTGCTGGCCCGCTACGAGGTACTGGCCTACAGCGCCGGCTGGCGGGTGCCCAACAACGAACTCCCCGACGGCGTGCCCTACGCCCGAGGCGCGGCGCCCGACGGCCCCCCGGATGCCTACCTGGTCTACCTGGACGGCATCGGCAAACGTCGAGTCCGCGACACCCGGGACGGCGGCCAGCTGGTCAAGGCCGTGCTCGCCGGAGCGCCGGAGTTGCGGGTTCTGGGGCAGGTGCAGCCCTACTCGCCGCTGGCCGACCCGCTTGCCGACCGACCGGTGTGGGCCTGGTTGCGCCGTCGCATCGGGCTGCTGCTGTTCCTGCACAACGTCATGCAGATCTTCGTGGCCGCCGACCACCGCTACCGCCCGCTGTACAACCGGGCCGTCGGCTCCCAGATCGCCACTCAGCTCACGCTCGCCGGCTACCGGCCCGACAGCGGTGTCCCCGTGGTGCTGCTCAGCTACAGCGGCGGCGCCCAGGTCGCCACCGGAGCGGTCGAGGAACTGCACGACCAGTTGCGCTGCCCACTCCTGGTGATCACGCTCGGTGGGTTCCACAACGGCGCCAACGACCTCACCCACGTCGAGCAGGTGCATCAACTCACCAGCGCGCGGGACCGGATCGAGCGAGTCGGCGCCTGGATCTTCCCGCAGCGTTGGCGGCTGTTCCGCCGCAGCGGCTGGAACCGTGCCGACCGCGCCGGGAAGATCACCGTTCATCGGCTCGACCCGGCCACCCACCTCGGGCCGACCAGTTACATCAGCCCGGACGTCCTGCTGCCCGACGGCCGCAGTTACCTGGACCGCACCACCGACACCGTGATCGAGATCGTCCGCGCCCGCCACGGCACGCCCGCCGCGACGGACGGTCCGCTGCCGTAAGGGCGTCAACCAGAGCGAAAACAGCAGGTCAGATCCCGGTTTCGGGCACGTTCTCGGCAGCGGGGGCGGAGTCGAGTCCGGCGACCAGTCCGCGCAGGACGGGGCCGTACTCGGGGTGGGCGAGGGCGAACGCCATCTGGGCCACCAGGTAGTCGGCCGGGTTTCCGGTGTCGTACCAGCGGCCCTCGATGACCTGCCCGTACACCGCACGGGTGGAGGCGTAGGCGTTGATCGCGTCCGTCAGGTAGACCTCGCCGGTCCGGTGCTCGTACCAGCGGCGGGTCTGCTCGCGCAGTTCGTCGACGATGCCGGGGGTGACGACGTAACCGCCGATGGCCGCGTACGACGACGGGGCGGCAGCGGGCTCGGGCTTCTCGACCAGGCCGGTGATGCGCAGTTGGCCGCCGCCGAGGTCTTCCTTGACGACCGGTACGCCGTAGCGCTGCGATTCGGCGGGGTTCATCGGCAGCAGGGCCAGCACCGGGCAGCCGGTCTGCTCGTACGCGCGGATCAGTTGTTGAGCGCGGGGCACCTCGGCCACGAAGACGTCGTCGGGCCACAGCACCAGCACCGGCTCGTCGCCGAAGGCGCGGGCGGCGTTCAGCACCGGAGTGCCGTTTCCGTACGGGCCGTACTGGTCCAGGTAGGTGATGTGGCCCTGGCGGGCGAGCTCGGCGACCTCCTCCACCGCGTCCGCGTAGGACGTCTTGCCGTCCTCGCGGAGTTGTTCGACGAGGGCGGGGTTGGGGCGGAAGTGGTCCTGGATGAGGCTCTTGCCGCCCGAGACGACGATGGTGATGTCGGTGATGCCGGAGTCCACCAGCTCGCGCACGGTGTGCTCGATGACCGGCTTGTCGCCGACCGGGAGCATCTCCTTGGGCGTCGCCTTCGTGAGCGGCAGCAGACGGGAGCCGAGTCCGGCGGCGGGGATCACGGCCCTGCGAATCGTCGGGGACATCAGGTCTCTCTCGGTCGAGCGACGCACCGAACCGGCCGGCCCGGGACACACCGACGCTACCAACGCCCACAGCTGCCCCGCGTCCAGAAGCCCAACAGATCTCGCGTGCGTACGGACCGGCAAGTGTCCACCGATCCAGGTCTCTCCGAGACCGAGCCCCATGACTCGTTGGCTGTCCTCCACGCGGTAGGGGGTGGCTTCGGCTCGCTGCTTTCCGATTCGACGGGGAGACAGCGACACGCACTGGGCCAAGTCGACGCAATCATGTGTCTGCCAGATCGAGGGCTTATGCATGTCGGTACACAGCGGCATGTACGGATAGGCAAAAAAGTCGCGCCAGTGTGGAGATTGCTGCCGTTTCAATATATGAGTAGTGGTCGCAGAAGGGGCAAAGTGGTCCGATTTGGCCGTTGCAAAACAGCATCAAGCGCCTGTTGGTCACCCAATTCGCCCAGAAGGTTGACAGTGTTCAGTTCGGCTTGAGAAGGTCAAGCAGATCAGCGGTATTTGTCAAATTGCTTAATTTAGTTTCTCTTGTTGCTTAATTTAGTTGCTCCTGCTGTGCAGCGCGAGCGTTGACCGAGGTGTGGGAATGTCTGAATTGCATGGTGGCCGTCGTGAACTGATGGCCGGACAGCTTGGTCTATGGCATGCGCAGCAGCTGAATCCGGATAACCCGATCTACAACATGGGTGAATACATTGAGATTCATGGAGCGGTGGACACGGACTTGTTCGAGGCTGCTGCGCGAAGAGCCGTCCTAGAATTCGACTCCTTCTGTCTGCGCTTCGAGGGAGCCGCGGACGAAATTCCGCGGCAGTATTTTGACCTGCGGAACGATTGGCTGTTTCATGTGATCGACGTGAGCCGTGACGGAGATCCCCGTTCCAGCGCGGAGAGCTGGATGCGCGCGGACATGCGACGTCCAGTGGATCTCCGGGACGGCGCACTCTTCACCCAGGTCATGTTCAAGTTGGAGGAAGATCTCTTCCTCTGGTATCAGCGAGTTCACCACATCATCGCAGACGGACTCGCGGGATCCCTGATGGCCTCTCGAGTGGCTGCGATCTACACGGCACTGTTGGCCGGAGAATCCCTCACGGACAGTGGGCCGCCATCGAGTTCCGTACTGATGGATGCCGACGCCGAATACCGGGCGTCCGAGGAATTCGAACTGGACCGGCAGTACTGGACGGAGCGTCTTTCGGATCGCCCGCAACCGGTCAGCCTGAGTGGCCAGGAACCTTCCACCACACCCCATGAACTGATACGGCATACGCTCCATATCCCTGCCGAAGCCGCTGTGGAACTCAGAGGTTCCGCACGTCGGCTGGGAACGAGCCTCTCAGGTCTGGCCGTAGCCGCGAGCGCCGCCTACCTGCATCGCGCGACCGGGCAGGAGGACATCGTTCTCGGGATCCCCGTAATAGGCAGAAAAACAGCACTGCGGGACGTCCCCGGAATGACGGCGAATATCATTCCTCTGCGCCTCACGGTGCAGCCGAAGGCCACAGCGAGGGAACTCGTGAAGCAGGTGTCTCGCGGAGTGCGAGATGCCTTGCGGCATCAGCGATACCGCTACGAGGACATCCTCAGAGACCTGAAACTCGTAGGGCGCAGTGGACTCTACCCTCTACTGGTCAATATCGTCTCATTTGACTACGATCTGAGATTTGGTGACGCCTCCAGCAATGTGTACGGGCTCGGTGGCATAAATTTCAATGATCTGTCGATTTCGGTGTACGACAGGTCGTCCGACGGACGTATATCCGTGGTTGTGGAGGCCAATCCGGATCTTTACAGCCGGGGAGCCGTGCATGAGCATGCTGCGCAATTCCTTGACGTGATGAACTGGATGGCGCGTTCCACCGCCGAGGAACGTGTACACCGGATCACGTTGATGAGCGGCTCCGAGGAGCGTCTGGTCGTCGAGGAGTGGAACGACACCGCCCGGGAGGTGCCCGCGGCGACCCTGCCGGAACTGTTCCAGGCCCAGGCCGCCCGCACCCCCGACGCGGTCGCCGTGGTCTTCGAGGGCGTCGAGGTGTCCTATGCGGACCTCAACGCGCGGGCCAACCGCCTCGCCCGGTTCCTGATCGACCGGGGTGTGGGACCCGAGTCGCCGGTCGCGGTGATGATGCACCGCTCCGTCGACCTGGTGGTCGCCCTCCTCGCGGTGGTCAAGGCCGGTGGTGCGTATGTACCCATCGACCCCGACTACCCCGCCGAGCGGATCACCTACCTGCTCAGCGACGCCCGGCCCCTCCTGGTGCTCACGAGTACGGACCTGACCTGCCGTCTCACCGGCGGAGAGGTGTCGCACCTGGCCCTCGACGACCCCCGGACCATGACCGCACTCGAAGACTTCGAGGACACCGACCCCACCGACACCGAGCGCGGTACCACCCTCCTGCCCGCCCACCCCGCCTACGTCATCTACACCTCCGGGTCCACCGGACGGCCGAAGGGCGTGGCCGTACCCCATGCGGGTATCGTCAACTGGCTGACCTGGCTGCAGGGCACCTACAACTTGACTGCCTTGGACCGGGTGTTGCAGAAAACCCCGTTCGGTTTCGATGTGTCGGTACGGGAGTTCTTCTGGCCGCTGCTCCAGGGTGCGACGATGGTGGTCGCCAAGCCCTCGGGCCACCGGGACCCCGGGTATCTGGCCGAGTTGATCCAACGCGAACGTGTCACGATCGCGCACTTCGTTCCGTCCCTGCTGCAGGTCTTCCTCCGCGAACCGGCCGCCGCCTGTACCGGCCTGCGAGCTGTGTTCTGCAGCGGCGAAGCGCTCTCCAGCGACATCGTCGGGCAGTTCCGGAACGTAATGGGCGTTCCGCTTCACAATCTCTACGGCCCAACCGAGGCGTCGGTCGAGGTCACCGCATGGACGTGTGACAGCGACACCAGCAGAAGCAGTGTCCCCATCGGACGCCCGGTCTGGAACACCCAGGTGTATGTGCTGGATTCGGCTCTGCGGCCGGTTCCGGTGGGTGTCGCGGGTGAGTTGTACCTCGCCGGTGTCCAGCTGGCCCGTGGCTATCTCGACCGGCCGGGGTTGACGGCGGAGCGGTTCGTCGCGAATCCGTTCACCCCGGGCGAGCGGATGTACCGTACCGGCGACCTGGCGAAGTGGCGGCCGGACGGTGTCCTGGACTTCCTGGGCCGTGCGGATGACCAGGTGAAGGTTCGGGGTTTCCGGATCGAGTTGGGTGAGGTCGAGGCCGCGCTGAGCGCGCATCCGTCGGTGGTCCAGTCGGCGGTGGTGGTGCGTGAGGATCGTCCCGGTGACAGGCGTCTGGTCGGTTACCTCGTTCCGGCGGGCGGTCCGGAGGGTGCGGACATCGCTGTCGTACGTGGGCAGCTGCAGGGTGTGTTGCCGGAGTACATGGTGCCGTCCGCGTTGGTGGTGCTGGATGTGCTGCCGTTGACGGTGAACGGCAAGTTGGACCGTAGGGCTCTGCCCGCTCCGGATTACCAGGCGGCGGATCGTGGCCGGGGGCCGGTCACGGTGCAGGAGGAGCTTCTGTGTTCGGTGTTCGCCGAGGTGCTGGGCCTGCCCCAGGTCGGGGTGGACGACAACTTCTTCGAGCTGGGTGGTCATTCGCTGCTGGCGACGCGGTTGGTGAGTCGTTTGCGGTCGGTTTTTGGGGCGGAGGTGGCGATCCGGACGTTGTTCGAGGCGCCGTCTGTTGCTGCTCTGGCGGGCCGTTTGGGGTCTTCTGGTGTGAGGCGGCAGGCGCTGGTTCGGGTGGAGCGGGCGGAGCGTGTGCCGGTCTCGTTCGCGCAGCAACGGTTGTGGTTCCTGGGCGAGTTGGAGGGTCCGTCGGCGACCTACAACATTCCGGTGGCTCTGCGGTTGAGCGGTGACCTGGACGTCGAGGCGTTGCGTATGGCGCTGGGTGATGTGGTGGGCCGGCACGAGGTGTTGCGGACGGTGTTCGCCGCGGTGGAGGGTCAGCCGTATCAGCATATCGTTGCGGCTGAAGAGGCTTTGGTGCCTCTTGTGGTCGAGCGGGTGGCTGATCTTGAGTCGGCGGTCAGTGAGGTCGCGGGTCATCGTTTCGATCTCGCCGCCGAGATTCCGTTGCGGGCCTGGTTGTTCGAGGCCGGTCCTGACGAACATGTCCTGGTGATCGTCGTGCACCACATCGCCGGCGACGGATGGTCGATGGCCCCGCTGGCGCGCGATCTGTCAGCTGCCTACACGGCTCGGTCCACCGGCCGGACGCCGGAGTGGGCAACGTTGTCAGTGCAGTATGCCGACTACAGCCTGTGGCAACGTCAACTGCTGGGCGAGGAGGCCGACGCGGCCAGTGTGCTGGCCCAGCAACTCGGTTACTGGCGCGAGGCACTGGCCGACCTGCCCCAGGAACTGACGCTGCCGTTCGACCGGCCACGCCCGACGATCTCCTCCCACCAGGGCGGAAGCGTCGAACTGACCGTCGGCGCCCACATCCACAGCGCCCTGACGGAGCTGGCCAGAGCACAGGGTGTGACGGTGTTCATGGTGGTGCAGGCGGCACTGGCCGTCCTGCTGCACCGGCTCGGGGCCGGAGACGACATTCCGGTCGGCACTCCTGTCGCCGGGCGGACCGACGAGGCGCTGGACGACCTGGTCGGGTTCTTCGTCAACACCCTCGTTCTGCGCTCGGACCTGTCCGGCGATCCGACCTTCCTGCAACTGCTGGCCAGAACAAGGGAAGCGGACCTCGGCGCCTACGCGCACCAGGATGTGCCGTTCGAGCGGCTGGTGGAGGACCTGGCTCCGGTCCGGTCGATGGCCCGCCATCCGCTTTTCCAGGTCATGCTCACCCTGCAGAACACCGCCGAGGTCCGTCTCGACCTGCCCGGGTTGAACATCGAGGCACTGCCTGCGGGCGTCCTTCCCGCCAAGTTCGACCTGGACTTCCAGATCGCCGAGCGGATCACCGACGGCACCCCAGCGGGCCTGACCGGGCTGATCACCTACGCCACCGACCTGTTCGATCCCGCGAGTGCCGAGGCGATCGTACGGCGCTTCCTCATGGTCCTGGAGACAGTGACCGCGGATCCGTCGCTGCCGGTCAGCCGCATCGATGTCCTGGACACCGCGGAGCGGGAGCGGATCCTGTCCGGGTGGAACGACACCACCCACGAAGTGCCGCAGGCCACGCTGGTCGAACTGTTCGAAGCCCAGGTCACCCGTACTCCTGACGCGACCGCGGTTGTATTCGACGGCACCGAGGTGACTTATGCGGAGTTGAACGCGCGGGTCAACCGGCTGGCCCGCGTCCTCGTGGACAGGGGCGCCCGGGCGGAAGCACGGGTGGCGGTGATGATGGACCGCTCAGCCGACCTCGTCGTCGCACTCCTCGCCGTGGTCAAGACCGGAGCGGCGTACGTTCCGATCGACCCGGCCTACCCCGCCGACCGCATCACCTACATGCTCAACGACGCCCAGGCCACCGTACTGGTTACACACCAGGCCGTGACAGGCGCAGCGGATGACGGTGTGACCCGCATCGTGACGGATGCCCCCGACACCACGGCGGCCCTGTCCACCATGGCCGGGGCCGACCTCACGCACCACGAGCGAGGAGCGGCACTTCTGCCGGCCCACCCCGCCTACGTGATCTACACCTCGGGCTCCACGGGACGCCCCAAGGGCGTCGTGGTGAGCCACGCAGCGGTCTCCTACTACCTCAACTGGGCAGTCAGCGCGTATCCCGGGTTGAGCGGCCGGACCGTGCTGCACTCGTCGGCTGCGTTCGACCTGACCGTCACACCGTTGTTCGGCACGCTGATCTCGGGCGGCGCCCTGCACATCGCAGCTATCCAGGATGGGCTTCCCGCCGGACTGACGCCCACCTTCCTGAAGGTGACGCCGAGCCACCTGGGCCTTCTGTCCGAAGAGCCCGTCGGATCCTTCGCCCGGGGAGACCTCGTCGTCGGCGGCGAAAGCCTTACAGGCGAGCAGCTCACACGGTGGAGGTCCGCACACCACGACGTCCTGATCACGAATGAGTACGGTCCGACCGAGGCGGCCGTCGGATGTGTCACCTTCACCGTCCGTCCCGGGGACCCGGATGTACCGGGTGGCGTCCCCATCGGCACACCCGTCCCCAACACCCGGGTCTACGTACTGGATTCGGCTCTGCGGCCGGTTCCGGTGGGTGTCGCGGGTGAGTTGTACCTCGCCGGTGTCCAGCTGGCCCGTGGCTATCTCGACCGGCCGGGCTTGACGGCGGAGCGGTTCGTCGCGAATCCGTTCACCCCGGGCGAGCGGATGTACCGTACCGGCGACCTGGCGAAGTGGCGGCCGGACGGTGTCCTGGACTTCCTGGGCCGTGCGGATGACCAGGTGAAGGTTCGGGGTTTCCGGATCGAGTTGGGTGAGGTCGAGGCCGCGCTGAGCGCGCATTCGTCCGTGGCCCAGTCGGCGGTGGTGGTGCGTGAGGATCGTCCCGGTGACAGGCGTCTGGTCGGCTACCTCGTTCCGGCCACCGGTCACACGGGCGGTGTCGACTCCGCTGCCCTGCGCGCCCATCTCGGCGCGATGTTGCCGGAGTACATGGTGCCGTCCGCGTTGGTGGTGCTGGATGTGCTGCCGTTGACGGTGAACGGCAAGTTGGACCGCAGGGCTCTGCCCGCTCCGGATTACCAGGCGGCGGATCGTGGCCGGGGGCCGGTCACGGTGCAGGAGGAGCTTCTGTGTTCGGTGTTCGCCGAGGTGCTGGGCCTGCCCCAGGTCGGGGTGGACGACAACTTCTTCGAGCTGGGTGGTCATTCGCTGCTGGCGACGCGGTTGGTGAGTCGTTTGCGGTCGGTTTTTGGGGCGGAGGTGGCGATCCGGACGTTGTTCGAGGCGCCGTCTGTTGCTGCTCTGGCGGGCCGTTTGGGGTCTTCTGGTGTGAGGCGGCAGGCGCTGGTTCGGGTGGAGCGGGCGGAGCGTGTGCCGGTCTCGTTCGCGCAGCAACGGTTGTGGTTCCTGGGCGAGTTGGAGGGTCCGTCGGCGACCTACAACATTCCTGTGGCTCTGCGGTTGAGCGGTGACCTGGACGTCGAGGCGTTGCGGATGGCGCTGGGTGATGTGGTGGGTCGGCACGAGGTGTTGCGGACGGTGTTCGCCGCGGTGGAGGGTCAGCCGTATCAGCAGATCGTTGCGGCTGAAGAGGCTTTGGTGCCTCTTGTGGTCGAGCGGGTGGCCGATCTTGGGTCGGCGATCAGTGAGGTTGCGGGTCATCGTTTCGATCTCGCCGCCGAGATTCCGTTGCGGGCCTGGCTGTTCGAGGCCGGTCCTGACGAACATGTCCTGGTGATCGTCGTGCATCACATCGCTGGTGACGGGTGGTCGATGGGGCCGTTGGCGCGTGATGTGTCGGTCGCGTATGCGGCTCGTTCCGGCGGGCGGGTGCCTGGCTGGGAGCCGTTGGCGGTGCAGTATGCGGACTACTCGTTGTGGCAGCGGGAGTTGCTCGGTGGGGAGGCTGATCCGGGCAGTGTGCTGAGCGGGCAACTGGGTTACTGGCGTGAGGTGTTGGCGGGGGTGCCGCAGGAGTTGGTGCTGCCGTTCGACCGGCCGCGGCCGGCGGTGGCCTCGTACCGTGGTGGCCGGGTGGAGGTGTGTGTGCCGGCGGAGGTGCATGCCCGGGTGGCCGAGCTGGCCCGCGTCCGGGGCGTGACGGTGTTCATGGTGCTTCAGGCGGCACTGGCGGTGCTGTTGTCCCGGGTGGGTGCGGGCAGTGACATTCCGGTCGGCACTCCTGTCGCCGGGCGGACCGACGAGGCGCTGGATGACCTGGTCGGGTTCTTCGTCAACACCTTGGTGATGCGTACTGATCTGTCGGGTGATCCCACGTTCGTGAGTCTGCTGGAGCAGGTGCGGGAGAACGGACTGGGTGCGTTCGCGCATCAGGACGTGCCCTTCGAGCGGCTGGTCGAAGACCTCGCTCCGACCCGCTCGATGGCCCGCCACCCGCTGTTCCAGGTCATGCTCGCCCTGCAGAACAACGCCCCGGCCGTCCTCGACCTGCCCGGCATTGACGCCGAACCCCTGCCCGCCGGCGAACCGGTGGCCAAGTTCGACCTGTCCTTCGCCCTGGCTGAGACCTTCCACACCGGCACCGGCACCGACACCGACACCGACACCGACACCGACACCGACACCGACACCGACACCGGTGCCGGTGCCGGTGCCGAGACGGGTGCGGGTACGGGCAGCGGTGACCGCCCGGCCGGTCTGTACGGCGGTATCGATTACGCCCTCGACCTGTTCGACGCCGGAACGGTGGAGACACTGGCCGAACGGTTCGTCCGCGTCCTGGACACCGTCACCGCCAACCCCCACCAGCACATCGACGCCATCGAGGTACTGGCCCCGGCGGAGCGGAAGCGGATTCTGGTCGAGTGGAACGACACCTCCCGGGAGGTGCCCGCGGCGACGCTGCCGGAGCTGTTCCAGGCCCAGGCCGCCCGCACCCCCGACGCGACCGCCGTGGTCTTCGAGGGCGACGAGGTGACCTACGCCGAGCTCAACGAGCGTGCCAACCGCCTCGCCCGGCTGCTGATCGATCGCGGGGTGGGGTCCGAGTCGCCGGTCGCGGTCATGGTGCACCGCTCGGTCGACCTCGTCGTCGCCTTCCTCGCGGTGACGAAGGCAGGCGGCGCCTACCTGCCCATCGACCCCGACTATCCCGCCGAGCGGATCACCTACCTGCTCACCGACGCCCGGCCCCACCTGGTGCTCACCAGCGCGGACTTGGCCTCCCGTCTCACCGACAGCCACCCGCCCTACGTGGCCGTCGACGACCTTCGGACCATCGCCGCACTCAAGGATTTCGAGGGCACGGACCCCACTGACGCCGAGCGCCGTACCGCCCTGCTGCCCGCCCACTCCGCGTATGTCATCTACACCTCGGGGTCCACCGGGCGGCCGAAGGGTGTGGCCGTCACTCATCAAGGGCTGCCGAGTCTGGTCGGCGCGCAGGCGGAGGAGTTCGGGGTCTCGGCAGGGAGTCGGGTGTTGCAGTTCGCCTCGGCGAGTTTCGACGCGGCGGTCTGGGAGATGGTGATGGCCTTGTGCAACGGGGCCTGCCTCGTGTCGGCCGCGTCGCACGACGTGCTGCCGGGCCAGGCGCTCGTCCGCCTGGTCGCGGAACAGTCGGTCACGCACGCACTCCTGCCTCCCGCCGCGCTGGCTCTCATGGAACCGGACAGCCTGCCGTCGCTCACGACCCTCATCACCGGCGGCGAAGCCCTCGGCCAGAACCTGGTGGCCCGCTGGGCCGAGGGCCGTCGGCTCGTCAACGCCTACGGACCGACGGAATCCACCGTCTGCGCGACCACCACCGCCCCCCTGTCCGCCGACGAACCCACCACCCCGCCCATCGGCACGCCCGTCGCCAACACCCGGGTCTACGTGCTGGATTCGGCTCTGCGGCCGGTTCCAGTGGGTGTCGCGGGTGAGCTGTACGTCTCCGGCGCGGGCCTGGCCCGCGGCTACCTCGACCGGCCGGGGCTGACCGCGCAGCGGTTCGTCGCGAATCCGTTCACCCCGGGTGAGCGGATGTACCGTACCGGCGACCTGGCCCGGTGGAACGCCGATGGACAGGTGGAATACCTCGGGCGTACCGACGACCAGGTGAAGGTCCGGGGTTTCCGGATCGAGCTGGGTGAGGTCGAGGCCGCGCTGACTGCGCACCCGTCCGTGGCCCAGGCAGTGGTGGTGGTGCGTGAGGATCGTCCCGGTGACAGGCGTCTGGTCGGCTACCTCGTTTCGGCCACCGGTCACACGGGCGGTGTCGACTCCGCTGTCCTGCGCGCCCACCTCGGCGCCATGTTGCCGGAGTACATGGTGCCGTCCGCGTTGGTGGTGCTGGATGAGTTGCCGTTGACGGTGAACGGCAAGTTGGACCGTAAGGCCCTGCCCGCTCCGGACTACCAGGCGGCCGACCGTGGCCGGGGGCCGGCCACGGTGCAGGAAGAGATCCTTTGTTCGGTGTTCGCCGAGGTGTTGGGCCTGCCTACGGTCGGGGTGGACGACAACTTCTTCGAACTGGGCGGCCACTCACTGCTGGCGGTACGGGTGGTCGAGCTGCTGCGGGCCCGGGGGATACCGGTTGATGTGCGGTCGTTGTTCGCAGCGCCCACGGCTGCCGGACTGGCCGCGTCGGATGGTCCGGCCGAGGTGGCGGTGCCGGAGAACCGGATTCCGGACAACGCCCTGACTATTTCTCCCGACATGCTCTCCCTGGTGGATCTGCCCCAAGGGGAGATCGACCGGATCGTGGCCCGGGTTCCCGGCGGAGCGGCCAACGTGGCGGATGTGTACCCGCTGGCTCCGCTGCAGGAGGGGATCCTCTTCCACCACCTGATGGGTGACTCCGGGGACGGGACCGATGTGTATGTGCTGCCGGTGCTGTTGGGGTTCGACTCCCGGCAGCGGCTCGACCGGTTTGTTGACGCACTGCAGAAGGTCGTCGACCGGCATGACATCCTGCGGACCGCCGTCCAGTGGGAAGGACTGCGCGAACCGGTCCAGGTGGTGGTGCGCCGTGCTGCGATCCCGGTGGAAAGCGTCGACCTGCCCGAGGGGCCTGACGACGAGGTGACCGGCCGAATGCTGGCCGCGTGCCCTGGATCGATGGACATCGGCCAGGCACCGCTGATCCGCGTCTACACGGCGACCGACCCGGTGAACGGTCAGTGGCTCGCACTCGTTCAGGCCCATCACCTCATCGCGGACCACACCACTCTGGACGTACTGCTGCAGGAGGTGCGCTCGTTCGTCACGGGCCGTGAGGAAACCCTGCCCGCGCCTCTGCCGTTCCGGAACTTCGTCGCCCAGGCCCGCCTGCGGGTGGCGGAGGAGGAACACCAGAGGTACTTCTCCACCCTGCTGGGGGACGTGACCGAGCCGACCGCGCCGTTCGGTCTGCTCGACGTCCGCGGCGACGGCACCGGCGTGGCGGAGTCCCGTCGCGTGATGGATCCGGAACTCGCGCGACGGCTGCGGGACCAGTCACGCCGGCTTGGCGTGAGCCCGGCCACGGTCCTGCATGTGGTGTGGGCGCGGGTGTTGGCGGCCACCTCGGGCAAGGACGACGTCGTCTTCGGTACCGTCCTGTTCGGCCGTATGGCAGCGGGAAGCGGCGCGGACCGCGTTCTGGGCCTGTTCATCAACTCCCTGCCGGTACGGGTGCGGACGCACGGCGCTCAGGTGGTAAACACGGTCCGGTCGGTGCAGAACCAGCTGGCGGACCTGCTCGTCCACGAACACGCTCCCTTGAAACTCGCCCGGCAGGCCAGCGGCATCAAGGCTGACACTCCACTGTTCACCTCCCTGTTCAACTACCGGCACTCCAGGAGCACCGAGCCAGGAACGGACAACAGCCTTGACGGCGTCGAGTTGCTGTACGACCAGGAGCGGACGAACTACCCGATCGGGCTGAGTGTCGACGACACCGGTGACGGTTTCACTCTCACCGTGCAGGTCGCCGAACCCGTCTCGGGCGCATCACTGTGCGCCATGGTCCACACCGCCGCCGAAGGCGTCGTCACCGCCCTGGAGACAGCACCACACCAGCGGATCAGCATGGTGGACGTCCTCGACCCCGCGGAGCGGCACCGGGTCCTGGTCGAGTGGAACGACACCTCCCGGGAGGTGTCCGCGGCGACGCTGCCGGAGCTGTTCCAGGCCCAGGCCGCCCGCACCCCCGACGCGCCCGCCCTCGTCTTCGAGGACGTGGAACTGAGTTATACGGAACTCAACGCCCGCGCCAACCGCCTCGCCCGGCTGCTGATCGACCGCGGTGTGGGGTCCGAGTCGTTGGTCGCAGTCATGTTGGTGCGTTCCATCGACCTGATCGTCGCTCTCCTCGCGGTGACCAAGGCCGGCGGCACGTACGTACCCATCGACCCCGACTATCCCGCCGAGCGGATCACCTACCTCCTTACCGACGCCCAACCCCTCCTGGTGCTCACCAGCACGGACCTGGCTTCCCGTCTCACCGGCGGAGAGGTGTCGCACCTGGCCCTCGACGACCCCCGGACCATCACCGCACTCGAAGACTTCGGGGACAGCGACCCCACCGATGCCGAGCGTCGTTCCACCCTGCTGCCCGCCCACTCCGCGTATGTGATCTACACCTCCGGGTCCACCGGGCGGCCGAAGGGCGTGGCCGTCACCCATCAGGGACTGCCGAGCCTGGCTGCCACGCAGGCGGAGGAGTTCGGGATCTCGGCGGGGAGCCGGGTGTTGCAGTTCGCCTCGGCGAGTTTCGACGCGGCGGTCTGGGAGATGGTGATGGCCTTGTGCAACGGGGCCTGCCTCGTGTCGGCCGCGCCGGACGACGTGCTGCCGGGCCAGGCGCTCGTCCGCCTCGTCGCGGAACAGTCGGTCACACACGCCACCTTGCCCCCCGCCGCACTGGCTCTCATGGCACCGGACAGCCTGCCGTCGATCACGACCCTCATCACCGCCGGCGAGGCTCTCAGTCAGAGCCTGGTGGCCCGCTGGGCGGACGGCCGTCGGCTCGTCAACGCCTACGGACCGACGGAATCCACCGTCTGCGCGACCACCACCGCCCCTCTGTCCGCCGACGAACCCACCACCCCGCCCATCGGTACGCCGGTCGCCAACACCCGGGTCTACGTGCTGGATTCGGCTCTGCGGCCGGTTCCGGTGGGTGTCGCGGGTGAGCTGTATCTCGCCGGCGCGAGCTTGGCCCGTGGCTATCTCGACCGGCCGGGGCTGACTGCGGAGCGCTTCGTCGCGAATCCGTTCACCCCGGGTGAGCGGATGTACCGTACCGGCGACCTGGCGAAGTGGCGGCCGGACGGTGTCCTGGACTTCCTGGGCCGTGCGGATGACCAGGTGAAGGTCCGGGGTTTCCGGATCGAGTTGGGTGAGGTGGAGGCCGCGCTGAGCGCGCATCCGTCGGTGGTCCAGGCGGCGGTGGTGGTGCGTGAGGATCGTCCCGGTGACAGGCGTCTGGTCGGTTACCTCGTTCCGGCGGGCGGTCCGGAGGGTGCGGACATCGCTGTCGTACGTGGGCAGCTGCAGGGTGTGTTGCCGGAGCACATGGTGCCGTCCGCGTTGGTGGTGCTGGATGTGCTGCCGTTGACGGTGAACGGCAAGTTGGACCGTAGGGCTCTGCCCGCTCCGGATTACGTGGCGGCGGATCGTGGTCGGGGGCCGGTCACGGTGCAGGAGGAGCTTCTGTGTTCGGTGTTCGCCGAGGTGCTGGGCCTGCCCCAGGTCGGGGTGGACGACAACTTCTTCGAACTGGGCGGCCACTCACTGCTCGCGGTGCAGCTGACCAACAGGATCCGGACGGCTCTGGGGGCGGAAGTCGCGATGCGGGCGCTGTTCGAGGCGCCGACCGTGGCCGGACTCGCGCAGCGGCTGACGGATTCGGATGGGACACGTCCGGCGCTGGTGGCGATGACACGGCCCGAGGCGCTACCGCTCTCGTTCGCGCAGCAACGGTTGTGGTTCCTGGGCGAGTTGGAGGGTCCGTCGGCGACCTACAACATTCCTGTGGCTCTGCGGTTGAGCGGTGACCTGGACGTCGAGGCGTTGCGGATGGCGCTGGGTGATGTGGTGGGCCGACACGAGGTGTTGCGGACGGTCTTCGCTGCCGACGAGGGCAGGCCGTATCAGCAGATCCTTGCCCCGCCTGTCTCTTTTGACCTACCGGTGGTCGAGGTGGGACCGGAGGGTCTGGCGGAGGCGGTTGCCGGGCCGGCGGGTCACATGTTCGACCTGAGCGCTGAGTTTCCCTTGCGGGCATGGCTGCTCCGGGTGGGCCCGGGTGAGTGCGTGCTGGTGATGGTGGTGCACCACATCGCTGGTGACGGGTGGTCGATGGGGCCGTTGGCGCGTGATGTGTCGGTCGCGTATGCGGCTCGTTCCGGCGGGCGGGTGCCTGGCTGGGAGCCGTTGGCGGTGCAGTATGCGGACTACTCGTTGTGGCAGCGGGAGTTGCTCGGTGAGGAGGCTGATCCGGGCAGTGTGCTGAGCGGGCAACTGGGTTACTGGCGTGAGGTGTTGGCGGGGGTGCCGCAGGAGTTGGTGCTGCCGTTCGACCGGCCGCGGCCGGCGGTGGCGTCGTATCGCGGTGGCCGGGTGGAGGTGTGTGTGCCGGCCGAGGTGCATGCCCGGGTGGCGGAGCTGGCCCGTGTCCAGGGCGTGACGGTGTTCATGGTGCTTCAGGCGGCGCTGGCGGTGCTGTTGTCCCGGGTGGGTGCGGGCAGTGACATTCCGGTCGGCACTCCTGTCGCCGGGCGGACCGACGAGGCGCTGGATGACCTGGTCGGGTTCTTCGTCAACACCTTGGTGATGCGCACGGACCTGTCGGGTGATCCCACGTTCGTGAGTCTGCTGGAGCAGGTGCGGGAGAACGGACTGGGTGCGTTCGCGCATCAGGACGTGCCCTTCGAGCGGCTGGTCGAAGACCTCGCTCCGACCCGCTCGATGGCCCGCCACCCGCTGTTCCAGGTCATGCTCGCCTTGCAGAACAACGCCCCGGCCGTCCTCGACCTGCCCGGCATTGACGCCGAACCCCTGCCCGCCGGCGAACCGGCGGCAAAATTCGACCTCTTCTTCACCCTGAGTGAAAGCTTCCACACCAACGACAACATGGGTGCGGGTGCCGGTACTGGCACAGGTAGTCGCCCGGCGGGCCTGTACGGCGGTATCGACTACGCCCTTGACCTGTTCGACGCCGGAACGGTGGAGACACTGGCCGAACGGTTCGTCCGCGTCCTGGAGTCGGTCACCAGGGAACCGCACCAGCGGGTGAGCGTTGTGGAGGTGCTGTCGGAGGAGGAGCGGCACCGGCTTGTGGCGGAGTGGAACGACACCGTCCAGGAGGTGCCCGCGGCGACTCTGCCGGAACTGTTCCAAGGCCGGGTCGCGGAACATCCTGACGCGGTCGCGGTGGTTGTCGACGGGGCCGAGGTGACCTTCGCGGAACTCGACGAGCGCGCGAACCGGCTTGCCCGGCTGCTGATCCGTCGCGGTATCGGTCCCGAGCGTATCGTCGGGCTGGCCCTGCCTCGCTCGGTGGACCTGATCGTCGGTCTGCTGGCGGTACTGAAGTCGGGCGCCGGTTACCTGCCGATCGATCCGGAGTACCCGGCCGAGCGGATCGCCTTCATGCTGACCGACGCCGTCCCCTCGCTCACGCTGACCATCACAGAGGTCGCCGGGCGCATAACCACCGGCCCCGCGCTGCTGCTGGACGACCCTGCGGTCGTCGCCGAACTCGGCGCACTGCCGGCCGACGTTCCGGGTGATGCGGAGCGGACCCGTCCGCTGCTGCCGCAGCATCCCGCGTACCTGATCTACACCTCCGGCTCGACCGGGCGTCCCAAGGGTGTGGTGATGTCCTGTGGCGCGCTGGTCAACCTGTTGTCCTGGCACGCTTCCGTCATC
The DNA here is from genome assembly GCF_044334695.1 of Streptomyces sp. NPDC020747. Lineage (NCBI taxonomy): Bacteria > Bacillati > Actinomycetota > Actinomycetes > Kitasatosporales > Streptomycetaceae > Streptomyces > Streptomyces sp. NPDC020747. The sequence goes on along the minus strand of NZ_JBIRTJ010000001.1, from coordinate 324,446 downwards.
CCCGCCGAGGCCGGTTCGCGGGTCGCTCAGTTCACCGCGATCAGCTTCGATGTCTCGGCCCAGGAAGTACTCTCGGCCCTCTTGGACGGCAAGACCCTTGTGGTACCGGACGAAGGGATCAGGCGTGACCCTGAAGAGTTCGTCGCATGGCTGAGGGAGCAGAAGGCCACCGAGCTGTATGCCCCCAACCTGATGGTGGACGCGCTCGGTGAGGCTGTGGCGGAACACGGCACGGAGCTGCCGTCGCTGCGTCATGTTTCCCAGGCCGGCGAAGCCCTTGTGCTCAGTGATCGGGTCCGTGACCTTTGCGGCGCGGGCGGAACAGCGCTGCACAACCACTACGGTCCGACCGAGACACACGTGGTCACCGCCCACACCCTGCCGGCGGACCGGGCCGAATGGCCCGGGGGCACCGCGCCGATCGGCCGTCCGGTGTGGAACATCCGCGTCTACGTCCTGGACCCGGCGCTACGGCCGATGCCGGTGGGTGTCGCGGGCGAGCTGTACGTCTCCGGAGCCCAACTGGCCCGCGGCTACCACGCCCGGCCGGGACTGACCGCGCAGCGGTTCGTCGCGAGCCCCTTCACCCCGGGTGAGCGGATGTACCGCACCGGCGACCTCGCCCGCTGGAACGCCGAGGGACAACTGGAGTATCTGGGCCGTACGGACGACCAGGTGAAGGTCCGGGGTTTCCGGATCGAGTTGGGTGAGGTCGAGGCCGCGCTGAGCGCGCATCCGTCCGTGGCCCGGGCAGCGGTGATGGTGCGTGAGGACCGCCCCGGGGACAAACGCCTGGTCGGCTACCTCGTCCCCGACGGCGGCCACGCCATCGGTGACGGCGACACCGCCGGGGTCGACCTGGCCGCCCTGCGCGCCCATCTCGGCGCGATGCTGCCGGAGTACATGGTGCCGTCCGCGTGGGTGGTCCTGGAGAGTCTGCCGCTGACGGCGAACGGGAAGCTGGATCGACGGCAACTTTCGGCGCCGGACCACACCTGGTCCACGCCGAGCCGGGAACCCGAATCGGTCCAGGAGGAAATCCTGTGCAGAATTTTCGCCGAAGAACTGAATGTGCCTCACATCGGCGTCGAGGAAAACTTCTTCGAACGCGGTGGACATTCACTTCTGGCCGTCAAGCTGGTGAATCGGATTCGTTCGATCATGAGTGTCGATGTCTCCCTCCGCATGCTGATGGAGACGCCCAGCGTCGCAGGACTCGCACACCGGCTCAGCCTTCCCGCGACGAATGACTCGCTTCGCGTTCTCCTTCCCATCAGGACGCACGGGAACCGGCTGCCCCTCTTCTGTGTTCATCCGCGATCCGGGCTGAGCTGGTGCTTCGCGCCTCTGGCCGGATTCGTACCTCCTGGTATTCCGTTGTACGGCCTACAGGCGCGGGATGTCGACGGTGCGGGTGAGCTGCCGGGATCCATCCGGGAAATGGCGGAGGAATACGTCAAAGAATTGCGCACCGTGCAGCCGTCCGGTCCGTACCGTCTGCTGGGATGGTCGATGGGAGGCCGCGTGGCGCAGGAGATGGCTGTGCAACTGCAGGAAGACGGCCAGCAAGTGGCACTCATCATCATGGGAGGCTATGCGCCGGCCCCACTCGACAGGCCCAACGCGGACGAGGTCGACCGGAAATCTGCAGAACTTGTCCGTCAGAGGATTCAAGAACGTGATGGCGACGGTCACGGCGATCATGTGGACGCATCGGAAACAATCGACGAGGCGCCTTCTCTCCGTGATCTCGCCGGACTTCCGGACTACTTCCGAAGCGAGATCTCAGAAGAGGAGGCTGAAGTAAGGGCGAGAATCATTGCGAACAACACCCGTATCTATGTGAAGCATTATCCTCGCAGGTTCGATGGCGATCTCCTCTTCATTTCGTCGGACGAGCTGGAGGATGGTTGGGGTCGTGCCATGTGGCAACCCTATGCTTCCGGTCACATAAGCGAGTCACGGTTGCCTTGTTCTCACGACGACATGGCCAATCCCCCCATGCTCTCTCTGCTTTGGGAGGCAATTTCGGATTGGCTGTCCACGACGAAGGACGGATAGTCGTCGACTGAGCTGGTGTAACCCATTGGCCGCGGTTGGCCACCCCGATATTTCTACCCTTGAGTGGCAGATAGGACTGAATGATGACGAACCCTTTTGAGGACCAGGACGCCAACTACCTTGTTCTGAAGAACGAGGAGGGTCAGTTCTCGCTCTGGCCCACATTCGTCGACGTGCCGGACGGGTGGGAGCCGGTCTTCGGAGAGGCAGCCCGTCAGGCATGCCTCGACTTCATCGAGCAGACCTGGACCGACATGCGCCCCCAGAGCCTGATAGACGCCATGAACGCCGGCTGAGCAGGGGCGGGGACCGGCGGCGGCTGATACTCCGCCTCCCGTCCCCGCCGCTTCATCGGCGTAAGTCTTCGATTCGAAGGTGTGTCGATGTACAGTGGACGACGCCCTTGACCTGCAATAACGCAGGCAGGGAGCCTAGGTCCGGGAGTATCTCCATGCTGCGTACCATGTTCAAGTCCAAGATCCACCGTGCCACGGTCACCCAGGCCGACCTGCACTACGTCGGGTCCGTGACCATCGACGCCGATCTCCTCGACGCGGCTGATCTGCTCCCGGGAGAGCTGGTCCATATCGTCGACATCGACAACGGCGCCCGCCTGGAGACGTACGTCATCGAGGGGGAGCGCGGGTCCGGCGTCGTCGGTATCAACGGGGCGGCGGCGCACCTCGTGCACCCCGGGGACCTGGTGATCATCATCAGCTACGCGCAGGTCTCCGACGCCGAGGCCCGGTCGTTGAGGCCGCGGGTCGTGCACGTGGACGCCGCGAACCGGATCGTGGCCCTCGGCGCGGATCCGTCCGAGCCGGTGCCGGGCTCGGACCAGGAGCGCAGTCCGCAGGCCGTCTCGGCCTGACCGCCGGCCGCGTCGGCATCCGTATCCGTATCCGCGAGGAGAGACCATGAGCGAGATCGCGATCCGCGACGACCGGGCGGCCGGACGTCTGGAGGCGTACGCCGGTGACGAAGTCGTCGGCCGCATCGAGTACTTCGTCCTCGACAGCCCGGGTCGCGCGCTCGTCCCGGTCCACACGATCGTGGAGCCCGCCCATGAGGGCAAGGGCATCGCGGGCTCCCTCGCCCGTGAGCTGTACGCCGTGTCGGCCCGCGAGGGAGTTCCGGTCGCCCCGCTCTGTCCGTACGTCGTCAAGTGGGCCGCACGCCACCCCGACGAGGCACCGGTGGCCGACCCCGAGTTGCTGAGCGCGGCGACGGCATGGCTGACGGCCCACCCGGGCCGGTTCTGATGGGACCGCTCGCCCTGCTGCACACCTCGCCCGTCCACGTCCCCGTGTTCGAAGCGCTCCGCGACGAGGACCACCCGGCCCTGGAACTACGGCACTTCGTGTCGGAGGAGCTTCTGGAACGGGCCCGGGCGGAAGGTCCGGAGGCGGTCGCCGACGAGGTGCGCGCGATGCTGGACCGGGCCGTCGCCGACGGGGCGGTGGCGGTCCTCTGCACCTGCTCCACCATCGGCGCGGTCGCCGAGGCCGCCCGCCCCGGGGTGCCCGTGCTCCGGGTGGACCGTCCGATGGCGGCCGCCGCGGTGGCGGCGGGCCCGCGCGTCGTCGTGCTCGCCACGGTGGAGAGCACCCTGGGCCCGACGGTGGCCCTCGTCGAGGAGGAGGCCGCCCGCGCGGGATCCCCGACCGCCGTACGCTCCCTGCTGGCGGCCGACGCCTGGGACCACTTCGCGGCGGGCGACGTGGACGCGTACGCCCGTGCCGTCGCGTCCGCCGCCGACAGCGTCACGGCCGCCGACGTGATCGTCCTCGCCCAGGCCTCGATGACCCCGGCCCAGCGGCTGACCACGACCGCCGTGCCGGTGCTGTCCAGCCCGCGCCCCGGCCTCGCGGCGGGAGCGGCCGCGGCGGGTGTCGGCGGCGCGGTGGGCATGGCGGGCGTGGCGTAGGCCCACCTGGTCCCCGTTCGTCCCGCGACGGGGTGAGTGGGCGCGCGGGGCACGGGTACGCGTGGGAGAAGTCCAGGGCCGACGTACCGACTGGCTGGAGGACGCCATGACGCACCCGTACCCCGACCCCGTGAAGCCGGACCCCACACCGGGCCCGGGCCCCGACCACCCCCAACCCTTCCCGGAACCGGACCCGGTCCCGTCGCCCAAACCCCACCCGGTCCCGGAACCGTCCCCGTCCCCGCTCCCTCAGCCCCCCGACCCGGCCCCGGCCCCGCCTCCGGAGCCCCAGCCGGGCCCCCTGGGCTGAGGGCGCACAAAAGCCGGCGGGCCGGCGTGGACATGGTCCACGCCGGCCCGCCGGCTTTCAGGGGCGCGGGGCTGTGACATCGTGCGGCTCCGCCGCGTGGGCGCGACAAGCCCCCACGCACCCGCAGCCCGAAACCGAACCTCAGCCCGCGACCTCGGACCGGTCGCCGCCCCACAGCGTGTGGAACGACCCCTCCCGGTCGGTCCGCCGATAGGTGTGCGCACCGAAGAAGTCCCGCTGCCCCTGAGTGAGCGCCGCGGGCAACCGCTCCGCACGCAACGCGTCGTAGTACGCCAGCGCCGCCGCGAACCCGGGCGTGGGCACCCCCTGCTGGACGGCGGAGACGAGCACGGCCCGCCAGTCGTCCTGCGCCGCCGCGATCTCCTGGGCGAAGGTCTCGTCGGCCAGCAGGCTCGGCAGATCGGCGCGCGTGTCGTACGCGGCGCGGATCCGGTCGAGGAAGGCCGCCCGGATGATGCACCCGCCGCGCCAGATCGCGGAGACCGCGCCCAGGTCGACGTTCCAGTCGTACTCGGCGCTGCCGGCCGCGATCTCGTGGAAGCCCTGCGTGTAGGACACGATCTTCGACGCGTACAGCGCCTGCTCCACCTGGTCGGCGAAGGCCGCGGCCTCTGCCTCGCTCAGCGCCGTGGCCTTGGGCCCGGCCAGCCCGCGCGAGGCCTCACGCAGCTCGGTGTGACCCGACAGGGACCGCGCGAAGACGGCCTCGGCGATGCCCGACACGGGAACGCCCAGGTCGAGGGCGATCTGCACGGTCCACCGCCCCGTGCCCTTCTGCTCCGCCTGGTCCTGCACCACGTCCACGAAGGCCTTGCCCGTCGCCGCGTCCACGTGCGACAGGACCTCGGCGGTGATCTCGATCAGGTAGGAGTCGAGCCGCCCGGTGTTCCAGGTGCGGAAGATGTCCGCGATCTGCGCGGGGGAGTAGCCCGCCACGTCACGCAGCAGCTGGTACGCCTCGCCGATCAGCTGCATGTCGGCGTACTCGATGCCGTTGTGCACCATCTTCACGAAGTGTCCGGCGCCGTCGGGACCGACGTGCGTGACACACGGGGCGCCGTCGGCGGCCTTCGCGGAGATCTTCTCCAGCATCGGGCCGAGCGACTCGTACGACTCCACCGGGCCGCCGGGCATGATGCTCGGGCCGAGCAGCGCGCCCTCCTCGCCGCCGGAGATGCCCGCGCCGACGAAGTGGATGCCCTGCTCGCGCAGTTCGCGCTCCCGGCGCCGGGTGTCCGCGAAGTGGGCGTTGCCACCGTCGATGATCATGTCGCCCGGCTCCAGGAGCGGGGCGAACTCCTGGATCACCGCGTCGGTCGGCTCGCCGGCCTTCACCATGATCACAAGGCGGCGCGGGCGCTCCAGCGCGGCGACGAACTCCTTGGCGGTCTCCGTCGCGACGAAGGTGCCCTCGCCGCCGAACTCCTCCACCAACGCGTGCGTACGCGCGGCCGTGCGGTTGTGCAGGGCGACCGCGTATCCGTTGCGCGCGAAGTTACGGGCGAGATTGCGCCCCATGACCGCGAGTCCCGTGACGCCGATCTGGGCTGTAGTGCTCATACGGTTGGCTCCTAGAGGTACTGAATCGGTAGTGCCGGTCATGCCTGCCAGTTTGCCCCACCGACCATCCTGACTTGCAGGTTCGCCGAACGCACATCCTGACTTTCCGACGGTGTGTACGCAGCGGAGCCGCCCCCGCCTCAGTGCCCCGCCGAACTTCGCCGTCACATCTGCCCCGGGCATACGTGCCGACAGCCGTGAACGAAGGTCGATTCCTGGTCACTTGGCGGGATAGGGAGGCCGATTGCCCCCTTGTCATGGCCTGTTAGCAGCGTTTACTTTTGCCGCTCCTGACGCTTGTCGAGGGGGCACCTTCATGGCCGTACGCGGCCGGCACCGCCGGTATCAGCCGAACAGGATCAACCGCGCCTCACTCACCGTCACGGTAGGCGGCGCCGGGATGGCGATACCGCTCATCGGTACCGGCGTCGCGAACGCGGCAGACGTGGACACCTGGAACAAGGTCGCCGCCTGCGAGTCCACCAACGACTGGCAGATCAACACCGGCAACGGCTACTACGGCGGGCTGCAGTTCACCCAGTCCACCTGGGAGGCGTACGGCGGCGGGGCCTACGCGGCACGCGCCGACCTCGCCTCCAAGGACCAGCAGATCGCCGTCGCCGAGAAGGTCCTCAAGGGCCAGGGGCCCGGCGCCTGGCCGGCCTGCTCGGTACGGGCGGGCCTGACCCGGGGCGGCGACACCCCCGACATCAACCCCTCGGGGACGTCCGCCCAGAAGTCCAAGCGCACCGTCCGCGACGTACAGCCGCAGACCACGCCCCAGTCGCGGGCCGGCACCGCCGAGATGTACACCGTCGTCCGCGGCGACACGCTCTCGGGCATCGCGGGCGCACGCGAGGTCCCGGGCGGCTGGCGGCAGTTGTACGACGCCAACCGCAGGACGGTCGGCGCCGACCCGGACATGATCGTTCCCGGTCAGCGGCTGGACCTGAAGTCGAAGGCGTCGCCGGGCACAGGGTCGACGTCCACCTCCGACACGTCGGAGAAGACGGAGAAGAAGCCGAAGGAAAAGGCGAAGGCCAAGGCGAAGGAAAAGGTCGAGGAGAAGTCAGAGAAGAGGACCCAATCGACCACGCGCGGCCTCACCGCCCCGGTGAGCGCGGGTACGGGAACGCCGTACCACGCCTCGGGTTCCTCCTGGTCGAAGGGCTATCACACGGGCGTCGACTTCCCGGTGCCGACCGGTACGTCCGTCAAGTCGGTCGGCGCGGGCAGCATCGTGACCGCGGGCTGGGGTGGTTCCTTCGGGTACCAGGTGGTGATCCGTCACGGCGACGGCCGCTACACCCAGTACGCCCATCTGTCGGCGATCTCCGTGAAGGCCGGGCAGAGCGTGGTGAGCGGCCAGCGCATCGGCCGCTCCGGTTCCACGGGCAACAGCTCGGGCCCGCATCTGCACTTCGAGGTGCGGACGGGGCCCGGTTTCGGCAGCGACGTCGATCCGGTCGCCTATCTGCGCGCCGGTGGCGTCACGATTTGACGCGGGAGCGGATCACCGCCGGGGCGGGGAGCAACGGCAGGAACGGAAGGCCGTAGTAGCCGCCGTTGGGCCAGGACGGTTCGTCGATGCCCTCGATGCCCTCGATGCCCTCGATGTCGTCCGGCGTGTCGCCGGGCGGCGGGGGTCCGTTGGACCCGGGCGGCGGCAGCAGGGCGTCCTGCCGCGCGGTGGCGGAGGCGAACAGTCCGGCGGCGTGCGCGAGAGCGTCCTCCCGCGCACGCTCCTGGTCCCGTACCCCCGTGTCCCGTACTCCCGCGGAGACGGCCAGCCGCTCCGCCGGGACGAGTCGCTCGGGCAGGGCGCGGCCGGGCGGAACGGTGGCGGGCTCCTTGATCTCGATGCGGCTCGACTCGGCAACCGGGCCCGGCTCGGTCCTGGCGGCCATGTCGGCCATCGTTCCGGTCACAGCGGGCACAGGCACAGGCACGGATGCGGGTACGGGTACGGGCACCGGCGCCGTACGCTCCGAACCACTGATGCGCTCCGTCGTGAGCAGGATCAGACCACCCGCGGCGACGACCCCGCAGCCGAGCGCGAGGGCGGTGCCCGTCTCGCCGTAGCGGAACGTCTCGCCGAACATCGTGATGCCGACCGCGGCGGCCACTATGGGGTTGATGACCGTCAGCGTGGCCAGCGGCGCGGCGAGGCCGGCGCCCCGGTAGGAAGCCTGCGACAGGAGCATTCCGGCGGTCGCCAGGACACCGATCACGGCGAGGCTCGGCACATCGGCGAGCGAGACGCCGCCCGTCCAGTCAACCGCGACCGTCTTCGTGAACACCGACGACATACCGAAGGCGACACCCGCGGCGGCCGCGAGCAGCACGCTGCGCACGGCAGGGTGCCGGTGCACGGCGCGGGCGGCCGTCATCAGGGCCACCACGGCGCCGCCGGTGACCAGGGCGACCACCACGCGCTGGGTGCTGTTCAGGGACTGCGAGTCCGCCGTGCCCACCAGGGCGAGCAGACCGGCCAGGCCGACCGTCGCCATGATCGCGCCGCGCCAAGCGGTCGCCCCGGCCTTGCGGCGTACAAAGATGGCAGCCATGGGAAGCGCGAAGACGATGGTCAGCGCGCCCAGCGGCTGGACCAGGCTGAGCGGTCCGTAGGCGAGCGCCACGACGTGCAGGAGCCCGCCGAGGGCGTTGAGGCCGACCGCGATCCACCAGGCGAGCTGGCGCATGGGTGCGTAGGTCGTGCCGGGCGTGTTCGCCGCGACCCGTTCCTGCACGATCGCCCCGCCGGCGTACGCGACGGCGGAGACGAGAGAGAGCAGCACAGACAGCACGAGTGCGTTCATGTGTCGCTCCTCCTCTGCATGTGACGGACGTTCTCCCGAAGGCGGGGAGTCCGGTGCGGCGATCGGTCGGCTTCCATGGTTAATACGATCCCTTTTGAAAGCGCCTGTGTCGTCGTACCTGAGCAGTCATTGGGTCATACTGCCGATGGAGTACGTCTTGGGCCTAGTCCTCCCCAGGTCGGGTGACACCGGGTACAACCCCCCTAGTGGCTCCGTTATGCCCCCTTGGTCTACTTGGTCTCCGTGAACCTCGATCCGGATCTCAATCGACTCGCCTCCCTCGAAGGTTTCTTCGCTCTGCGCACGGGACGGCCGTCGCTGCCGACCCTCGCGGAGGTGTATGAGGCACGGAGCGTCACCGCCGAGTCGGATCCGCTCACTTTCCGTGTCCGCAAGGTCGTACGGCTGCTGGGCGCCCCCGAGACGCGTATCGGGGTCTCGGTGGCACAGCAGGGACTCGCCGCCCGGCTGTGGTCGGTGGCCCTGGGCGCGGCGGCGCTCTACGGACAGATCCCCGACCTCGATCCCCGGTTGCTGCGCTGGGACGCGGACGGCAGCGCGCCCGACGACCTGTGGCTGGCCGAGACACGCGCCCTGCCCGGTGACGCGGCCACCGTCCGGCGGGTCGTACAGGACGGGCATCTCGAACCCCTCGCGGCGGTGCTGCGGGCCCGGCAGCCCGTCTCCGCGGGGCTGTTGCGGGGCAACGCGGCCTCCGCGCTCGCGGGTGCCGCACGTGAACTCGACCGCTGGGCCCGCGCCAACGGCCGCCCGGAGGTCGGCGAGAGGGCCCGCTCACTCGCCGCCGAGCTCTTCGACCACCCCGGCCTGCGGGACACCGGCACTCTGAACGGCACGGCGTTCCGGCGGCGCAGCTGCTGCCTCTACTACCGGGTACCCGGTGGCGGAGTGTGCGGCGACTGCTGTTTCGTACGTCCCCCGCGCCGCCTCTGAGCGCGGTGGTGCCGCGACTCCGGGCATCGTGGTGCCGAGCCGTGGGGGCGTGCCGTCCCTCGCGCTCTTCCCCAAGGGCCACTTCTGGGTGACCATGTGGGAACCAGCCGCTGAGACAGGGGGTTCCGGGTGCGTGTGGGACTGCTTTCCCGGGAGTACCCGCCTGATGTGTACGGCGGTGCGGGGGTTCATGTCGAGTTCCTCGCCCGGGAGTTGAGGCCCCTCACCGAGCTGGACGTGCACTGCTGGGGCGAGGGCGCCGCGGGCGGAGTCGTACGCCACCGGCCCTGGCCCACGCTCGACGGCGCGAACGACGCACTGCGCACCTTCTCCGTGGACCTCGCCATCACCGCCGCCCTCGAAGGCCGCGAGCTCGTCCACTCGCACACCTGGTACGCCAACCTCGCGGGCCACATGGCGAAGCTGCTGTACGGCATTCCGCATGTCATGACCGCACACTCCCTGGAGCCCCTGCGCCCCTGGAAGGCCGAGCAGCTCGGCGGCGGCTACGCCCTCTCCAGCTGGGCCGAGCGCACCGCCATCGAGGCCGCCGACGCCGTGATCGCCGTCTCCACGGCCATGCGCGAGGACATCCTGGGCTGCTACCCCTCCCTGGACCCGGCGAAGGTGCGCGTCCTGCACAACGGCATCGACACCTCTCTCTACCGGCCGGACCACGGCACGGACGTGATCGACCGCATCGGCCTCGACCCCGGTCGACCGTACGTCCTGTTCGTCGGCCGCATCACCCGCCAGAAGGGTGTCCCCCAGCTGCTGCGCGCGGTACGGGACATCGACCCGGCCGCCCAGGTCGTCCTGTGCGCGGGAGCCCCCGACACACCGGAGATCGACCAGGAGTTCCGCGACCTGTTCCAGGAGCTCAGCAGCGTCCGTGAGGACGTGCACTGGATCCCGCAGATGCTGCCGCGTCCGGACGTGATCCAACTCCTCACGCACGCCGCCGTGTTCGTCTGCCCCTCGGTGTACGAGCCCCTGGGCATCGTCAACCTGGAGGCGATGGCCTGCGGCACGGCCGTCGTGGCCTCGCGGGTGGGTGGGATTCCCGAGGTCGTCGCGGACGGCGAGACCGGGCTGCTGGTGTCCGTCGAGGACGATTTCGAGGCGCAGCTCGCGCGTGCCCTGGACTCGCTGCTCGCCGATCCGCAGGCCGCCCGGCGCATGGGCGAGGCGGGACGGGAGCGGGCGGTGCGGGAGTTCGGCTGGGACGCGGTGGCTCGGCGCACCGTCCAGCTGTACGAGGAAATCCTCAAACCGGGGTAGTCCGCGGGCGCGGATCGCCCTCCCACGGGGGTAGTCCTCTGGCAGGTGTAGTTCGAGAACGTGGCCCGAACCGGGCGGTAGAGGGGCGGCGGCATGCGACGCGGTGGACCTTCGGTGCTGGGAATCGTGTTGGCGGGCGGTGAGGGCAAGAGGCTGATGCCCCTGACCGCCGACCGGGCGAAACCCGCTGTGACTTTCGGCGGAACGTACCGCCTCGTGGACTTCGTACTCTCCAACCTCGTCAACGCCGACATCCTGCGCATCTGCGTCCTGACGCAGTACAAGTCGCACTCGCTCGACCGGCACATCACCACGACGTGGCGGATGTCGAGCCTGCTCGGCAACTACGTGACGCCGGTCCCGGCCCAGCAGCGGCTCGGCCCGCGCTGGTACTTGGGCAGCGCCGACGCGATCCTGCAGTCGCTGAACCTCGTGCACGACGAACAGCCCGACTACATCGCGGTGTTCGGCGCCGACCACGTCTACCGCATGGACCCGCGGCAGATGCTGACCCAGCACATCGACAGCGGCGCGGGAGTGACCGTCGCCGGGATCCGCGTGCCCCGGGCCGAGTCGTCGGCCTTCGGCGTCATCTCTCCCGGGACGGACGGTCAGAGCGTCCGGGGCTTCCTGGAGAAGCCCGCCGACCCGCCGGGTCTCCCGGACGACCCGGAGTGCGTCTTCGCGTCCATGGGCAACTACGTCTTCACCACGAAGACCCTGGTGGAGGCGCTGCACCGGGACGCCGAGGACGAGAACTCCGTGCACGACATGGGCGGTTCGATCCTGCCCACGCTCACCGACCGCGGCGAGGCCCAGCTGTACGACTTCAGCGAGAACCACGTGCCCGGCGAGACGGTCCGCGACCAGGGCTACTGGCGGGACGTGGGGACCCTCGACGCGTACTACGACGCGCACATGGACCTGATCGCCGAGCGGCCCGCCTTCAACCTCTACAACCGCAGCTGGCCCGTCTACACCCACTCCGGCCAGCTGTCGCCGGCCCGTTTCAACGCCGGCGGTATGGCGAGCGAGTCCATCATCAGCGCGGGCTGCCTGATCCGCGGCCAGGTCACCCGTTCGGTCCTCTCGCCGGGTGTCGTCGTCGACCCGGGCGCGGTCGTCCAGGGCTCGGTGCTGCACGACAACGTGCACATCGGGCGGGGCGCGGTCGTGCGTGGCGCGGTCCTCGACAAGAACGTACAGGTGCCCCCGGGAGCGACGATCGGCGTCAACCCGGAGCGGGACCAGGAGCTCTACACCGTCTCCAAGGGCGGCGTGATCGGGCTCGGCAAGGGGCAGCACGTGTCGTAGCGGCCGGGCACGTTGGGCTGCCGGGGTGGCAATGCGCGGCCCACCCCGGCAGGTCCGAGGTGACGGGCACGCCGAGCGGTCTCATAAGTACGACCGCACGGTGATCGAGCCCGACACGGAGGACCTGCGTATGAGATGGACCGGACACCCGCGCCCGCGTACGGCCGCGGTGATCGCCGCCGCCCTGCTCGGGCTGGGCGGCGGGCTCGCCGCTCCCGCCGTGGGTGCCGCCGAGCCGGGGGAGGGGCGGCTCACCGAGCTGGTGAACCCGTTCATCGGCACCCAGAACGAGGGCAACACCTTCCCGGGCGCCGCCGTGCCCTTCGGCATGGTGCAGCTGTCCCCGGACACCGGGCACAACACCGGCTACGACTACTCGCAGCGCCACATCCGCGGCTTCTCCCTGGTCCACCTGTCCGGGGTCGGCTGCCGCCTCGGCGGGGATCTGCCGGTCCTGCCGACCACGGGTGACGTCACACAGACCGACTACGCGAAGTACGCCGCCGAGTTCGGCCACGACTCGGAGGAGGCGAGCCCCGGCCACTACAAGGTCGGCCTGAAGAACGGCATCGACGCCGAGCTGACCGCCACCGCGCGCACCGGTGTGCAGCGCTACACCTTTCCGGCCACGGACAAGGCGAACGTCCTCCTGAACGCCGGCCAGTCGCTGCACAAGACGGTCTCCACGACGATCGAGATCCTCGACGACCGCACCGTACGCAGCACGATCACGGGCAGCGGCTTCTGCCGCGCCACCGGGCCGTACACCGTCCACACCCTCACCCGCTTCGACCGGCCGTTCACCACGTCCGGCACCTGGCGGGACGACACGGTCACCGAGGGCTCGACCCGCTCGACCGGCCCGGGCCGCACCGGCGCGTACCTCCGCTTCGACACGACGAAGGACCGCACGGTCGAGGCGACCACCGCGCTGTCGTACGTGGACGCGCGCGGCGCGGCCGTGAACCTCCGCTCCGAGGGAGGCCGTTCCTTCGACAGCGTCCGGGACTCGGCGCGGCGGGCCTGGGAGGACCGGCTCGACGACGTACGGGTGCGAGGCGGCGAGGACACGCTCCGGCGCACCTTCTACTCCTCCCTCTACCGGTCCTTCCTCGCCCCGAACATCGGCAGCGACGCGGACGGCCGCTACACCGGCTGGGACAGGAAGGTCCACCGCGAGAAGGGTTTCACCTACTACCAGAACTGGTCGCTGTGGGACACGTACCGCACCCAGGCACAGCTCCTCGCCCTGCTGGCGCCCCGTGAGTCGCGTGACATGGCGCTCTCCGTCCTGAAGATCGACGAGGAGGGCGGCTGGCTGCCCAAGTGGGGCTACGGGACGGTCGAGACGAACATCATGACCGGCGATCCGGTCACCCCGTTCCTCACCAACGCCTACCAGCAGGGCCTGCTGGACGGGCACGAGGAGCAGACCTACCGGGCGCTGAAGAAGAACGCCGACGGCGTGCCGCCCGCCGGTTCGCCCGCGCTGGGACGGGAGGGCAACAAGGAGTACATCGCCGACGGATTCGTGCCCCGCCTCAAGGGCCGTCCGCACGCCAAGCCCGGCGACTCGGACTACGACCACGGGGCGTCCGCGACGCTGGAGTACGCCCTGTCCGACGCGATGCTCGCCCAGATGGCACGGGAACTCGGGCACGAGGCGGACGCCGCGCGGTATGCAGCCCGCGCCCAGAACTACCGCCGGATCTTCGACCCCTCGACCGGCTTCTTCCGGGCCCGGGACGCCTCGGGCGCCTTCACGGGCGCGGCCGATCCGGCCCGGACCGAGGGATTCCACGAGGGCACGTCCTGGCAGTACCAGTGGCTGGTTCCGCAGGACCTGCCCGGGATGATCGACCTGATCGGCGGAAGGCAGGCCGCGAACGACCGGCTCGACGCCTTCTTCGCGTACGACCGGCTGATGAAGGACCCGGCGAGGACGGCCCGCGAGGTGTGGGTCAACGGACCGTACGCCTACTACAACGCCGACAAGTACAACCCCCAGAACGAGCCCGACCTGATCGCCCCGTACACCTATCTGTCGACCGGCACGCCCTGGAAGACCACCGACGTGGTGCACGCCGCGCTGACGCTCTTCACGGACGCGCCGACCGGCATGACCGGCAACGACGACCTGGGGACCATGTCCGCCTGGCACGTTCTGTCGGCCATCGGGATCTTCCCGGTGCAGCCCGGATTCGACACCTGGGGCCTGTCCACACCGGTCTTCGAACGGGTCGACCTGACCCTCGACAGCCGCTACCACCCGCTCGGCGCACTGACCGTGACGGCGGGGCCGGACGTCTCCGACGGGCGCCGGTACATCCGGTCGGTACACGGTGACGGGGTCGCGCACGACCGTACGTACCTGACGACAGGCGAGCTGCGCGGCATCCGCCAGCTGGCCTTCACCGTGGGCGGGAAACCGTCCGACTGGGGCACGGCCCCGGACGCCGCGCCGCCCGTCCTGAAGTGACATCGCCCACTGACCTGACCCCATAGGCCACACGAGTCCCGCCACCGCCATCGGTGGCGGGACTTAATCTGCTGTTAACTGAGCGTAGCTTGATCGTACTTGACCGTAATCGCCCCACCGGGATTGACTGCTGACTCACCCGTCGTCGACGCGAGAGCCGACCCCTTGACTTCTGACCTTCTCGCACCACTCGACCTGGCGTTCTGGAACATCGAGTCCGCGGAGCACCCGATGCACCTCGGGGCCCTCGGGATCTTCGCGGCCAACTCGCCCGCCGCGGCCCCGCACGCGGCCGACCTCCTCGCGGCCCGCGCGGCCGGCGTCCCCGGGCTGCGGATGCGGATCCGCGACATCTGGCAGCCGCTCGACCTGCGACAGCCGCTGGCCTTCGCCTTCGGCGGCGCGGCCCGCGAACCCGCGACCGACTTCGAACCCTTCGACCACATCCGGCTGCACGCACCCGTCGCGGACTTCCACGCCGCCGCGGGCGCGATCATGCAACGCCCCCTGGAGCGCGGAAAGCCCCCGTGGGAGGCCCATGTGGTGCCCGGCGCGGACGGCACCTCGTTCGCCGTGCTCTTCAAGTTCCACCACGCCCTGGCCGACGGACTGCGGGCCCTGACGCTCGCCGCGGCGCTCATGGACCCCATGGACATGCCGACGCCCCGCCCCCGCCCCAAGGAGGCCTCGCGCGGATTGCTCCCCGACGTGCGCAAGCTGCCCGGTCTCGTCCGCGGCACGCTCTCCGACGTGGGCCGGGCCCTCGACATCGGCGCCTCCGTCGCCCGCGCCACCTGGGGCGTACGCTCCTGTGCCGCCCTCGTCTCCGAGCCGACCGGCACCCGCCGCGTCGCCGGAGTGAACGTGGACCTCGACGAGATCCACACGATCCGCAAGAGCGCGGGCGGCACCGTCAACGACGTGCTGATCGCCGTCGTCGCAGGCGCCCTGCGCCGCTGGCTGGACGAGCGCGGCGACGGCAGCAAGGGCGTGGCGCCCCGCGCCCTCATCCCCGTCTCGCGACGCCGCCCGCGCACCGCCCACCCGCAGGGCAACCGGCTCTCCGGCTACCTGGTACGGCTTCCCGTCGACGACCCGGACCCGCTCGGACGGCTCGACACGGTCCGAACGGCCATGAACCGCAACAAGGACGCCGGCCCCAACCGCGGCGCGGGCGCCGTCGCACTGCTCGCCGACCACGTGCCGGCGCTCGGCCACCGGCTCGGCGGGCCCGTCGTCGGCCAGGCCGCCCGGCTGCTCTTCGACATCCTCGTCACCAGCGTGCCGCTGCCCAGCCTCGGCATGAAGCTCGGCGGCTGCCCGCTCACCGAGGTCTATCCCCTCGCGCCGCTGGCCCGCGGACAGTCCCTCGCGGTCGCCGTCTCCACCTTCCGCGGGCGGGTCCACTACGGTCTCGTCGCCGACGCGGCGGCCGTGCCGGACCTCGACCGGTTCGCCAAGGCGCTGACCGCCGAGGTGGAGGAACTGCTCGCCGCGTGCCTGCCCTGAACCGCCGTTTCCGGGTCCCGTGGAGCGCCCGCCACGGGGTCCGGAAGAGACCGGTGATCATCGCGGGTTTGGTGCCTTCGCCCTGCGCTCCGTAAAATTCCGCCTTCGAAAGCGAGCGCGGTTCGCGCGCGGCGCGGAACCCTAGGAACGGCAACGGCGATGACGGTGACAGAGGACAGCCAGGCGGCCCCCGCCGTGGACACGGCTAAGGCCCCGGAAGGCTCGTACGGTCCCGGAATCGACCCGGAGCGGCTGGCCGTCTGCCTCGGCGTGCTCGACGAACTGGAGAAGATCGAGGTCGACCACCCCGACGCCATCGCCGTGCGCCGCGCCACCGCGGGCGTCTACCGCACGGTCAAGCAGCGCCGCCGCCAGGAGCGCCGGGCCGCCAAGACCGCCCACGACAAGGCGGTCACCGAGGCCACGGCCACCGGCTCCGCCCAGCGCATCGACGACGAGACCGAGGGCATCCTGCCGTCGTCGGTGACGGACGAGGGCCAGATCGCGGGGACACTCCAGCGCCCCCGCTCCTGCTACATCTGCAAGGCTCGGTACGTCGAGGTCGACTACTTCTACCACCAGCTCTGCCAGAACTGCGCCGCCGAGAACCGCACCCGCCGCGAGGCCCGCGCCGACCTCACCGGCAAGCGGGCGCTGCTCACCGGCGGCCGCGCCAAGATCGGCATGTACATCGCGCTGCGGCTGCTCCGCGACGGCGCGCACACCACGATCACCACGCGCTTCCCGAACGACGCCATCCGCCGCTTCAAGGCCATGCCCGACAGCGACGAGTGGATCGGCCGCCTGAAGATCGTCGGCATCGACCTGCGCGACCCCGCCCAGGTCGTCGCCCTCGCCGACTCCGTCGCCGCCGAGGGCCCGCTCGACATCCTGATCAACAACGCCGCCCAGACCGTACGCCGCTCCCCGGAGGCCTACAGCGAGCTGCTCGCCGCCGAGTCTGGGCCGCTGCCCGCCGGTGAACTGCCGCCCGCCGAGGTGATCGGCACCTTCGGCTCCGGCGCCGTGTCCGCGCTCCCTGTCGCCGGGGGCGGTGCGCTGACCGCGAAGGAGGTCACGGACCTGGCGCTGGTGTCCGGCTCCGCGTCCCTGGAGCGGATCGCGGCCGGTACGGCCATCGACGCGGGCGGCCTCGTGCCCGACCTGCACGACACCAACAGCTGGATCCAGGCCGTCGAGGAGGTCACGCCGGTCGAGCTCCTGGAGGTCCAGCTCTGCAACTCCACCGCGCCGTTCATCCTCATCAGCCGGCTGCGGGCGGCGATGGCGGCGGCCGGGGCCGACCGGACGTACATCGTGAACGTCTCCGCCATGGAGGGCGTCTTCAACCGCGGCTACAAGGGCGCGGGCCACCCGCACACCAACATGGCCAAGGCCGCGCTCAACATGCTCACGCGCACCAGCGCCCAGGAGATGTTCGAGAAGGACCGCATCCTGATGACCGCCGTCGACACCGGGTGGATCACCGACGAGCGGCCACATCCGGACAAGATGCGGCTCGCGGACGCGGGCTTTCACGCGCCGCTCGATCTGATCGACGGGGCGGCTCGGGTGTACGACCCGATCGTGCGGGGGGAACAGGGCGAGGACCTGTTCGGGGTGTTCTTGAAGGACTACGCGCCCGGTAAGTGGTAGGCGAAGGGGGCTTCGGAAGGTGCGGGTCGGCTGTGGCTGGTCGCGCCCACGCGGCGGAGCCGCACAATGTCACAGCCCCGCGCCCCTCAAGGGGCGCTCCGGCCGCCCGGGGTTTGTGAGCGTAGGCGGTCGTGCACGGCGTACGTGGTTGCCGTGTGGGCCGCCCGCACCCTCGTGCCGCCGTCCACCAGCAAGTCCGTACCCGTGACCCACTCCGCCGCGTCCGAGGCCAGCCAGACCACCGCCCGGGCGATGTCCTCCGGTTCGCCGATGCGGCCCAGTGGGAGGCCGGCCGCGAGTTCGTCCTCGGCCTGCTCCCAGACGAAGCGGGCCATCTCGGTGCGTACGAGGCCGGGGGAGACGGAGTTGACCCGGACCCCCGGGGCCAGTTCGCCCGCGAGCTGCTGCGTGAGGTGAATGAGAGCAGCCTTGCTCGTGCCGTACGCGCCCACGTTCGGGCCCACGTGCGTCGCGCCCTCCGTGCAGATGTTGACCACCGAGCCGCCGTGGTCGGCCATCCAGGCTTGCCACGCGTACTGGACCAGCCGCAGCGGTGCCTCGACGTTGACCGTGAACGCCTCGCGCCAGAGGTCCGGGTCGGCGTCCATGAGCGGGCCGTAGGGCTGGTTGGTCGCCGCGTTGTTCACCACGATGTCGATACGGCCGAACTCGTCCATCGCCAGCTCGGTCAGCTCCCGCAGGTGCGCCGGGTCGGCGACGGTGCCCGCGATCCCCACGGCACCCAGCATCGCGGCGGACCGGCGCACGTCCTCGGCGTCCCGGCCCGTGACACACACCCGTGCCCCCGCGGCCACCAGCCCCTCGGCGACGGCCAGCCCGATCCCGCGCGAGGCCCCGGTGACGACGGCGACCCTGCCCTGAAGTCCGTACGGCGACGTCATCCGCGTACGGTCTCATGACGGACCGTCAGCCAACAGGTCTCCGTCGGACCGTCCAGAACCCGGAACGGCGGGCGCATGGCCGTCAGCCGACGGTCCTGGGCCGCGCGTGACGTGCTGCGACCAGCTCCAGCACCGTGCGCCAGTCCTCCAGAACCCCGGCGTCGAGGCCGGACGCCCACGATGCCTCGTCCGCCTGCCGCAGGATCTGGACGTCCTCCATGACCGGGTCGTCCTCCCACCCGTCCCTGTGGAGGCGCACGAGACGGGAGACGCGCTCGCCTAGCAGTGGGCGGACCGTGTCGGCCGCGTGGTCCGCGTGCCCCGCGACATCACCGGGCCGCAGCAGCTGCCCGATGACGTGCACCAGGCCCGCCACCTGGAGTTCCTTGTCGGCGGGGCGACTTCGACGCAGCAGCGCCGCGGTCTGCAGCGCGTGGTCGTGGAGATCGACCGGGGCGCCGCCGTGACCGGCGGTGTTCCGGGACCCTCGGCAGGCGTGCAGCAGATCCATCAGCTCTTCGACACTGCGCAGCTCCATGCGCCAGTCCTCCCTGCGGGCGAGAAAGGCCGTTGCCACGCGTCAGCAGATCATGGCCAGCTTTCGACCGAACCAACGGGAACTGAACTGCGAGCCGTGGAATGCCCGGGATGCCCCGCCCCGCTCCACCCTGCTCCGCCTGCCCCGGGCCACGGTTCCCGGGGCGGGCAGTGCTGTCTCTCGGCGGTCTGGGCTCAGTGGCCTCGGTCGATCCACTCCTGGAGGTGCGGGGCCTCGGTGCCGACCGTCGTCGAGTCGCCGTGGCCCGTACGGACCACCGTCTCCGGGGGCAGGGCGAGCAGCTGTGCCCGGATCGACTCGACGATCGTCGGGAAGTGGGAGAACGACCGGCCCGTCGCGCCCGGGCCGCCCTGGAACAGGGTGTCCCCGGTGAAGACCGTGGCCAGCTTCGGGGCGTACAGGCACACGGCACCCGGCGCGTGTCCCGGCGTGTGCAGGACGGTCAGCTCCACGCCCGCGACGGAGAGCCGCTGCCCGTCGGTGAGCTCTCCGTCCGGCAGGCGGTCCGGATGGGTCTGCTTCCACAGCGGGAGGTCGTCCGGGTGGAGCAGGATCGGAGCGCCGGTGCGGGCCGCGAGGGCGGGGGCCGCGTCGATGTGGTCGTTGTGGGCGTGGGTGCAGACGATGGCCCTCAGCGTGCGGTCGCCGAGCGCCTCGGCGATGGCGTCGGCGTCGTGCGCGGCGTCGATGACCACCGCCTCGGAGTCGTCACCCACGATCCAGACGTTGTTGTCGACGTCCCAGGTGCCGCCGTCCAGGCTGAACGTGCCCGACGTAACCAGATGGTCGATGCGGGCGGCCATCACAGCATCACCACCGAGCGCAGGACGTCACCCTGGTGCATGCGGTCGAAGGCCTGCTCCACCGCGTCCAGCTCGATGGTCTCCGTCACGAAGGCCGCCAGGTCGAGACGGCCCTGCTGGTGGAGGTCGATCAGCATCGGGAAGTCGCGGGAGGGAAGGCAGTCGCCGTACCAGGACGACTTGAGGGCGCCGCCGCGGCCGAAGACGTCCAGCAGGGGCAGCTCCAGCTTCATCTCCGGGGTCGGCACACCGACCAGGACCACCGTGCCCGCGAGATCCCGGGCGTAGAACGCCTGCTTGTACGTCTCGGGGCGGCCGACCGCCTCGATGACTACGTCGGCGCCGAAGCCGCCGGTCAGCTCGCGGATCGCCTCGACGGCGTCCTTCTCCTTGGAGTTGACCGTGTGGGTGGCGCCCATCGTGCGGGCCTGCTCCAGCTTCCGGTCGTCGATGTCGACGGCGATGATCCGCGCGGCGCCGGCGAGGTTCGCGCCGGCGATCGCCGCGTCCCCTACGCCGCCGCAGCCGATGACGGCCACCGAGTCGCCACGGCCCACGTTGCCGGTGTTGATGGCCGCGCCGATGCCCGCCATCACACCGCAGCCGAGGAGGCCCGCGACCGCGGGGGACACGGACGGGTCGACCTTGGTGCACTGGCCGGCCGCGACCAGGGTCTTCTCGGCGAAGGCGCCGATGCCCAGGGCCGGGGAGAGCTCCGTGCCGTCCTCCAGGGTCATCTTCTGCTTGGCGTTGTGAGTGTTGAAGCAGTACCAGGGGCGGCCGCGCAGACAAGCGCGGCACTGGCCGCACACCGCACGCCAGTTGAGGACGACGAAGTCGCCGGGCGCCACGTCGGTGACGCCCTCGCCGACCGCCTCCACCACACCGGCCGCCTCGTGGCCGAGAAGGAAGGGGTAGTCGTCGCTGATGCCGCCCTGCTTGTAGTGCAGGTCGGTGTGACAGACCCCGCAGGCCTGCACCTTCACGACAGCCTCGCCGGGACCCGGGTCCGGGATGAGAATCGTCCGGATCTCCACCGGTTCGTTCTTGCCGGGGGCGATGACACCGCGTACCTGCTGGGCGGCCATGGCTGGCTCCTTCGCGTGGACAATGGGGCGCTGATCATGTTGGCACAGGGTCGGACGAGTGGATCCGTGCCTGTGGACAACCGAGTGAAACACGCCCGGCCGGAGCCTGAACGTCCCTGAAAGACTTCAGACGGTTACACCTTGTTTTCAGCCCCATCGAGCGGGCGCCCGCTCATTTGGTTACCCTGTACGGGACGGACAGCTTATTTGGGTCCCACCCACACCCACGGTCCGTCCCGGGACAAGCCAGCCACCACGGCCTGCTCTCAGACGAGTTGACAGGCGCCACCGCGTCGGAACGGCCTCTACTCAGACCCGAGCGGGCGTCAGGCGACCGGTAGCAGATTGGTCCTGCACGCCCCGAGGGTGATCCGACACATAAGGAGTGCGCGGTGACACCGGAGAAGACGAATCTCGATCAGGGTCCCAAGGAACGTACGGAGCACGCAGGCCGGGCCGAGAAGCTCGGCAGCCTCGACGTGTGGGCCAGGTCCGCCCCCATCCGCCTGGCGGGCTACGAGGACGACCTCGCCGAGCCCCACATCCTGCCCAGCGTGGACTGACCGCCCAGGTCCACCGAGGGACCCGCACGATCGCTGATCGGCATGGGCGTGCCAGACTCACGTCCATGCTGATCAGAGAAGCCGCGGCCAGTGACTGGCCGCGGATCTGGCCTTTCTGGCACCGCATCGTCGCCGCCGCCGAGTCCTACGCCTGGGACCCGGACACGTCCGAGGAGGACGCCCGCGCCCTGTGGATGGCCCCGGGCAAGCGTGTGTACGTCGCCGAGGACGCCACCGGAGCGGTGGTCGGCTCCGCCTACGTCACCCCCAACTACGGCGGCCCCGCCTCCCGCATCGCCAACGCCGGCTTCATGGTCGACCCCGCCCACTCGGGCCGAGGCATCGGCCGAGCCCTGGCCAACCACATCCTCGAAACGGCCAAGGCCGACGGCTACCGAGCGATGGTCTTCAACGCCGTCGTCGAAACCAACCCCGCCGTCAACCTCTGGCTCTCCCTGGGCTTCACCATCGTGGGCACGATCCCGGACGCCTACGCCCACCCGACCAAGGGCAGAGTGGGCCTGCACGTCATGCACCGGGCCCTCTGACCGGTCAGGGCCATGGGCTGCCGCCGTCTTCAGGGCCGCGGGCCGTGCCTTTCTCACGCGGGCCGCGGGCAACCGCCGTCTTTTAGGACCGCGGGGCTGTGGCATTTGCGGCTCCGCCGCGGGGTGCGACCAGCCACAGCCGACCCGCAGCCGCCCTACGCTCCTTCCCCCGAACCCTCCAGCGGAGCCGTCCGCTTCCAGGGCCGCAGTTCCTCCAGCTGCTCCGCCAGCTCCAACAGCACCGCCTCACTACCGGGCCGCCCCACCAGCTGGACAGCACCCGGCGCCCCCGAGGCCAGCGTCCCGAAGGGCACAGACATCGCAGGCCACCCCGTCAGATTCCACGGCGGTGTCAACGGCGAATAGTTCGTGTTGACCAACACGTTCCGCAGCCACCCCCGCCGGTGCCACTCCGCGGCGGCGGGCCCCCGCCGAGCGAGGGCGGGCGTGAGCAGCACCTCGTGCTCCGCGAAGAACGGCTCGAACCGTTCCCGCAACTGCTCCCGCCGCACCCCACCCCGCACGGACCCCACAAAACGCCGCCCCAGGGCGGCGTGCACCCGGGTCCGCCGAGCCAGCCGCCGCGGATCGAGTCCCTCCGCGTCCACCGCCGTCCCCGCGGTCCAGTGCGCGAGCGAGGTCGTCCCCAGCCACACGGGATACGGCGGATCCGCCCGCCGTACCCGGTGCCCGGCTCCCGCCAGCAACTCACCTGCCTCACGGGCCGCGTCGGCGTAGGGCCGGCTGACGGTGACCCCCACCAGAGGACTCCGCACGGAGACGGCGACCGTCCGGGTGACCGGTTCCCCGGCCCGTACGGCGTCGGTCGCGGCCACCGCCGCAGACTCCGTCGTGGCCTCCGTCCCGGCCAGGACCGAGAACATCAGCCGCGCGTCCTCGACCGTCGTCGTCAGCGGCCCGTTCTCGGACATCCCGAACCAGTCACCGTGGCCGATGCCCGCCGGGACGACACCGTGACCCGGCTTCAGCCCGACCAGCCCGCAGTTGGCGGCGGGTATGCGCAGCGACCCCATGCCGTCGTTGCCGAGTGCGATGGGCACCATGCCGGCGGCGACCGCGGCCGCGCTGCCGCCGGACGATCCGCCCGCCGTGCGCGTGGTGTCCCACGGGTTGCGGGCGGTCCCGTGCACGCCCTCCGTGGTGCCGAAGACGCAGAGTTCCGGGCAGTTCGTCAGCCCCACCACGACCGCGCCCGCCGCCCGCAGCCGCGCCACGGTGACATGGTCCTCGTCGGCCGGGGTTTCCGGGCTCGCGGCGGTGCCGTTGCGGGTGGACTCGCCGCGTACGGCCAGATTGTCCTTGACCGCCACCGGCACGCCGGCGAGGGGCAGTTCGGCCAGGTCGGCGCGGGCCGCCACCTCGTCCGCCTCGGCGAGCGCCGCCGTGGCGCGCAGCGTGCGGAAGGCGCCCACGCGAGCGTCGAGCAGCTCGATCCGGGCGAGGTGCTCGGCCACCACCTCGCGGGGCGTGACCCGCTTCTCGCGTACGGCGGCGGCGATCTCGGTGGCGGTCCGGCCGGCCCAGCTGGTCACGATGGCTCCTCGGGGGCGTGTGATTACCGGTGAGTACGAGTGAGTTACGAGGAGCACTGTGCCCCGGCGCGGGGCATCCCGTCGAGAGCCGCCGCGCTTGGACATTCGCTCCGGTCCTCTTGGACTTTTCGCGCCTAGGCCCGCCCACCGTTCGCGCGGAGTGGCAGGTCATCCGACCACTGGGTCAACTTGGCTGACTTCAGACCCCATTGACAGGCCCTGAAGCCAGCCCAATCATCACACCTCCGATGATTGGGAGGTGCCCGTGCGTACGGATGCCAGGAGTACGTATCCAAGACGGTCCCGGCTGGTCGGCGTCGTGGCGGCGCTGCTGCTGCTCGCGGCCCCGGTCCCGGCGGCCCAGGCGGCCGGAGGGGCCGAGAAGGCTGACGCCACGACCCCTGTGACCGTTCCCGCGCTGTCCGACTGGGCGCCGGAATCCGGACAGTACGTCTACGGGCGCGGGACGCGGCTCGTCGCGGACGGCAAGGCCGAGCGCCGCGTCGCCGACACCCTCGCCGACGACCTGCGCGCGGCGGGCCACGGCAGCGTCCCCGTCGTCGGCGGGGGAGCGCGTACGGGCGACATCGTTGTCGATGTCGCGCCGACGCGGGCCGCGCTCGGCAAGGAGGGGTACGAACTCCGCGCGGGCAAACGCCTGTCGGTGACGGGCGCCACCGAGACCGGCGCCTTCTACGGCACCCGGACCGTCCTCCAACTCCTCGCCCAGGGCGACCGGTTGCCCGCCGGACGCACGATCGACGTGCCGCAGTACGAGGAGCGCGGCGTCGGGGTCTGCGCCTGCTACATCCACATCACGACGGACTGGCTGGAGAACCTCGTACGCGACATGGCGTACAACAAGCTCAACCAGCTGCTGCTCGAACTGAAGGTGAAGAGCGACGCGCACCCGGAGGCCAACACCTGGGGCTACTACACCAAGGACGAGATACGAAGCCTCGTCGCCCTCGGCGAGAAGTACCACGTCACGATCATCCCGGAGATCAACTCCCCGGGGCACATGGACCCTTGGATCGAGAACCGCCCGGATCTCCAGCTCACCGACTCCGACGGCAACAAGCAGCCGTCCCGGCTCGACATCACGCGCCCCGAGGCCTTCGCCTACTACACGAGCCTGATGGACGAGTACGCGGAGGTCTTCAAGGCCGACTCGTGGCACATGGGCGCCGACGAGTACATGCTCGGCTCGGACTTCGCCAAGTACCCGCAGGTCCTGGAGTACGCCAGGGCGAAGTACGGCGCGAACGCCACGCCCCAGGACGCGTTCATCGACTTCGTCAACCGTGTCCACACCTACGCGGCGGACAAGGGCAAGAAGCTGCGCATCTGGAACGACGGGCTCACCGGTGCCAACACCGTGCCCGTCACCGCCGGGACGACGGTCGAGCACTGGCTGAACGTGGCGACGAAGCCCAGCCAACTCCGGGCCCAGGGCTACCCGTTGATGAACGCGGCGTACGCCCTCTACCTCGTGCGCGGCGGCTTCCACTCGGACACCAAGGGCCTGTACGACCAGAGTTGGGACCCGCGCAGCTTCGAGGGCGAGAAGCTCGCCTCGCGCGAGGGCGTCACCGGGGCGAAGATCAGCCTCTGGCCCGACAACGGGCGCGGCGAGACCGAGAACGAGGTCGCGGTCGACACGGATCCGGCACTGCGGCACGTCGCACAGGCCACCTGGGGCAGCCCCCACCCGGACGCCACCTACGCGCAGTTCACCGCTCGCGCGAAGGCCGTGGGCCACGCGCCGGGATGGCGGGACCTCACCCGTGTGCCGGTCGCGGACGGCACGTACGCCTTCCGCGCGGGGACCGCGACCGTGACGGCCGAGGTGAAGCGCACCCCGGACGGTTACGTGACCTTGAGGACCGCGAACGGCTGCCTCGAAGTACGCGGCGGCAAGCTCACCCTCAACGTGCCGCTCCAGCCCGGTGTCGAGGTGTCCCGGCAGACCTGCGACGCCGCGAACACCCTGCAGCGCTGGCAGTTGGCGCCCGCGCAGGACGGCTACCGACTCGTCAACGCGATCACGCGGATGGCCGTGCACGTGACCGACGACGGCCGGCTCGTGCAGTACCCGCCGGACCAACAGCGCCCTGCTGTATGGCAGTTGGCCGCAGGATGACCCGTAGAGCCGCACCCCGCAGCCCCGTTGACCCCCTGACCTGAGGAGTCCGACCCGCATGGCAGTCTCCAGACGTCTCTTCGTCACGGCCGCCGCCTCGCTCGTGGCGTCCAGCGGTACGGCACTGGCCCTCGCGCCCTCCGCATCCGCTGCCTCGGCCTCCTCCGCCTCGGCCGAAGAACCGTGGTACCGGATCCCCGTCAGCCCCGACGACACCCCGGAGGAACTGGTCCGCAAGGCGTCCCAAGTCCGGCCCACGGAACGGCAGATCGCCTGGCAGGCCCTCGAACGCACCGCCTTCCTGCACTTCGGCGTGAACACCTTCACCGGCCTCGAATGGGGCACCGGGGACGAGGACCCCGACGTCTTCCAGCCGGTCGGCCTCGACACCGACCAGTGGGCCCGCGCCCTGCGCGACGGCGGCTTCAAGCTCGCCATCCTCACCGTCAAGCACCACGACGGCTTCGTGCTCTACCAGTCCCGCTACACCAACCACTCGGTGGCGTCGAGCAGTTGGCAGGGCGGACAGGGCGACGTCCTGCGCTCGTTCGCCGACTCGATGCGGCGCCACGGCCTCAAGGTCGGCGTCTACATCTCCCCGGCCGACGAGAACCAGTTCCTGCACGGCGTGTACGCCAACGGCAGCGCCCGCTCCGAGCGCACCATCCCCACCCGGATCCCGGGGGACGACCGTCCGGACGGGCCCACCTTCACGCTTCCGGCCACCGACTACGGCGCTCATATGCTCGACCAGCTCTACGAGGTCCTCACCGAGTACGGGCCGATCGACGAGGTCTGGTTCGACGGCGCCCAGGGCCGTATCCCGCCGGACAAGGTCGAGAAGTACGACTGGGACAGCTGGTACACGCTGATCCGGACCCTCGTGCCGGACGCCACGGTCGCCGTGTCCGGACCCGACGTGCGCTGGGTCGGCAACGAGGGCGGGTTCGCCCGCGAGAACGAGTGGAGCGTCGTCCCCGTCCAGGAGAAGGACAACGGACGCATGGACTTCGCGCTCTCGTACGACGCGCCCGACATGGGCGGCCGGGACGCCCTGGTCGCAGCCCAGCCCGTGGCCGACTACCTCCAGTGGTGGCCGGCCGAGGCCGACGTCTCCATCCGGGACGGCTGGTTCTACCACGCCGACCAACAGCCCAAGTCCGTACAGCAGTTGACGGACATCTACTTCGGCTCGGTGGGCCGCAACGCGGTACTCCTGCTCAACATCCCGCCGGACAAGCAGGGCCTCCTCCCGGCCGCCGACGTCACCCGCCTACGGGAGTTCCGCGAACGAATCGACCGCGAGCTGCCGGAGGACCTGGCCCGCGGCGCCCGGGTCACCACCTCCCCGGGCACGATCACGGTCGACCTCGGCCGGGCCCGCGAGGTCGACCGAATCCGCCTCGCCGAGGACATCCGACACGGGCAGCAGGTGGAGGGCTGCGTGGTCGAGGCCCAGTCCGGCGGCACCTGGACGCGAGTCGCCGAGGCCGGCACCCTCGGCGCGAGCCGCATCCTGCTCCTGCCGACTCCCGTACGGGCAAGGCACTGGCGAGTACGGGTGACACGCTCGCGCCGACCGGCACACCTGGCCCAGTTCGAGTTGCACCGCTCGCGCCCCTACTGAGGCTGCTGGGCTGGCCCCGCGCCCCCTTTTAGGGGCGCGGGGAACTGCGCGCCCAGCCACTCCAACCCGCAGGCACAACACACCCCCGCCCCAGCCCCCTCCCGCTCAAGCCCCGCAGGGCCCCGTACTCTCCCGCGAGATCAACCGCGGCACCGGCACCCGCACAGCCCGCGTCGGCCCCCCGTCCAGCAGGGAGGTCAGTTCCTTCGCGGCCGTCCGGCCGAACTCCACCGTGTCGCGGGAGAGCGCCGAGAGCCACGGCTTGACCATGCGGCAGAGCGCCGAGTCCTCCCAGGCGACGACCGAGACGTCACCCGGTACCGAGAAGCCCAGCTCCGTCGCCGCGGCGACTCCTGCGACGGCCATCACGTCGTTGTCATAGATCAGCGCGGTCGGCCGCAAACCGCCTTCCGTAACGCCGCTCTCCACAACGCCGCCTTCCAGGACCCGGCGCGTGACGGCGGCACCCTCCGCGTCCGAGTAGTCCGTGGTCACCGAGCGCACCTCGGCGAGCCCGCGCCGCTCGGCCTCGGCGCGCAGCGTACGGATGCGGCGCTCGGTGTGCGCGAGGCCGGGCAGGCCCGCGATGTGCACGATCCGGCTGTGCCCCAGCGCGGACAGCTCGTCCACGACGGCGGCCATCGCGCCGGCGTCGTCCGCCCAGACGGTGGACAGACCCGGGTGCCGCGCGTCCGGCGCACCGCCGATGACCACGGCGGGCAGTCCCAGTTCGTCGAGCAGGTCAGGGCGTGCGTCGTCCGTCCGCGGGTCGACCACCAGCACCCCGTCCACGCGGTGCTCCGCCCACCAGCGCCGGTACACCGCGCACTCGTCGTCGATGTCCTCGACCACCTGGAAGAGCAGGCCGAGATGACGCTCCGCCAGGACTTCCTGGATGCCGGAGATGAGCTGCAGGAAGAACGAGTCCACGCCCAGCGTGTCCGCGGGTCTGGCCAGGACGAGACCGACCGTCGCCGCGCCCTCGCCGGACAGCTGGCGTGCCGCAGTGCTGGGCCGCCAGCCCAGTTGCTCCGCGACCCGGCGCACCCGGTCCCGGGTGATCTCGGAGACCCCCGGCCGGTCGTTGAGCGCGAAGGAGACCGCGCTCTCGGAGACCCCGGCGCGCTGCGCGATGTCCTTCATCGTCGGCCGGCGCGCGGGAGACCGCTTGGCTGGCAACCTTGCTCCCCATTTCATGAAGCCGTGCTCATTGAAGCCCTGCTCAGTGAAGCCGCACCCAATGGAGCTCCGTACTAATGCGCTTGAGCCAGATCACTCTAAAGCGCATTAGTGATCGGCTGCAAGAGGCGACGCACAAGACCATGACCTGGCCTTATGTCCAGCTAATGAATTTAGCGAGGCGGAATCCATTGACTTCCCCACCGGGATGGATGCAAGGTCTGCCCGTCACCTCTGACCCACACCGTCGCAAAGGAGCCCGGTCACCGTGCGCATGCCTCGCAGAGCACTCGCCGCCGCTGTCGTCGCCCTGGTCCTGCCGCTCAGCGCCTGCGGCTCCGGAGGTGACGAGGGCGGTTCCACGGACGCCTCCGGCAAGGTCGAGGGCGACATCACCTTCCAGACCTGGAACCTGAGGGCCAACTTCAAGCCGTACTTCGAGGGCCTGATCGCCGACTTCGAGAAGAAGTACCCCGGCACGAAGGTCAAGTGGGTGGACCAGCCCGCCGAGGGCTACGCCGACAAGATCAGCGCGGACGCGGCCGGCGGCACCCTGCCCGACGTCGTGAACGTCTCGCCGGACCTCGTCGCCCCGCTCGCCAAGGCGGGCCTCGCGCTCGACCTGGACAAGTCCGCCGCGAAGTACAAGAAGGAGTACCTGCCGGGCGCCTGGGCGAGCCACGAGATACCGGGCATGGAGGGCACGTACGCCTTCCCCTGGTATCTGAACACCGGCCCGCTCTTCTACAACAAGTCGCTGTTCAAGGAGGCCGGCCTGGACGCCTCGAAGCCTCCGAAGACGTACGACGAACTCTTCGACGACGCGCTGGAGCTGGCGGACAAGAGCGACGGCAAGGTCGCCACCCTCGCGAACGTGCCCACCATCGAGGACTTCGGCCGCTACGGCGTCGAGCTGATGAACAAGGAGGGCACCGCCTTCGCGTTCAACGACGCCAAGGGGGTCGAACTCCTCACCAAGTACAAGGAGTTGTACGACGCCAAGGCGCTCGACTCGCAGGCGCTGACCGCGACCCCGGAGTCGTCCGGCAAGAAGTTCCTGACCGGGGCCGTCGCCATGAACCCGGGCAGCGCCCTGGACCTCGGCAACTTCAAGAAGCAGGCGCCGAACCTCTACAAGAACATCGGCATCACCGACCAGATCACCAGCACCGGCAAGGTCAACATGTACGTCATGGGCGTGATGGTCAACGCCCAGACGAGGCGGACACCGGCCGCGGTCGCCTTCGCGCACTTCGTCACCGACGCACAGAACCAGATGTCGTTCGCCAAGAAGGTCGCGATCTTCCCGAGCTCCGCCGGTTCGCTGGACGACCCGTACTTCACCGAGGAGGACGACACGGACGAGACCCGCGTCCGGATCGCCGCCGCCAAGTCCCTGAAGAACGCGGTCAATTACACGCCGGTCCTGCTCAGCGAGCAGATGAAGACCGAACTGCGGAACTCAGTCGCCAAGGCGCTGCAGGGCAAGGTGAGCCCCCAGGAAGCTCTCGACAACGCTGTCAAGGCGTGCGACCGGCTGCTCAAGCAGCAGGGCTGACCGACATGGCGAGTTCTTCCAGCACCGCGACCTCCAAGAGCGCTTCCTCCGGCATCGCATCGGCCGGCACCGCGCGGGTGCGGCGCCAACTGCCCACCAGTCCCTGGCTGTTCGCCGCCCCGGGGCTGCTGGTCGTCGGCA
The DNA here is from genome assembly GCF_044334695.1 of Streptomyces sp. NPDC020747. Classification (NCBI taxonomy): domain Bacteria; kingdom Bacillati; phylum Actinomycetota; class Actinomycetes; order Kitasatosporales; family Streptomycetaceae; genus Streptomyces; species Streptomyces sp. NPDC020747. The sequence continues at coordinate 293,891 of NZ_JBIRTJ010000001.1, read as the reverse complement.
TCTTCATCCTGTATCCCTTCGTCTCGACGCTGGTCAACGCCTTCACCGACCGCCGGACCCTGATCCCCGGCGAGTTCGTCGGCCTGGCCAACTTCCGGGAGCTGCTGCACGACGAGATGTTCTGGATCGGCCTGCGCAACAGCACGCTGTACGTCCTCGGGGTGGTCCCCGCGCTCGTCCTGCTGCCCCTGCTGCTCGCACTCCTGGTCCAGAAGAACATCCCCGGCATCGCCTTCTTCCGGTCGGCCTTCTACACCCCGGTCGTCGCGTCCATCGTCGTGGTGGGACTCATCTGGGTGTGGCTGCTCGACGAACGCGGCCTGGTGAACTCGCTGTTGGAGACGATCGGCGTCGGCAGGATCGGCTTCCTCAGCGACCAGTGGCTGATTCTGCTGAGCGCCATGGCCGTCACGGTCTGGAAGGGCCTCGGCTACTACATGATCATTTATCTGGCCGCGCTCGCCAACGTGCCGCGCGAGCTGCACGAGGCCGCGTCGGTGGACGGCGCGGGCGCCATCCGCCGCTTCCTCACCGTCACCGTGCCCGCCGTCCGCTCCACCATGGTGCTGGTCGGCGCGCTCTCCTCGGTCGCCGCCTTCAAGGTGTTCTCCGAGGTCTACCTGATGGCCGGCCCGGACGGCGGCCCCGCCGGCGAGGACACCACGCTCGTGATGCTCGTGCAGCGCACCGGCACCGGCCTGACCGGCCGCGTCGGCTACGCCTCCGCCATCTCGGTCGTCGTCTTCGTCGTCACCGTCGCGCTGATGCTGCTCGTGCTGCGCGCCGACCGGAAGGAGGACGCGTGAGCGTCGCCGAGAAGGTGCGCGAGGCACCGGCCGCCGTGGAGGCGGCGCCCCGCCGCAAGCGCGTCACCGACGAGCACGGCCGAAACGTCCGGGTGTGGGAACTCGCCCTGCGCTACCTGCTGTTGATCGCCGTCCTCGCGCTCACCGTCGGGCCGTTCGTGTGGCAGCTGTCCACCTCGCTGAAGGGCCCGACCGAGGACATCTTCAGCTCGCCGCCCAAGTTCCTGCCGAGCGAACCGACCCTGCACAATTACGAACGGGTCGCCAAGACCATTCCCGTGTGGGACTACGCGTTCAACTCGCTGAAGGTCGCCACCGCCAACGTCGTGACGAACTGCGTCGGTTCGGCGCTCGCGGGCTATGCGCTGGCCCGGCTGCGTTACCGCGGACGCAAAGTGGCCACGCTCGTGTTCATCTTCGCGATGCTCGTGCCTTTGGAGGGCATCATCATCGCCCAGTTCACGACGATGCGTGAGCTCGGTCTGAACAACACCCTCGTCGGGGTCGTCCTGCCTGGCTGCATCGGCGCGATGAACGTCCTGCTGATGCGCAACGCGTTCCTCAACCTGCCCTACGAGATAGAGGAGGCGGCCTACGTGGACGGGGCGAACGTCTGGCAGCGGTTCCTGCGGATCGCCCTGCCCTCGGTGAAGGGCACCCTCGCAGTCGTCGCGATCTTCGCCTTCATGGGCGCCTGGGACGACTTCCTGTGGCCGCTCATCGTGCTCAGCGACCCGGACAAGTTCACCCTGACCATCGGCCTCAACTACCTGCACGGCACCTTCGCCAACGACGAACGGCTCGTCGCCGCGGGCACGATCATCGCCGTGGCACCGCTGATCGCCCTCTTCGCCTGCCTCCAGCGGTACTTCTTCCGCGGTGTCGGCGAGGGCGCGGTCAAGGGCTGACCCCGGCAACCACGGGTTCACCAGCCCACACCACCACGGGCACGCCCGTCCGTAAGGCCCCACACCCCCACGTACGCACCCCAGAACCAGGACTCCCGCATGCCGCCTTCTGTCGTGCGCTTCGGCGTCAACTACACCCCGAGTGAAGGGTGGTTCCACCACTGGCTGGACTTCGATCTCGACTCCGTACGGGCCGATCTCGACTCCATCGCCGCGCTCGGCCTGGACCACATCAGGGTCTTCCCGATCTGGCCCTACTTCCAGCCGAACCGTTCGCTGATCCGCCCGCGGGCCGTCGAGCAGCTCGTCGACCTCGCGGGCGCGGCGGCCGAGCGCGGCCTCGACGTCAACGTCGATGGTCTGCAAGGGCACTTGTCCAGTTTCGACTTCCTGCCCGCGTGGACGCAGACCTGGCACCGACGCAGTCTCTTCACCGACCCCGAGGTGGTCGAGGGGCAGGCGGAGTACCTGCGGACCCTCGCGGCGGCCCTCGCCGACCGGCCCAACTTCATCGGTATGACCGTCGGCAACGAGGTCAACCAGTTCTCGGCGGGCCCCCATCCGGACCCCGACCGGGCGGATCCGGCGCAGATCGACGCCTGGCTGGAGCGGATGCTCACCGCCTGTGAGAAGGGCGCTCCGGGCAAACTGCATCTGCACGCGGAGTACGACGCGGCCTGGTACCAGGACGACATGCCGTTCACCCCGGCCCAGGCGGCCCGGCGCGGCGCGGTGACCGCCGTGCACTCGTGGGTCTTCAACGGCACGGCCCAGCGGCACGGACGTACCGGAGTCGCGACCGAACACCACGCCGCCTATCTGATCGAGCTGTCCAAGGCATGGGCCGACGACCCGTCCCGCCCGGTCTGGCTCCAGGAGGTCGGCGCACCGGCGCCGCTGGTTCCCGCCGAACACGCCGCCGCCTTCACCGAGGCGACCGTCGCGAACGCGCTCGACTGCACCGACCTGTGGGGCATCACCTGGTGGTGCTCCCACGACGTGTCCCGCGATCTCGCCGACTTCCCCGAACTCGAATACGGGCTGGGCCTGTTGACCAACGACCGCCGCCCCAAGGACAGTGCACGGGCGCTGGCCCGCATGGCCGGCTCGGCGCGCGAGCACACGTACGCGCCCAAGACCCGCACCACCGCGCTCGTCGTCCCCGACAGCCCCGCCGGCCGCTCGCTCTGCGCGCCCGGCGGACCCGTCTTCGAAGCGTTCTTCCGGCTCACCGCCGACGGCGCCCGCCCGGCCACCGTGCTCGCCTCACGCGCGGACGACGAGGAACACCTCGCCGCCCGTGGCATCACCGAAGTCGTCACTCCCGATCAGGTTCCGTAGACCCCCACAAGAACTCCCACAAGGAGACACTTGCTCGTGAACCCCACCAGACGCACCGTCCTGCTCGCCGCCGGCACCGGGGCGGCAGCCGCGCTGCTCCCGGCCTCACCCGCCACCGCCGAGCCGAGCGCCGCCGCGGCACTCCAGCCGTACGCGTCCTACTGGTACCCGGACTCGTTCCCCTCGGGCTCCCCGGGCGCAGGCATCACCTGGCGCAGCCTCAAGGCATGGAGCGCCGGTACGGACACCGACCTGGCGTTCAACGCGGCGTCCGTGCCGCTCGCCGCCCGCTTCACCCCGACACCGGCGAACACGACGGCCCGCTCGGGCCAGGCCCGTATCCAGTCCCTGGTCTCCTTCGGCCCGACCGCGAGCAACCCCTCGCAGGGCGCGGCCAACGCCGACTACTACGCCCTCACCCACTGGTCGTACCTCGACGAGCTGGTCTTCTGGGGAGGCTCCTCCGGCGAGGGCCTGATTCTCGCCCCGAACGCGCCGATCGTGGACGCCGCCCACCGGCACGGCGTGCCCGTTCTCGGCAATGTCTTCCTGCCGCCCGCCGCGTACGGCGGCCAGCTGCAGTGGACCCGGGACCTGGTGCAGAAGGACGCGTCCGGGCACTATCCGCTGGCCGCGCAGCTCGTCGCGGTCGCGGAGGCGTACGGGTTCGACGGCTGGTTCGTCAACGCCGAGACCAGTGGCGGGAACGCCGCCCTCGCCACCGACATGCTCGGCTTCCTCACCGAGCTCAAGACGCTCGGCACGGCGAAGGGCCAGCGCGTCACCTGGTACGACTCCATGACCGTGAGCGGCTCGGTGAGCTGGCAGGGCGCCCTCAACAACCAGAACAGGGTGTTCTTCCAGGCCGCCGACTCGATGTTCGTGGACTTCCGCTGGTCGTCGAGCAGCCTCGCCTCCTCGGGAACGGCGGCCCAGCAACTCGGCCGCAGCCGTTACGAGTTGTGGGCGGGCGTCGATGTGGAGGCCAACGGCTGGAACCGCTCCGTGAGCTGGGACGCGATGGTGCCCAGCGGCTCGGCGCACGTCGTCTCGGTGGGCTTCTACCGGCCCGAGTGGACCCGCAACCACCTGCCCGCCGGGCGCACCCCGGGCGATTTCCACGCGGCCGACGACCGGTTCTGGACCGGACGGTCGCTCGACCCGGCGAAGCCCGACGCCACCGACACCTGGCGGGCCCCAGCCGTCTCCGTCGCCGACCGCTCGACGGTGACCTCGGTCCCCTTCGCGAGCACCTTCAACACCGGCCACGGACTGCGCTGGTACGAGGACGGCAAGGTGACGTCGACCGCCGCCTGGAACCACCTCGGCCTCCAGGACCGGCTGCCGTCCCGGCGCTGGGTCGTACGCACGACCGGCGCCCGACCCGCCGTCACCTTCGACTTCGCCGACGCCTGGAGCGGCGGCAGCAGCGTCCTGGTCGCCGGCGCCCTCGACGCGCCCGCCACCCTGGACCTGTACGCGACCAGGCTGCCGATCGGCGAGGACACGGTCGTCGAGCTGACCCATCGCGCCGACTCGGGAGACGTGACGGTCGAGCTGGCCGTCGCCACCGCCGAGCCGTCGGGCCCCGGCCAGCCCTACGCGTACACGTACTTCCCGGTCACCACAGGGAGCGGCTGGGGGACATCGACCGTACGGCTGACCGGTCTGCCGGCGGGCGCCACGGTGCACGGTCTCGGGGTCCGGCTCACCGGGTCGGGCGGCGCCGTGAAGTGGCGGCTCGGCGGACTCGCCGTCCGGAACCAGGCCGCCCAGAGCCCGTCCGTCCCGGCCGACCTGAGCATCACCGGCGCCACGGGAGGCGACCTGCGCTTCGCGTGGCGGGCCGTCCCCGGCGGCGTACGCCACTACACGCTGCACCGGGTCCTGCCCGACGGCACCCGGCGCTTCCTCGGCGGCACCGCTCAGCGGGCCTTCTTCGTCGGCGGATTGACACCGGAAGGCGGTGAGTCCACGGCACGGTTCGAACTGCGGGCCGTGGGGGAGCTTTACACCGCGTCAGCCCCCGCTACCGTCACACACACCTGGTGACCGCCGACCAGGTGGTCACCGTCGAAAGCCGGTGTTGACCACCGACACCGAGCAGCAACCCGCACAACGGAGTTACGGAGCACCTCACATGCATGACGACCGCAGCCTGGTCGAAGCCCGCCTCAAGCGTGTGCTCGACGAGCGCATACGACCCGCCGTGTACCCCGAGTCGGTACCACTGGAAGTGGCGGTGTGGCACGCGCCCGGCGAGCCGGTTCCGGTCGACGAGGGGCTGTCCGCCCCGGTCGAACCGATCGAGGCGGGCGCGCGGTGGGGTGCTCCGTGGGGCACCAGCTGGTTCCGGGTGACCGGGACCGTGCCCCAGGAGTGGGCCGGGAAGACCGTCGAGGCGATCCTCGACCTCGGCTTCGACGAGAACATGCCCGGCTTCCAGTGCGAGGGCCTCGTCTACCGGCCCGACGGCACGCCGGTGAAGGGCCTGAACCCACGCAACCAGTGGGTGCGCATCGGTGCCCCCGTCGAGGGTGGCGAGGAGGTGCGGCTGCATGTCGAGGCCGCGTCCAACCCCGTCATCCTCGACTACCACCCCTTCCGGCCCACGCAGTTGGGCGACAAGGAGACTGCGGGCAGCAAGCCGCAGTACAAGCTGGAGCGCATGGACCTCGCCGTCCTCGACGAGACGGTGTGGCAGCTGGTCATCGACCTGGAGGTGCTCGGCGAGCTGATGGCCGAGCTGCCGGTGGAGTCCGCGCGCCGCTGGGACATCCTGCGGGCGGTGGAGAAGGCTCTCGACGCCGTCGACCTGCAGAACGTGGGCGGCACGGCGGCCGCGGCCCGCACGCACCTCGAAGGGGTGCTGTCCGCCCCCGCCGTCCCCTCCGCCCACCGCATCAGCGCGGTCGGCCACGCCCACATCGACTCGGCATGGCTGTGGCCGCTGCGCGAGACCGTACGCAAGGTCGCCCGGACCACCTCCAACATGACCGCCCTGATCGAGGACGAGCCGGACTTCGTCTTCGCCATGTCGCAGGCCCAGCAGTGGGCCTGGGTGAAGGAGCACCGGCCCGAGGTGTGGGCGAAGGTCAAGAAGGCGGTGGCCGACGGGCGGTTCGTGCCGGCCGGCGGCATGTGGGTCGAGTCGGACACCAACATGCCGGGCTCGGAGGCGATGGCCCGTCAGTTCGTGCACGGCAAGCGGTTCTTCCTCGACGAGTTCGGCGTCGAGAACGAGGAGGCGTGGCTGCCCGACACCTTCGGCTTCGCGGCCGGACTGCCGCAGATCATCAAGGCGGCGGGCTCCAAGTGGCTGCTGACGCAGAAGATCTCGTGGTCCCAGACCAACAAGTTCCCGCACCACACCTTCCAGTGGGAGGGCATCGACGGCACGCGGATCTTCACGCACTTCCCGCCCGTTGACACGTACAACTGCTCCATGAAGGGCAGTGAAATCGCCCACGCGGCAAACAACTTCAAGGACAAGGGTGTCGCCCGGCACTCCCTCGCGCCGACCGGCTGGGGCGACGGCGGCGGTGGCACGACCCGCGAGATGATCGCGAAGGCGGCCCGGCTCCGGGACCTCGAAGGCTCGGCGACCGTGGTCTGGGAGACCCCGGAGAAGTTCTTCGAGAAGGCGGAGGCCGAGTACCCCAACGCCCCTGTGTGGGTGGGTGAGTTGTACCTGGAGTTGCACCGGGCGACCCTCACCAGCCAGGCGAAGACCAAGCAGGGCAATCGGCGCAGCGAACACCTTCTGCGTGAGGCCGAGTTGTGGGCGGCGACCGCGGCTGTCCGGACCAAGTTCACTTACCCGTACGAGGAGTTGGACCGCCTCTGGAAGACGGTGCTGCTTCACCAGTTCCACGACATCCTGCCCGGCTCGTCCATCGCGTGGGTGCACCGCGAGGCCCGTAAGACGTACGAGGCCGTCGCCGAGGAGCTGAACGGCATCATCGGCGCCGCCCAGCGTGCGCTGGCCGGTGAGGGGACGGCCGCCCTCGCCTTCAACTCGGCGCCGCACATCCGCGACGGGGTGCCCGCCGGCGGAGCGCGGACCCCGGTCGTCGGCGGCGAGTGCACGCTCGTGCCGCGCACGGACGGCGGCTATGTGCTGGACAACGGACGGCTGCGGATCGAGGTCGACGAGCGCGGACTCGTGGTCTCCGCGTTCGACCTCGCCGCGGACCGCGAGACCCTCGCGCCCGGCAAGGCGGCCAACCTGCTCCAGATCCACCCCGACTTCCCCAACATGTGGGACGCCTGGGACGTCGACGAGTTCTACCGGAACACGGTCACCGACCTGGTCGACGCCGACGAGGTCGCCCCCGGTGACGACGGCGTCTCGGTCCGGATCGTACGGACCTTCGGGGCGTCGAAGGTCACGCAGGTGCTGTCGCTCGCGCCGGGGGAGTGGCGGCTCGACATCGGCACCGAGGTCGACTGGCACGAGACGGAGAAGTTCCTGAAACTGGCCTTCCCGCTGGACGTGCACGCCGAGCGGTACGCGTCCGAGACGCAGTTCGGGCACTTCTTCCGGCCGACGCACACCAACACGTCATGGGAGTCCGCCAAGTTCGAGGCCTGCAACCACCGGTTCGTCCACATGGAGGAGCCCGGCTGGGGCGTCGCGGTCGTCAACGACTCGACGTACGGCCATGACGTGACGCGTGCGGTGCGCGACGACGGTGGTACGACCACCACGGTCCGCGTCTCGCTGCTGCGCGCCCCGCGGTTCCCCGACCCCGAGACCGACCAGGGCGTCCACCGCTTCCGGCACGCGCTGGTGCCCGGCGCCGGGATCGGTGACGCGGTGCGCGAGGGCTGGCGGATCAACCTGCCCGAGCGGAAGGTCGTCGGCGGGGCCTCGGAGGTCGCGCCCCTGGTGGCCGTCGCTCAGGACGCGGTCGTGGTCACCGCGGTGAAGCTCGCCGACGACGGCAGCGGTGATGTGGTCGTCCGCTTCCACGAGTCCCGCGGCGGCCGCAGCCGAGCCACGCTCACGGCGGGCTTCGATGTCGAGGCCGTCACGGTGACGGACCTGCTGGAACGGCCGCTGGCCGACGCCACCGCCCCGGAGCGGGACGGCAACAGGATCACCCTGAAACTCCGCCCGTTCGAGCTGGTGACGCTGCGGCTCAAGCGGGCCTGACCCCTTCAGGGGGCGCAGCCCTTGAGGGGCTGCGCCCTTCAAGGGGCGCGGGGCTGTATCGATATGCGGCTCCTCCCCCACTCTCGGCTTCGCTCGAGCGGGGGGACCCCCATCGTGGGCGCGACCAGCCCCCACCGGCCCGCAGGTTGATCATCTCGGACCCGGTTCCAGCCCTACGGCTGGAGCTGGGTCCGCAACCACTGCTCCACCTCACCCACATGCGCGGCGGCAGCCGCCCGCGCGGCCTCCGGATCGTGGGCGACCAGCGCACGATGGATCGCCGCGTGCTCACGGCGCGTGCGCTCGAACGCGCCCTCCTCCTGGTAGCCGCGCCAGACCCGGGCGCGGAACGTGCGTGAGGAGAGCCCCTCCAGGATGGCCGCCATCGTGTCGTTGCCCGCGGCGACCCCGATGGCGCGGTGGAACGCCAGGTCGTGGGAGAGGATCTCCTCCGGGTCGTCCGTCGCGTTCATGGCCGTCAAGTGCTTCTCGACCTCGGCCAGTTGGTCGGGGGTGATCCGTGCGGCCGCGAGCGCCGTCGCCGTCGACTCCAGGATGCGCCGCACTTCGAGCAGCTCGACCAGCCGCGGCCCCCGGGAGAGGTCCGCGACCACTCCGAAGGTCTCCAGCAGGTCCCCGGCCTCCAGCTGCGTGACGTAGATCCCGGATCCGTGCCGGGCCTCCAGGACGCCCAGGACCGTGAGCGCCCGGATCGCCTCGCGCATCGAGCTGCGCGAGATGCCCAGCTGGGACGCCAGATCCCGCTCGGTCGGCAGTCGCGCGCCCGGCTCCAGACGGCCCTCGCCGATCATCGCCTTGATCTGGTCGATCGCGCGCTGCGTCACGGTCCCCTTCTGCGGGGCGGCCGTCGTCCCCTGGGGCAGGCTCTCGTCCACGCCATGTCCTCCTGTCGCCGGGTGCGCCGCAGTCTAACCACTCAGGTGGTCGGACCACTACGTATGAAAACCAGGGAAAAATGCGGTCCAGGGGTGTTGTCGGGGGGAAGTGGTCTGATAAATATGCCTGGCACCCGCTCGATCACGCTCAACGAGGAGCCGAAAGATGGCCGGCAGAACAGTGCGGTACCGGAACGGGCGAAACACCTCACGGGCGATACGTGCGGCGGCTGCGGCCGCCTGCGTCGCCCTCGCGCTCACGGCATGCGGCAGCACCAAGGACAACGTCGCCTCGAAGGACGACGGCGGAGGCGACGGCAGCGGCAAGGTCGGGGTGATCCTGCCCCTGCTGACCTCGCCGTTCTGGCAGTCGTACAACGACTACGTACCCAAGATGGCGAAGACCGAGGACGTCGACGCCCTCAAGACCGTGAACTCCAACAGCGACCCGTCGCAGCAGATCACGGACATCAACAACCAGCTCAACCAGGGTGTGAAGGGCCTCGTCGTGGCGCCCCTGGACAGCGCCGCGATCTCCGCCGGCCTCGACCAGGCCGAGCGCAAGGGCGTGCCCGTGGTCGCCGTGGACGTGGCGCCCGAGAAGGGCAAGGTCGCGATGGTCGTACGCGCCAACAACGTCGCGTACGGGGAGAAGGCCTGCGAGTTCCTCGGCAAGGAGAACCCCTCCGGCAAGGTCGTGCAGATCATGGGCGACCTGGCCTCGGTCAACGGCCGGGACCGCTCCGAGGCCTTCCGGGCCTGCGCCAAGGAGAAGTTCCCGAAGCTGAAGGTCCTGGAGATCCCCGCCAAGTGGGAGTCCGACACGGCGGCCTCCAAGCTGGACACCCTCCTCAACGCCAACCCGGACATCAAGGGCATCTACATGCAGGCGGGCGGCGTCTACCTCGCGCCCACGCTGCAGACCCTGAAGTCCAAGGGGCTGCTGAAGAAGGCCGGCGAGAAGGGCCACATCGCGATCGTCTCGAACGACGGCATCCCGCAGGAGTTCGACGCCATCCGCAAGGGCCAGATCGACGCCACCGTCTCGCAGCCGGCCGACCTCTACGCCAAGTACGGCATGTACTACATCAAGGCGGCGATGGAGGGGAAGACCTTCAAGCCGGGTCCGACCGACCACGACTCCGAGATCGTCAAGCTGCCCAGCGGCATCCTCGAGGACCAGCTGCCCGCGCCGCTGGTGACCAAGGAGAACGTCGACGACCCCGAGCTGTGGGGCAACACGGTCAAATGAGCACTCCACTCGTTGAGGCGCGGGGCATCGCCAAGCGGTACGGTCCCACGGTCGCCCTCGCCGACGGCCGGCTGACCGTGCACGCGGGCGAGTCCCATGCCCTCGTCGGCCGAAACGGCGCGGGCAAGTCCACCCTCGTCACCGTCCTCACCGGCCTCCAGGCCCCGGACGAGGGCACGGTCAGCTTCGACGGTGAGCCCGCGCCCGCGCTCACCGACCGGGACGCCTGGCGGCGCAAGGTGGCCTGCGTCTACCAGAAGCCCACCGTCGTCCCCGAGCTGACGGTCGCCGAGAACCTCTTCATCAACCGGCAGCCGCAGGGCCGCGGCGGCTTCATCAGCTGGCGCAGGCTGAAGACCGAGGCCGCCGAGGTCCTCGACACCTGGGACGTCCACGTCGACCCGGAGGCCCGGACCGCCGACCTCAAGGTCGAGGACCGCCAAATGGTGGAGATCGCCCGGGCGTTGAGCTTCGGCGCCCGGTTCATCGTCCTCGACGAACCGACCGCCCAGCTCGACAACCGGGAGATCGAGCGCCTCTTCACCCGCATGCGCGCGCTCCAGGAGTCCGGCGTCACGTTCCTGTTCATCTCGCACCACCTCCAGGAGGTGTACGAGGTGTGCCAGACCGTGACGGTCCTGCGCGACGCCCGCTGGATCACCACGGCCCCGGTGGCCGAGCTGCCGAGGGCGTCCCTTGTCGAGGCCATGGCGGGGGAGTCCATCGCCGCCGTGGAGGAGAAGGCCTCCCGCGGCGACGTGGACGCCGGCGCGCCCGTCGTCCTCGAAGCACACGGGCTCACGTCGGATTCGTACGAGGGCATCGACCTCACCGTGCGCGGTGGTGAGGTCGTCGGCCTCGCCGGATCCAGCGGCAGCGGCAAGATCGAGCTGGCCGAGTCCTTCGCGGGACTGCACACGCCGACCGGCGGAACTGCCCAACTGGAGGGCAGGCAGCTGCCGTTCGGCGATGTGACGGCCGCCCTGCGCGCGGGGGTCGGCTGCGTACCGCGCGACCGGCACGGGCAGGGTCTCGTCTTCGGCATGACCGTCGGCGACAACGCCACCATGAGCGTCCTGGACCGACTCGGCCGGTACGGCTTCGTCGGCACCGACCGCAAACGGGGCTTCGCCGACGAGCTGATCGACCGCCTCGACATCCACACCCAGGGGCCCGACCAGCCCGTGTCCGACCTCTCCGGCGGCAACGCGCAGAAGGTCGTCATGGCCCGGGCCCTCGCCTCCGAGCCCCGGCTGCTGGTCCTGATCAACCCCACCGCGGGCGTCGACGTGAAGTCCAAGGAGTCCCTGCTCTCCCGCATGGACTCGGCCCGCGACGACGGCACCGCCGTCCTCGTCGTCTCCGACGAACTCGACGACCTGCGCCGCTGCGACCGCGTCCTCGTCCTCTTCCACGGCCGCGTCGTCGCCGAGCATCCGGCGGGCTGGCGCGACCACGAGCTGATCGCCTCCATCGAAGGAGTGGACCACCATGGCTGACACGAAGGCCCCGTCGGCCTCGGCCTCCACCCCCCTACGGCCGCTGAAGAGCAAGGCCGACGCCAAGGCCGTACTCCTGCGCAGGGCACGCGAACTCGCCCTCGTACCAGCTCTGTTGCTGTTGCTCGTCCTCGGTGCGTTCGTCAACGACGCCTTCCTCACCGAGCAGAACATCATCTCCATCCTGGGCGCCTCGGCAGCCCTGGCGATGGTGGTCCTCGCCGAGTCGCTGGTGCTCATCACCGGCAAGTTCGACCTGTCGCTGGAGTCGGTCGTCGGCATCGCGCCAGCCGTCGGCGCGCTGTTGCTGCTGCCCGCCGCACAGTCGGGCTGGGGCACGGAACTCCCGGCGTGGCTCGCCCTGCTCGCGATCCTCGTGGTGGGCGCGGTCATCGGCGGCTTCAACGGCATCCTCGTGGTGAAGCTCAAGCTCAACGCGTTCATCGTGACGCTCGCGATGCTGATCATCCTGCGCGGCCTGCTGGTCGGCGCGACCGAGGGCAAGACACTCTTCGGCATGCCCGACGCCTTCTACACGCTCGCCACCACCACCTTCCTGACCGTTCCCATCTCGGTCTGGCTGGCGGCGGCGGCGTTCGGCGTCGCCGGGTTCTTCCTCAAGTACCACCGTCTGGGGCGTGCCCTGTACGCGATCGGCGGCAACGCCGACGCGGCCCGCGCGGCCGGCATCCGTGTCGAGCGCGTGATGCTCGGCGTGTTCGTCGTCGCCGGGACGCTCGCCGCGGTCGGCGGACTCATGCAGACCGGCTACGTCGGCGCGATCAACGCCAACCAGGGCCAGAACATGATCTTCACCGTGTTCGCGGCCGCGGTCATCGGCGGCATCAGCCTCGACGGCGGCAAGGGCACGATGTTCGGCGCCCTGACCGGCGTCCTGCTCCTCGGCGTCGTCCAGAACCTGCTCACCCTCGCGCAGGTTCCGTCCTTCTGGATCCAGGCCATCTACGGGGGAATCATCCTGGTCGCCCTGATGATCGCCCGCGTGACCACCGGCCGGGCTCAGGACTGAGCCAACGCCTCGCGACCGTCCCAAGTACCGGACCGAAAGGCCCTTCTGTGTCCTCATCTGCCGCCCGCATCACCGCGGTTGACACCTACGACATCCGCTTCCCCACCTCGCGTGAGCTCGACGGCTCCGACGCGATGAACCCGGATCCCGACTACTCGGCCGCGTACGTCGTGCTGCGCACAGGCAGCGACGACACGGCCGACGGCCTGGAGGGGCACGGGTTCACCTTCACCATCGGGCGGGGCAACGATGTCCAGGTCGCCGCGATCGAGGCGCTGCGCCCGCACATCCTGGGCCGGCCGGTGGACGAACTGTGCGCGGATCCCGGCGCGTTGAGCCGGGACCTGATCGGGGACAGCCAACTGCGGTGGCTCGGGCCCGAGAAGGGCGTGATGCACATGGCGATCGGCGCCGTCGTCAACGCCGTCTGGGACCTGGCCGCCAAGCGCGCCGAGAAGCCGCTCTGGCAGCTGCTCGCCGACGCCACACCCGAATGGCTCGTGTCCCAGGTGGACTTCCGCTACATCGCGGACGTCCTCACCCCCGAGGACGCGCTCCGCCTGCTGAGCGAGGGCCGGGAGGGCGCGACCGAACGCGCCGCGCTGCTCAAGGAGCGCGGCTTCCCTGGCTACACCACCTCGCCCGGGTGGCTCGGCTACTCCGACGAGAAGCTCACCCGGCTGGCCCGTCAGGCCGTCGCCGACGGCTTCACCCAGATCAAGCTGAAGGTCGGCGCGGACCTCGCCGACGACGTACGCCGCTGCCGGGTGGCCCGATCCGTCGTCGGCCCCGGCATCCGCATCGCCATCGACGCCAACCAGCGCTGGAACGTCGACGAGGCCATCGAGTGGACCAGGGCGCTCGCCGAGTTCGACCCGTACTGGATCGAGGAGCCCACCAGCCCCGACGACGTCCTCGGCCACGCCGCGATCCGCAAGGCGATCGCCCCGGTCAAGGTCGCCACCGGCGAACACGTACAGAACCGGATCATCTTCAAGCAGCTGCTCCAGGCGGGCGCCATCGACGTGCTGCAGATCGACGCGGCCCGCGTCGGCGGCGTCAACGAGAACCTCGCGATCCTGCTGCTTGCCGCCAAGTTCGGCGTCCCCGTCTGCCCGCACGCCGGCGGCGTCGGCCTGTGCGAACTCGTCCAGCATCTCTCGATGTTCGACTACGTGGCACTGTCCGGCACGACCGAGGACCGCGTGATCGAATACGTGGATCATCTGCACGATCACTTCCTCGACCCGGTGGTGATCGGAGAGGGTCACTACATGGCACCCACCTCACCGGGCTTCTCGGCGACCATGCGGCCGGAGTCCATCGCGGAGTTCACGTTCCCCGGCGGCACCTTCTGGGCCGCCGACCTCGACCGGCAGAAGGAGCAGGCGGCATGAGCGACTTCGAGGGTCTCAGGGCCCTGGTGACGGGCGGCGCCTCCGGCATCGGCCGGGCCACCGCGGAGCTCCTCGCCTCCCGCGGCGCCCAGGTGGCCGTCCTCGACCTGGACCCCACGAGCGTCGAGAAGCCCCTGCTCGGCTACCAGGCGGACGTCACCGACGACGAGTCCGTACGCCGGGCCGTCGCCGCCGCGGTCGCCGACCTGGGCGGCCTCGACGTGCTGGTCAACAACGCGGGCATCGGCGCCCAGGGCACCGTGGAGGACAACGACGACGAGGTCTGGCACCGCGTACTGGACGTCAACGTCGTCGGCATGGTCCGTACGGCCCGGGCGGCCCTGCCGTACCTGCGGAAGTCCTCGCACGCGGCCATCGTGAACACCTGCTCCATCGCGGCCACCGCGGGCCTGCCGCAGCGCGCCCTGTACTCCGCGTCCAAGGGCGCCGTCCTGTCGCTGACCCTCGCCATGGCCGCCGACCACGTCCGCGAGGGCATCCGAGTCAACTGCGTGAACCCCGGCACCGTCGACACCCCCTGGGTCGGCCGCCTCCTGGACTCCGCGACGGACCCCGCCGCCGAACGGGCCGCCCTGGAGGCCCGCCAGCCCACCGGCCGACTCGTCTCGGCGTCCGAAGTCGCGGGCGCCGTCGCCTACTTGGCGAGCCCGCTGTCCGGCGCCACCACCGGCACCGCGCTCGCCGTGGACGGCGGTATGCAGGGGCTGCGACTGCGTCCGGCGGGCCAGTGAGCGGGTCGGCGAGCACGCCGCTGAACAGGCTCGGCCGCAGCGGCGTCGAGATCACCGCCCTCGCCCTCGGCGCCGCCGCCATCGGCAACCTCTTCACGGAGGTCCCCGACGAACAGGCGCACGAGACCGTGGGCGCCGCCTGGGACGCGGGCGTCCGGTACTTCGACACCGCGCCCCACTACGGCATCGGCCTCTCCGAACGCCGCCTGGGCGCGGCCCTGAGCGAGCGCCCCCGGTCGGCGTACACCATCTCGACCAAGGTGGGCCGCCGTCTGGAGCCCAGCGACGCGGGCGGCGACGACCTCGCCAACGGCTTCGCCGTGCCCGCCACACACCGCCGCGTGTGGGACTTCAGCGCGGACGGCGTACGCCGCAGCCTGGACGCCAGCCTGGAGCGGCTCGGCCTCGACCGGGTGGACGTCGTCTACCTCCACGACCCGGACGACCACGCCGAACAGGCCTTCCGGGAGGCCTATCCGGCGCTGGAGAAACTCCGCTCGGAGGGCGTGGTGGGCGCGATCGGCGCGGGCATGAACCAGTCCGGGATGCTCACCCGCTTCATCCTCGACACCGACGTCGACGTGGTGCTGTGCGCCGGGCGCTACACCCTCCTCGACCAGGGCGCGCTGGCCGAACTGCTGCCGGCCGCACAGGAGCGCGGGACCTCGGTGGTGATCGGCGGCGCCTTCAACTCCGGTTTGCTGGCCGACCCGAGGCCGGGAGCGATGTTCAACTACACGGCCGCACCGCCCGAGTTGCTGGACCGCGCCCTCGCTCTCAACGCCCTGGCCGACCGGTACGGCACCACCCTGCGCGCCGCCGCCCTGGCCTTCTGCGCCGCCCATCCGGCCGTCGCGGGCGTCCTCGTGGGAGCCAAGTCGCCGTACGAAGTCCGCGACTGCGCCGAGCAGTTCGCGACGCCGGTGCCAGCGGCCTTCTGGCAGGAGGCGCGGGACGCGGATCTCCTGCCCGTCGACGCGCCCGTGCCCGGCGAGCACGCGTCGGAGTCGAAGGGGGCGTCGTGAGAGTGGCCCTGCACACCAAGGTCCGCGCCGACCGTGTCGCCGAGTACGACGCCGCCCACCGGGAGGTCCCCGGGGAACTCACGGACGCCATCCGCGCCGCCGGAGCCTCCTCCTGGACGATCTGGCGCAGCGGCACCGACCTCTTCCACGTCCTGGAGTGCGAGGACTACCCGCGACTCCTCGCCGAACTGGAGAAACTGCCGGTCAACATCGCCTGGCAGGCCCGGATGGCCGAGCTTCTCGACGTGGTCCACGACTACTCGGCCGAGGGCTCGCAGGCGGAACTGCCGGTCGTATGGGAGCTGCCGTGACCGTACGCACGGGCACCGTCGACGCCCACCATCACGTCTGGGACCTCTCCGTACGGGACCAGGACTGGATCACCGGCCCCGAACTGGCGCCCCTCAGAAGGAACTTCACCGTCGAGGACCTGGAGCCGGAGGCGCGTGCCGTCGGAGTCTCCCGGACCGTCCTCGTGCAGACGGTTACGGTGGCGGAGGAGACCCCGGAGTTCCTGGCCCTCGCGGAGGCCCACCACCTGATCGGCGCGGTCGTCGGCTGGACCGACCTCACCAGCCCCGACGTGGCCGACGAACTGGCCCGCCTGCGCGAACTGCCGGGCGGCCGGTACCTGAAGAGCATCCGCCACCAGGTCCAGGGCGAGCCGGACCCCGAATGGCTGCTGCGCGAGGACGTACGCCGAGGACTGACGGCGGTCGCCGAGGCGGGCCTGGTCTACGACCTGGTGGTCCTTCCGCACCAACTCCCGGCCTGCGTACGGGCGGCGGAGCACCACCCCGAACTCACCTTCGTCCTGGACCACTTGGGCAAACCCCCGATCGCCGCAGGCGAGTTCGAACCCTGGGCCACCGGCATCCACGCCCTCGCGGCCCTGCCGAACACCGTCTGCAAGCTCTCCGGCATGGTCACGGAGGCGGACCCGAAGGGCTGGCGGGTGGGCGATCTGACCCGCTACTCGGACACCGTCCTGGAAGCCTTCGGCCCCGGCCGGCTCATGTTCGGCTCCGACTGGCCGGTGTGCACCCTCGTCGCCTCGTACGCCGAAGTGGCCGATATCGCGGGCCAGTTGACCGGGAAACTCAGTGAGAGCGAACAGGAGGAGATCTTCGCGGACACCGCGACCCGCGTCTACGGACTCTGAAGCACACTGGCGACCTACATCTACGACCTCTGAACCACCGCGTCGAGCCGCGTCGGCGGTAGGAATTCCCGTACATACGTCCGCTCCCAGCAGGCGCCCGTCTCCCGCAGTTCCCGCCAGGTCGTGTACCGGTAGCGGAAGAGGCGGGCCCGGACGTACCGGGGCGGCGCGTCCGGCGGGAACGGGGAGCGGCGCAGGAGTCGCAGTGTGTCCCGGTCGTTCTCCAGGAGCCGCTCCACCAGGGCACCGAACCACGATCCGGCGTAGGCGGGGGAGAGCGCGGCGAACCACATCATCCAGTCGAGCCGCAGGTGGTACGGGGCGAACTGACGCGGCCAGCGCCGCGGATCGCCGGGCTTGCCCCTGAACTCGTACTCCCGCCAGTCGGAGTCCTCGTGGGGTGCGGCGTCGGCCGTGCCCTCGACCACCACCTCGTACCGGACGCGGCTGACGCTGCCGAACGCCCCGTAGGTGTTCACCAGGTGGAGCGGGTCGAAGGAGCGGTTCATGACCTGGCGACGGGAGATCATGTTGCGGACCGGGCGGTAGCTCAGCGTCACGAGCACCGCGGCGACCGCGAGCACCACGACCTCGTACCAGAGCGGGGCGCCGGGGACCTCCGGGGCCGAGCCGGGGAGCTCCAGCGCCGAGAGGGCCAGCACGATCGTGATCCAGTTCAGCCAGGAGAAGTTGCCGGACAGGATCAGCCACAGCTGGGTGAGGATCATCAGGGCGGCGGCGGCCGTGGCGACGGGCTGAGGGGTGAACAGCAGGACCGGCACGACGAGTTGGGTGAAATGGTTGGCGGCCACCTCGACCCGGTGCAGCGGCTTCGGCAGATGGTGGAAGAACCAGCTCAGCGGGCCCGGCATCGGCTGGGTCTCGTGGTGGTGGTCGAGGCAGGTCAGCTTGCGCCAGCACGCGTCGCCGCGCATCTTGATCAGCCCCGCCCCGAACTCGACGCGGAACAGGATCCAGCGCAGCAGGAAGAGCACCACGACCGGCGGGGCGACCTCGTCGTTGCCCAGGAACACCGCGAGGAAGCCGGTCTCCAGGAGCAGGGACTCCCAGCCGAACGAGTACCAGGTCTGGCCGACGTTCACGATCGACAGATACATGACCCAGGGCACCAGCCAGAGCAACATGGCACCCCAGAGCGGCAGTTGACCGTCCAGCCCGGCGATGAGCGCCACCGACACCGCACAGCCGGTCCACGCCCAGGCCGCGAAGAAGCGGTCGGAGTAGTGGAGATGGAACACGCTCGGTGCCTGCCGGAACGGCACCCGCGCCACGAACCGGGGCACCGGCAGCATCCCGCGTCCGCCGATCAGCGCACGGAACTGCAGCGCCGCGCCCAGGAACGCGACGAGATAGACCACGGCCAGCGCCTTCTGGAGGACCAGTCGGCTCATCCAGTACTCGGGGGCTGTGAACCACTCCACGGAGCCCGCTCCCTTCCCTGCCGTTTCCCTGCCGTTGTGACCCTGAGTGACTCTCTCCGGCTTGCGCGGTTCCCGGGACCGACACAGACAATGGTGGACATATTGCCCGTGATGGGCCGGGACGGACGGGAGAACGTGGTGCGCATACCCGCCAGAGCCCTCGTCACGGCCTGCGCGCTCGCCTCGGCGCTCCTCACAGGAGGCTGCGGCGGTGACGGGGACAAGGCGTCCGGCTCCGCCACCGCCGGCGGAGAGGTCTTCCTCCAGCCGGTCGCGGCCCAGGGCCCGGACCCCTTCACCGACTCCACGGCCACCACGACCGCGACGCCGCCACCCGTCACCCGTACGCCCCGGTCCACGGCCCCGACCGGCAGTCCCACGGCGGAGGGCGTCCGGTCCGTCTCGGGCGGCACGCCGGGCCTCTACGGGGGTACCCGGCGCGTCGGCAGCTGTGACGTCGACCGGCAGATCCGCTTCCTCGCCGCCGACCAGGTCAAGGCGCGCGCCTTTGCCCAGGCCACCGGCATCGCCCGGGCAGGCATCCCCGACTATCTGCGCGGACTGACCTCGGTCGTGATGCGCGCCGACACCCGAGTCACGAACCACGGCTTCCGGGACGGGCGCGCGACCGAGTACCAGGCCGTCCTCCAGACGGGCACCGCTGTCCTCGTCGACAACCGGGGCGTACCGCGCGTGCGCTGCGCCTGCGGGAACCCGCTCAAGCCGCCGGTCGCCCTCCAGGGAACCCCGGGGCACCACGGCCGCCCGTGGTCCGGCTACCGGCCCACCGAGGTCGTCGTGGTCACTCCGGCCCCGCGGGTGATCGTCAACATCACGATCATCAACATCCAGAACAACACCTGGATCGAACGACGGATCGGCGACCACGACGGCGACGAGGACCGCATCGTGCCCGCGCCCGTCGTCGACCCGCACAGCCCGCGTCCGGACGGATCCTCTCTGTCGCCGGACGAGTCGTCGTCCGAGAGGTCGTCGCCCGACGGGTCGTCGTCGGAGCGTTCCCCGGATGGCGCCGACGAGTCCGCGAGCGACTGCGTGACGGCGACCGTGACCGTCACCCCCGGCACCACGGAGGGCACTCCGACGGACGGCTCCACGGACACCATGTCCCCCGACCCCTCGGACTGCCCCACGGTCACCGAGACGGCCGCTCCGGACCCCTCCGACTCCCTGGTGTCACCCCCGGACGGTACGGACACGGGCACGCCGCCCGACGCGGACGTCCCCGACGAGCCCGCCGTCGACCTGCCCGACGGCGCCGGCCTGATCCCCGGCTAGGCGGGGCCGTGCGCAACCTGCCGTACATCCGTCGGCCGCGCGGTTCCCGGGGGTGTCCCACGGGTCGAAGAATCGCCCAAATCCTGGCAAGGTGGGCCCATGGTTGATCGGGGAGCGAGCGCCCTGTCACTCCCGGACGACTGGCCCGCCCACCCGGACCCGATCCTGGCGCTCAACCGCATGGGCAGCTTCGACTGGGACCTGGACGCCGGAACCTTCCAGATGGACGCCCTGGCCCACGAGATCTTCGACCTGCGCCCCGACGAATACGACGGCCGCCCCGAATCGCTGAGCACCCGGGTGCCACCGACCGAGGGCCGCCGTATCGACGCCCACGTCTCCCAGGCCATCAAGGACGGCAGCGAGAACTACGGCGCGTACTTCCGGGTCCGCCGCCGTGACGGCACCCTGCGCTGGACCCACACCCAGGGCTACATCCGGCGCGACGAGACGGGCCGTCCCAACCGCATCATCGGCATCGTCCGCGACGCCACGCAGGAACTCGGCGAGGCCGAGGCCCGCCGCGAGCAGGCCGCCCTGGACGAGGCCCGCCGCCAGCAGACGAACGTCGTGCAGATCACCACCGCGGCCCTCGCGCACGCCCACACCGTCCAGGACGTCATCGACGTCCTCAAGGACACCCACGGGGTCACCCACCTGGGTGCCAAGAGCCTCGTCATGGGCCTGGTCGAGGCCGGCCGTATTCGGCTGGTCGCCGAGGGCCCCGCGGGCAGCTTCGTACCGGGCACGCTGGTCACCCGTATCGACGAGCAGTACCCGATGAGCGAGGCCGTGCGCACGCTCGCCCCGCGCTTCATCGAGTCGCCGGAGGAGTTCGCCGAGTCGTACCCGCTGCTCTGGCCGCACATCACCGATCTGGAGATCACCTCGGCCGCCTATCTGCCGCTCATCGCCCAGGCCCGGCCCATCGGCGCCATCGGACTGCTCTACAACGACCGGCACGGCTTCTCGTCGGAGGACCGCAACGTCCTGGTCGCGCTCGGCAGCAGCATCGCCCAGAGCCTCCAGCGGGCCATGTTCTACGAGCAGGAGAAGGACCTCGCCCAGGGCCTCCAGCAGGCCATGCTGCCGCGCTCCATCCCCAGCGTCCCTGGCGCGGACATCGCGGTCCGCTACCGTTCCGGCTCCCTCGGCCGGGACATCGGCGGCGACTGGTACGACGTGATCCCGCTGCCCGGCGGCCGCGTCGGGGCCGTCATCGGCGACGTCCAGGGCCACGACACGCACGCGGCAGCCGTCATGGGCCAGCTGCGCATCGTCCTGCGCGCCTACGCGGCCGAGGGCCACACCCCCGCCACCGTCATGGCCCGCGCCTCCGTCTTCCTGCACGAACTCGACACCGAGCGCTTCGCCACCTGCCTGTACGCGGAGGTCGACCTGTCCACCGGTGTGATGCAGGTCGTCCGGGCGGGCCACATCGACCCGCTCGTCCGTGACACCGACGGCAGCTGCCGCAGACTGCCCGTCGAAGGAGGACTGCCTCTCGGCCTCTCCGCCCTGTTCGGGCGCCTCGAATACCCGGTCAACACCCTCGAACTTGACCCCGGCCAGACCCTGCTGCTCTGCACCGACGGCCTCGTCGAACAGCCCGGGATCGACCTCGACGACGGCATGCAGACCCTGCGCGCGCTCATCTCCACCGGCCCCGACGACGTACGCGACCTCGCGGACCGGCTCATCGACGTGGCCGAGGAACGCGGCGGCGAGGACGACGTGGCGCTGCTCCTGATGCGGCGCCTCGGCCTCGACGCACAGCGCCCCGGAGGCCGGCTCCAGCAGCACGTCGGGCCCGGCGACCCCGAGGCGCTCGCCGAGGCGCGGCACATGATCCGCGCGGCCGTACGCGCCTGGGGCGCGGGGGAGAGGGCCGACGAGATCGAGCTGATCGCGGACGAGCTGATCACCAACGCCCTGATGCACACGGAGGGCTCCGCCATCGTGACGTTGCGCGTCCTCACCGGGCTCGACCGGCGGCTTCGGGTGGAGGTCGAGGACGCGTCCAGCGCGTTGCCGCGGCGGCGGGAGGCGGGGGAGTCCGGGGTCTCCGGGAGGGGGCTGCTCCTGGTGGACCGGCTCGCCGATGTGTGGGGCGTGGAGGCGAGGGGCGGCGGCAAGTGTGTGTGGTGCGAGTTCTTGGTGCGTGACCGGGAGTGAGCGGGGCCTGCGGGTGCGTTGTGACGTGCGGGTCGTGAGGGCTTGTCGCGCAGTTCGCCGCGCCTCTGAAGGGGCGTGAGTGGCACCCTGGATCCATGCCGGAGCTGCCCGAGGTCGAAGCCCTGAGGGACTTTCTGGGCGATCATCTCGTCGGTCACGAGATCGTGCGGGTGCTGCCCGTCGCGATCAGTGTGCTGAAGACGTACGAGCCGCCGCTGAGCGCCCTCGAAGGGCACGAGGTCGTCGCCGTGCACCGGCACGGGAAGTTTCTGGACCTGGAGACGGACGGCGGGCCGCGCCTCGTGACGCATTTGGCGCGTGCGGGGTGGCTGCACTGGAAGGACCGGCTTCCGGACGGTCCCACCCGTCACCCGACCACCGCCCCTCACCGACGCGCTGCGCGCGACTCCTTCTTGTCGCGGCCCGGCAAGGGCCCGCTGGCGATGCGCGTCGCCCTGGAGACCGGCGAGGGCTTCGACCTCACCGAGGCGGGCACCCAGAAGCGGCTGGCCGTGTACGTCGTACGGGATCCGGGGGAGGTCCCGGGTGTCGCCCGGCTCGGCCCGGACCCGCTGGCCGGCGACTTCGACGAGGCCCGTTTCGCGAAGCTCCTGCACGGCGAGCGGCGGCAGCTGAAGGGCGCCCTGCGCGACCAGAGCCTGATCGCGGGAGTGGGGAACGCCTACAGCGACGAGATCCTGCACGCCGCGAGGATGTCGCCCTTCAAGCTCGCCTCGACCCTGACGCCACAGGAGACGGGGCGGCTGTACGAGGCGCTGCGGACGACGCTCGCCGGTGCCGTCGAGCGCTCCCGCGGACTGGCCGCGGGCCGGCTGAAGGCCGAGAAGAAGAGCGGCCTGCGGGTCCACGGTCGCACCGGAGAGCCCTGCCCGGTCTGTGGCGACACCATCCGCGAGGTCTCCTTCAGCGACTCGTCCCTCCAGTACTGCCCGACCTGCCAGACGGGCGGCAAGCCCCTCGCGGACCGCAGGATGTCCAAGTTCCTGAAGTAGGCCCTGACCGCCGCGACGAGCCGTGACCGGCCGTCAGGCGCCTGCGCCTCAGGGGGCCTTCAGCGTCACCAGGGCCTTGCCCTCCGGGTTGCGCACCTCGTACCGGAGGACCTCGCCGGGATGCATCGCCGCCGCGCCGTGCATGGGCTCGGAGGGTTTGCTCTGGGCGGGCTCGCCGGCTTTCTCGGGCACGGTCCAGCTGAGTACGACCTGCTCCGAGTCGTCGCGGCCGATGGCGACGAGCTGGCAGCGCAGGAGACTCGGCGCGTTCTTGACCTTCAGGTCGACTTCGCTGCCCCAGGCGCGGTTCAGGGTGGTGACCTCGGCCCATACGCCCGACGACGGGTCGGTCGCCGCGACCGTCTCGCCGCCGGAGGACTCGTCCCCGGTGAAGACCGCGACCGCGGGACCGCCCACGGCGAAGGCCACGGCCGCGGCGACCGCGTACAGCCAGCGCCTGCGTCCGTTGCGGCGTGTCGACGCGACGTCTTCCAGGAGCCGGTCCAGCAGGGCCGGCCCGGCCTGCGTCATGGGATGCACCGCACGTGGCGTCGCCTGGGCGTATGCCCGCAACGACCGTGTGGTGGCTGCCAGTTCATGTATCTGAACCGCACACTGGGGACACTCCGTGAGGTGGTCCTCGAAGCGGAAGGCATCCGCCTCGTCCAGCACGCCGAGCGCGTATGCGCCGACGTCGCGGTGGCGTTCCAGCGACCTCATACCAAATCCTCGGTGCCGATGGGGTGTGTGTGCGGGGAGTAGTTGCTTGCCCACCGGTACGCAGGAGACCGCCGAATCACTCAAGTCCCGTAGGAAACGAACCAAGAGATTCGGAGCGGACGGGCCCGCGGATTGGTCGAGGTCGAGAAAAAACTGGTCAGGGTAGTTGGATGCAGGAGTGTGCCGGAAAACCCCTCAGAAAAGATGGATCGCCAGGTGCCCCAGAGGCAGCCCCAGCTGCCAGGCGGGTGTCCAGACCTTCGGGCCGTCGTCCTCCCCGATGACCGGACCGCCGCCCGGCACCGCGTCCAGGTCGGGCGCGAGCAGCTCGGTCTCCTCCAGCCAGCGCCAGGCCGCCGTCGCCAGGTCCAGGTCCGGCGCCGGACCACCCGCGTCGATCGCCTCGGCTGCGAGTCCGGACATGCGCTCCCGCACCCAGTCCTGCCACGGCTGGTCGTACGCCGTCAGCGACAGCCACGTCTCCAGCTGGGTGACGACCCGGATGCCCGAGAGCTCCCCGCTCGTGTCCGACAGGAAGATGGTGAGCGCCAGGGCATCGCGCCCGGCGCGGAACTCGAAGGACGTGGGCGGCATCAGGTCGCCCGTCCGCAGCAGTTCGTCGGCGATGTACTCGGCGTACAACCACGCCATGGGGACGGTGAGTTCACCACCACCCGCGCCGTCCGTGCTCTCTTGACCTCTGTGCAGCATCCCTTCCTGCCTTCCTCCGGTGCGTGCGCGTCGCCCGTCCCCGGGCCCCAGTCGGGAACACGGATGAAGACAGCTGATTGCTCAACCATGGTCCTCGGCAAGGCGCTTTACGGAGGCTTGACCTAGCCTCCGGTTTCACCGCAGGTCGGCCGCGTATCCCGGAAGAACCCGGCGCAGGGCGCGCAGCGCGTAGTACGCGCGAGATTTCACGGTACCGGGCGGAATACCCAGGGCCTCGGCGGCCTCCGCCACACTCGCCCCCCGGAAATACACCTGCACCAGGACTTCACGGTGCTCGGGAGTGAGTGTCTTCACAGCCTCTCGCACATCGAGGGTCGCCACCGAGCGTTCCGCGTGATCGGCCGCGACCCGCGCGCTCTCCAGCACGGCGTCCCCGACCTCGGCGGGCCGCGCCTGGCGGGCCCGCCGCGCGTCTATGGCGAGCCGCCGGCCGACCGTCAGCAGCCAGGGCCGTACGGAGTCGAAGTCGTCGGCGCGCAGCGCCTCGGGATGCTGCCAGGCGCGTACGAACGTCTCCTGCACCAGATCCTCGGCACGCTGGCGGTCTCCGTCGGAGAGCCTCAGCATCAGGGCGAAGAGCGGTGCGCCGTGCTCCCGCTGCAATTCGGCCAGCTCGTGCTCGGCGGTCGTCCTGCTGGTCATGGTCGTGGCGGCCGTCATGGCCGTATGCCAGCGCAGGGAGACCCGCCGGGACAGGCCATGGACACGGCTCGTCGGCAGACGGTCGAACCCGTCGACGAACGGTACGACGAACGGTCAACCGGGACGGAAGGCTCCGCCTCCGCATCTCGGTTCGCCCCAATGGCCCCATCCCGGAACCCCGTACGGGGCAGTGGCGGTGGCGGCTTCTTGACTCCCATCGGC
Organism: Streptomyces sp. NPDC020747; assembly: GCF_044334695.1. Lineage (NCBI taxonomy): Bacteria > Bacillati > Actinomycetota > Actinomycetes > Kitasatosporales > Streptomycetaceae > Streptomyces > Streptomyces sp. NPDC020747. The sequence continues at coordinate 268,420 of NZ_JBIRTJ010000001.1, read as the reverse complement.
ACTCTTGTCTGGACACATATCGGTTCGTACGCAAATACGACCGCATCGGGCAGTATTGAGCCGCATTGGATCGAGGCCGAGAATGGCGAGGACATCGCGCACCCGACGGACGACAACGGTCCTCGCGGTCCTGTGCTGCGCCGCTGTTGTCGCGAGCTGTCAAGGCCAGGACGGGCCGAAACGCCGGGGGAGCCCGGTCGGGGGCGGAGCGTCGGCGCAGAGCTTCACACTCGTCGCCTCCGGTGACGTCCTCCCGCACAGCTCGATCATCGACAGGGCGAACGCCGACGCGGGCGGGTACGGCTACGACTTCCGCCCCATGCTGTCGGGGGTCAAACCCGTCGTGGCCCGCGCCGACCTGGCGATCTGTCACATGGAGACGGTGTACGGGGCGGACGGCCACTACACCGGCTACCCCACCTTCAAGTCCCCGCCCCAGGTGGCCGACGGCCTTGCCACGACCGGCTACGACGCCTGCTCGACCGCCTCCAACCACACCCTCGACGACGGCGCCGCCGGTATCCACCGCACCCTCGACGCGCTCGACCGGGCCGGGGTGCGGCACGCCGGGTCCGCCCGCGGTGCCGCCGAGGCGAGCGCGCCCACGATCATGCAGACGGGCACCGCCAAGGTCGCCCACCTCGCGTACACCTACGGCACGAACGGCTTCCCGCTCCCGGCCGGCGCACCCTGGGCCGTCAACCTCATCGACCCCGACCGGATCGTCACGGAGGCCCGGGCCGCCCGGAAGGCGGGCGCCGACGTCGTGGTCGTGTCCCTGCACTGGGGCACCGAATGGCAGGACGAGCCCGACGCCCAGCAGCTGGAACTGAGTGAGCGGCTCACCGGGTCCCGCACGGACGGCCGCCCCGACATCGACCTGATCCTCGGCACCCACGCCCACGTCCCCCAGGCGTACGAGAAGGTCAACGGCACCTGGGTGATCTACGGGATGGGCGACCAGATCGCCGGCGCGATGACCAACCACGACGGTGCCAAGGATCCCCGCGGCAACGAGAGCACGATCGGCCGCTTCACCTTCGCCCCGCCGGAGAGGTCCGGCGACCGCTGGCGGGTGGAGAAGGCCGAATTCGTACCCCAGTGGTTCGACGTCGGCTCGGGCCGCGTGGTCGACCTCAACAGCGCGATCGGCCAAGGAGCCGACGTGACCGCCGTACGCGACCGGATCCGCCGCGTCGTCCTCAGCCGGGGCGCGGCCGGGGACGGCCTGGTCATGGCGAAGTAGCCGAAGTAGGTGAAGTAGCGGGGCGCGTTGAAGCGCCTGCCGGGCGTGCAGACCGAGGGAGCGCGTTGCCGTACCCCCGGCGCCCGCACCGATGGCACCGCCCACGCCGGTCGCGGCGCTCGGCGCTCTACGGCACCACCGTCACCGGCCACCGCCCCGCCTTCACCAGCCGGATCGCGACGGAACCGACGATCCGGTGGCCCGCCTGCTCGGAGGCGCCCACGACGACGGCGTCCGCCTTGAGCTGGTCCGCCGCCGAGACGAGCCCGTTGTACGGGTCGCCGCGGAAGGTGTGGAACTCCCAGCGCACATCGAATATGCCCTTGACCCGCTCGGTCGCGTCCCGGATCTCCCGCACCAGCTCCTCGGCGATCTGGTCGGTCGTCTCGGCGACCGGAACCCCGAGCGCGGCGCCGGCGGCCATCACCGGCTGGATGTACACCAGAGCGAGCAGTGCCCGCTGGCGCCGGGCCAGCCCCGCGGCGTAGGAGGCGGCGCGCAGGGACGAGGCGGAGCCGTCCACGCCGACCACGATGACCTTGGGCCCGTCGGTGCCCCGTTCGAACTGGTGGGGGTGCTGTTCCGTCACGGCGCAGAGGCTATCGGAACAGGCGGTTCCCAACAGCCGCCCGGGATCGCGCACGGCCGCGCTCGACAGGCGGCCGGGCCCCGCTGTTCCTACAGTCGAGAGCATGAACGCCGGCGTCCGGGCGGAAGCCCCGAGGGACCCGAAGGACACGACAGGGCCGATACGCCCGTCGCGGGACGGTCTCCTCAGCAAGGTGCCCGAGGGATTCGCGGTCTTCTTCGCGGCCCTCGGCCTGCTCTGTCTGGTGCTGGCCTTCATACCGCCGCTGCGCCGGCTGCCGCGCCCGGTCGTCCACGTGCTGAACCTGGTCGTGGTCCCGGTCAGCGCGAACCTCGCGTACGCCGTCTTCCTGTTCCTCCTCGCCGCCGCCATCGCGGCCCGCAAGAAGATCGCCTGGTGGCTGGTCGTCGTCTATCTCGGACTGCTGGTCCTCACCGACGTGCTGGGCACCGCGATGGGCCAGTACGCCGACTCCGTCCCCTCGCTCGTGGTCTGCGCGCTGGCCCTGTGCCTGCTGATCGTGGCCCGCCGGGAGTTCTACGCCGACTCGCGCAGGGCCGCGGTGCGCCGGGCCCTCGGCGTGCTGCTCGCCGGGCTGGCCGTGGCGATCCTCGTCGGCTGGGGGCTCGTCGAACTCTTCCCCGGCACCCTGCCGCGGGGCCAGCGGCTGTTGTGGGCCGCCGACCGGGTCTGCGGCGGACTCATCTCGGGCGGCGCCTTCGACGGGCGGCCACCCCGCCCGCTGTTCTTCTTCCTCGGCCTGTTCGGCGCGCTCGCCCTGCTGAACGCGGCCGCCACCCTCTTCCGCTCCCAGCGCATGGAGGCGGCCCTGCACGGCGACGAGGAGAGCCGGATCCGCGCGCTGCTCAAGGCGTACGGGGCGGACGACTCGCTCGGCTACTTTGCCACCCGCCGCGACAAGGCCGTCGTCTTCTCGCCCAGCGGCAAGGCCGCCGTCACCTACCGCGTCGAGGCCGGGGTGTGCCTCGCCAGCGGCGACCCCGTCGGCGACCGCGAGGCCTGGCAGCACGCCATCGGCGCCTGGCTCGACGTGGCCCGCCGCTACGCCTGGGCCCCCGCCGTCATGGGCGCCTCCGAGGAGGGCGCGAAGGCGTACGCGCGCTCAGGGCTCGGCGCTCTCCAGCTCGGCGACGAGGCGATCCTGCACGTCGCCGGCTTCGACCTCGACGGCCGCGACATGCGGGTGGCCCGACAGGCGGTGGGCCGCGTCCGCCGCAGCGGCGCCACCTGCCGCGTACGCAGACACTCCACCCTCACCGACGAGGAGATGGAGGAGATCGTAGCCAGGGCGGACGCCTGGCGGGACACCGAGACCGAGCGCGGCTTCTCCATGGCCCTGGACCGGCTCGGCGACCCCGAGGACGGCGACTGCCTCCTCGTCGAGGCCCTCGACTCCGACGGCAGACTGCTGGCGCTGCTGTCCCTCGTGCCCTGGGGCCGCGACGGCGTCTCGCTCGACCTGATGCGCCGGGACCGCAGCGCGCCCAACGGCGTCATGGAGTTCATGGTCGCCGAGCTGTGCGCGGTCGCCGGAAAGCTCGGCGTGCGCAGGATCTCGCTCAACTTCGCCGTGTTCCGCTCGGTCTTCGAGGAGGGCGCCCGCATCGGAGCCGGACCGGTCCTCAGACTCTGGCGCCGCCTGCTGCTGTTCTTCTCCAAGTGGTGGCAGCTGGAGGCCCTCTACCGGTCCAACGCCAAGTACCACCCCGAGTGGTATCCGCGCTTCATCTGTTACGGGGACACCGCCGCCCTCGCCCGGATCGGCCTGGCCTCGGGCATCGCGGAGGGCTTCGTCTCCGTACCGTCGCTGCGCACACTCCGGGGCAGGGGGCGCGCGAAGGGCGGGCCGAAACCGTCGAGCACCGAGGGTCTGCCGTCGCTGTCGGCGCTCGGCCTCGACGGAGGGGGCGAGGCCGAGGCCGCCGATCCGACGTCCGGGCTGCCCGAACAGGTCCGCATCCGGCACCGCAAACTCGACCGGCTCCGCGCCGACGGCATCGACCCCTATCCGGTCGGCATCCCGCCCCGCACCCACGCCCTCGCAGAGGTCCGCGAGGGGCAGCACGTGACGGTCGCGGGCCGCGTCATGCTCGTACGCGACTTCGGCGGCATCGTCTTCGCCGTCCTGCGCGACTGGTCCGGCGACTTCCAGCTCGCCCTCACCCGGAAGGACGCGGGTCCCGCGCTCGACCGGTTCCGCAAGGACGTCGACATCGGCGACCACGTCAGCGTCACCGGCCTGACCGGTGTCAGCGACAAGGGGCAGCCCACGGTCTTCGTCAGCTCCTGGCAGCTCATCGGCAAGTGCCTGCGCCCCCTGCCGGACAAGCGGCGCGGCCTCGCCGACCCGGAGGCCAAGGTGCGCCGCCGCTACCTCGACCTGGTCGCGAGCCCGGACGCCCGGGACGTCGTACGGGCCAGGTCCACGGCCGTCCAGGCCCTGCGCCAGGGCCTGCTGGAGCGCGGCTACCTGGAGGTCGAGACGCCGATGCTCCAGCAGATCCACGGCGGCGCCAACGCCCGGCCCTTCACCACGCACATCAACGCCTACGACCTCGACCTCTATCTGCGGATCGCCCCCGAGCTGTATCTGAAGCGGCTGTGCGTCGGCGGCATGGAGAAGGTCTTCGAGATGGGCCGCACCTTCCGCAACGAGGGCGTCTCCTACAAGCACAACCCCGAGTTCACGATGCTGGAGGCCTACCAGGCCTTCGCCGACTACGACGTGATGCTCGACCTCACCCGCGAACTGATCCAGGGCGCGGCGACCGCCGCCTTCGGTTCACCGGTCGCCCGCAAGGACGGCACCGAGTACGACATCTCGGGATCCTGGCCCGTCAGGACGGTCTACGGGGCGATCTCCGAGGCGCTCGGGGAGGAGATCGACGCCGACACGCCCCTGGAGTCCCTGCACCGGCTGTGCGACCGGGCGTCGGTCCCGTACACCGCCGAGCACGGCCGCGGCGATGTCGTCCTCGAAATGTACGAACGCCTGGTCGAGGAGAAGACCCAGCTGCCGACCTTCTACAAGGACTTCCCGACCGACGTCTCCCCGCTCACCCGGCAGCACCGCGTGGACCCGCGGCTCGCCGAACGCTGGGACCTCGTCGCCTTCGGCACCGAGCTGGGCACCGCCTACTCCGAGCTGACCGACCCCGTCGAGCAGCGCAGGCGGCTCACCGCGCAGTCACTGCTCGCCGCCGGGGGAGACCCGGAGGCGATGGAGCTGGACGAGGACTTCCTCGACGCCCTGGAGTACGCCATGCCGCCCACCGGAGGGCTCGGCATCGGCGTCGACCGGCTCGTCATGTTCCTCACCGGGCTCACCATCCGCGAGACGCTGCCCTTCCCGCTCGTACGCCGCCGCTGAGCGGCTCCCGACCTCCGGGAGCTGCTCTCAACGGGTGCTTTCGTGCGTCCGCACCGGTGGACATGTGCTGCGCCGCACGTCGGCCGGGCGACTGATTACTCATGAATAAGGATCAGTTCCTCTCGCGGCGCCGGGCGTTGTTCGCCGGCGCCGCCGTGCTGGGAGCGGCGGGCGCGGCCGGCACGGTACAGGTGCTCACCGCCGACCCGGGCTCCCCGGTCCGGTCCTCCGCCGCTCCCGCCGCCGGCGCCCAGGCGAGGCGCGCGGCCCTGAGACCATCCGCCTACCGTCTTCAGCCCATCGCCGGATACGGACCGGTCCGCGGCACGGCCGCGCGGACCCTCGTACGGCACGAGCCGTTCCTGCGTATGTCGGGGCGCGGCAAGACCATGGTGCTGACCTTCGACGACGGGCCCGACCCCCGCTACACCCCCCAGATGCTGCGCACCCTCAAGGCCCACAAGGTGCACGCCATGTTCTTCGTGTGCGGGGAGATGGCCGTCGGCCACAAGGACCTGCTGCGCCGGATGGCCGACGAGGGACACGTGGTGGCCAACCACACCTGGTCCCATCCGCTGCTGACCAGGCTGACCAGGGCCGAGATCCGCTCCCAGATGGAGCGCACCTGCGATGTCATCGAGGAGGGAACCGGAGAGCGGCCCGGCTGGTTCCGCGCGCCGTACGGGGCCTGGAACCGGGCCGCCTTCCAGATCGGCGCCGAACTCGGCATGGAGCCGCTCGCCTGGACCGTCGACACCCTCGACTGGACCTCACCCGGTGCCGACGCGATCGAGGGCCGGGTCATCAAGGGCGCGGCCCCCGGCGTCGTGGTCCTCGGGCACGACGCGGGCGGGGACCGTACGCAGAGTGTGACGGCGCTGCGCGACTATCTGCCCCGGCTGCTGGACTCGGGGTACCACTTCATCGTGCCCCGTCGGCAGTCCGCATAGAGCAGCGGAGTTCCACGGAACCGAAAGGATTCCGTGGAACTCCGCCGATTTTCGCCCGCCTGCCGGGGAACGCTCAGCGAACCTCGATCAGGCGGGCGAACACGACGACGTTCCCGTCGTAGCCGTTCTGCTTGGAGAAACCGCCCCCGCAGGTGATGACACGCAATTCGGGGGTTCCGGTGTTCCCATAGACCCGGTCTCCGGGGAAGTTGTTCTTCTCGAAGACCTCGATGCCGTAGATCTCGAACACGGCGGTCTTTCCGTCCTTGCGCAGGACCTCCACGCGATGTCCCTTTTTCAGGGCCCCGAGTCCGTAGAAGACGGCGGGGCCCTGTCGGTTGTCGACGTGGCCGACCATGACGGCCGTGCCCTTCTCGCCGGGCGAGACCGCGCCCGAGAACCAGCCCGCGAGGTTCGGGTCCTCCGGCGGCGGCGCGTCCACCCAGCCCTCCATGTCGAGGCCCACGGGTGTCGCGGGGGCGTCGACCCGGATCGCCGGGATCCTGATGCGGTCTGCCACGGAGAACTGCAGGGGGGCCGGAGCACCCGTGCGGGTCGTGCTGCCGGTGACGTGATTGTCCGCGGCGGCGGCCGTCGCCGGTTGCGGGGGCCCGACGTCGAACTCTCCCGAACCATTCCGAATGAGAGCGAGGCCGGTCAGCAGGACAAGCGCTATCACGCCCCAAGGAGCGCGCCTCTTGGGGCGCTCCTCCTCTTCCGCCAGCTCGGTCACGGACATTCGCAATCCCCTCTCGACGTGGCCGTCGCCACGTCCGTCGCGCATACGAGAACGCTAAGCGCAGCGCGCGCACAGGGCGACGGGAGAAGCGCGAACGGGTGGCTGAGCGTGTCGCCGTGCGCCATCCGAGTTGCCGTCGCCAGGAAATTTCTGACGGTCCGTGACCTGCGGCAATATCCGATTGTGTTCCTTTCCTTCGGCGTGTCCTCTCACCGGTACGGAGCATTCTCGAAATGCGGCCCTGTGCAGGGCAACTGAGGGTCTGTCTGGGAGGCGTTTTCTCGCCGATCGACTCGGGGACGGTTCCCGGGGCGCCTTCCGCGGAGGATCACATGCGTACCACTCGTGCCCTGGCGGTCTCTGCGGTGGCGTTCGCCGCCGTCGGAATCGCCGCGCCCACGGCCGCGGCCTGGGACAACCCGAGCAACATCACCGCGATGCCCAGCGTCATCGCCCGCGGCGGCCAGCTCTCGGTCACCGTGGACGGCTGCCCGAACGGCGGCTCCATGACGTCGACGGCGTTCCCGCAGGCCAGACTCTCGTCGACCGGTGGCAACAACGAGACCTCGAAGGGGACCGCCACCATCAACAGCTCGGCCAACCCGGGCTCGTACGACATCACGGTCCACTGCAGCGGCAAGACCCTCACCAAGCCGCAGGCCTTCACCGTCATCGGTGGTGTCCGAGGCGGTCTCGGTGGCAGCAGCTCCACCGGTGCCACCCCGACCGACATCGCGATCGGCGGCGGCCTCGTCGGCCTCGCCCTCATCGGCGGCGGGGTGTTCTGGATGCGCCGCCGCTCCGAGAACAGGATCTGAGCCCGGACAGCCCTTCGCCCCGGACCCTCAGGGGTTCCGGGGCGAAGGGCTGTCCGCTGCGTCCGGTGCGTCAGCCGCCGTGCTCGCCGGCGCGCCGCCGCGACCAGTAGTACGCCGCGCCGACCGAGCCCGCGATGAGCGCGGCGCCGAGGCCGATCTCACCCGGGTCGAAGTCGCCCGCGCTGCCGCCGACGCCCGCCTTGACGCCCCGGTGGACCGGGGTGTGCGTCGGGTCGTCCGGGCGGCCGGTGGCGATGGTGAGGTCCGTGTGGCCGGACTCGTCGCCGCACTGGAACGTCACCTCGTACACCGCTCCGGGCTTGGCGTCCCAGTCGACGGTGGCCGTGGCGGAGCCCTGTCCCTTGCGGATCGTCACCGTGTCGAAGACGCCCGAGGACACCTTGGTGTCCGACTTGCAGCCGTTGACCGACAACGAGACACGGCCGCCGGCGGCGATGGTCGTGGGCGAGACGTTGAAGCCGAACGAGGTGATGTTGCGCTCCTCCCCGTCGTCCCGGGCGGCGGCGACGGGTGCGGTGAGGGTCAGGGCGGTCATGCCCAGCAGTGCGGCCGAAGCGACGCGTATCGCGCGCATGGTGAGTCCTCCGGGTCCCCGAGGCGCAGCCGCGGACCTTTTCCGCTGCGCCGTACATGCACCTCGATGATCGAAACGCTAGGAAGGTGCGGGCGCGGGCGCGATCGCTGTCGCGCGAATGGGGCAACGGTGTGGGCCGAACCGGGTAACTGATGCCTGCGGTTGGGGGACGGGCGCGGCGTGGCGTCCGTCCCCCGGTGAAGCCGGCTCGTAGGGGTCCGTCACTCACCGGCCTTCGGGAAGAGCGTCAGGAACGGATCCGCCGTCGCCGTGATCCCGCGGCTGTAGGGAGCGTCGAAGTCCCAGATCAGGAAGAGCAGGAAGGCGATCAGGGCGGCGAACAGGCCCGCCAGGATCACCTCGCGCAGGGTGCGGCGGATCTGCAGCGCGAAGATCAGCCCGACGGTGACCACGGCTCCGGTGATCAGACCGAACCACACGACGCCCGGCATGGTCGGAGCCGTGGACTCCGCGCGGGCCGTGCGCGCGTTGTCCGCCGCGGTGACCTGGTCGAGGAGCGGCTGGTAGGCCTGGGCCTCGAAGTCCGTCCGCGGCTCGTAGTCGGTGACGTCGTTGCGGATCCTGGCCAGCAGCTTCGTACCCTCGTCCGTGACCTTGCCGTCGTCGGCCATGGCCTTCCACTCGGTGGTGACGACGTGGCCGACATAGACGTTGACGTCGTCCCGGATGCGGTCGCGCACGTCGGGCGGGTACACCCGGACGCGCTCGGAGATCTCGTGCAGCGCGTACGCCTCGTTCTGGACGTGATCCTGGGCGACGCCGCGCGCCTCCCAGACGCCGGCGATGGCCAGGCCGAGCACGATGGCGTACACCACGCCGATCATCATCGTCATGTACTCGATCACGTCCGGGGTCTCGGACGGATCGTCGTCCTCGGCGGCGGTGTGGTGCCGCACGACGGTGACGATGAGGACGACGACGGTGGCCGCCGCCATCGCGAGGGCGAGAACAAGCCATTCCGACAAAGGATTCCTCCAGAGGTCATCGCGGGCGCAGCGCGGCGACGGCGAACACCGCGGGCGCGGTGATGAGCAGGGTGAGCGAGACCAGGGACGGGCCGTCGCGGGGCGGCGCCTTGCGCGGCCTGGTGCGGTACGGCGGGTAACTCACCGGAGTCGGCGAGGGGCTGGGGTGCGCGGTGGGGGTCGGCTTCGGTGTCGGAGTGGGCTTCGGAGCCGGCGCGGGGACCGCCGGGGGCGGTACGACGGGAGCCGGCCGTGGTGGGGCGGGCGCGGGCGGTGGCACGGTCGGCGGGTCGGGGGCAGGCCGCGGTGGGGGAGGCGGCGGGGCGGGTGTCGGTGTGGGCGTCGGAGTCGGCTTGGGCGGGGGCTTCGGCGGAGGGGGTGGTTCCGGAGTCGGGCAGGGCAGGGACGGCGTCGGAGTCGGTGTGGGCGTCGGCGTGGGGCAGGTCCCCGCGACGGCCACCGCCACCGTGCCGTCGCCGCCGGGCCCCGTGGCCGCGTACGCGCAGGCGTCGGCGGCCGCCGGAGCGGGCGCGCCACCGGCGATCCAGGTCAGCGCGAGCAGCGTCAGCAGGCGTATGACGAGGGCGCATCCGGTCCGTGGCTGAGTTCGTAGTGGTCCAGGCACGACGGAGATCATCGGTCCCCACGCGCTCGCGCGCGCGAGAGTGCGCCCAGGTTGCCCCGAAGGAGGGACAAGGGGCTCGCGCGCTTGCCGTCACACGCCTGAGCAGGCCTCCCGCGCCCCACCGAAAGCAGGGCTCCCGGGCGTTACCAGAAAGAAATATGTGCGCGCTTTGAACACTCACCGCACTCCCGCCCGTACCTAGGGCCATACGCGGTGTGGATCAGCGCCGCAACACCTAAGCAGACAGCGGGAGTTACCAATGAAGACCTCCTGGCGGAGCGCCTCACTCGTAGCGTCAGCTGCGGCAGTGCTGGTGCTGACGACGGCGTGCGGTCAGGACAAGGCGGACACTTCGACCGGCAGCCAGAACGTGGGCGCGGCGCCCGCGGCCAATGGTTACGGTTCGGCGGGGGCCGCGGCCAGCCCGAGCACCGGAGCCGGTGCCGGCACGGCCGGTGCGGCCGCCGGTACTCAGACGCAGAGCGCCGGACAGCTTGCCGTGGCGGACACCGACAAGCTCGGTGAGGTTGTGACGGACAGCGCGGGCATGACGCTCTACCGCTTCGACAAGGACACGGCCGAGCCGCCGAAGTCGAACTGTGACGGCGACTGCGCCACTGCCTGGCCGCCGGTTCCGGCCTCGGGCGCCACCGCGCCGATCGGCGTTGACAAGACCCTGCTCGGCGAGGTCACCCGTACCGACGGCACCAAGCAGCTGACCTACGAGGGCTGGCCGCTGTACCGGTTCGCGAAGGACACCAAGGCCGGTGACACCAAGGGCCAGGGTGTGGGCGGCACTTGGTACGCGACGGCCCCCGATGGCAAGAAGGCCTCCGGTGGCGGAGAGGCCGCGGCCGGCGGCAGCGCGGAAGCCGCAGACCTGCCGGGTCTGTCGACCCGTAACGACCCCGAGCTCGGTGAGGTCGTCATCGACAAGAACGGCATGACGGTCTACCGGTTCGAGAAGGACGTCCCCTGGCCGATGAAGTCGAACTGTGTCGGCGAGTGCCTGGAGAAGTGGCCGGTCGTCGCGCCGGTCGACGCCGCCGACACCAAGGGCATCGACAACAAGAACGACGGACGGCGCGGCTACGTCGTCAACAACCGCCCGGACGGCCTCAAGCAGCAGAGCATCGACTGCTGGCCGCTCTACACCTTCGCGGGTGACAAGAAGCCCGGTGACACCAACGGCCAGGGCGTCGGCGGCACGTGGTACGCCATCTCCCCGGAGGGCAAGCCGCTCGGCAAGCCGAAGTAGCCGGGCCCGAAGCGGCCAACCGAACGATCACTTCCCCAGGTTGGTCACCGAGACACACCGATCGCGAAGCGCGGAGGGGAGGCGACGTTCGAAGCGCGGAAGGTTGTGAACGCACACACGGAGAGCGTGAACGCACAGAGAAGGAGAGTGCCGGAAGTTCGGAAAACGTGTGCACAACCACCGGTTCGCCCCCTCCGCTCCGCACGGAGGGGGCGAAGCGGCTTTTTCACATCCGGCCGGATCCGGTCGCGTGAACGGTTATCCGCACGCTTCTTCGTAACGCTGCGCAGTTTCCCCGGAACTCTTTGGAACGCTTCGGTCCGATTTCGTAAGGCGGCGAATTCGGCACGTGCCGGAGACGGCGACCTGGAACGGATGGTCAATTTCCGTTTCCACTCGCTCCTTTGGCGGACGATCAGTAGCCTCAGCTCGAACACCGGATCGTCTACGCCTTGGAGAGATAGATGGAGCGTCCCGCCTGGGCCCCACGTGGCATCGACATCTCGGTGCCCAGCGTGAGTCGCGTCTACGACTACTACCTGGGCGGATCGCACAATTTCGAGGTCGACCGGGAAGCCGCGCGCCGGGCCATGGAGTTCATGCCGGGACTTCCCAAGATCATGCAGGCGAACCGCGGGTTCCTGCGCCGTGCCGTGCGATTCGCGGCCGACGAGGGCATCGACCAGTTCCTCGACATCGGTTCGGGCATCCCCACCTTCGGCAACGTCCACGAGGTGGCGCAGAGTGCCCGCCCCGGCGCACGCGTCATGTACGTCGACCACGACCCCGTCGCCGTTGCGCACAGCACGGCCGTGCTGGCCGGGAACGAGGACGCGGACGTGGTCACCGCCGACCTCCGCAAGCCCCAGGAGATCCTGGCGAGCCCTCAGGTTCAGCGCCTGATAGACCTGAATCGGCCAGTCGCACTCCTCCTCGTTGCCATACTTCACTTCGTGGAGGACACGGACGACCCGTACGGGGCGGTGACAGAGCTGAGGGACGCGCTTGCGCCCGGCAGCCTGTTCGTCGTCTCGCACGCCTCGTACGAGGGACTCCCGCTCTCAAAAGAGCGGGCCGAGGGCGCCGTCGACGTCTACAAGGACATCCGCAACCCGCTGATCATGCGCTCGCGCGACGACGTCGCGCGGTTCTTCGAGGGGTACGACATGGTGGAACCCGGACTGGTGCCGATGGCGAAATGGCGGCCCGACTCGGCGTCCGAGGACGAGGACCCTTATGCCTACTCGGGTTTCGCGGGCGTGGGGCGCAAGGCGTGACCGCCGAGCCGGACGGGCCGGAGGACAGACTGCGCAGGTTCGCGACGATCTGGAGCCGGGCCGTGTTCCCGGCGACCGCGACGTCGCTGACCCGGCCGGAATTCGAGCAGCGCCTGGTGCCGCTCGCCCGGCGGCTCAGCGAGGCGCTGCGGGCCAGGACGTTCGAAGCGGCCGAGGGCCAGGCCGTCGGCGCCGCGCTCATCGACGCGCACTGCACCGAACCCGAGGCGCTCAGCCGCACCCTCGACTGCGTCGACGCCTACCTGGTGCTCTACTGCGGCGGCGACGGGTCCCAGGAGGCCCTGCGCGCCCGCTCGGCACGCCTGCAGCACGCCATGGCGGCCGGGTTCGCGCACGCGCTGCGGGAACGGACGCTGGCCGAGCAGGAGTCCATCGCACGCGCCGCCCTCCAGGCCCAGGGCGTGGTGGCGGACGCCCTGCACGCCACCGAGGCACGCTTCCGCGCGGTCTTCGAGGGCGCCGCGATAGGCATCGGCGTCGCCGACCTCGACGGCAACATCCTCCAGGTGAACAACGCTCTGCTGCGCATGTTCGGCGGCACCGAGCAGCTGATGCGCGGCCGCAACGTCACCGAGTGGACCCACCCCGAGGACGCCCCCCAGGTGTGGCGGCTCTACGAGGAGTTGGTCACCGGCGACCGCGAGCACTACCACGTCGAGAAGGCCTTCTACCGCCCTGACGGAACGGTTCTGTGGACCAACCTCACCGTCTCCCTGCTGCGTGACGCGGACGGCCGGCCCCAGTTCCAGCTCGCCCTCATGGAGGACACCACCGAGCGGCGGCTGCTCAACCTGCGGCTGCGGTACGAGGCCACGCACGACGCGCTCACCGGACTGCCCAACCGGACGCTGTTCTTCGAGCGGCTCGACAAGGCGCTCGCGGCGGGCGACGGCATGCGCTTCGGTCTCTGCTACCTCGACCTCGACGGCTTCAAGACCATCAACGACAGCCTCGGACACGCGGCCGGCGACCGGCTGCTCGTCGAGGTCGCCGACCGGCTGCAGTCCTGCGCGACCGCGCCCGGCGAGATGGTCGCCCGGCTCGGCGGCGACGAGTTCGTGGCCCTGACGACCGGGCCCGACACCGAGAGCGAGGTCGACGCGCTCGCCGACCGCATCATGAACGCCCTGATCACACCGGTGCGCATCGACGGCAGGGAACTGACCGTCCGCGGCAGCATCGGCATCGTCGAGGGCCCGGCGGGCGAGCGCGGCCCCGCCGAGGTACTGCGCAGCGCCGACATCACGATGTACCGCGCCAAGTCGGCGGGCGGCAACCGCTACGAGCTCGCCGACCCCGAGGCCGACGCCCGTGCCATCACCCGGCACGGGCTCACCACGGCGCTGCCCGCGGCCCTGGACCGGAACGAGTTCTTCATCGAGTACCAGCCGCTCGTCCACCTCGGCGACGGCAGCGTGCGCGGCGCCGAGGCTCTCGTGCGCTGGCTGCATCCGCAGCACGGCGTGCTCGGACCCGACCGGTTCATCCCGCTCGCCGAGCACACCGGCCTGATCGTGCCGCTGGGACGGTGGGTCCTGGAGCAGTCGGTCCGCCAGGCCCGCGAGTGGCAGGAACGTCACGCCGACGCCGGACCGCTGCGTATCAACGTGAACCTCTCGCCCTGCCAGCTGACCCATCCCGGCCTGGTCGCCGACACGGTCGACATCCTGGAGCGCATCGGACTCGAACCGTCCTCGCTCTGCCTGGAGGTCACCGAGTCCGCGCTGATCGGCGCCGACGACGACCTGCTCAAGCCGCTGCGCCGGCTCGCCGAGATGGGCGTCGACATCGCCCTCGACGACTTCGGCACGGGCTACTCGAACCTCGCCAACCTGCGTCGCCTCCCGGTGAGCATCCTCAAGCTGGACCGTTCCTTCACCCAGGGCATGCAGCAGTTCCCCGCCGATCCCGTCGACCTCAAGATCGTCGAAGGGATCGTTTCTCTTGCCCACAGCCTTGACCTCGCGGTCACGGTCGAGGGCGTGGAGACGGCGGCCCAGGCCGAGCAGCTCCGCATACTGGGCTGCGACACGGCCCAGGGCTGGTACTACGCCCGGGGCCCCCGGACCGCCTCCACGAACTGGCATTGGTGGACGCGACGGGCTGAGCGTGGCCGCTCCGCGGGAGTGGCGGGGTGCGGGTGCG